>JAVBRD010000033.1:0-24090 GCA_031548365.1 Eubacteriales bacterium
CGATAAACGACAGGTTCCACAGCGTCCAAAGGCTGCGTTTCAACAGTATTTGGACAAGAACGCACAGGAAAACCGTGGCAGCCGTGAACAAGCCGCGCCACAGCAGGGCTGCGCTGCCTTGAAATGCGGAAAAGGGACTGATGATGAACTCGATGTAGAAATAGGCCATGAACAGAAAGAACATCAGCCAAACGGCGGGAACGATCTTGCTCCTCGGCCTTTTTTCCACCTCGTAAAAACTCTCCGTTCGGCAGGCGAACGCGCAGACGATCATGCCTGCGACGACAGCGAACAGAAATGCTTTCATCAAAGCCGAGGGCAGGAAATCCCCTCCGGCGTTCGCGAAAGCCAGACCCTGAAAAAACACAACGGCGGCGCTCCCCCAAAACCGCTCAGCGTTGTTCTGTATGTAGCAAAAGGAGAACGTACCGCTCGACATGCAGCCGCCCGCGCCAAACATGAACAGAAACGCGCACAAGTGCCCAAGCGTGCCGCCAGGCAGAACGAGCCACAAAGCAAACCCAATCAGCGCCAGAACAGAAGCGCTTTTTGACAGTTTTGACAGGTTCCCGGTATGAGCGAACGCAAACAACAGAGCGGCGCCGAGGCAGTACCCGATAAAGGCGACCGATCCGCCGCTCAGACCGAACAAACCCGCTTGATTGACGAACAGGTGCTCCTGCGTATTGACGAAGATCATCGCCAGCGGAAACGCTAGAAAATACTGCACATGACTGAGCCGGACATTTCTGACGTTCAGCGTCTCCTGTGCGCTCCAAAGCTTGCCGATGGACGCGAACAGGCGCGGTACATAGCTTCTGCCGCCCGGTTGGTGCTTCATGTGGCCCGCTCCCTTCGCCTGAACGCCCGTGTTTTTAACTGTCCCCCGCCAAACAGCGTATCGTTTGGCCGAGGCACAGCGAAAAGGCGCACCCCTCCTGTTGGGGTTGATGTCCTCAGTTCTCCACCACGGACAAAAATGAAAATCAAATGGGTAATTCGTGTATTCACCCTGAAAAAAGCCATGGCTGCGGACTTGCGCGGTCAGACCGGATTGCCGTTTCAAACTTGCGTGTCAGGGAGGCGGAGCGCGTGGTGGGCGCTGCGCATCCG
Organism: Eubacteriales bacterium; assembly: GCA_031548365.1. GTDB lineage: Bacteria > Bacillota > Clostridia > Christensenellales > UBA1750 > JAVBRD01. The sequence goes on from JAVBRD010000033.1 coordinate 1,114, forward strand.
TGTTGATTTTTGCGTCCGGCTATGGAACGGCCCAGAGCACACCGCGCCGTCCGACGACATGATCATTATAAAAGATTGTGCGCGGGCGCGCAATGACAGACACGGCGGTTCGCATGCACCAAAACGGCGAAGAAGCCCCGGCGGCGACAAAATCAAATGCCGGGTTGTCAGTGCGCGTAAACGGGCAACTCTATGGTTTCAAGGCTTCTCTCAGCGCCCGAATGTCATGGATGGGCGGCAGACACATCTGCCCTTTGCATAAATAAGCCGTTGTCTGACCGTGCGCGCGGGGATACCCGGTATCATCGCCGATGGCCAGGCGGACGGCCAGCAGCGGCTCCGCGGAGACCGCGCGCAGCATCTCGTCGGCTTTCGTCCGGCTGTCGGCGGCGATCACCAGCTTACGTCCGTCATCGCGCATCAAAGAAGCCAAGACCATAAAACCATGCCCAGATGGCGCGCGGCCCGCTTCACGCGCGCACAGGGAGAACAGAGTGTCCGCCCGCTCCTGATAGCTGATGTCCTCTGTCAGCAGCGCAAGCCAGCAAAAGCACCAGGCCGCCACGGCGTTGGGCGAAGGCAGCGCGCCGTCGTCAAATGGCTTGCTTCGTACCAATCCGGCGTCCCCGGGGTTGCGGCTGTAGAAGTACCCGCCCCGGTCTTCATCCCACAGCCGGTTCATCTCCCGGGCTATATTGCGCATGTTGTCGATGTGCGCCTCATCCAGCGTGGCGCGATAAAGCTCCAGCACTCCCCAGAAAACAAACGCGTAATCCTCCGCGTGAGCAGCGTTTTTTACCTGTCCCGCGCGGAAGGCGGAGCTCAGCGCGCCGTTCCGCCACATGGTTCCGACAATGAACCGCCAGCAGCGATCGGCCATCTCCGTGTACTCCGGGCGGCCAAGGACGCGGCCTACCTGAGCGAGCGCCGCGATTGTCAGCCCGTTCCAGGAAGTCAGGATTTTGTCGTCGGTCGCGGGGCGCGCGCGCAGGACTCGCGCCGCATACAACCTTTCGGCGCAGGCGTCCGCGAAGACGCGCTCATCTCCAGAAAGCGGCCGGCCAATCAGGTGGGGAATGTTCTTGCCTTCAAAATTGCCGCCTGGGGATATATCAAACACGCGGCAATACCGTTCCGCGTCCGCGCCTAGCGCCGCGCCCACTTCATCGGGCGTCCATAGATAATATCGGCCTTCCACACCCTCGCTGTCGGCGTCCTGCGCGGAATAAAAAGCGCCCTCGGGGGAAGTCATCTCCCGCCGCAAAAAAAGGATGGTTTGCTCCGCCGCCCGGCGGTGTTCAGGGTCTGAGGTTACGCTGAACGCCTGCGCGTAGGTCATGATGAGCAGCGCGTTGTCGTAGAGCATTTTTTCGAAATGCGGAACCAACCACCGCCGGTCGGTGGCGTAACGGCAAAAGCCATACCCGATCTGATCGAACAGCCCCCCGCGATGCATGGCCTTGAGCGTCTTATCCGCCATGGGCAGCGCCGCCGCGCAGACGTGCGCACAGGACAACAGGAAGAGCAGCGCGTGCGGCATCGGGAATTTGGGCGCGCCGCCAAAGCCCCCGAACTCCGCGTCGAAACTCCCGGCCAGCGCGTCAAAGTAGCGCTTGGGCATGTCGGCGGGCCAGGTGCCCGCGTCAGGTTGGCGGGCCAGTACGGCGTGGATGCGGTCGGCGTTTGCGAAGAGTGCGGCCCGCTCGTCTTTCCACAGGGCATCGATTCGGGTCAACAGCTGCGTGAAGCTCGGCATCCCGCCGCGCGGCCGATTGGGGTAGTAGGTACCGGCGAAAAAAATGCGTTTGTCCGCATCCGCAAACACCGAGAGCGGCCAGCCGCCGCTGCCGTTGATGGCCAGGCAGGCTTCCATCAGGATGTGGTCGATGTCCGGGCGTTCCTCCCGGTCGAGCTTAACGCTGATAAAGCAGGCATTTAACAGCGCCGCGGCATCGGCGTCCTCAAAGCTTTCGCGGGCCATGACATGGCACCAATGGCATGTACTTGGTATGGAAATTCAGCTGTACCCAACAGAAATGAAAACAGGCCTATCCAGGGCTTTTGCTTTTGCAAACGCTTCTTCGCACCACGGCCACCACGCGACGGGATTGTACGCATGCTGCAGGAGATAAGGCGACGTTTCATGAATCAATCTGTTGGGTACTTTTGAACTCGTCATGGGGCATCACCACCTCTCGTGATAAAGTCGGCTGCCGTTGACGTAGCGTCCCCGTGCCTGTGCCATACTATTCTGATGATATTCCGGTTTGCAAATCATCGCTGGTGGTGGCGCCAAGCGCGTGATAAGATGAAATCAGGCGATCCAGACGCGTTCGCGCGGGGTATTTGGATGAAAGAACAGCGGTACTTTGGTTTCGGGAGCTGAGTTAGGCCATGCCCAATGAAAACGCTCGTCATCACAGCAAGGAAAATGCGCACGCGCTTCTGATTCTGGCGATCGGTGTGACAATTGTGCTCGCGCGGCTTGTTCCATTCATCAACCTGATGCCCGCAGCACCGCCGATAGTCTATGAAAATTTTCATGCGGTGAACAACACGTACGACCTGCGGGACGTGAGCTTTGACGGGCGCTGTGCCGTCATTCAGCACAACCCGTTGTACTACGCGGATGCATATGTGCTGCCGGAGCAGATCGAGACGGCCATGCCCACAGCCGTGGACGAGGAGACTGGGATTCAGTCTGATTTCATCACCCAACGATTTACGCTTCTTATGCCCGAGAACCGTACGTATCGACTGCAGACCTTCGCGCCGTCCATGAGGCTGTATGTCAATGGGAAGCTCTATGCGCAAAACGGCAATCCCGGCTATTCATGGAAAGACACCGAAACGCAGGAGCGAAACGTATCCGTTTACGTGACGCCTGTGGACGGAAAAATTGATGTTGTGGCGCACACCGCCGTGTATAACTTCCACGATGACCGGGCGACGCCGTTGGCTTTTTGGGTGACTTACCCCGAAACGTCGTATAATTTCGCTTGGGACGAAAGCCGGTATGTGTATCTGGTCGTCGGGATACTCCTTGGCTCGACCGTTTTGCTGCTCCTGATGTTTCTCGCGCGAAAGAGCATGACGCAGAACCTGTGGTTCGCCTTGGCCTGCCTTGCCTTGGGGCTTCGCTATGGCGGCATTGGGCAGTACGATGAGCTTACCCGGCTTTTCCCGTTTATCAGCGGAAACCAGTCGTTTGTGTTTGAACACATGGGGTTTCCGCTTGTGACAGCGTTCATGATGCTTTACCTGCACAAGGTGTTCCCGTCGGTTTTCGGCGGCGTAATCCGGCACATCGTCGTGGGCTCTTCGCTGCTCTATGCCGCGCTTGTGGCGACAATCGACCCGCGCGTTCACACATGGCTTATGCAATACTACCAGTGGATTCTCTATGCGGACGCGGTCTGGATTGTGTACCGGCTGGCCCGCCGCTTGCGCAATCCTGAGCCCGAACAGTATGTGGCGTTGTATGGCATCATCGTGTTCTTCATGGGGACAGCGTACGATTTTTTGAGGTACAACAATTTTGACAATCTGTGGGGGCTGCCCAAGGTCGACGCCGCGCAAACCGCGCTGGTTGTGTGCTATTTTTCGCAGATGCTCAGCCTGTATATCGGCAACAACCGCGCAGCGGACACCGCCAAGGAGGCCGAACGGGCAGCCGCCCTGGAGGTACGGCAGCTCGAAAAAATTAACCAGCTTAAAACCGAGTTCTTAGCCAACATATCACATGAGCTGAAAACGCCATTGACCGTTATTTCAGGCTACGCGCAGGAAAACGAAAAAAAATCCGCGGACGCTCCCGACATCGCCCATAGCATGAAGCTGATCTCATCCGAGGCAGACCGGCTGGCTCTCATGGTTTCGCAGGTGCTGGACGTTACCCGAATAGACGAGGGGCGCATGAGTTTTGATGTTTGCCCCTGCTCCCTGTCGCGTATTGTGCAGGACACGCTGTCCACCTACTACCCCGCCTTCAGGAAAAACAACAATCAGCTGACGGTGGCCAGAAACGCTGCGGATCCGGTCGTGCTGTGCGATGCGGCACGCGTTTCACAGGTTTTGGTTAATCTCATCTCCAACGCGTCAAGGCACACCCACGACGGCACGATCAATATCGCCATTGCCCAAACAGGGGTCGTCGCGGAAGTCAGCGTGTCGGATACCGGCGAAGGTATCGCCCCGGAAAACATGGCGACGCTGTTTGAACGCTACAAAACCCGCGCCGGCGGGGGAGACCCGAAAACCGGCACGGGGCTTGGTTTGTACCTGTCAAAATGCATCGTCGAGGAGCAAGGGGGAACGATTTGCGTTCAAAGCGAACCGAACGTGGGCACGACCGTCCGGTTCACGCTGCCTCTGGCTAAAATCGGACTTTCTGAAAGCGGTACCGCTTTTCCGGCGTGATGCTGAGCTCGAACGCGCTGGAATCATCCAGCTTCAGCTTGCGGCGGATGTTGGAAACATGCATTTTCACCGTGTTCACAGGCGTGCCTCCGGCATCACCCCATACGATCGCATACAGCTCGTCGGGGGAAAACGCGCGCCCGACGTTGTCGGCCAGAAACGCAAGCAGATGGAGCTCCTTGGGCGCGAGGTTCAATTCCTCTCCTGAAAGCGTCGCGCGCCCAAGTCTTACGTCGATTACGAGCGGCGGCAGTTCAATCCGCCCGACGGAACCAAAGCCGGAGCGCCGCAGCATGGTCTTCACCCTCGCGGATAGTACATCCAGGCTGTAGGGTTTTGTGATATAATCGTCGCCGCCCAGAGAGAGCCCCTTGATCTCGTTGTCTTCGCCGGCCGCGCACGTAAGATAAATCACCGGCGCGGTGGTGATTTTCCGCATCTCCGCGCAGAAATCAAAACCCGTACCGTCAGGAAGCTGCACGTCCAGGACAATTAGGTCGGGAGGATTCTCCCAAACAACCGCCCTTGCTTCGGCAAGGGTTTTTGCGGTTTGCACGTCGTAACCTTGCGCGGCAAAATGCCTGGCGTTCAGAGCCAGGATGTCCGTTTCGTCCTCAACGAACAAGATACGCACTTTTCTCAAGCGCCGCCCGCCTTGCTCCGTGCTCAAGCACGTTTTCTTTATTTTATCATGAAACCCGGAAGGCGGCAAAGCAATCCTTGGGCGGTATGGATTTCTATACAATTTTATTCCCAAACACCCGTCATGATAAAATGACCACGTACCGAATCGAGGTGATGACGATGCTGAAAATCACCCGCGTTGGCGCGCTGGACGGCAACACGATTGATGTAGAGCTGGACAACGGGAATATTCTGCTTGTCAATCTTGGCCTCTTGGCAGCCGAGGAGGGATTTGGCGCGATGATCAAGGACAATCGCATCCTTTATCCCAAGACAGACGGGAGCAGCGTTTACTGGCGCGATGGCCCCCGGTTAACGCTTGCGGACATTTTTGAGCTCATTCAGCGAACGGGTCAAACGAGGGAGGAATGAGCTCGCCATCGCACGCTCGCGCCCATGAAGCACAGCGAAAGTGAGGTCATATTCATGCTGGTTTTGTTCGCCGTTTTGGCTCTGATTGTGCTCGTTGTTCTTTGGGGGATCAGCGCGTCCAACCGTTTTGCCAGGCTCGCGGTCAAAATTGAGGAATCCGCGTCCGGAATCGACGTGGCGCTGACGAAACGGTTTGATACGCTCACCAAGCTTCTCTCGATTTGCAAAGCGTTTACCGAACACGAAACGGAGCTGCTCACACAGCTGGTCAAGTACCGCGCCGGCATGAGCATGACGGAAAAAAGCGAAGCCAGCAACCGCATGGACGAGCTGCATGGCCGGATCAACGTTCTCGCCGAGGCTTACCCTCAGCTTCGGTCGAGCGAAAACTATAAACAGCTGCAGGAGTCGGTGTCCGAGGTGGAGGAACACCTGCAAGCGGCCCGGCGCATTTACAACATGAACGCTTCAAGTTTCAACCAGGCCATCGTGGTTTTCCCAGCGAGCCTCATCGCCCATGCGCAGAAGCTCAAAAGCAGGGAATTCTTTGCCGCGGACGAGGGTAAAAGGCAGGACGTCAAGATGGACTTTCGATGAGCCTGTCCGCCGACACTCGTGCGGATAAGCCGATGGGGGATCGCTGATGGACACCACACGCAGGTCAAGGAGAGCCCGTGCCCGCAGAGCCGACATTTCGCTGATGGTCATAGGCGCTATTTGGATCGCCGGCTTATGGCTGATCAGCGCGGAGACGCGCGAGGTCAAATCCACATGGGTCGTCACCGAGGCACGGATTGTGGATGCCAAGGCGGAAACGGACACGAAAACCGACCGCAACGGCCAAGTACGCAGCAGCGTGGTGTATTACACCAACTTCGCTTTTTTGTTCGACGGCTTGGAGCGCGAAGGAACAACGCAGGACAGCGTGGACCGCTCGGGCGACATCGGACAAACCATGAGCGTATGGGTGAACCCAAAGAGTCCCGCGAACTTTCGCCATGAGTTGAGCGAGGAACCGCCCGCGGCGCTGTATGGCATCGGCGCGCTGCTTTTTGCCGTCGGCCTCGCCCTCAGACTTAGGAAAGCGTTCGTTGCGTTTCGCGAGGGGGCGGACGCATGACCTTGGGTACGGCGATTGCAGTTTTTGCACTAAGCTGCGCGGCTATAGCGTTCTGCGCGGTCAATAGGCGCGCGGCAGGTGGAGCGCTCTGGCTGTACGGGTTGCTGTTGTTTTCGGTGCTGGCTGCCGCGAGTGTGGCGTACGCGGCGCTGGGCGCGGTGCTCGTGAGCGGCATTCGCTGACGCGCGGCCGAAGACTTTGAGGGAGGGAAACGCTGCATGCAGGTAAGGGTCAAAGGGAGCCTGACACTCGCTCTGATCGGCTTGGTGGTGCTGTCCTTCCTGGCCCGGGAGGATCCGACCGCCAACACAATATTCATTGTATCGCTGGCGTGCGCTTCGGTCTACTTTGGCTATTTACTGGTCAGGCTGATCCGAAGGACCAGGAGGGGAACAAAGCTCGTTTGGAGTGTTCTCGGGTCGCTCGGTCTGCGCACGGACACGACGCGGCGGGCGGACGGTCGTGCCCACGCGTCGCCAATAGAAGCGCGCGTGGACGTGCAGTATGTGTCCGATCCAAGCGTACTCGCCGCACTCAACCGTTGCCGGGTAGGCATACTGCTCAGCGTTCTCGTTTTTGTGATCATCCCTCCGCTCACGCTGTTGCTCATCGTTGCCGCGCTCGTGACTGGAGGCGTTACACTGCTTCCCGCTTTGGCGATGATGCTGGCGGGCCCGCTCATGATCTGGTTGGCAGTCAGGTCGCGAAAACGCATGACCCAGCTGTTCAAGGACACCGTCATCCCACAAATGCTCTCCGGTGTTTTCGGCGACGTGAGATACGCTCCCGGCGGCGGCATCGACATTGAGTCAGTCGGTCTTTTCACGCGTATGGACCGCCTCTCGTACGGCGACATGCTTGAGGCGACATATCGCGGGAGGCGGTTTGCGCAGGGCGACGCAAAGATCACGCGCGTCGATGCGCGCAAGGAGCTGACCAAGGACAGCCGGGGATATCTGGAGAGCAGGACGGTCGAGGAAGACACCATCCTGTTCAATGGCCGGGTGATGCGGTTCGTCCGTCCGTTACGAATGAGCGAGCCGGTTCACGTGGTCAGCCATGATTTCAAAACCACGCTTCACGGGCGCGGCGCGCCGGCTCCCGGCTGGGAAAGCGTGCAGACGGAGCTCGAGGAGTTCAATAGCGTGTTCGGGGTGTACTCGCCCAGCCAGATCGCGGCCATGGCGCTGCTCACGCCGCCCGTGATGGAGAAAATCACTTGGCTCAACCGCGTTATCAACAGGCCCATGGCCCTGTGCTTTGAAGACGGCTTTTTGTACGTTTTCGTGAGCATGGGACTGGGAGAGGACAGTTTCGAGATTTCAACGGTCCGCGGCAACAGGGCGGCCCTTGCCAAGCTGAACGCAGATATACAAATGACCATCGACATGATGGGCATCCTCGACCTGGAATCTGAGACCAAATAGGCACAGAACGATCGGCCGCGGCTGCGGCGAGAGGAGAAAGCATGCGAAAACATATTTCCTTGTTTGCGGCATTGATCCTGGCGCTTGTCGCGTCCACGGGGTGCGGCTCGCCCGCGCCCACCGCCGCGCCGGCAACCGTGACGCCCGCGCCGAACCCATCTCAGGCATTGGCGCCCGCGGCCGCCCCCACAATCGCGCCGAAACCGGCCCCTAAACCCGCGTCAATACCTCTTCCGGCGGGCGTCGAGTGGGCGGGCGTTTATGAAAATGACACGGCGATCGTCTCCGTCACAAACGTGAATCTGGGCGGCGATGCGTTGAACTTTTCCATGGAGACCATAACCGGCGCGGCGTTGGACGGCGTTCTCATGCCCGACGGAGGCCAGGCTGAATATATGGACTTGCGTTTTGTGATGCAAGCGGATGGCAGCCTCTCGGTGACGCAGTTTGAGCTGCGCGCCGACAGCGCGGAGCGCGCGAAGTTCGTGGGCGATTATCCGCAGGCGAGCGGGGATGCCCCTTCCGCCTCGCAGTCTGAGGAACCGTTTGTCCTCGCGGACATCGAGGGCTTGCTGGGCGATGTCACCATCGAGGGGGCCATTGACCTGCTCCAGCCAACGGCCGTGAGCTGGGATGATATGACAGAAGCGACGGGCGGTACGGACATGACCTTCCACTGCGCCGGGGGAACGGCTACATTCAGCGTGCGCGTGGAGGATATGGATGAAAAATTCCAGGTCGCGGCGGAAAATCAGAAGCTGAGCGCGCTCAGGCCCGGCATCACCGAGCAGGAGGCTGTTCTGAGCGCTGCGATGTGGGAAAGCGAATTTTTTGAACTGCCCACCGTCAGAGGTGTGAGCATCGGAGCCACGGAAGAAGAGGTTCTCAGGGCGTTTTATGTGGGCGAGATCCACGGAGACACGATTTATGATGTGACTGCCCTCAATCCGAAAGCGGATCTTTCCTGGTATCCTGAGTTTGAGTTTGTGGGCGCGCGTTACTACCAGGCGGAATGGCCGGATCCGGACCCTTTGCGCACCTACGGCATGCAGTACGCCTGGGCGAGCATGGAAGGCAAGGACGACTGGCGCACGTATCACTATCTCACGCACTGGATGAACGACGGCGCGGTCACTTCCATTGAGCTTTACACATCCACGGATCCGGAGTGAACGGTCATCACCATTGAAAGGGAGGAGAAACAATCATGGTCATAGCGGCAGGCGTTGTTTTTCTGTTGGTTGGCGTTGCAATGATGATCAGAAACATCAAGAAGAAAGAGCGGTGTTCGGTGCCCGTGGAAGCCACCGTCATCGGGATGACGGAAAAGCAGGAAATTGAGAAGGATGAACTCGACGAAGGCAGGAATGTCACCGTGACCCGATACTCCCCCGTGGTGGAGTATGTGATTGGGAGCAAAACCTACAAGACACACAGCAGCACGTATTCGACGTACAAGACCAAGAGCCCGGGTGACCGGGTGACGATCTACTATAACCCGGAGGACCCCACGGAAGTGGTGTTCACGGCCGGGAGCGGGGGCAGCAGTTCCATGCACTGGATCGCCATCGGAACCGGTGTTGTCATGATCGCGATCGGCATCGTCATGCCGATGATGTAGCCGAGTCCAAACGGACAACCCAACAGGCGTGTTTGAAAACTCGAGGGGACGGCGCGCGCATGGGCATTTCACGGTGCGGGCGCGGGCGCGTCCCCTTTTTGGCGGCTGTTCTGCAAAGAGGAGATGTATAGAAGATGAAACCAGTTTTCCTAGCGCTTCTGATGGTCCCTGCACTTAGTTTGTGTTTGTTCACCGGCTGCACCGCGCGTTTGCCGGAGCCTGCGCCCGGACCGTCTCATACGCCGACGGTCGCGGTGCCGGTCTCAACGGCTGCGTCTCCAATCTCCGCCGCGCCTTCACCGGCCAAGCCGGTCCCACCGGCGACGCCCGCGCCGCCGAGCGTGACCAAGACGGGTGAGTTTACGCCCGACGGCCTCCGGCTGACAGGCAGCTTCGCGCCGGAGGGTATGGCGCTTGCGAAGGCGAATCTTATGAGCGACGGTACCTTTGCCCGTGAGTTCACAACCGCGAGCGGGCTTGTGATTCGCGAGGAAAGGCGGCTTCCGGGCATTGTTACCGACAAAGATATCGTGAATGCGCTCCAAACCGGCGCGGATAAGCCTTCCGATATCAACCTGCGCGAATGCCCCGGCTTAAGCGCGAGGCTGACGTACCCGGTATGGCTGGCTGAGTATCAAGCAAATGGTGGCGAAGGCGCGCAATCGTGCCTCTCAGCCTTCGTGGGCACGGACGATTGGTCGCTTGTCTACACGCTTGCCTATCCGGCAGGTTCTGACGAGTGCGCGCTTCTCGCGGATCGCTGGATCGCCCTGATCTGCCTGAAAGAGCCGCAGGACGAGCCCGATCCCGTCCTGGAAGCGCCCATTGATACCGAGCTTGAGGCCGTGCTCGACAGTGCCGCAAACGCCGCGGTCGTAACAAAGACCCAAATGTTTGTAAGAGGCGGACAACCCGACGGGTTTGCCGTGGCGTATGTCCACGACTTGCTGAAGGGCTGGCTGCCCGATCGCGCGGGCATACCGGTCACAAACCAAAGCGTCGTGCTCAAGGAGAGCGAACTCGATCTTTTGTTCGGTTTATGCTTTGATGAGGGCCGCATGCCCTCCGAACAAGCGTGGAAGGCGTCGGAAGGCGTTGCGTGGAAAGACGGCGTTGTGACGTTTGCCGCGGAGAATCCCGGCGCAGCGCGGTTTGAGCCCGAGATGTCGCGATTCACGCCGGAAGGCGACGTGTGGGTTCATGGCACGATCATGCTCGGAGACAAAAACCACGGCACAGGCGCGTTTACGTTAAGGCCGACCGGCGCGTCCGCCGCGCCGCTGCTCTACCGGCTCTCTTCTTTAGAGCTAGACTGACGACACATACGGGGGGATGCGCGTTGCCGACCACGAAAAAACTCACGCTTTTGCATTCTAATGACATGCACGGGGATTTCTTGGCCGAAACCATCGATAGCGCGCTCCTGGGGGGCGTCTCCATGCTCTCCGGATATGTGCGCAAGGTTCGCTCTGAAGAGGAAAACGTCATCTACGCGATCGCGGGCGACATGTTCCGCGGTTCAGTCATCGACAGTGAGTACAAGGGGCTGTCGACCATTGAAATCATGAATCTGCTCGCGCCTGATGTGGTGACGCTGGGCAACCACGAGGTGGACTATGGTGTTGCCCACCTGCTGTTCATTGAGAAATGCGCGAAATTTCCCATCATCAACGCCAACATGCACATCACCACCAACCGCGCGCGGCTTTTCCGCCCTTATCACATCATCCGCGTCGGCGGGATGAACGTGCTCTTTATCGGCATTCTCACAGAGGATGTGCTTTCTCAAACCAAAGGCGATAAGCTTGTCGGTTCGTTCATCAACGTGGGCGAGGCCGCTGATGAGGTCGGGCGGATCTGCAACAGCTACAAAACAACCGACATCGACCTGACGGTGCTCCTGACGCATATCGGGTTTGAAGAGGACAAAAAGCTCGCCGCGATGCTTGACCCCGAGTGGGGGGTGGATATCATCGTGGGCGGGCACTCGCACACGATGCCTGATGAGCCGTGCAGAGTCAATGACGTGCTCATTGTTCAGGCGGGCTGCGGCACCGATCAGATCGGGCGTTTCGACATCTCGGTCGATACGGATCTCAACGCGATCGACTCCTTTGAGTGGCGCTTGGTTCCCATCACATCCGCCGACTGCCCGCGCGACACCGAGCTCGAGGAACTGATTCTCAGTTACAAAACCAAAACGGACGACAAATACATGCGCGTGATCACCCGTTTTGACCGCGAGCTGACGCATCCAGCGCGCAACCGGGAGACCGAGATTGGCAACCTGTTCTGCGACATCATCAAGGAAGCACTGGGCGTCAACGTGCTCCTGATAGGCTCGGGCAGCATTCGCAAGCCGGCGCTGGGCCCGGTGGTCACGTTTGCTTCACTTTGCGAAGTGTTTCCCTTCGACGCCAGCATTTACATGATCAAAACGTCGGGTGCGGCGCTTAAACGCATGCTGGCGTACATGCTGCGAGAGGAAGCGTTCAGCGCGCACACGGAGTTTTATCAGGTGTCCGGCGGGCTGGAAGTGACATGGTCGAGGCGCGAAGGCCAGTTTGTCCGCGCAGACTTTGAGGGCCGTCCCTTGCGCGACGATCAGGAACTCACCGTCGGGCTTCAGAAGTATCACCTGGAGAACTTCGAAAAAAACTTCGGTTTCCCGCTTGAACAAACCGGCTTCCCCGAACGCAAGCCTCGGGCGTTAACGACTTCATGTTTCGACATCCTGGATGAATACCTTTCCACCCACTCGCGCGTCGAGCGCGGTGTGGAAGGCCGGATTCACATCATTTAGGAGAGCTGAAAGCCGGCGTCGTACAGCCGTGGGGGGTTAAAATGAAAGTCAAGTCAAAAGCCCTTGTGTGGGTTCTCGTCGCGATGGGTACCGTCGTGGTGGGGGTTGTTGCGTTTGTCGCATATGGTTTCCACTTGCTGGCTCTTGAGGAAGAGGACATCCACCGCCGCGCTCAGCAGCATCACCCCGCAAACTATCGCGGCGACGTGGTCGATGTACACATCATAGACATGGCCAAACCGCTGCCGACGCCCAAAATACCGGTGGACCAGGAGGCCCTGAAAGAAGCGATCCAGGAGACGCTGAGTGTTCTAACCGCAGAGCGCGGAGCGTATTCGCGGGTGACGCAGGACAGTCTGAGCTACACCGAGCGGACAGAAGCCGTCACCATAGTCAGCAAAAACACAAAAGCGTACGTCGATAAGCGAATTGCCGAGTGGAGGGCCGCGCAGCAGCAAGGAAGCGGCGGAAAAGCAAACGCGCCCGACCCCTCCCCCGGAAACCGCGCGCCCGCGCAAACCCCGCGCGTCTCTCCTGGCGCCGCGCCGGACCAAACCCCTTTGGCCCACATAGGCGGAAGCGACCCCGGATTGATGGGGGACGGCGACTACATAGGAGTGTCCGAGCCGCCTCTAGATGATGAGCAGGCCGCGATGCTGGAGCGTGTGTCGGACATGCTGGACGACGATCCCGCTCCACCGCAAGAGGCGCCTGTTGATCCGGCCGTGTACTTCGGCAATCTTTTCGACGGAAAAATCGAGTACGTTGCGCCCAGTCGCCAATTTTACCGCGAAGTCCTATCGCGGGATCAACAGCTGGTTTATGACATCATGTTGACCCAGGTTCAGAAAGGCGTGATGGCGTTCACGGCCAAGGCCAAGAGTCTTTCTGACGATGAGTACATGGATGTGTATTACGCCATTGGCTTTGATCATCCCGAGCTGTATTACTTGAGCGGTTATGGGTACACCGCCATGACGTATGAGGGCGAAGACTACTTCGGCTCCACTATCGGTTACGATCCCGATCCCGGCGTCAGCCCGGATGAATGTATCCGCAGGTTCAACGCCGCCGCCAAGCCTTTGCTCGAAGCGGGAAGGAAGCTGAAAACAGACATCGAAAAGGTCAAACTGGTACACGACCGAATATGCCTCGAGGTCAGTTACACAAAAGCGGACGATATTCCGGCGGTCGCCGGCAAGATGCAGACCGCGTACAGCGCTATCGTCAACCGGGAGACGGTCTGCGCGGGCTATGCCAGAGCGCTGCAATTCTATCTCAACGCGCTGGGTGTTGAAGCGTCCACCGTCACTAGCCTCAATCACGGCTGGAACCTTGTCGAGCTCGACGGAGAATACTATAATATGGATGTCTGCTGGGACGACCACGCCTATCTGACGCTCGAAGGCGTGGCGAAGCAGGTGGTCGATTACGACTGGTTCAACGTGACCGACGCTTACGCGCGGGCGCAGGAAAATCCCTTCCATTTGCGTACAGAGCTGAGCGCGAGGCTGCCTGAAGCCAAGGGAACAAAGTACAATTACTATACGTACTACAACGTCCCGACGCCCACGCCTCTGGACGCCTATCCAATACGCACGCCGTACCCCGACGACACCCCATCTCCTGTCATCACGCCCGGCCCGACGGACGATCCTCCCTTGTTCACGACGTCCGCGCCCGAGCAAACACCGGGCGGGGGAACAAATGGGTCGCGCCCCGAGGTGATGATCCCTCGGGAAGGCGACTTTTCAGACGGAACGGACCCGGCAGACCTTGAGTTCCTGCGCGAGACGGGGAGCATGCTGCTGAGCGACAACGCCGGCGTGGACGTGGCTTTATTCTACACCGGCAAAGCGGTTATTGAAGACGGCGAGCATTGGTTCTTCGTGGGTGAAGCGGGCGGCGTAATCTATGCTGTCGCTTTTTCAGATGGGATCGACAGCATCGGCTATATCGATCTTGACGGCGACTGCAAAATGAATTTCTTCATGCAGCTTGATATCGGCGATCCCTATGTGGTGAACGAAGACGATGTTTTTACGGTCGGCAAGCCGCCTGAGGTGTTCGCGCCGAACGAGAAATGGCGCGGCACTTTCCGGCACGAGGACGGACTCACCATCGACATCAATCCGTTTACCTATTCAGATGCGCCAGGCGAGGGTGAATCGGAAATCTATGTATCAGGGTATATCGGGATGACGCATGTGCTGGATTTCAAGGCCGTTGTCGAAGGTGACGAGGCGTCCGGTGAACAGGACGGGAACGCGTTCACACTGGAGTTTTTTGAGGACTCCGTGTTTCTCACCGACGTGAAGGGCGCGTCCGGTTACCCGAACGGCTGGTATGATAAGGTGCCGGAGTGATGAGCATGCGGTATAAGTCGGCAACGGGCGTGCGAACGCTTGTGGCCTACACATTCGGACACTTCTGTGTGGATTTCGCGTGTTTCTTCGTACTGTACCGCGCCTTTTTTCCGGGTTTGGCCGACGCGCGCTCGCAAATGTCCGGCGCGCTTTTGTACAACGCGGTCGCCTTTGCTTTGCAGCCTTTTGCGGGGTGGTGGTGCGATCGCTTTGAGCGCGTCCCCGCAGGCGCAATTGGATGCGCGTTTGTGCTGGCGGGACTGATGTCCGGTTCTGCGCCTTGGCTTGCTCTTGTGTTATGCGCTCTTGGCAACGCGGCGTTTCACGTCGCCGGAGGGCGCGACAGCCTTTCCGGCTCGCGGCGGCCCATGTCGCGTTCAGGTGTTTTCGTCTCAACGGGCGCGCTGGGCATTGCGCTCGGCGCGCTCGCGGGACGCGGGGATTGCCCTTCGCTCTTGCCCATTTTGCTGGTTACGGGAGCGGGGGTCTGTGCCGCGGCCGTAGAATTGAGAGAACCGCGCCGCGCCAGCTATCCGGAGGAAGGGGGGGAGCGGCTCGCATCCGGCCGCGCATTCCCGGTTGTTTTAACGCTGTGCCTCACGGCGGTATTGCTGCGCTCGTATGTCGGCGCGGCGATCCCCGCCGAATGGAAGAACGTCGGTTTTTTCGGATTGATCCCCGCTTTCTGCTCGATGCTTGGAAAATGCGCCGGAGGGTTCGCGGCCGACGCGTGGGGTGCCCGCCGCGTTGGGACGGTTTCTCTGCTCTTGGCCACGGCGCTGCTGGCATGGCCGCATCCGGCCGCAAACGCGCTGGGCACCCTGTTTTTCAACATGGCTATGCCCATCACGCTGTGCGTAGCCGCGTCGCTTTTTCCTCGGAACACCGGCTTCGCGTTCGGGCTCACGACGCTGGCGCTCTTCCTTGGCGTTGCGCCAGTGTTCTTCTTCATATTGCCCGCGCGGCAGGCTCTGTGGGCGCTCCCCGCGCTGTGTCTGTGCGCGGTGGCATGCTTGTACGGTTCCACCACAAAACGAGAGGCGGCTGAACATCATGATGTCTTTTCTGCTGTATAACCTCGTGGATGTCGTTCCTCCACCGGCCCCGCTGGAGGGTGTTTCCCCGTTTTCCGGCCTGCTTGTTGCCGCAATAGCACTGGCCGCGGTTGTTGTGGCGGTGATTCTGATCGTTCGTTCGCGCAAAACGAAACGCTAGGTCCGTTGATCAGGCATGAACCATCAGGCGGTCGTTTTCATGGCGTGCGCATTCGCGCTCACCGTCGCGTGCGAAGGCGCGCTTGCGTGGGTTTGGTTGAAGAACACTCGGCATGTATGGGTGAGCTTCATCTGCAATCTACTCACCAATCCGGCGGTCAATGCAGCGCTGCTTCTATCGGTACGCACATTCGGCGCGCGTGCGTACTGGCCTGCGCTGATATGTCTTGAGATCACGGCGGTCATGGCCGAAACCGCCGTGTGGCGCGCGCTTTCCGGTTTCTCGTGGCCCCGCTCGTGCGCGATCTCTCTCGCTTGTAACGCGTCGTCATTCGGGCTAGGTTGGTTTGTTTCGGGATGGCTGTTTTGATGGCGGCGGACGCCGGTCGCGGTGCTCGAAAGTCTGCATTTTGATGTAAAAGCGGGGAACAGGATTGCGCAATCCTGTTCTCCGCTTCTATTGGCTCCATTGTGCGGAAACCGGCTCATCTGGCGCGGTGGCAAGCGTCGGCGTTAGCTGAGCTAAACACCAACCAAAGATCTGGGGCGATGCTCTACACATGCTCCTGCCGCGAGCGCTGGTGTGTCAAGCTCACTTAAGGCTATTTCTTGTATCCGCATTTGGGACACGCGCCGTTTTCATTGAGCGCGATGCCGCACAACGGGCAACGCTCTTTTCCGTCTTGAGGCGCGTACTCTTCCGTTGCGCCGTTCACCCCGCTGGTAAACGTGATTTTGACGATGTTCAGTTTGTCTTTCAGCAGGTCATATACCATCTTGATCATGCCTTCGACGGTCATCGTTTCTTTCGTAACCACCAAGCGGCATTCCGGATAGGCGGTCGCAAGCTCGGTTTTGAAAGCGGGGCCCTTTTGCTTGTTGGTCGGCGCTCCGTCCTTGATGCCTTGCGCTTCGTATACGCTGAGAATTGCGGGAAGCAAGGGGTCGTCTTCCCTTAAGACAAGCGCATGGTCAAAGTTTTGCAGAACATCCCATGCGGTTTTCTTGATTTCGTTGCAAGGAAAAACCATGTTGACGCCTGTGTTGACCGTATCCTCAACCTCTAGCGTCAGAATACCCGTGTGCCCGTGCAAATACTGGGCCTCGCCTTTGAAACCGTAGAATCGATGGGCATACTGTAAATCCAACGTGGTGAAACTTCTCATGGTGATTCTCCTTCTGTGTGAATTTGCGGGTTGGTGCTAGCGTTGGTATGCGCGCTCGGTTGCGTTGACCGGTATGTCCGTATTCAGGAAAACAGCAGTCCATTGCGCTATCGGCAGAAGCGCGTTGTTCCGGGCAAACCTGCCTCGTTCCTCCGCATCACCCCCCGTTTCGCCGTATCAGGCTTCTGTTCTTTCATCAGTTGCAGTCCGGGCAGATTCCCTTGAAAACGAGCTCGTGGCCGGTGAGTAAAAACCCCAGGGTGTCATGAACGCGGTTTTCCAAGTCCGTCATAAACTCCATGTTCACATCCGAGACCCGACCGCATTTTTCGCATCTGATATGATAATGGTTGTGGCAAAGATGATCGTAGCGGTCGGCACCTCCGGGCATTTCCAGTTTGCGGATCGCGCCGATTACGGATAAGAGGTTCAAATTGCGATAGACCGTTCCCCGGCTGACGCCGGAGTGTTTTTGCGCGATCATATGATAGACCTCGTCAGCGGTTGCATGACATCGCAGTTCGTTGACCGCTTCAAGAACCAATGCACGCTGGACGGTGTTGCGCATATTCATAGTCATCTGTCCTTATTGTGTTTCATATCTTAATAAGATTATATATCAATTGAAACGACGTGTCAATAGGGCGCGAAGTCATTTGCAAAAGTTTTCCTGATTCCGACGCTCGCCGGGCGGGATTTGACGAATGCGTAGATGCGCAAGCGTTTGTGTGGTAAAATGTGCCCAGCGCATGAATGGGGGATCCGCCCGCATGAACAAAACGAACAAAAAGCCTGAGAACCCTTACCAGGGCGGGCTTGGCAAGTATGCCAAACGGTACATCCCGTTCGGCATGTCGTTGGTGGTCTACGGCATCTCGGCAGCCATGCGCGTTTGCGCGATGTACATGACTTCGCGCTCCGGCCCGCTCATCGACGCCGCAACATCGGGGCAGGACTTAACGCCCATCGTGTTTACAATCCTCATCGCGTTCGGTATCCGTCTGGCCATCTGCGTCCCGGATTTTGTGTTGCGTTATCGGTATCGGGAGAAAATGCGCCTTCAGTCCCGCTCGGACGCGGCGAATGCCGTTGCCCGTGCCAAGGTGACCGCGCTTGAGGGCCTGCACTCGGGGGACGCGGCCAACCGGCTTGCGGGCGACCTCGACGACATCGCGGGCGTGATGGGCTGGAGCCTGATCAACTATTCGTCGAACTTCATATTTGTGGCGGGCATCTTCGTCTACGGCCTGACGGTCAATCTCCGGCTGACGCTCGTCACCATAGCCACGGTCATCCCCTGCATGCTGATGACCCATTGGGTCGCGAAGCCCATGCAGAAGCTGAACAAAGCCAGGCGCGAGGCGGAATCGGCGAATTCGCAGATGGCCACCGACATCATGGGTGGCATTGAGGCGGTCAAATCGCTGGGCGTGGAGCAGTCCATGCTGGAGCGCATGGATGGCCGGCTGAACGCTTACGTCAAGGCGGCGATCAAGGAGACGTTTGCCGGCGTGGCCATGCGTGGCGCGTCGCTTTATCTTGGGCTTGTGCCCCTTCTGGCCTCCGTGATCACGGGCATCGCTCTGGTGGTGCGCGGGGAAATCACAGCCGGCTCCGCGTTCGCGTTCTCATCGCTTGTCCTCACACAGCTTTTGAGCGTTGTGAGCAACTTTGGCGAGATCATGACGGCGCTCCGCCGCGCGCGCGTGGCCGCGGATCGCGTCATGGCCGTGATCGACATGCCGCAGGAAAGCGGAAGCGGTGAAAGCGCGCCCTTGGGCGGCGACCTCGCGGTGCTCGACAACGTCAGCTTCGGCTACGAAGGCAAACCCGATGTGCTCCACAGCGTGTCCCTTCGTGTGGGCGCGGGCGAGCGCGTGGCGCTCGTGGGGGAGAGCGGGTGCGGCAAATCCACGGTCATCAAGCTGATCCAGGGGTTTTACGCGCCCGGCGAGGGCGATGTGCGCATCATGGGACGGTCCGTGAAGGACTGGCTCCCCGACGCGATGCGCAAGCGCGTCTCCATCGTGCCGCAGGATCTGTTCCTGTTTCCCGCGTCTTTGCGCGACAACCTCTTGGACGGCAACCCCGACGCGACCGATGCCCAGCTCTCCGCCGCTATGGACGCTGGCGCGCTCACACCCGCGCTTACAGACATCGGCGGGCTGGATGTGAATGTGGGCGAACGCGGAGGCCGCCTCTCCGGCGGACAACGGCAGCGCGCCACGCTCACGCGCGCGCTCCTGCACGGCGCGCCCCTGCTCCTGCTTGACGAACCCACGAGCGCGCTGGACGCGAACACGGAAAACGACGTGCAGAACGCGCTGGATTCCCTGGGCCGCGACATCGCCGTGCTGACTGTGGCGCACCGCCTGCGCACCGTGCGCGACGCCGACCGCATCTACGTGATGGATGCGGGCCGAATTGTGCAGACCGGGCGGCACGCGCAGCTCATCGCCCAGGACGGCCCGTACCGCAGGCTGTTCCTGAGCCAGACGGAAGGGGGCGATGCGCATGCGTCGTGACGGCATGCTGTCAAGCCTTTGGCGCGTCCTTCGCTATCTTGGCTGGTACGCGCCGCTTTATGTGCCGGGCGTGATCCTATTAAGCCTTCAGAACACGCTGATCAACGCGGCGCTGGCCAAGATCCTACGGCTTGTTGTGGATGTCGGCCCCCTTCGCGGCGAGTTCCCGCTGGACGCGATCGCGCCCGTTCTCGGGAGCGTACTCGTCTATCTCCTACTCATCCTGATCGGCTTTTTGATGTTCGCAAGCGCCATCGCCATGGCTGAGAAAGCGCTTCGCAGCGACGTGTTCAGGCGGGTCGTGCGCGCGGAAGCCGGCGTGCTACTCGGCCGCCACTCGGGTGAATGGGTCACCATGGTCACCCAGCACCCGGTGCAGGCGCGGCAGGCCATCGACTTCCCGCTCGTCATGTTCTTGATGGGCATCCTTGGCCCGATTTCGGCCACGATCATCTGCATGCGCGTCAACGTGCGGCTCACGCTCCTTCCCTTGGCGGCGGGCCTCATCGTGTTTGCGTTCAACATGTGGTGCGCGCCGCGCATCAAGCGCGTGGTCAAGGAGCGGCTGCCCATCGCCGAGCGGGCCACGGCGCGGCTCCTGGATTTGTACCAGGGGTACGCTGTGGTGCGCGCGTTTGGGATCGCCGCGCGGATCACGGAGCGCTTCATGGCCGCCGCGAGGGAACAGCGTGACAATTACCTGCGCCAGTGCGCTTACGAGAGCGCCCGTCAGTTTGCTATGGTCGCGGCCATCACCACCATCGAACCCATCATTGTGCTCTTGGGCATGACCATGGTCGCGCGCGGCGCGGCTGTCGTGGGTGACGTTGTGGAGGTCGCGACGCTCAGCGGCGCGATCGTGTGGTCGCTTTCCAATGTCGCGCAGGCGTACACCGATTTGATTGAAAAGCTCGCGTCCGTCGAGCGCGTGACCGAGGCCATCGACTTGCCGCAGGAAAAGCTCGAAGGCGAGGCCGTTGCACTAGGCGCGGAAACCGTCGTGGATGTGCGTGACGCGGTCTTTGCGTATCCCTCCCGTCCCGATGACCCCGTGCTCAAGGGGTTGACCTTCTCGCTTCATTCCGGGGACACCCTCGCGCTTGTCGGGCCGTCGGGCGGGGGGAAATCGACCATCATCAAGCTCCTGCTCCGGCTGTACGAGTGCGGCGGGGGGAGTATCGACATATCGGGAACGCCCATCACGGACTTGGGCGTGGATGCTCTTCGCGCGCGGTTCGCGCTCGTGCCCCAGATGCCCCACCTGTTTGACGGCTCCGTGCTCTCCAACATCGAGCTTGGCCGGCCCGGCGCGTCTCGCGAAGACATCATGGCCGCCGCCAGGCTTGCGCACGCGGACGATTTCATCCGCGCGCTCCCCGATGGTTACGACACGCGCGTGGGCGAGCGCGGCGCGCAGCTCTCGGGCGGTCAATGCCAGAGAATCGCCATCGCGCGGGCGTTCCTGAAAGACGCGCCCGTGTTGCTCTTGGACGAGGCCACGGCGGCGCTGGACGGCGTCTCCGAAGCGGCCGTTCAGCAAGGCTTGTCCGCGCTCATGAAGGGGCGCACGGTGCTCCTCGTAGCGCACAGGTTATCCACGGCGCGCGGCGCGAACCGCATCCTCTACATCGCGGAAGGCGAGGTCAAGGAGTCCGGCTCGCACGACCAGCTTATCGCGAAAAACGGCTTGTACGCCGCGATGTGGCGCGCGCAGACCGCCGTTGCCGTTCAATAGCTCATTGAAAAAGGAGATCAACCCATGAGAAGCGTCACGGAACCTTCGCGAAAGATACCGGTGATTGACGAAACCGACCTGCTCGTGCTGGGCGGGAGCTGCACGGGCGTGTTTGCCGCGGTTCGCGCCGCGCGCATGGGGCTGAAGGTCGTGATCGTCGAAAAGCTCAACTGCTTTGGCGGCACGGCGACCGCTGGCCAGGTCTGCGTATACCACAGCGTGATGGATGTGGACTACGGCGAGCAGGTGATCGGAGGCTTAAGCTGCGAGCTCATCGACCGGCTGCTCAAGCGCGGCGCGGCCGAGCTCCTGCACAACAGTGCCTCCATGGGCTCGCGCTTCAACGCGGAGGAAATGAAGATCGAGCTGGACGCGCTTGTGCTGGAAAACGGCGTAAAACCCCGACTGCACACGTCTTTTTGCGCGCCCTACTTTGAAGATGGCAAGCTTCGGGGCGCGTTTGTCGAGGACAAGGACGGTCGTGGTGTCATCCTCGCCAAGTTTTTCATTGACGCGACGGGCGACGGCGATCTGCTCTCGCGGTTGGGGGTCGCGTCCTATGTGTTCACCCCGCTTCAGCCGCCCACGACATGCGCGAAGGTTCAGCGGTTCGGCGCGCTGCGGGGTATCCGGTGGCACGAGTTGGTGGAGGCGCATGGCGCGGAGTTCGGTCTTCCGCCCGACTGGGGTTGGAATACGGTCATCCCCGGCCTTGACGACATCACCATGATGGCTGAGACGCACGCGTTCAATGTCAACGGCTGTGTGGCCGCCGACCTCACGCGCGCGGAGATGGACGGTCGTCGCTCCACGCGCGCGCTTCTTGATCTGCTCGCCAAGTACGCGCCGCCCGAGGCCAGACCGCTCTTGGTCGCGCTTCCATCCATCATCGGCCTTCGGGACACGCGGCACTTCAGGTCGCGCTACCGCGTCATGGAAAAGGAGCTGCTTTCCGGCGTGCGGTTCGGGGACGCCATCGCCAACGGATCCTACCGCGTGGACGTTCATCATGGAGACAGCGCGGGCATCACGTTCCGCTACCTGACGGGTGAGGAAGAGGTCATCACCTCCCGCGTCAAGGGAAAAAGCGGGCGCTGGCTGCCCGAGGGTGAGCCGCACGCGCGGTTCTATCAGATTCCGTACCGCTCTTTGCTGCCGGTGACCGATCAGGACAACGTGCTCTGCGCGGGCAGGATGATCGACGCGGACGAAGGCGCGTTCGGCGCGGTCCGCGTGATGATCAACCTCAACCAGTGCGGGGAGGCGGCGGGGGTCGCGGCGGCGCTCGCGGTGCAAAAGGGCGTTTCCGCGGATTCGGTGGACGCGAAACTGCTGCGCGACGCGCTCATGGACGGCGGCTCAATCGTAAGGTGACCGCGCGCTCGGGGGGCGCGGCAGAAAGCATAAACGCGGAACACGGCTTTGCGTTCTCGTCCCGGAGATCCATTTATGCGCGCAACGTCCTCAGGTAAAACGCGGCGTGGGGGTTGGGGGGCTAAAGGCCCAACAAACCCCCAGAAGGTTA
>JAVBRD010000023.1:0-25122 GCA_031548365.1 Eubacteriales bacterium
GCTCAGACTTTGGTGCCGCTGGCCGGACTCGAACCGGCACGACCAAACGGTCGGCGGATTTTAAGTCCGCCATGTCTGCCATTCCATCACAGCGGCAAGCCGGACGGGATAAAGAGCCGTTTGACATTTTACGCTCTTTGAGCGCGGATGTAAAGGGGTAAGCGGCGCGATCGCATCATCCTTTGTACAGCAACTGATACGCGCTTGATAAATCCTTGCGTCCTTCGACGCTCAGCAAAAGCGTCATCGCGCCTGATTTGCCTGTTTTGGGGAGTTCCACTCGTACAGTGGGGCCTTGCAGGTTGTGGTTGGGAGCGATCGGCAGCGTGTTCCAGACGCCGAGCGGCAACTTTGTCCCGTCCAGCATGAGCGTCGCGGTGACGACCAGAGACGCCATCTCCTCGTAGCGATCGTTCAGAAGCCACAACTCCGCCGAGAACGACTCCCCGCCTTTGAACGAAAACTTGGGGATGCGCGCTGAAGCAAGCTGAGGACGGCACGCGGCCGCGACGTCGACGAACCCCGCCTTCGGCTCCGCGCCGTAACAGAGCAGACTGTTGTTAGCGGCGGTGGGCCATGGCTCATTTAGACACCAGTTGAGCGCCATAGAACAGCGTGGTTTCTGCCTGCGCGATTCTTCAAAGATGCAGCGGTAGCCTTCGCCTTGTATCCACTGACCGCAAGCAATGAGCTGTTCAAGGCTTTGCGAGGGCCCGAAGTAATCTTCGATGATGTCGATGTAGAGCCACGCGGTATCCGTGACGGTGTTCCACACGCCGAAAGCGTGGTGCTCCTGCCACGCGCCGTAGCGCTTGGGTGGCCACAGCTCATCCTCCGGGATGATCTGCTTGATGATGTCGATGTTCGCGGGCGCGGGCACGCCGAACTCCGTGTACGCGGTGGCGGCGCTCTCCGGCATGACCTGGAACACCTCGCGGCCATCGCCATAGCGGAAGATATAGCACCCGTGCGCCATGCCCATGAGGGGAGATGTCGGAATGAACGCGCGCGTCGGATCAAGGTCGAAGCAATTGCGGTTGAGGAGCCGTAGCGCAAGCGACTGCTCAGTCATCCCGGACCAGCCGTTGTAAAGCTCGTTACCTCCGCACCACATCGCGAGACACGCGCGGTCGCGCAGCCGCAGGATGATGGAGCGTGACTCCTGATCCAGCACGCGCAGGTACTCGGGAGTACCCACGTAGTTGTTGCACGCGAGCGGGAACTCCTGCCAGACCATGATGCCCAGCTCGTCGCACATGTCAAAGAACGCGTCCTTGTTGACAATCGCTCCGCCCCACACGCGCAGGATGTTCATGTTGGCCGCCGCCACGAGCGAGAGGTGCTTTTGATAGGTCTCAGCCGTCACCGCGCCCGGAAAAATTTCGGGACAGACAAAGTTCGAGCCTTTGGCGAAGATGTCGCGGCCGTTGACGCGCAGGGTGATGGGGGGCGTCGTGCGCGTCTTGGGGAATTCCTCGGGTGTCTGCCACGCGCCCGGGTACTGCACAAGCTCGATGGTGCGGAACCCCACGCGCGAGCGCGCGATGTCCAGCATCTCGCCGGCGGGGCCGATCAGCGTGAGCTCGGAAGTATACAGCGCGGCAGCGCCGTGACCGTTTGGCCACCAAAGCGCGACATTTGGCACTTGCACGGTTTCCGCGATGACGTCGCCGCCACGAAAAACGCGCTCAAACGCCGTGTTCCCATCCGGCGCGATCAGCTTCCACTCAAGCGTCGCGGGGGCGGAGAGCTTTGCCGCAAGCCGCACTGTCCCGATCGTAAAGTCATCGGACACGCGCGCCGATGTTTCCGCCGCCACAATGTGCGTTCCACGCGTCTCAAGGTACGCGTCTTCCCACAAGCCGAGCGGCACGAGCCGGGGGTGAAAGTCCCAGCCGTACGAGACGGCGGGCTTGACCGACTGGTCGGCCTGCTTGCGGTCGTCCGCAGGCGCGCCTTGGCGCTTGGGAATGGGCCAGATGGCGACGATCAGCTCGTCGCCCGGGTTGCCGATCCCTTCCAGCGAGAGGCAGCAAGGCGAGAACATGCCCTCCTGCGCGTGAACGGTTTTCCCGGCGACGCGCACCTCAAAACGGTAGTCCACGCCGCCCAACACGATGTAAGCGCGCTCCGATCCCCACTCGGGCAGCGTTGCGCGATAAAACCAGGCCTCATCCTCCATCCACTTGTACGCCTTGTAGTTCTCAGCGACGCGGTAGTCGGGCATGCCCTTTGCGCGCGCCCAATCCAGCTGCACCGCGCCGGGGACGACGGCGGGAACCCACTCGGAGGGCGTCGAGTTTGGCGAAGGCGAGTGACCGACCTCAAAGGCGAGCGAGATGCGTGTGCGCATGGTTCGGCCTCCTTATGTGTGCAATGGCCAAGGCACGAATATGCCCTCTGTGTCGTCAAGGCGGATGAGGCGGATTCCGGACTCGTCCTCAAATGCGGCAACGCGCTCAGCGAACCGGTCGTACTTGGCGGCGTACCGCGTGTAGTGTGGGCAAATGTCAATCTGCGTAAAACCAAGCCCGGTGAAGTCGTTCAGCCCGGCGGCGTCGTTCATTTGCGGGTCGAACGCAGCGATAAGCTCAAGCGTTGTGCCCAGCACGATGCTGCCCGCGCTGCAGCCAACAAGCAATCCGTCCGAAGCTAAAAAGCGTTCCAGCTCGGGTTTGAGAG
Organism: Eubacteriales bacterium; assembly: GCA_031548365.1. Taxonomy (GTDB): domain Bacteria; phylum Bacillota; class Clostridia; order Christensenellales; family UBA1750; genus JAVBRD01. Next base: position 2,683 of record JAVBRD010000023.1, read on the forward strand.
GCCGCAGGTGCTTCAAAAGGCAGAAGGGGTTGCCGCCCATGAGAAAGATGACATCGAAGCCGAGCAGGGCTTCACCATCCTCGAACTCAACGTCATAACATGACACCTGCAGGCCGAGCGACTCAAGCGCGGCGGTGTGCCGCGGGACGTTCCAGTCTTTGTTTTTGTAGCCCACCGAAGCGGTCGTGACCAGCGCAGCTTTTTTGGATTCAGGCCTGAGCGCGCGCGCGGCATCACGCAGCAGCGCTTCGGAAGTCAAGCCGTTTGATGTCAGGAGGATCATGTCGTCAGTTTCTTTTTGATGTCATCAACGTACAACCGAACGCGCGGATCGGTCTTCATGTCGCCAACGATTTTGTCGTACGCGTGAAGCACGGTGGAGTGGTCGCGCCCGCCGAACGCCGCGCCGATGGCGATGAGCGGCTGATCGGTCATCTCACGCGAGAGGTACATGCCGATTTGGCGGGGGAGGGTGACCTCGCGGTCACGGCGCTTCCCGGTCAGCTCCTCCACGCGCAGACTGAAAAATTCTGCGATGGTTAAAAGGATCGTCTCGGGCGTCAAACGGCGCAGGTCTTTGCGCGCGAGCATGTCGTGGAGCGCTTCAATCGCCAGCTCGAGCGTGATGGGGCGGGAGATCAGGGATGCGTACGCGCACACGCGCGTCAGACTGCCCTCGAGCTCGCGGATGTTGGAGTCGACCTGCTGCGCGATATAGTTGAAGACATCGGCGGGAACGTGCGTGCTTTCCTGCTCCGCCTTTTTCCGGAGGATGGCGATGCGCGTCTCAAGATCCGGCCTTTGGATATCACATATCAACCCCCACTCAAAGCGGGAGCGGAGCCGCTCGCCCAGCAGCGGAATCTCGCGCGGCTGCTTGTCCGAGGTCACGACGATCTGTTTGTCGGCCTGATGGAGCGCGTTGAACGTGTGGAAAAACTCTTCTTCAGTCTGCGTCTTGCCTGCGATGAACTGGATGTCGTCCACGAGCAACACGTCCACGCTCCTGTAACGTTCACGGAAGCGGTCGCGCAGATCGTTGTTGCGCACGGTGGAGATGGTGGAGATAAACTCGTTTGTGAAGTCTTCGCTCGTGATGTAGAGCACCTTGGCCGAAGCGTTTTGCTGCTGTATCAGGTGTCCGATGGCGTGCATCAGGTGCGTCTTGCCCAAACCGACGCCACCGTAGATAAAAAGCGGGTTGTACGCGCGGGCCGGGTTCTCCGCCACAGCGTGCGACGCGGCGAGCGCGAATCGGTTAGACGAGCCGACCACGAACGTATCAAACGTGTATTTCGGCTGAAGCTTGGAAGCGCGCACCATCTCCGCCTGCGCGTTTTCGCGCTGGCTGCTCGCTTCGAGCAGCGCCTGCACCTCGTCGGCCGATAAATAACGCGCGCGAAGCGCTTGACCGGACAACCGGGCAAGCGCGCTCGTGATAAAATCGTCGTACATGGTGGACAGCATCTGTCGGGCGATGCGGTTGTCGACCTCGACGACCAGCGCCTCATCCTGCACCATGACGGGGCGCGCGTTCGCCACCCACGCGTTATAGCTCGCGATGTTGATCTCTTTGGCCAGCATTTCGCTCACGCCGCTCCAAAGCTCTCTGGCGTTGTTGGCTGTCAAGCGCACACACTCCTATGCGTCTGCACATATTTTCACGGGAGGGGAATCTGTAGTTCTTCGCTGCCAAAGACAAGCATTTCCGGCAGAACATCGAAAGGGACGGCGAACAGGATGCCGTCCGCTGTGAGCTTAACCGCGGGATGCCTTTTTTTCTCTTCGTCCGAAAGGGCAAAGTCCTTCCACTTCGCCTTGAGGTCATCCGCCCGATCGGATGAAACCTCAAGCAGGACGCTGATTTGGCTGCCTGTGGGCAGGTATCCCGTGTTGGCCTCGCTGCGAGCGGAATAAAGTGTGGATCGCTCGACGCGCACGTGCGCATCGCCAACCTCCATCTCGGGGTCGTCATCGGCCCGCACTTCGGTGTTGTACTGCGGCGTTAGCAGTGTGAGGTATACCGCGCTTGTTCCCTGTGCGGGCTTTGTCTTGGGGATAAAACCATCGAACCCGTCCGCCGCCGAGGCCGGGAACACGTCGACGAGGATTTCCATCCCGCCCACATCCGCGTGCGCCGTCAAGACGCCGTTTGTATCCTTGATGTTGTCTTTCCCGACGATGTTGTCCAGAATCGTGCGCACATCCCGGTCGGATGGCGAGCTCGCGCCCACCATAAAGCTGAAATCCCCGCGGCGGCTCTCGATCGCGGTGACGTACTGAATGGTCACCCACTGGGGTAACCCGGGGAAAACGGAACCGTCCAGAGGCCCGCACTGACGGATATCCCCGCCGTCCGCGCTTGAGTACGCGGCGACGCGTCCATAGACATTCTGGGTAACGACACATGGTATATTGTCAGGTACGGCGTACGAGCCAATCTCCACTCTTGTAGCGCCCTCGCCATAGAAGAGATGCACGTTCATGGCCGTGGGCGGCGCGGTGCTGCTCATCGTCACAAGATCGCGACCATCAGGCGCGCCTGCGACTTCTATATGCGCAATGTGCATCTCGTTGGCGTCGCTGTACAGGCTCAGTTGGCTCGCCGTTCCTTTGGGGACGTACAGGTCAATGGTGATGATGGGGGAGCCTTCCGTCTCCGGAACACCCTGCGCTTCCAACGGCCACAACACGTTGAGCACCTCGGGCTTGAGCGCGTCGGGCAGGGGGGTGGGCGCGAGCGTCGGTACCGGCGCGGGAGTGGTCAGCGGCGCGGGCGTGGCGGCGGGAGGTGCGGGCGTGGACACCGGCACCGGCGTCTCGGGCGGCTGTGTTGGCGCGATCACCGCGCCGCTCGTGGGTTCTGGCGTGACGACTGGCGCCTGTGGCTGGCATGCGGATATCACGAGCGCGGCGATCAAAAGCAGCGCCAGCAGTAATGCGTGGCGTTTCATGGCGTAAACCTCCTCGGAACGTGGCGCGAATGGCATTTTCCACACCATCATAACGCACGGAAGCGCATTTGTCCATGATACGCTTCGTGGCGTTTGCGCACGTATGTCTGACGATGATACGCAAAAGCCCCCGCAAAGCGCATTGCCTCTTTGCGGGAGCCTGGACTGTGCCACCTGGTGTTGGTTGGCTAGAGTAAAATGCAGATGAGTCCGCCGCTTCCGTCGTTGATGATGCGCTGGAGCGTGCTCTGAATTTTGACTTGCACATCCTCAGGCATGCGCTGGAGCTTGTTGGAAAGCCCTTCCTTGACGAGTTCGTGGAGCGACTTGCCGAACATGTTGGTGCCCCAGATCTTCTTCGGGTCATTCTCAAACTCGGACAGCAGGTACTTGACGAGCTCCTCGGATTGCTTCTCTGTACCCACGATCGGACTGACTTCCGTTTGGATGTCCACGCGGATCAGGTGCAGACTGGGCGCGCTCGCTTTGAGCCTGACGCCGAAGCGGTTGCCCTGCCTGACAATCTCCGGCTCTTCCAGCATGAGCTCCTCCTGCGTGGGCGCGACCAGGCCATAACCCGTCGCGCGAACTGAGTCGAGCGCGTCCGAAACGCGGTCGTACTCGCGTTTAGCGCTCACAAGGTCGCCCATGAGTGAGAGCAAATGCGCCTCTCCCTTGACCTGGGTGCCGCATTGTTCGCCCAGCACCTGGTAGAACAGCGACTTGGGCAGCGGGAGCGAGAACGACAGAGTCCCTCTTCCCAGCGCGATCTCTGTGATCTCGGGCGTGCCTCCGTGCGGCGAGTCCGCGAACGATTTCGGGAGGAGCGCGTGGTCGCGGATCTTGTGGAGGCTGGCCGCCGCGCCGCGCATGCCATCCATGAGCGACTCAACAAGCCAGTGATCCTCGGGCAGCGCCTCCACCCAGTCCGGCACGTCCAGACGTGCCTCCGTGATCGGAAACTCGCTGAGAACGCGTGCGAGCAAGTCGTTGATCTCGTCGTTTGTCATGGCGGCGGCATTGATGAGCGAAACCGGCACACCGTACTTTTCCTCGAGCGCCGCGCGCAGCCCCTTGGCTTCAGAAGATTCCGGGCTCGCTGAGTTGAGTACGATCAGGAACGGCTTGCCCGTCGCCTTGAGCTCGCTCACAACGCGTTCCTCGGCTTCCACGTAGGAGAGTCTCGGAATGTCCGTGACCGTGCCGTCCGTGGTGACCACCACACCGATGGTCGAGTGCTCCGTGATGACCTTTTGCGTGCCGATCTCCGCCGCGTCCTCAAAGGGAATGTCGTGGTCGTACCACGGTGTTTTGACCATGCGCGGCGCTTGCCCTTCCTCGCTCCCGACAGCGCCCTTGACCATGTACCCCACGCAGTCCACCATGCGCACGCGCATGTCGGCCGCCTCGCTGAGCGTCACCTCAACAGCCTCGTTGGGCACAAACTTGGGTTGGGTCGTCATGATGGTGCGCCCCGAACCGGACTGGGGCATTTCGTCAACCGCGCGCTCGCGGTCCGGACCGGGCTCCATAGCGGGTAAGACCAGCTGGTCCATGAATCGGGCGATGAACGTCGACTTGCCCGTGCGTACCGGCCCGACTACGCCGATGTAGATGTCGCCGCAGGTTCTCTCGGCGATGTCGCGATACAGGTTGTATCGTTCCATGGTTTTCCCTCCTGATTTGTCCCCTAAGGCGTGACTTACGCTGATTCGCTTCAAAACTATGCGTCTCTTGTCCCGCGTATGCCGCTATGGAGCAAACAAAATCAGGCGCCGCCCTTTAGAGCTCCGGCGGCCTGTACTCGCTGGCCTTGAGCTGATCGTTCTACACCCGCTCAAAGTTTTCGGAAAAACACAATGTGACCCGGAACACGCCCGCGCGCCGCGCCTCTGGGAAGTCCAAATCGAGGTTCCAGTGATCGCCAAAGGCATTGTCAGTCCTATTGTCATTATAACTCTTTGTGTACACGAAAAAGGGACGCATCACTGCGCCCCTTGTCCGAAAGCCAAGCTAGAACCAGTCGGCGTATCCCATTCCGCGCAGGTTGTCGCGGCTGGTGATCAGGGAGTCGTAGACATCGCGGCCGTAAAGGTCGTCCTGCTCGATGATGAAGTATTCGCTGCCGTTGGCCAAACCCGTCTCGATGATCTGCTTCATGGGCAAATTCCCTTCGCCCACTTCGGCGAACTGAACGACGTTCTTAAAAGCCGCCATGAATGACTGGGGGCCGGTCGGGTTCTCTGGCATCTGAAACGCGCCGATGCGGTAGTCCTTGAGATGGAGGAGCCGGATGCGGCCTTTGAACTTGGGGATGTAGGTCACAGGGTTCTCTCCGCCGAAATGAATCCAGTGGACGTCCAGCTCAAAGCCGAGTTTGGTTGTCTCATCGCGCAGGATGTCGAGCATGTATTTGCCGTCGAACCTTGTGAACTCGACATGGTGGTTGTGATAATACAGGGATATCCCCTGCTCGGAGAGGCGCCGCGCCATCTCATCGGCTCTTTTCGCGAACTCAAGCGCCTTGTCCTTGCCGCCCAGGCTCGTAAAAGGCATCATCCCGATGCGCAGCAGGCTGCAGTCGAGCGCACGGCAATCGTCCACGATCTTGTCAAAACCGGTCGAGAGAAAATCGCCCGGCATTCCGGGACGCATGGGGTCGATGGAAGCGGAGCTCGCGCAGACCCTGACGCCAAAGTCCTTGATGCCGCGGCGCATCTCGTCCACGTTTTCTTTGGTCATGGGGATCTGGCTGATCTCAACGCAGCTGTAACCGATCTCCTTGAGCTTGCCAAACACCGCGTAAGCGCCTTCTGAGGCGATTTTTTCTTTGAGCATCATCATCTGGACGCCGATGGTTCCCTTGCTCTGGCTCATGGTGTTTCCTCCTATCTTGTTGGGTATTTGCCTTCCTGTTCAATGTGCTTGTTAAGCTCGGCAAGGTAGGCGTCCTCGTCAACCGGAACGTCCACCGTTTTGCCCAGCCAGCCGGACAACATGATGGCGTTGGCGAGCTGAACGCCCCGGATGCCGTCACTCCCTGGCGCGATGAGAGGTTCACCGGTTTTGATATGGTTTCCGAAGTTTTCGAGCACGGTCATGTGCTGGACGCCCCATCCGTCCGTGTTCTCGATGACTTCGCTCGTGTACAGGCTGTTGCCTGACGCGTTGCTCATCGTCATGCGCATGACCTCCTGCATGGTCATGCTGGTGTTGATCTCGTCCTCGGACTTGACAAAGCGCATCACGGTCGCCTTTTTTGAGTCCTCGACGACGATTTTGCCCATGTCGAGGTCGATCTCGAGGCGGTCGGTCCCGGCAACGTCGTGCGTGCTGGTGATGAACGTGCCGGTTCCGCCGTTTGCGTATGTGCAAACCGCGGTGACGTCGTTGTCCACAATGATGTCGCGGTGCGCGCCAAAGCGCACATGGGCTGACATGCTCACGGGCATGCCGCAAATCCACTGCCACAAGTCGAGCTGGTGCGGCGCCTGATTCACGAGCACGCCCCCGCCCTCTCCGCCCCACGTCGCGCGCCATTCGCTCTGTTTGTAGTAGCTGTCGGGCCGCCACCAGCTGTTGATGATCCAGTTCGTTCTGCGGATCTCTCCCAGCTCTCCCGACCCGATAATGCGTTTGAGCTGCTGGTAGAGCTTGTTTGTGCGCTGGTTGAACATGATGGCGAACGTGATCTCCGGGTGCCGGGTCGCGAATTCGTTCATGCGGCGAACGTCCTTGGCGTATACGCCCGCGGGTTTTTCCACCATCACGTGAACGCCTTTGCTCATCGCGTAGATCGCCATTTCGGGGTGGAAATAGTGCGGAACGGTCGTCACCACGGCGTCCACTGCACCGGAGTCGATCATGCCCTTGTAATCGTCGAAGAAGGGCGTTTCAGGATATTTCTGTGCAGCCATCGCTTTTTTCGCGGGGTCAACATCACAGATAGCGGCGAGAGCGATGTGCTGCGTGGGCGCGGGCGCGGGCATGCCGGGGAAAAGCGGCTTTCCGCTCAAAAACGCCGCATAGGAGCCACCCTGGGCGCCAAGTCCGATGATGCCAAGTCTGACCTTGTCCATATCCGCACAACCTTTCGACTTTTCATTGTCCCCACTGTACCACGGAATCAAAAAGGCGGATAGGACGTTTACATTGACATTGGGACATTTTATGCATAAACTTAGCATGCAAAATAAAGGGGGGATGGTGCACGTGGATTCGAGCAGTTTTGCCCTCGCGCGTGAATTGCTCATTGCCACGCTGGGGATAGGCGCAGTTCGGGTGCGGCACGGCGAAGTCATCGGCGCGTGGGGCGATCCGCGCTTCTTTGATCCGCATACACACGGCGGGGAATGTGTCCGCGCGGATGACGCGCTCGTTCGGGATGTCGGCCCGGACGGCATCGTCGTGCTCACCGATTCTCTGCTGATGAATCATGCGCTCATCCCATTGGAAGACGGTTTCCTTATACTGGGCGCATACCTGACCGAGGCGGTCAACGAATCGTTCTACGGGCGTGTGCTGGCTGCGAACCACGTCGACAGCAGCGCCGTCTCCGCGCTCAAGAGCTACTACCTCACCCTTCCCCGTTTGGCGGATGAGAGTGTTCTGAGCGCCGCGCACACGCTCGCCGATCACATCCATGGGCGCAACCCCGGCCGGCGCGTTGTTCGCGTTCGGCGTGACAGACCACAAACGCTCACGCCCCCGCCCACAGAGGCGTTTGAGGTCTCCCTGCGCCTGCTTGAAGAGCGATACAGCAACGAAAACGCGCTTTTACGCGCAGTCGGCGAGGGCAACTTCGAGGCAGCGCTCGCGCAGATGCGTTCGTTCAGCAGCCGTTCCATGCTTCAGCGGCTGGATGACCCTCTGCGCAACGGAAAAAACATGATGTTCGTCATCGGCACTCTCTGCCGAAAAGCGGTTGAAGCGGGCGGAGTCCACCCGGTGTACATCGACCGCCTGTCGAGTGAGTTTGCCGTGGCCATCGAACGCGTGTCCACCATGCGTGAGCTGGAAACTGTGCGCGTCGACATCCTGCGCCGCTACTGCCTGCTCGTACACGAAAATGTCAATGTGCGCTACTCGATGACAGTGAGGCGCGCGATCGTTCACATCAAGCTCAACCTCGCGACAACGCTCTCCCTGCGCACGATCGCAGCCGCGTTGTCCGTCTCTCCCGCCCACCTCTCTTCTCAGTTTTCGCGCGAGACCGGCCAGCCTCTGACCGCTTATATCCACCAGCGCCGCGTCGACCGCGCCGCGTCGCTTTTGACCGAGACCGCACTGCCCGTAGCAGAAATCGCCTCGTCTGTCGGCGTTCACGATTCCGGTTACTTCAGCCGTTTCTTCAAGCGTATCACGGGGCATACCCCACTGGAGCATCGCGCCGCCACCCGCCGCGCATGAAGCGCTCCGCGCAGCCCGGACGCGCCGGCGGCGCGCGAAATGAAAGCGCGGCGCCTGCGGGGAAAGCCTTTGATGGTAGAGGATAATGCAAGTGGCGCGGTCGTCATATACATCCGCTGATACCGTGTCGCGGGATGGCCTGGATCGTGTGGAAGACCCGGACCGCGCCTGAGCCTCTATGTGTCTCATTCCTTGGATACGGATTTAGATGCTCAGCATGTATACGCGCGCGGCCGTTGCCAATTGCAGCCATGTACGCGACGCTGATGGCTTTGGGCATTGCGCAAGCGTAGTGTCACGAACCGCTCCAAGCCGTTTAGCGCGCTCTGCATCGCCCCGTATCAAGCTGCATACAGCCTTTGGTGATCTATGTCGCTGAAGCGTGCGAACCGGATTACGCTCAGCGCAGAATAGCAAATGTGAGTTTATGCTTCACACATGACTTGTTCTGTGGTAGACTTAGGCGAAAATTGCTAAAATCTTGGGGGAATTGAGATGACCAACGCCCGGCGTGCGAGCCCGCCTCGAAAAACGAACTTTGTTGCCTATCTCAATCGATACAAGTACCTGTACATTCTGTTGATCCCCTGCGTGCTTTACTATGTGATTTTTCACTACGTACCGATGTACGGCATCGTCATCGCCTTCAAGGACTTCAACTTTTCCAAGGGCATCATGGGTAGCGCGTGGGTTGGTTTTGAGAATTTTAGGTACATGTTTGGCCTCTCCACGTTCTATACGGTGTTCCTCAACTCGCTCTCGCTCAGCTTTTTGCGCGTTATTTTCGGGTTTCCCGCGCCCATCTTGCTTGCGCTCATGATCAACGAAATGAATGGTGTGGTCTACAAGCGCGTCATACAAACGGTGGTCTATCTGCCGCACTTCATTAGCTGGGTGGTCATGGGCGGCATCATCATCAACTTTTTATCGCCCACATGGGGCATCGTCAACCATGCGCTCGAGCGGTTTGGCTTCGAAAAGATCTTTTTCATGGCCAAGACGGAGTATTTCCGGCCCATCATCGTCATTTCCGATATCTGGAAAGGTGCGGGCTGGGGAACCATCATCTACTTGGCGGCTATCTCCGGCATATCGCCCGATATCTATGAAGCGGCGCTCATGGACGGTGCGAACAAGTTCCAGCGGTTGTGGCACATCACTCTCCCGAGCATCCGCTCAACCATCGTCACACTTCTCATCCTGCGCATGGGGCAGATCATGGGCAACGGCTTCGAACAAATATACGTTCTACAAAACGCGCAAAACACCGCGGTATCCGAGGTGTTTGAGACATACACCTACAAAGTCGGCTTGATCAGCGGCCGGTTCTCCTTCTCCGCGACCGTCGGGTTGTTCACGTCTGTGATCGGCATGATCCTCATTTTCACGACGGACCGTTTGGCCAAGCTCATCGGCGAAGCCGGACTTTATTAAGAGGGGGGACAAACATGGGCAGAGCTATCCGCAAGCACTGGGGCGAGCACGTTTACGACGCCGTGATTGTCGCGTTCGTCACACTTTTCGCTCTGGCGTGTATATTTCCGTTTGTGTATGTGATTTCGTTTTCGATCACGCCGTATCAGGACTATCTCAACGATCCCATGAACCTCATTCCTCTCAGGCCCACGCTGGCGGCCTATGAGCGTGTGCTCAGCATGCCGCTCATTTACAGCGGCTACAGATCCACACTCATCATCACAACCGTGGGAACGCTGATCAATTTGGCGATGCTCTGCCTCTCGGCCTACCCGCTCACCAAGAGTCACCTCAAAGGCCGTAATGTGATCCTGTCGATGATCATTTTCACCATGTTTTTCAACGGCGGGCTCATTCCGAATTTCTATCTGATACGCACGCTCAAGCTCTACGACACGCTTTGGGCGCTCATGCTTCCCGGCGCGCTGTCAACGTGGAACCTGATCATGATGAAGAACTTCATGAGCCAGCTGCCCGACAGCCTCGAAGAGTCCGCGATCATCGACGGTGCCAACGAGATTGTGGTGCTCTTCCGAATTCTGCTCCCGCTCTCGCTTCCCGCAATCGCTACGTTCGCGCTCTTCCACGCGGTGGGGCATTGGAACTCGTTTTTCAGCGCGATCATCTACCTGAAAACGCGCTCGCTCTGGCCGCTCATGCTTATTCTGCGCGAGATGATCATCGAGGATCAGACCAATGTGTTCTCCGAGGTGATGCAGGATCCCGAGGCGCAGAAACTCGTCAACCCGTTCAACATCAAGATGGCGGTCATCATCGTGTCGATTCTGCCCATCCTTGTCGTTTACCCGTTCGTGCAGAAATATTTCATGAAGGGTTTGCTCGTGGGCTCGGTGAAAGGATAACCCGGCGTAAAGCCGTTGTTATAATCTGAGAGGAGAAGAAAGATGAAGAAAATGGCGTTCCGTTTCCTGTGCGTCGCCCTTGCGTTTTGCCTGACGCTTTCGGTGGCGGCGTGCTCACAGCCCGCGGCACCTGCCGCGCCAAGCAGTGCGCCCGCAGTGTCCTCCGCCCCCGCAGCACCCGCTCCGTCTGCGCCGCCTGCGCAGCAGGGGCCGACAAAAATTCGCATCTTTAACCGCGTCAACGCTGAGGTCGGGTTCGAAAACAACCCGGTCATCAACGCCATCGCGGCGGCAACCAACACAATCATCGAGTACGACGCGCCCCCGATCAACAATTTTGCGGAAAAACTGACCCTGCTCATGGCTTCAGGCGACCTGCCCGACCTGGTGTACAACTGGGGCATGGACGCCAACTATGAGAAGTGGTCCGAGGAAGGCCTGTTCATCCCGCTCAACGGGTTGGTCGAGGCTTATCCCAACATCAACAAGAACGTGACCAAAGAAATGTGGCAGGCCGCGACCGTGCCCAACACGGGCAAGTTCCACGCTGTGCCCCGCCCCAACCGCGTCAATCACTGGGGTTTTGTGGTCAACGAGGCGTGGCTGAGGAAACTCAACCTCAAAGCCCCCGAGACGATTGACGACTTCCGCGCGGTTTGCGATGCGTTCGCCACAAAGGATCCGGACGGCAACGGCAAGGCCGATACGTTCGCCTTCACCACGGCGGGCGGAACGCGCGGTGAGCGGTATATCGCCAGCGCGTTTAACTGGCTGACGGAGACCGGTTATCCAGATACGGACGGCAACTTTGTGATCGCCGAGAAGCGCTCGGGCTACGTCCCGTACATGACGTTCCTGCGCGAAGCTTATTCCAAAAAATGGATGGATCAGGAGTTCTTCACCAACAAAGTGTACGCCGACACGGAAGCCTTCAAGCAAAATCGCGTCGGTTTCCACCAGAGCCATGAAACCGGCGCTGGTGACAACGACGGCGAGAAGCTGCTCGACGCGTCCTTCAACCCCCCGCTCAAGAACGCGAACGGCGAGCGAAATAACCCCTACGGCCCGCCGACCTGGGGATGCTGGACAATCACCAACGCGTGCAAGAACATTCCCAAGGCACTTGAGTTCATCGACTTCGGCCACTCGGAAGAGGGCGCGGCGCTCTATATCCTTGGCGTCAAGGGCGTCCATTACAACAGCTTCGACTTCGCCACCCGTGCGCTTGACCGCACGATTGAACAACAAAAAGAACTCGCCAAGTGGACCAGCTCCTATTGTTCGATGTCGTTCGCTTTCGGCGGCGATCACCTGGTCCCCGAAGTGCCGGTCATGCCGGGCGCGACCGAAAAGTTCCTCAAGGAAGTCGCAAACTACAAGGCTGTCACCAAGGATGTTCCGCTGCCCGTCATCAAAGTGCCCTCCATGGATAAAGTCGGCAAGGACAACCCCGACATGATCACCAAGCGCACTGAGATGGAGACGAAGTACGTCGTCGGCGAGATCGACGAGGCTGCGTTCAAGAAATTCCTGGAGACGGAGTATTTCCCGCTGTACGAAGCCGCGGAGAAAGACATGCAGGCTGCCGTTGCAAAAGCGCTTGGCAAGTAATCCCGCCGTTATCACGGAAAAGGGCGCTTAGTGAGCGTGTACACGTTCGGAAAACGCGGACGATGAAAAAGGGCCTCCTGCTGTAGTATCATACAGCAGGAGGTTTTTGCGTGCCCTGGTGAAAAGCTCTTCAGAACGTCCGCACCTTATCTCTGTCGACCCAGCGCACGCGGCGCGCTATGCGTCTTAACAGATCTGATCGGTCAACGCCAAAGCCTGCGCAGAAGTGCGAGGTTTCCGCATGACCGTGCCGTGCTCCATATCATCTTCGGCTGTAGGCGGCGCTTGCGGCAATGTTCTTGCGTATGTCAGTATCCGTTTTGGTGCCGCGCAGAAACGCCAACATCGCAGCCGCTCCCATCGACAGGGCTACCGTAACGTATGCTCAATACCCTTTGGCGCGGTTCGGACTCTCTCGTTAGCATCTCCTGTGTAAACATTTGGTGGTTCATGGTATAATGATCTGTGCTCTGCGCAACAACGCGCCCAGTTTTCAAGGCGCACACTCGCGCAATCAAATCAATGATTCTTTATAATACGGATTTCAACATAGAGGTCGGGGTTGCATGGGAACTAAATCATCGGTGGCTCTTTTGATATGCGTGATCGTCGCCGCCTCGTTTCTTTTCGCGTGCCCGAAAGCAGGCTTGGCGCAGATGTCCACGCCCGTCGATTATCGGGACATACCTGGTGTGACGCAGGACGAAATCACCGCGATTGAGGGTGTCAAAGCGAAGAGAACATCGCTGAGTTATGGTGGCGCGGTGACCACGGAGTTATTCACAGGCACTAGCGGAACCCTTGGGGGGTTTACGGTGCTTTGGTGCGAGCGGCTGTCCGGTTTATTCGGGATCCCCTTCATCCCCGAAGCGTTCGAGTGGGGGGAAATGCTCGAGCGGTTTGATCGCGGAGACATAGATTTTACGGGCGAGCTGACCCCGACGGTGGACCGCAGGCAAAAGTTCTCCATGTCAAGCATCATCGCCGAGAGACCGCTCAAAATGTACGCGCTCGACGGCGTTGGCCTTTTGCAAGCTGCGGACGCCAGGCGGGTCAACATCGGAACGCTCACGGGCACGATCACCGCGGGCAAAGTCAAGGACATCTACAAACACGGCATGCAGATTATCGAGGTGGGCGACTACGACACTGCCGCCGAGATGCTCAGAAAGCATGAGTTAGATTGTTTCGTCGACGAGAACGTATCGGAGATCGGGTTCATCGAGCATGAGTTTGTCCGCTCAAACGAGCTGTTCCCGCCCGCATTCGCGCCTGTATCCATGTCGACAGCCAATCCGGAGCTTTCCGCCTTTACCTCCGTCGTGAGCAAGTACATTGCGAACGGTGGGGCAGAGGAACTCACCGGGTTGTACCTCGAAGGCAATGCAGAGTACGCTTCGTTCAGGGTGATGTACTCGTTGTCCAAGGAGGAACTCGACTATATCGACGATATGAAGCGAACGAGAAGCACGGTCAAGGTTGCCGCCGAATCCGATAACTATCCCAAGAGCTTTTACAACGGGCAGAACGGGCGGTTTGAGGGGATCGCCTTGGACGTGCTGGACAAGATCAGCGAGCTGACCGGCCTTGTGTTCGAGAATATCAGCGAAGATGATGTGTCATGGTCCGAGATTTACACTCAGCTGGAAAGCGGACAAGTTGCCATGACCACGGAATTGCTTGAGACAGAGGAACGGCGAGACAGTTTTCTTTTTTGCGAAGAGCCGTACACAAGCGATAACCTTTCACTGCTGTCGCTAGCAAACACGCCCGAAAAGGACATATCACAAGTCATGAGCATGCGGGTGGGCGCGTTTAGGGATTCGGCCCATGGCGCGATTTTCATGGAGTGGTTCCCAGACGCACCCGTGCGCTGGTACGACACGTCTGAAAGTGGATTTTTAGCGCTTAAGAATAACGAAATTGACCTGTTGATGTCATCCCGCCACGCGCTTTTGCTCGAAACGAACTATTACCAGGAAGCAGGCTACAAGGAAAACATCGCGTTTAACTACCCCATGTACTCCGCGTTTGGGTTCAGCAAAGAAGAACGCATCTTGTGCTCCATTGTCACCAAGACGCAAAGGTTCATCAACACAGATGAGATCGCACGAAAATGGACCGGGCGCGTGTTCGATTACACCCTCGCGCTCTCGAAAACCAACAACATATATTTGACAGCGCTCCTCATGCTCTCCATCGTCATTCTGGCGCTCGTGGCCGCGCTGTTCATCAAGAGCAGAAAAAGCCGCCGGAGTATGGAACAGACGCTGAGTATACAGGAGGCGTTCATCAACTCCGCGTCCACGATGATGAGCGCTCGCTCGCTCGATGGACAAATGATCTTCGCCAATAAGGCCATGGCGGACACGATTGACGTCTTCGCCGAAGCGGACGCTGTATTATCGAACGATCACATGTCCGAGCTACTTGAAGGGCGCGAGTGGCGGGGAGAGTGCTGGATCAGGCGCAGGGATGGGAACGTCATCCCCGTGCGGCAGGTGCTGTTTCCCATCGCGAACGCGCAGGGTGAGGCGATCGCGTATGCGACGATCATGGAGGACATCACCGAGCAAAAGCGGATGGAGAACATGTTCCAGTGGCAGATCGCCGTGCTGGACTCCTCCAACGACTATATCGGCGTGGCCGACCTCGAAAAGAACGCTATTTACAACAGCCCGGGCGCGTACCGCATGCTCGGCTATGAAACGCTGCCCGACCGGTACGACATCCCGATCAAGGAGAGCCATCCGCCCGAGTACGCCGAATTTGTCAAGGAGATTGGGATACCCACCGCCATCCGCGAAGGCCACTGGAACGGGCGCGGTTTGCTCAAACGCATCGATGGCACGCTTCTTCCGATTGAGCAGAGCGTGTTCCCCGTGTACGACAGGCAAAAAGAGCTGATGGGCGTCGGCACGATCATGCGCGACATCAGCAAGACCGTGGAGAGCGAAAAATTGCTGGAGAGCCAGCTTTTTCAGCAGAAGTTTTTGTCGAAGTTCACCATCAACTTCGCGGAGGTGGCGGAGTTTGAGGTCTCGGCCAACAAAGCGCTTGACCTGCTCATCGACTTTCTGGGCGCGGACGAACTGCGCATCTACTTTGACGATACGGCCAAGCAGGAGATCGTCTGCCGGTACGGCAGGATCAACACGCACGCATCCGAAAACCCGCTGAGAAGCATGTCATACGCGAGTTTTGCGGGGATATACCGCCGGATCGCCAGAGCGCCCTATCTCGTGCTGAACGACGGGCAAGACATGCCGCCCGAGCTCAAGGCGTTCTCCGCGGGAAAAAAGAGCCTCTTGTTCGTGCCCATGCGCGTGGGCGGAGAAATGGTGGCTTGCCTGATTGGCGGGCTTTATGGTGAGTTCGCGGCGTGGGACGAGTCAACGCTTAACGTCGTGAGCGTTGCCATGGGTATTTTTGCCGGAGCGCTGGGGCGCAACGCCAACGAGCTTGAGTTGATCGAGACGACGCAGCGAGCGGAGGAGGCAAGCCGGGCCAAGAGCGAGTTTTTGTCAAGGATGAGCCATGAAATTCGCACGCCTATGAACGCGATCATCGGTATGACCAAGATCGCGCAAAACGAGACAAACCTCTCCAAAGTGCGGTATTGTCTGACCAAGATTGACGACGCGTCACGGCACCTGCTTGGGCTGATCAACGACATCCTCGACATGTCCAAGATCGAGGCCAACAAGCTCGAACTGGCCCCCGAGGTGTTTAACTTTGAGAGGATGCTCGAGAACATCGTCAACTTCATCACGGTCAAGGCGGAGGAAAAGCGGATCCGCCTTCGCGTTGATGTCGGGTTTGACGTCCCCGCAGACGTGATCGGGGACGAGCTGCGCCTGGCGCAAGTGATCACCAACCTTTTGTCAAACGCGGTCAAGTTTACCCCGAGCGGCGGGGAGATACGCCTTCGTGTCAGCCTCAAGTCCGCTCTTAGCGACGATCAGATCCTGTTACTGGTCGAAGTTACAGATACGGGCATCGGCATCACGCCTGAGCAGCAGCAAAAGCTGTTCCGCTCTTTTGAACAGGCCGAAGGGAGCATCACGCGCCGGTTCGGGGGAACGGGGCTCGGCCTCGCGATTTCCAAGCGCATTGTCGAGCTGATGGGCGGGGAGATCGGTGTGATCAGCGAGATTGACAAGGGAAGCACCTTCTTCTTCACGACCAGGTTCACGCTCGCGGGAAAATCGAAGGAGCTGCGCGGCGACGTATCGATTTACAAGAACACAAAGGTGTTGGTTGCAGATGACGATCAGGACATCCGCGATTACTTCGCGCGCGTGCTCCCAGGTTTCGATATGACATTTGACTGCGCGGATAGCGGTGAGGAGGCCATCCGCTTGGCCCAGAACGCGGCTGCGGAGAGCCGGAAGTACGACATCGTGTTCGTCGATTATCTGATGGGAGGCATCAACGGCATTGAGACCGCACGGGCGATCAAGCGCATCGCGGGGGAGAGCGTTCAGGTCATCATGATTTCTATGTCGGAGTGGAACAAGATCAGTGCCGAGGCGACTGAAGCGGGGATCGCGCGGTTCATCTCAAAACCGCTGTTCAGCTCTTCCATTTTGGACGCAATCAACAGTCTTGTGATCAACAAAACCTCACTCGATCAGATCAAATTTGGGGAGTTCGACTTTACTGCGGCGTTCAGCGGTCGGCGGATGCTGCTGGTGGAGGACATCGAGATTAACCGGGAGATCGCAGCCACATTGCTGGAGGACACGCAAATCGCTATCGACTGTGCAGAAAACGGGCGGGTTGCGCTTGAGATGTTTGCGATGAATCCGGATGCGTACGACGTCATTCTGATGGACATGCAGATGCCCGTGATGGACGGACTGGAGGCCACCAGGCAGATCCGCGCGTTGGGGACGGCGGCGGCCAAGACCGTGCCCATCATCGCCATGACCGCCAACGCGTTCAAGGAGGATGTGGAGGCGTGCAAGGCGGCGGGGATGAACGACCATATCGGCAAGCCCATTGACACAAACGATATGCTGGCCAAGATCGCGCGGCACTTGGGGTTGGCGCGGGTGGGCGGGCGAAAGGATGCGGCAGCCGGGTGCTGACGCTTAAGCAGGAAGAAAACAAGCAGGGCCTGCCTTCAAGCATGACCTGTACAACAAGCAAATGGCCCCAATAGGCGTGAAAGAAGGGAAGAAGCAAGGGCCAGGCCCTTGTGCGCGCTCAAGTTTCGGCGTGCTCACCCCCGCGGAATAACGCCATTTGGAAACGCCCCAGAGAAACACAAGGAGGACGCTCCGTGCTAGAGATAAAGAACATCACCATCGGCAGCATGCTGGAGGAAACCGCGCGAAAGTTTCCCACGCATCAAGCCGTGAAGTACATCGAGATGGAGTTCGACAAAACGTGGTACGAATTTAACAATAAAGTCGACCGCATCGCGCGCGGGCTGCTGGGCATGGGCCTGGCCAAAGGCGATCACGCCGCGGTGTGGGCGACCAACTATCCGCAGTGGCTCACGCTCTTTTTCGCCACGGCCAAAGTTGGGATTGTACTCGTCACGGTCAACACCAGCTACAAGGAGCACGAGCTGGAGTACGTGCTTGGACACTCGGACGCCAAGGCGCTGTTCATTTGTGATGGTCTTAAGGATGTCGACTGCGAAAAGACGGTTTACTCCATCTGTCCCGAGGTAAGGACTTACCCCAAAGGCAAGATACAGTCAGAGAAATTCCCGTTCCTGCGCATGGTCGTCTCCTTTGACAACCACTATGAGGGTATGTTCCACTGGAATGACATCGAGGCGTTTGGCATCCTGGTGTCCGATCGCGATCTCAAAGCCGTCAAGGACAGCCTCCATCCTGACGACGTGATCAACCTCCAGTATACATCCGGCACGACGGGCTTCCCCAAAGGTGTGATGCTCACGCATAAAAACATCGTCAATAACGGGCAGTCCATCGGGGATGGCATGGGATTTACCGAGAACGACAGGCTGTGCATCCCCGTGCCCTTCTTCCACTGCTTTGGCATGGTGCTGGGGATTTTGGCCGCCGTAACGCACGGAGCCGCCATGCTCCCGCTTTTGTGGTACACGCCCATGAAGGTGATGCACACCATCGAGTACGAAAAATGTACGGCGGTTCACGGCGTGCCCACCATGTTCATCGGCATCCTCGAACACCGCGATTTCGCGCGGTACGAATATTCGACGCTGCGCACCGGCATTATGGCGGGCTCCACTTGCCCGCTACCGCTCATGAAGGCTGTTGTGGAAAAGATGAACATGCGGGACATCGTGACGGTGTACGGTCTGACAGAAGCATCCCCAGGCTGCACCATGACGACCGTTGATGACACGCTTGAGCACCGCGTGGGCACCGCGGGCCGGGCCTTTCCGTTCATGGAAACAAAAATTGTGGACGTAGACACCGGAGAGGACTTGGGACATAACAAGCAGGGTGAGTTCTGCGTTCGCGGCTACAACGTGATGAAAGGTTACTACAAAATGCCCGAGGCGACGCGTGCGGCCATCGACGCGAAAGGCTGGCTGCATACGGGGGATTTGGCTGAGGTGGACGGCGACGGGTATTATAGAATCACAGGACGCTCCAAGGATATGATCATCCGCGGGGGTGAGAACATTTCCCCCAAGGAAATTGAGGATATGCTCTACACGTATGACGGCATAAAGGATGTTGCTGTAGTCGCCGCGCCTTCGTACAAGTACGGCGAGGAGATCTGCGCGGTGATCGTACCTAAGGATGGCGTGACGCTTGAGCCGGACGACATCCGCGCGTACGTCAACAGAAACCTCGCCAAGCATAAGACGCCCAAGTATGTTGTTTTTTTGGACAGACTGCCGCTTACCGCGAGCGGGAAAGTGCAAAAATACCTGCTGCGTGAAAAAGTAGCGGCGATGCTGGAGCAAGGGGAACAACAGAAAACACGAGGCCGGTCCTGATGGGGGAGTCTGGGCCGTGCGCGCATTCAAAGTTGAGACGGGATGTGGAATCAGCATGCAGGAGCGGTTTTTGCAAAAAATGGTCAGGGAGATCGCCGCGGAGGAGGGCATCCAAAGCGCGTTCTTTTCACAGGGGTATGTCATCAGCCTGACATGGAACGGGAAGAACGCGTTCATTATTGGGAACAAGTTCGGCATCAACAATGCGAGCATCAGCGCCATCTGCTCGGACAAGTGCGCTGCAAGCGACATCATGACGCACATGGGGATCCCGAACGTACGGCACTATTTTTTCAACAAACCCACGCGGATTGAATACGTGGGCGCGGACGGCAACTATCCCGAGATGCGCCGCATGCTCGACCTTCACGGGCGTCTCGTCCTCAAGGACAACACCGGTACGGGCGGAAATCACGTTTACCTCGTGACGAATGGCTTTGAGCTGGAAAACGCGGCGCAAGTGATTTTTCACGAATCAAGATCATTGGCCGTCTCAAAATACCACGAGATCGATGCCGAGTACCGGGTGATCATGCTCGGCGGGGAAGCTCGGCTGGTGTTCTCCAAGGAGCGGGAGAGCGTCACTGGAGATGGGCGGTCGACGGTGCGCGAGCTTTGCCGCCGGGCGAAGAGCGATGGGAGAGAACCCGCGAATCTGCCCGACCGCGTGCTCGAACGCGGCGAGGTGTATCATCTGAACTGGAGGCACAACCTGGGCCAGGGAGCGACGCCCAGCATTTTGGGAAGGGGAGAGGCGTACGCCGAGATCACGGGCTTTGCAAGAAACGTCGCCGCTAAGCTCGGGCTAGGGTTTGTGTCCATTGACATCATTCGTACGGAGAACACGTACATGGTGCTCGAGATCAACAGCGGGGTGATGATGGAGGTTTTCGCCAGGCAATCCGCGGAGAATTATGGCATCGCGAAAGGCATCTACAGGGACGCCATCAAAACCATGCTGGACATTCGGTAGTTTCTGTCGCTCAGATCGTTTGCGTGCCGTAGTCGGTTCAAACCAGATGTGCTGTGATTTGCATACATGCCGTGCGTCGTCGTTTGTTATTCATTGTCCTGCTCAAGCGCACCCGCCGTTTTGATCATGCGGCTAAAGCGAAGGGCAAATGAAAAAACGGCCGCAATCGGTCCGGATCGCAGGCCTATATCTGCAGATACTGTAGGAAAACCTACACGCTTGCGCCGAAGCGTAAAGCGTATGACGACGCGACCAGAACACTGGAAATGAATATACACGACTCGGGCGTGAGCAGTCGGAGTGTTGGAAAACTATATGGATGAACAGGTCAAACGTTGCAACTGGAAAAAACGACGTGATTGTGGATAACTCATCGGGAATCTATGAGCTTGACGAGTTATATGGGTTCGTTGAACGCAAATCACGCACAGAAGCACGCGAAAATGGATGTGTACTGACCATGGTAAGCCGCCAGCCGAGCCGGATCGCCGGCTTATCCGCCGCGTTTGGCAAGTCGCCCTCACGCGTCCAGCAGATTGTGGATAACGCACCCGCGGCGTCATGGTATTGCACCGATGGCTGGAGCGGCTATACGGATGTGGTCTATCCCGGGCATCATCAACGAAACGTTCACGACAAAAGCGACACCTTCACGGTGGAGGGAGTGAACGCGGACTTACGGCACTGCATTCCGCTTTTTGCCCGGCGCAGCCGATGCTTTGCGCGGACAGTGGAAACACTGTACGCTGTCATCGCGGTGTATACGGAGGATTACAACCGCTTTGGCATGGCCAAGCACCGACACCGCCTGATCCGCGGAAAGGCTCTCTTCCCCTTGGGCTTGGTCGACTTCCTCTGATCAATACATTCGGACACTCCCGCAGAATTTTTACGCTTGCATTCGCCTGGGCTTTCTGTTATAATCCGTTAGTAAATTGTTCAGGCGACAACTGAATCACATTTTCGACTGTGGAGAAGTACTCAAGTACGGTCGAAGAGGCGCCCCTGCTAAGGGCGTAGGTCGGGAAACCGGCGCGCGAGTTCGAATCTCGCCTTCTCCGCCAATCCATCAGTGACCGCGTTTATCGTGGTCACTGATGCTTTTTTCGGCCCTTTTCAGCTTAAACATCCCACAAAGTTATACTTGACTTGAACGCTCTGCGTCCGTATGCCGCAGTCCTCTAACTGCTCATGCACCGCTACATGGTCGATGAGTTGGAACGCTGTCGCCCGGTCGAGCTTTTCAATCTTGGCACACTCCTTAATCAGTTCCAGCCATCGCGCTACATCGTCCTCGCCGCTCTCGTCCTCCTGCATACCGCGCCGAATGTCTGCCGCCCTTTCCTCAAGCTCCGATAGCTCCCGCTCGTAATCGGCAAACATTTTCTTGAAAAGGCCGTCTGGCACGTTGCCTGTAATCTTTTCCTCAAACAGCCGCTTGCTTGCGTCCTCAACGAACAATATACGACTTTTAGCGTCGCGCAGGGTCTTTTTCTGTGCGGCCTTTTCATTTTGCCGCTCCTGCCCTGAAAATGAAAGCAATCGGTCAAGCAACAGACTCTCGTCCTTGATAGCCGCCTCGGCGTGGCGCTGAATGTCTTTTAGGATGATGTATTCCAGCAGTTCAGCGTCAATAGTATGCGTAGAGCAGGTATTCTTGCCGCTGTTATTGTAACGGCTGCAACGGTATATCATCTTGTCCTTGCCGTTTTTTCGCTCCCTGCGGACAAACGCCATCGCCGCACCGCAGTCAGCGCATCGGATAATCCCCGAAAAAAGATTGATTTCGTCTGCGCCGTCAACCTTGATTGCGTGATTGGATGGGGCGCGTTTGGTGTTTTCCATGCGCCTCTGGACACAATCCCATGTGTAGCTGTCAATGAGCGCCTCATGCGTATCTTCGACAATCACCCAATCGTCAGGGCAGGTAACAAGGCGTTTTTTTGTCTTGAAAGATGAAACCTTGCGTTTGCATTGTACCATATTGCCGATGTAGACTTGATTTTTTAGCAGTTGGATAATCGTTGCACTTCCCCATTGCTGGCAGTTATCGCCGCGAGTAGCGCGTTTTCCCGTTTGTTTGAAGTAGTACACGGCGGGAGGGTCCACACCCTCGGCGTTCAGCCTGGAGGCGATATTTCGTCCTGTGTCACCTCCGGCAAACTCACGGAATAATCGCTTGACGATTTCTGCGGCGAGCGG
>JAVBRD010000003.1:0-140910 GCA_031548365.1 Eubacteriales bacterium
GCCCTCTGGGAAGGCGGGAGTCCAGAGGGCAGCGCCCTCTGGGAAGGCGGGAGTCCAGAGGGCAGCGCCCTCCGGGAAGGCGGGAGTCCAGAGGGCAGCGCCCTCCGGTTGGTAAGGAGAAAGAATGGCATCATTTGTTGACGAGATCCAAATACAGGTCAAAGCCGGCGACGGCGGGGACGGGTACGTCTCGTTTCACCGCGAGAAGTACGTCCAAAACGGCGGCCCGGACGGCGGAGACGGCGGGCGCGGCGGGGACATCGTGTTCCGAGCGCGGGGCAACATGAGCACGCTGATCGACTTTCGGTACCGGCACAGATTTTTCGCGGATCCGGGCGAAAACGGCCGCAACAGCAACCAGACGGGCGCGAGCGCGGCGCCGCTGGTGATCGACGTACCCACGGGGACGCTTGTCAAGGAAGCGGACACGGGCCGCGTGCTGGCGGACATGAGCGCCGAAGGCGAGCAAAAAATAGTCTTCCACGGCGGCAGAGGCGGGTATGGCAACGCGCGGTTTGCGTCAAGCGTTCGACAGTCGCCCAATTTCGCGAAGCCCGGCCAAAAGACGGTGGCGCATGAGCTCAAGCTTGAACTCAAAACGATCGCCGACGTGGGGCTTGTCGGTTTTCCCAACGCGGGCAAATCGACGATTCTCTCAATTTTGTCGGCTGCGCGGCCAAAGATAGCGGACTATCCGTTCACGACGCTTGTGCCCAACCTGGGCGTCGTCAGGGCGGGCAACGACGGCTTTGTGCTCGCGGACATCCCGGGGCTGATCGAGGGCGCGAGCGAGGGCGCGGGTCTTGGCCACGATTTCCTCAAGCACGTGGAGCGTACGCGCCTGCTTCTGCACGTGGTGGACGCGGCCGGCGTGGACGGCAGAGATCCCGTGGAGGACCTCAGGGTCATCAACGCCGAGCTTGAGAATTACGGCGATCTGGGAAAACGCCCGCAGATCGTGCTGTGCAACAAAACCGACCTCGAAGAAGCGCGTGAGAACGCCGAACGCATCCGTCAGGCGTGCGGCGGCGCGCGGGTGTTCGAGGTGTCCGCGGCGACGAACAAAGGCTTCGCGCCTGTTCTGCGCGCGGTGATGGACATGCTTGCGGAGCTGCCCAAGCACGCGGGGTATGAAGATGAAGCGGCGGATGAGACGCTCCTGGTGTCGGGCGCGGCGTTCACCGTGGAGCGTGAAAACGAGAGTTACCTCGTCAAGGGCGAAACGGTGGAGCGGCTGCTCATGAGCACGAACTTCAGCGATCCGGACTCCATCGCGTGGTTCCAGCGCGCGCTGCGCAAGTTCGGCATCATCGACGCGCTGCGCGCCAAGGGCGCGGCCGAAGGCGACACGGTGCGCCTGCTCGACGTCGAGTTTGATTTTGTGGACTAGGGGGGAGAGCATCATGACATCCAAGCAGCGCGCCTATCTGCGCGGGCTTGCCAACGAACTGGAGCCTGTGCTCATGGTGGGCAAAGAGGGCGTGACGCCCGGCGTGATCGCTTCGGCGGAAACGCAGCTGGAAGCGCACGAGCTGATCAAGGGCGCGCTGACCAAGGGCGCTCCGGAAGACGCGCGCGAGGTGGTCGCCGCGCTGTGAGAAAAGCTGTCGGCCGAGCCTGTGCAGGTGATCGGCAGCCGGTTTTCGATTTACCGCGCGTCAAAGGACAAGCCGAGCATCATACTGCCCGTTTAAGGGAGGATGGCAAAAAGTTGGATCACGTCAAGCGCAACGAAAGAATCGCGGTCATGTCGCGCATGCTCAGCGGCATGCCCAACCATGTGTTCACGCTCGGCAAATTCTGCGAGATGTTCGGGGCCGCCAAGTCCACGATCTCCGAGGACATCGACATACTGAGAGAGACGTACCGCCAGTTTTCGCTCGGTGACATCGAGACGGTCGTGGGCGCGGCGGGCGGCGTCCGCTTTGTCATGCGCATGACGCCGCAGGCCACGCTTGAGTACATCAAGGGCGTGTGCGCCTCGCTGGCGGACCCTTCGCGCATCCTGCCCGGCGGGTTTTTCTACATGCAGAACATCATGTCCATGCCCGAGCAGGTGGAGAAGCTGGGCGCGATGCTCGCCATGCCCTTTGCCAAGAACGATCCCGATTTTGTGATGACGGTTGAGACCAAGGGCATCACCGTCGCCATGATGGCGGCGCGCGCGCTGGGCATCCCCCTCGTCATCGCGCGCCGTGACTGGAAAGCGTTCGAAGGGCCGGTTGTGACCATCAACTATATCTCCGGCTCAAACGGCAGGATGCAGACGATGTCGCTGGCGCGCCGCGCGGTCCGCGAAGGGCAAAAAGCGCTCATCGTCGACGACTTCATGAAGGCGGGCGGAACGCTGCGCGGCATGATGGACATCATGCGCGAGTTCTCGGTCACCGTCGTCGGCGCGGCGGTGCTCATCGCGACCAAGGCGCCCGAGCGCAAGCGCGTGGACGGCGTGCGCTCCCTGATGCTCCTGGGCGACATGATCGAGAACACGAGCGTGGACATCACCCCCTCGCCCTGGCTGGAGCACGTCGCCGCGCAAAGCGCGCAGTAAGGCGGGGAAGAGGCGGCACGCGCGCGCCGTCTGCCCTTAGTTGACGCAAATAAACGGGTGGCTTGGCTGCGCGCCAAACCACCCGTTTTTGTGTTGATTTACTGCTTGTTGATCGTGTGCTTTTCCACGCATCCCACCAAGTTGCCGATCTCCGGCTTGGAGAGCTGCTCATCCGCGCCGACCGCGTTCCCTTTTTCGCGCATGTTTTCGTCGATGAGGGAGGAGAAGATGAGCACCGGCAGCGCCTTAAACTCGGGATCGCTCTTGATGAGCTTGGTCAGGCGGTGGCCGTCCATCTTGGGCATCTCGATATCGGTAATCACGCAGGCGACCCGGTCGGTCAGCGGCTGCACGCCGCGCACCGATTCGAGGAACTGCCACGCCTCCTCGCCGTTCGCCGTCGCGATGACGTTGTCGAATCCGGCCTTGTGCAGGGATTCGAGCAGCATCCGGCGCAAAAGCACGGAATCCTCCGCGACCAGAATCGGCACCCGGTTGCGCTCCTGCGGTTTGGCCGAGCGCACCTCGGAAACCTGAATGCCGCTCTCAGGGCTGATATCGAACATAATTTTCTCGAAATCGATGATGGAAATGATGCGCCCGGGCAGCTTGGCAATGCCCGTAACGATCCCTTCCTCGCCGCCGTAAATCGACGAGTTGGGCTTTTCAATGGCGTTCCAGGAGATGCGATGGATCCGCACCACGCTGTGAACGTGGAAGGCCACCTCGATTTTGTTGAAGCTCGCGATGATGAGAATGTGGCGCGCCATGTCCTCATCGCTGGGAAGTCCGAGGTAGTCCCCAAGGTCGATCACGGTGTATAGCTTCTCGCGCGGCTGGTACACGCCCTCGACGAAGGGGTGCGAGCGCGGCATGGGATGCGGCTTCTCATATTGCTTGATTTCGCGTATTTTGGCCACGTTGATGCCAAAGCTGCCGCCGGCAAGCGTAAACTCAAGGATTTCCAGCTCGTTGGTTCCCACTTCAAGCAGGATATCGCTCTTGGCCATCTGTGTTCACTCCTCAGTCTTTGCCAAATATTTGCTCGCAGGTGCGAAGCGCAGATAAATACGTCTCGGCAATGCGGTCGGGCACGAGACCAAGCGTAAAGGTGAGCTCGCTCACGGCGTCCCAGTTTCCGCGCTCGTACGCGAGCATCAGCGCGTAGTAATCGTAAAGCTCACCCGTCTCGCCGGCAAGGCACGCCTCAACCGCCGCGGGTACGCGTATCTCATGAAAGAGCACGGGGAAGCTCCTGTCGAGGATGACGTTCATCATGGAGAACAGCCCGAGCATGAACATGCTCTCCGTCGTCTCCGCGTCTTTTTTCGCGTCAACGCCGATGTTTTGCAGGAAGTTCGCGCGGATGAGCGAGGATTTGATCAGCTCGATCGGCTGCTCGCGGTTGATGCCGGACAAGACCACCAGCGACACCCACTTGCGGACCCCGGCCATGCCCAGCGCGACGAGCGCGTGCTGTATCGTGCGGATGCGCTGCCGAAAGCCGAACGCCACGGAGTTGACGAGCTTGAGCACGTCGTAGGAAAGCGAAATGTCGTTGACGATGATGGTCTGGATCTCGTCGAGGTCAAATTCGCTGGAATTGATCAGCTTCAGGAGCCTGAAATAGTTCGCCGGGAGAGGGGGGAGGCGCTGGCCCGAAACAATGACGGGCTTGGACAGGAAGTACCCCTGAAACAGCTCAAACCCGAGCTCCGCCGCAAGATCGAACTCTTCCCGGGTTTCGACCTTTTCGGCGAGGTACATGATGTTCCGCTGCCGCGTGAGCGCGATGTACTTCGCGATTTTGTCCGGCGGCGTTTGGCGGAAGTCGATTTTGATGATGTCCGCGATGCCCACAAGCGGCAGGTACTCCGGCGTAAAGACGAAATCGTCCAGCGCGATGGCGTACCCCGCGGCCTTAAGGGATGTGCACTTCTCAACGATGTCCGCCAGAGGGGACACGGTTTCTAGGATCTCCACGACCAGCTGATCGGGCGGGAAAAGCGTCGCGACCTCCATGGCGATGAGGTCTTCGGTGAAGTTGACGAACGCCTTGCGCTTGCCGATCAGGTTTTCAAGGCCGATGCTGCCGAACGCGTCCAGGAGGACGCTCGACGACGCGGCGTCGCCTGATTTTGTGGGATCAAACGCGTTGGTTGTCCCGTTGTTGCGGTAAAGAAGCTCGTAAGCGTATACGCTTAGATTCTTGCGGAAAATGGGTTGTCTGGCGATATGTACATTCATGGGGCTGTATTCTACTGACCCGCGCTCAGCAGGCTGCCCACATTGAGGATGAGGCTGATGCAGCCGTCGCCCATGATGGTACAGCCCGCGAGGTCGTGCGCGCGCCCGGTGTTGCGCGCGGCGAAAGCGGGAACGGGTTTAACGACGGCCTGTATCTCACCGATCAGCGCGTCAGCAAACAGGCAGGCCTTCTGGTTGTCGGCCTCCACCAGGATCATGATGCCGTCCGTGTAGGACTCCACCGCGCCCGGGATGTTGTAGCGGCGGCTCAAATTGATGATGGGGTAGCACTCGCCCGATTTGAGCAGCATCTCGTTGCCGTTGGGGTCGACGATGATATCGGCCACGCCGGGCGCGACCTTGAACGACTGGGAGATGGAGAGCACGGGGATGACGTACACCGCGTTGCCCACGCGGATCTGCATGCCGTCCATGATGGCGAGCGTGAGCGGAATCTTGATCGTCACCGTCGTGCCCTTGTCGGGCGCGCTTTCAAGCGACATGGTTCCGCCGACTTTTTCGATGTTCTTGCGCACGACGTCCATGCCCACGCCGCGCCCGGAGAACTCGGAGACTTGATCCTTGGTCGAAAAGCCGGGCAGGAGCACGTAGGAGAACGCCTCTTTGTCGGTGATCTCCGATTCCGGCTTTGTGAGCATCTTGCGCTCGGCGGCCTTTTTAAGGATCCGCTCGCGGTTGAGGCCCCGCCCGTCGTCCGACTGGATGATGATGACGTCGCCCCCGGTGTTTCGCGCTTCGAGCACGATGCGCCCGACCGGGTTCTTGCCCTTGGCCTCGCGCTCTTCGGCCGTCTCCAGGCCGTGATCCATGGAGTTGCGGATGATGTGCATCAGAGGATCGGCCAAGTGGTCGATGATGTTCTTGTCGACTTCCGTCTCCTCGCCGATGATCACAAGCTCGGCCTCTTTGTTGACCTTCTTGCACATGTCGCGCACGATGCGGTTCATCTTGTGGAAGGTCGAGGAAACCGGGATCATGCGGATGGACATGACCACGTCCTGCAGCTCGTCGGTCAGCTTGCGCAAAAGGCGCGCGGATTTTGTGAAGTTGTCCAGCTCAAGGCCCAAAATGTCGGGGCTGGCGATGACCATCGTTTCCGTGGAGACGATCTCGCCCACCAGGTTCATCAGCTTGTCGAGCTTGTTGATATTGACGCTGATCAGGCTCTGCTTAAGATCGGCGGGAGCCGCCGCCGCGGGCGCGGCCTTGGGCGCTTCGGGCGCGGCCGCTTTGGCCGCGTCGGGCGCGGCCGCCTTGGCGGGAGGAGCGGCTTCGGGTTCAGCGGGCGCGGCGTCCACAAGCTCCTTGGGCAGTTCGGGCGAATCCGCGGGGATTTCGGCGAACTCCAGCGTCTTGAGGAAGAGCGTCTGCATGATGTTCTTTTTCAGGACTTCCGGATCGGCGTCCGTTCGCATGTAGAGCAGAAAACCGTTGATGACGATCTGCTCGTCCGAATCGGTGCCCAGGATGTCTTCGGGGACGTGCGCAAGGCGGCTGCACAGGTCGCTGATGGACGTGACGATGCCGAACGCGCGCACGTTCTCCATCTTGCAGTCCGGCTCAAACGTGACCTTGGCGCGGTAGAAGCGCGCGTCCAGCTCAAGGTCGGCCTCGGCGGTCCCTTCGGGAACCTTCGGCTCGGCCTTGGGTTCGATCACGCGCTTTTTGAGCTGTGAGACGTAATCCTTGATCTCGTCCATCAGCGTCGAGGGGCTGTCCGCCACCTGGCCGCCGCTCGTGATCTGCGCCAACCCGTTTTTCAGAAAGTCGGTCGCGGAAAGAACGATGTCGATGATCTGGCTCCAGTCGTCGGAGCGCGGGCGGCGCTCACGGACATAGGAAAACAGGTCCTCAATCGCATGCGACATCTTGGCCATGGAGTCAAAGCTCATCATGGCGGAGCCGCCCTTGATGGTGTGCATGACGCGGAAAATCTCGTCGACGTGTTCATCGCTTAAGCTTTTGACTTTTTCCGCCGTCAGCAGAATGCCTTCAAGCTGCTCAAGCAGCTGGGAGTTTTCATAAATATAGACTTCCAACAAAGAGTCGTTAACGGACATAGACCATCACCTGCTTTGTAGGCATATTGATTCTGGCGCCTGAATGATACGCGCAAAGCGTTACTGGAACTTGCTGATCGCCGCGACGATGGCTTCTTCTTTGAACGGCTTGACGATGAACCCCTTGGCCCCCGACATGACCGCTTCGCGCACCATGGATTCCTGACCCATGGCGGAAGCCATGATCACAACGGCTTTGGGGTTGATCTTGATGATCTCTTTGAGCGCGCCGAGCCCGTCGAGCTCGGGCATGGTGATGTCCATGGTGACCACGTCGGGATTGAGCTCCTGGTACTTTTCGACCGCGATGCGGCCGTTCTCGGCCTCCCCGACAACCTCGATGCCGTTTTTTGTCAAATACTGCTTGATGGACACCCGCATGAAAGCGGCATCATCGACGATAAGAACCCTGAGCGCCATACGTGCGACCTCCTCCGATAAGACCGGAAAAATCATTTTTTACATAGTGGCTGATTTTGCAATCATACACCATCGCGGCTGAATAATCAATTCATTTCAGCGCTTCATTGCGTGCGTGCCGTCCGCGCCGCGGAACGATAGACTGTCCCCGGCCGGCGTGACCGCCGCGCATAAGCGCTAGACCGATTTCTCGCCCCGGCCCACGACCCTGACGGTCAGCTCGCCGTTGCCGGTGTTGAGCAGGATGGTGCGGCCGTAGGTGCCGCCCGTTTCGTCGGCGACGAGGGGGAGGTTGTACGACCTGAGCACATCGCGGACCGCCTGCGCGTTGCGAATGCCGACCTTGATGACGTCGGTGCGCGCCAAGGCGAACATGTTGGCCCCGCCGGCGATCTTCGCGATGAGCGTGGCCCTGTTCGCGCCGTTCAGCACCAGCTTCTGGAGCAATGCCGCGATGGCCGTGTCCGCGAACTTGGCTTTGTTGGCCGATTCCGTCGCGGAAAAGGCGCGCGAGTCAGGCAGCATGATGTGCGCCATGCCGCCGATCCGCGTCAGCGGGTCGTACAGCGTGATACCCACGCAGCTGCCCAGCCCCAGCGTTGTCAATATGTCGCCGCCGCGCGCGACGTTGAGGTCGGCCATGCCGACAATAATCGTGTTTGACATCAGGTCTCAATCCCCAGTGACGTCAGCAGCACATGATAGGAGTGCAAATCGGGGATGAGCAGGAAGTGCCCGGAAAGAGTCCGGACGTTGTTATAGAATTTTGTGACCATCATAAAAACCTCGTCGCCGATTTTACCGTACTCAATCGCGGGAACGCTCATGACCGCCGCCGCCATGTCAATGGACATTTCCGCGTCCGACGTGTCGATGGAAAGCCCCGTCATGGACGCGATCGCGCCGACATAGGCGTGAATGAGGATCGTGGCCACCTTGATGACCATCGCCGTCTCCTCTTCAGTCAGCGAGAAGAGCGTCTCGGAGTCGCACGGCTTGCCCGTGAGCGTGGTGAGCAGCTCAAAGGCGTCTTCCGTGTCCAAAACGAGCAGGATGTAGCCTTTCAGGTCGCCGATCATGCTGATCATGATACCCGCGACCAGCGTCTCGGGGCCGCCCAGGATGTCGGTGATGTTGTTCAGCGGCACAAGCGACGCCGAGGACACGCTTGTGTCAATGCGCTTGCCAAGAAGCGCGGCGAGCGCGGACACCGCGTTGCCGGCGCCGATGTTGCCGATCTCCTCAAACACGTCCATGTGCTCGGGATTGACGGGAGGTAAACGCGTGTCGCTCATATCAACACTTCTCCGTCTCTTTACTTCGTTACGTCGGAACTCATCTATTATCGGTTAACATGGGAAATAATTCAAGCGGATCGGCGTCCGCTTCGAAAATATCGGTGAGAAATGTTTGCCTTTCGCGCCCGCCTAAAGCGCGCGCGCGTTTTCCACGATATACAAAATAGTTTGGGCATAACGGGATGTTCGGTTCGCGGGGGCAACACCGCGGGCCATGATCGGGAATCAAGGCAAGGGGATGAGGAAATGCGCGTTGACTTGGGCGCGCCCGCGGTCAGGGCACAGGTGACGGAGGTCAGGAGCGCCGGGGGCGCGGTCGCGGCGCTCAAAGAGGGAGCGGTTGTGCGCGGGGAAGTGCTGTCCGTCAAAGGCGATCAGGCGCAGATCCGTCTGGAAGGCGGCGCGGTGCTCAAGGCGCAGGTCGTCTCGGACGCGCCGCTGACTCAGGGCGAGCGGGTCACGCTCATGGTTTCCGGGAAGAGCGGGGGGCAAACGCTGATGCAGGTGATCCCCGACATCGTCGGCGGGAGCGCGGCATCGCCCGGGCAGGCCATTGAGGCCGCGGGGCTGCCCGTCGACCAGAGGAGCCTTGAGGCGTACGCGGCGTTCGCGAAAGCGGGCGTCCGGCCTTCCCCGGAGCAGCTGACGGCGGCTGTGCGCACCCTTGCGGAGTTCCCCGACGCGTCTCCCGCCACGGCGGTGTTCCTCGCGCTGAACAACATCGACCCCACGCCCGCACAGATGACCGCCCTGAGCGCGCTGACCGAAGGTCCGCTCGTGGGTGAACAGCTGGGGCGGCTCATGGGGGAGCTCGAGCAGCTCAAAACCGCGCAGGTTCCCCCGGAGCAGGGGGCGGCCGCCGCGCAGAGCGGCGCGGACGTCGCCACGCTCAAGGCCGGCGCGGCCGCGGGAGCGTACGACGCTCTTCGGATCACATTGCCCGCCCCTTCCGCCGAATCGGTCGCCGCGTTTGAGCGCGCGATCGCCGCGCGCAGCGCACCCGCGGCGGAGGCCATCGCGGCGGAGGGGCTTGAGCGGAAGGCGGCGTCGGTTGTGCGCCTGGCCGTCTCGCTCCCCGAGGATCAGGGCGAGGACATCATCCGCTCCTTTGTCGGCGTCAACGTGCTCGAGGACGCGGCCAAGCCGGTCGTCGAGGCGGCGCTTCTGCGCATGACGCGCGCCATGCGCGGTGATAACGCGTTCCTGCCCGCGCAAACGGGGGGCGTCGTCATCGGCGAGGTCGTCCGCCACATACAGGGCGTCTTTGCCAAAGCGGCGGAGGGCAGGGGCTTTCTACCCGGGGAAATCGCCCGCGCGGCCAAGGAGGTTCAGACCGGCATCGACGGCGCGGCGCGCGCGCTCGCCATGTCCAGGGAAGCGCCCCGCGCGGCGGCGCTCGCCGATAAGCTCTCCGAACAGGCCAAACTCCCCGACAGCTTCGAGCGGTTCCACTACATGCAGATTCCTCTGCAAAACGGGCCGAATCGTCAGACGGCCGAGCTGTACATCATGAAGCGGAACGCGCGCGGGAAAAAGGTCGATCCGGAAAACGCGACCATGCTCATCGCGCTCGATACGCAGAACATGGGCCGTGTTGAATCCATGATCAAAGTGGAAAATAAATCCGTATCTTTGCGTTTCAGGCTTGAAAAAACCGGGCTGGTCGCGTATTTTAAGAATCATACTGTGGATATGCACGAAAGCCTCGCGCAGGAAGGTTACCGGCTCGCGGACGTCAGGTGCGCGCTCATTGAAGCGCCCGTGACCCCCGTGACCGCAGAGGGCGAGCTTTCGGCGGAGTTCGGCGATCGTGAAGGCAAGTTCAGCGTGATGGTGTGACGCGGAAGGAATCGGGGCATGGTGCGCAGAAATAATCCGGAGATGAAAGAAGCGGCCGCGCTCAAGTACAGCCCTGAGAGCGACGCCGCGCCGTTGGTTGTCGCGGTCGGCAGGGGCGCTGTCGCCGATAAAATCCTTGAATCCGGAACGGAAAACAAGGTGCCCATCGTGCGCGACCCGCATCTTGCGCACATGCTCGCCAAGCTCAGCGTGGGCGACGACATCCCCCCGGAGCTGTACACCATCGTCGCACAGGTCCTCGTCTTTGTCGGCAACATGGACGGCGCTTACGCCAAGTACAAGCCGGAGGTTTAGGACGCGGCTTCCTCGCCGGACGGCTTCATGACGATTGGCGCTGATAACGCGGCCATTTGGCTTCAAAAAGCCACCATTGAACATCCATTTCCCGGAGGGACAATGATACAAAGAGTAGATCATGCGGCGGCGCTTCAGGCGGCGCAGGTGGCGGCGAGAGTGAGCGCACCCTCGGCGCTGTTTGCCGATGTTTTGGGGCAGAGCATGAGCCGGCTGGACGCCGCGTCGGCCAAGACGCCTCCGGCCGCCGGCGGCGCGGGCGCGGCCGTGGACGTTTCCCCCGCGCCGGACTTCGAGAGCCTGAAAAGCAGCCTTTTGATGCTCTGCATGATGCTCGCGCAGTCGGGCGGGCAATATAACCCGCTCGCGTTCTCGCTGATGTCGCGGCTGGCCTCCATGGTCGGGCAGATGCAGCCCGTGGAGAAGGAAGAGCTGCGCAAGGAGACCATGGACGCCGAGGTGGAGCACGAGGTGCTCGACAAGGTCGATCAGGACGTGTTCCGGCACGTGCCCGACGCCGAGCGTTACCCGTATGAGGCGTGGCGCGCGTGCACGCCCGCGGTGACAAACGCGGCGGGAGAGCGCAGCGCTCAGAGCCTCAGGGCCGTGATCGCGCAGTTCGGCGTGGAGACCAACGGCCGGTATGAGGTCAACAAGCGCGGCCGCGACGACACCTACTGCAACATTTTCGCCTGGGACGTGACTGGCGCGATGGGCGCGGAGGTGCCGCACTACATCGACCGCGCCACGGGCGATATCCGAACTTATCCCGATACAAAGGGCGCGAGCGAGCTCAGCGCGAACGCGACGTACGACTGGCTCGCGCAGCACGGCGGACGGTACGGCTGGAAGCGTGTGAGCGAGGAAGAGGCGCAGGCGCTGGCCAACGCGGGGCGGCCCGCGGTCGGCGTGTACAAGAACCCTTCGGGACATGGCCACATCCAGGTGGTGTGCCCCTCGCGCGACGGGGCGTTCAACGCCGAAAAAGGCGTGACCGTAGCTCAGGCGGGATCCAACCTGACCGAGTACGCGTACACGGCTGATTTATCGCGGCGGGATCGCTCGAAAATCGCGTACTACGCCCATGAATAGACCGATGCGGTGGGGACATGAGCATGGATAAGTGGATGGATTATTACAGCATTTTGCAGGTGCACTGCGATGCCGACCCCGAGGTCGTCGAGGCCACGTACCGCAGGCTGAGCAAGAAGTACCATCCCGACGTCAACAGCGGAGACGACGCCACGCGCCGCATGCAGGAGATCAACGTGGCTTACGACGTGCTGCGGGATCCCGAAAAGCGGCAGGTCTACCACAGGCAGTGGGCGGCGCAAAACCGCGCCGGGGGCGCGTCCGCGCCCGTGTTCGACGCCACGGGGTACGACGACGCGCGGCGCGTGATCACGCAATACTTTGAGTGCATCACGGCGTCGCTGTACGCCGAGGCCTACAGGGTTTTGTCCCCGACCGACCGAAAACACAACCCGGAGTCGGCGTTTGTTCTTTGGCAGCAAGCCGTTTCGCGGCTGTACAGAATCGACTCGTTCCAGCTGGGCGCAAGCCGCTATTTCGGGCAGTTCGAGCTTGATTCCCGCGCGGTGCGCGCGCGCAGGTTCACCGTGCATATCCGCGAGACCAACCTTGAAACGGGCGATGTCAGCGAGTATTCCCACGTCAAGTTCGCGGTGCAGGAAGGATCGTCCTGGCGGGTGTACCTCGGCTACACGGACATCGCGTCATGCGCGCGCGGCATGCTCGAGCGCGTGCCCGGCGCGGGCGCGGCCCTTGAAAGCGAGGGCGTGCTCTCAAGGCGTGCGCTCATGGAGCGCCTGGATCAGGAGATTTACCGCAAAACGCGCTACAAGCGGCCGCTGTCCATCGGCGTCATCCGCGTGAGTCTTGAATCAAACGAGGGCGGCGCGCTCGGGGTGGTCGACCGCTGCGCCCGGACGGCTGTCGCGCGGCGGCTTCGCCTGACGGACGCCATGGGGCGCTGCGGATCCGGGATGTACGTCGTGTTGTTCGGCGAAACGCCCCTGAGCGGCGCGAAAAGGGTTGTGCCCCGCCTTTGCGAAAGGCTGAGCGCCGAGATGGCCAAAGCGGGCTTCAAAGCGGCTGTGAGGGGCGCGGCGGCGGACTACGAGACCGGGAGCGCGGAGCAGTTTTTGCAGTCGGCGGCCGCAAGGCTCATTTGAGCATTGGCGATAAAGAAATGTGCGCGGGAGCTAAACTTCGGCTCCATTTCATTCGATTTAAGATTTGAAACAGGTATGATCAGGGCAGGGACGCCGGACGGTTCAGAAAGGGATGTATAACCATGGCAGTCAATTCAGCGACATCCAGTTTGGTCAACCAGATCAACAGCTCAAGGCGGATCACGGGTCTGACTTCGGGCCTTGACACCGATACGCTCGTCAAGTCGCTGCTGGCGTTTTCCCAAACGAAGATTGATCAGGTCAACGCCGCGATGTCCAAGATGACCTGGAAAAAAGAAAATTATCAGAGCGTCAACAACATGCTGCGCACATTCCGCGACGATTTCACGACCGTGACCAAGCAGTCGCAGAACATGGTGTCCCAGCTCAATTACCTCGCGCACAAGGCCAAGATCGAGAACGGCGCGGGCGAGTTTACCGTGACCACCGACAAGAACGCGAGCGTGGGCAGCCACACGATGCAGATCAAATCGCTTGCGCAGGGCGAATCGTTCGAGTCCGGCAAACGGCTGACCGGCGTGGGCGGCAACGGGCTCAACCTCAGCGATTCGTTGTCGGCGGTGGCGAAGAAACTCAAGGACGCCAACCCGGACGACGCGTCCCTGCTCTCGCAGGACGGGACGGTAGGCTTTGCGATCAATGGCAAAAACTTCTCATTTAAGGCCGATCAGACGCTGGGCGACATGATCAACGCCGTCAACACCTCGGACGCGGGCGTGACGATGTCCTACACCCAGCTTAAGGATAAGCTGGTCATCACCGAAAAAGAGGGTTCAGCCGGCGACCTGACCGTCTCGTCCGCCGCGGGCGACTTGAACGGCGCGTTTGGGCTCGCGCACAAGGACGCGACGAAGGCAAAAGTGGTGATCGACGGCATTGAGCTTGAGCGCGACACCAACGCCTTCACCATCGACGGCATGAACTTCAAGCTCAACCGCACCACCGAGGAAGGCAAAACCGTCAACTTCGGGATTGAGCGGGACATCGATTCGGCGGTTGACATGGTCAAGAAATACGTCGAAGAGTACAACAAAACCGTGGTCAGCCTCAACAAAAGCTATAGCCAGAAGCCCAACAAGGCGTACCAGCCGCTCACGGAGGAGCAGCGCGCCGCGATGTCGGAAAGCGAGGTCAAGCTTTGGGACGAAAAGTCCAAGGAAGGCCTGCTCTACAACGATTCCGGGATCGCCACCCTGCGCACGCAGATGCGCAGCGCGATCTACGAGCCTATGGGCGCGTCCGGAAAATCCATGTTCAGCATCGGGATTTCAACGCTCAGCCCGCTCTCTGTCAAAATTTCAACGACCGAATCGCGGCTTGAGCTTGAGGGCACGATCGAGCTTGACGAAGACAAGCTCCGTGCGGCGCTGACCCAGGATCCGAACGCCGTTTTTGATATGTTCGCCAAACAGACGATGACCAAGGACTACAACGGAAATGAAGTCGTCGACCGCGCCAACTCCGGCTTTGTCACCAGGATCAACGACGTGTTCAAGTCCTACATCAGCAGCTCGGAGGATAAAATCTCCTTCACCAACACGTCCATCAGCCGCTCGCAGTCCACGGTTGTGGATATGCTCAGCAAGTTCAAGCAGGAGGAAGAGCGTTACTACGCGAAGTTCACCGCGATGGAAACGGCGCTTTCCAAGCTGCAGGCCCAGACGAGCTACTTTAGCTCCCTGTCCGGGGGTTAACCGTCAGCGACAAAGCCGGCGCGTGAGCGCGGCCGCATAGTCAGCAATGCCCGGTTGCGCCGGGCGTTGCTATTCTTGAAGTTTGTTAGGGGAGAATCGCCAATGATTGCCACAAGTAATCCGTATATGCAGTATCAGAAACAGGGGATCATGACCGCAAGCCCGGGTGAACTCGTGGTCAAGCTGTATGACGGGTGTATCAAATTTGTGCAGATCGCCAAGCTGGCGCTTGAGAAAGGCGATCCGGCGGGCGCGCACACGGCGTTCATCCGCGCGCAGGATATCCTGACGGAGCTGTCCTCAAGCCTTGACATGAACTACGCCGAAATCTCCCAGCCTCTGTTCGAGCTGTATGATTTTCTGCTCAACGAGCTGATCACGGCCAATGTCAGCAAGGACGGCGCGCACCTTGCCGACTGCGTGGAGATCCTCACGGAGCTACGCGAAGCCTGGGCGACCATCGCCAAAACGAATCGCAATCACGTTGCGGAGCTGTCGGAAACATGAGCGAGGTCACGAACCTGCTCGCGGGCAAGCAGGCGCTGCTGGAGGCGTTTTTGGCCAAGTGCGAGGCGCTGACACCGGAGGGGAACGAGGATTTCACCGGCGCGCTCATCGCGCACGCCGAAGCAGGTCAGATGGTCATTGACAAATGCGCGCAAATAGATGACAATATACAGAAGGCCACAGCCGACAGGCCTATGGGGCCTGAGGAACAGGCGGCCGCGGCCCGGATCGCGCATCTCGCAGCGCGGATTCTCGCGCGTCAGCAGGGTTTTTCTCAGGCGCTGCAAAGCGCCGTTGAAAAGGAAAAAGACATAACGCGCGCGCGCTCGCAGAACATCAGGTCCATCATGGCGTACACGACGCCCGCGCCGCAAGACGCGCTCTACATTGAAAAGGATAGCTAGCCGGAGGTGAGCACGTGTCGATGAGGATATCCGACATCCAGCAGGCGCCGCTCGACCGCGCGCAGCGTTCAGACTCCGCCCGGCAGGTCGCGCAGACCGGCGCGATGGAATTCAAAAGGCAGCTGACGTCCCTTTCAAATGAGGACTACAAAAGCCACATTGAGCGCCTGATCGGAAGGATCGACGAGCAGGGTAAACTGCTCGGCAAGCGCGCGGACATCCGCGAGTTCCAAAAGTACCGCGAGATGATCACCGAGCTGCTGGGCGAGACGGTTTCGAACTCGTACGCGTTTAACAAATCAGGTTGTTTTGACGCGCGGGGCCGCCACCGCGTTTACGCCGTGGTTCGCAAGGTCAACGCGTCGCTGGACGATCTCGCCGGAGAGATACTCAAGGAGCAGTCCGACAACCTGCGCGTTTTGGGTAAAATCGACGATATCCGAGGGCTCATTTTGGATTTGTATCTGTGAAGGGTAGATGAACCGGTTGAGATCCGTCCTGATTGTCGACGATTCCAGATTCATGCGCAACTACATCAAGGCAGTCGCTATGAAATACGGATTCACGGTTGTCGGGGAAGCGGCGGATGGTCAGGAGAGCGTGGCGATGTTCACGGAGCTGAGGCCGGACATCGTGACCATGGACATCGTGATGCCCAAAATGGATGGCCTTGATGCGCTCAGGCACATCATGGACATGGATGCGCGCGCCAAGGTGATCATGGTCACCTCCATGGGGCAGGGCATCATCATGCAAGAGGCCATGACGTGCGGGGCGCGCGGGTTTGTCGTCAAACCGCTCCGGGAGGAGCTGCTGCTCAGCGCGCTCGAACGCGCTTAGGGGCGGATGCGCGGCAGCGGGATTTTGAAGGGAGAAGCTATATGTCTGAAATCGTCAATGAAGCGGGGAGCCAGGAGAAAGAGGCCAAATACCTCGTTTTCGCGGTGGCCGGAACCTATTATGCGATCAGCATCTCTCATATCTACGACATCATACAATATCAAAGGATGACGGCGGTGCCCGGTCTGCCGGACTACCTTCCCGGCATCTTCAACCTGCGCGGCACGATCATTCCGGCGATGGATGTGCGCCTGCGTTTCAACCAGGCACCGGGCGAATACAACGAGAAAACCATTTTCGTGGTCATCAACCTGAGCGGCGACGACATCGGCCTGATCGTGGATTCCGTGATGGAAGTCGCGAATTTCCCCGATACCGAGCTGATCACCCCGCCGCACAGCCCCGGTGAGGCCGGAAACCAGTACGTGCGCGCCATTGTGAAGAAGAACGGGCAGTCTGTTCTCATTTTGGATTGCGCCAAACTCGTCGCGAGCGCGCTTCCGGACAGCGCGAATGAAGACGCCGTTTTCCATTAAACGATCCGAGCGCTGCGGATACAACGCGTGAAAGCGCATATCAAGCGCCCCGCGGGAATTTATCGTTTGCATAGACACCGCGGCGCAGGCGCAGCGCGCCCAACCCCGCCGGTGTCTTTTGCGTTTTTTGCGGGCCGCGCATGTAAAGAGAAGATCACATCCGGAGGAACGGGGATGCATGTTGACGGCGGGTCCAAACTGGCGGACCGGGATTTTGTGCGCTTGGCGGCGTATATGAAGACGAACTTCGGCATTAACCTTGATAAAAAGAAAACGCTGATCGAGGGACGGCTCGGGTCGATGATCCACAACCGGGGTTTCAGCGGGTTTGAGGAGTACATCAACCACGCGTTAACGGATCCGACGCATTCGGAGATTGGGCAGCTCGTTTCCAGTCTGACGACAAATTTTACCTATTTTTATCGTGAGGAACAGCACTATGAGTTTCTCAAGAAGGTCGTGCTCCCCGAGTGGACGCCCAAAATCCGCGACCGCGACCTGCGCGTGTGGAGCGCGGGCTGCTCGTCGGGCGAGGAGGCGTATACGGCCGCGATGCTGCTCAACGAGTACTTCGCGGGCGTCCAGCCCAAGTGGGACACCAAGATCCTCGCGACCGACATATCCGACAACATTCTCGCCATCGCAAAGCAGGGCGTGTACAACAAAGAATCGCTCTCGCGCCTGCCCGCCGCGTGGAAGGCGCGCTACTTTACGCAGCACCCGCACTTGAGCGACAGCGTGCTCATCGGGGACGAGATTAAGAACGAGGTTATCTTCGGAAAACTCAACCTCATGGACCGTGTGTTTCCTTTCAGAAAAAAAATGCACGTCATTTTTTGCCGCAACGTCATGATCTATTTTGACGGACCGACGAAAGAGGCGCTCGTGCGGCGGTATCACGACGCGCTTGAGCCCGGCGGATACTTGTTCGTTGGCCTCTCGGAGACGCTCGGCAACCTGAAAACCGACATGATACCGGTTCAGCCGTCAATATACCGAAGGGGAAATAAATGAGCCAAGTCAAGGTGTGGCTGGTCGGCGACATCAACAGCGTGTGTTCCGCCCTGCATGGCAGTTTGGAGGCGCAGGGCGGCCTTGCCGTGCTCGGCCGCTCTTACCAGCTCTTTGACGCCGAGGCCAAAGCGTCCGGAGTGGCGCTGGATGTCATGCTGGTGGATCAGTCGCGCTTGTCCGTTGAGGAGCTGTGCCGCTTTGTCGGGCGGGTGAGCGGTCTAACGCGCATGGTGGTGCTCTGCTGCGATCAGCGCACGGCGCAGATGGCGTCGGAGTCCGGCGCGGTGGTGTGTGTTTTGGAGGGGTCATCCCAGCAAAACCGGCTCTCGGAACGCACCGTGGCCGAGATCGTCGCGAAGATCACGCGCGCGGCGGCCACGCGCAGCCAAGCGGAGGCCGTGAAAAAAACGCCGTCCACACCGAGCTATGACGGCCTGATCTGCATCGGCGCGTCCACAGGGGGCACGGAGGCGACGTACAAGCTGCTCAAGGAGCTGCCGCCCGGCATGCCGCCCATGCTCATCGTTCAGCATATGCCGCTCACGTTCACGGGGATGTACGCGGAGCGCCTGGATAAAACCACGCCCCACCGCGTGCGGCAGGCTCAGGACAAGGACGTTGTGGAGCGCGGAGAAATTCTGCTCGCCCCGGGGGACAAGCACATGCGGCTCGTCCGCTCGGACGGGCAGTACCGCGTGGAGTGCTTCACGGCGGACAAGGTCAACGGGCATCGCCCCTCCGTGGACGTGCTGTTTGAGAGCGTGGCCGTGAGCGGCGCAAAGCACGTCATCGGCGTGCTCCTCACGGGCATGGGGGGGGACGGCGCAAAGGGGATGCTCAGCATGCGCAGGGCAGGCGCGTACACATTCGGTCAGGATGAGTCCAGCTGTGTGGTGTACGGCATGCCCAAGGAGGCGCGGAACATCGGCGCGGTATGCGCGGAGCTTCCGCTCGCGAGCATCCCGCAGGCGATGCTGTCGTACATGCTCGGAAAGTCAGCGTTCAGGGTACCGAGGCCGACCTTTGGCGGTCTTTGAGCTTTGGCTGGCAGACCATGGGAATTCGGCTTTTCTTTTCGCGCGAATAATGTTAGAATAGGTCGATATGCGATGGGGAGGTGTGCGGATGCCGGACCGTTTGGCCGCTAGCGTCAACGCCATGCAGCGCGCGCTGGATCAATCCGTTCTGCGTTCCGCGGTGATCGCGCACAATGTCGCCAACATCAATACACCGGGCTTCAGCCGTTCCAGTGTGCCCTTTGGCGAGGTGCTCGCGAGCAAGATGGACTCCGATTGGGTGGGGCGCAGAACGCGCGCGGGCCATCGGGTGATCGTGCCCTCGGACAAAACGGTGAGCGGTGTCGTCAAGGAAGAGAACACCGATATCCGCATGGACGAAAACAATGTGGACATCGAGCACGAGATGAACGAGCTGGCCAAGAACACGCTGTATTACAACGCGCTTGTCAATAAGCTTCAGCGGCAGTTCGGGCGCGTGCGAACCGTGCTGCAGGAAGGAAGATAGTGCAATGGCGTTTCTGCGCACCATGGACATCAGCGCGTCCGGCCTGACCGCCGAACGCTTCCGCATGGATGTCATCGCCGAGAATGTAGCCAACGCCAACACGACGCGCACGGCTGAAGGCGAGC
This sequence comes from Eubacteriales bacterium, assembly GCA_031548365.1. GTDB lineage: Bacteria > Bacillota > Clostridia > Christensenellales > UBA1750 > JAVBRD01. Next base: position 19,612 of record JAVBRD010000003.1, read on the forward strand.
CGTACAGGCGTCGGTTTGTCATTTTTCAGGAGCGCGAGCCGGGGGGGTTCGGCCAGATTTTCAGCCGGTACCGCGGCGCGGAGCTCGGGGAGTACAAGACCGCCGAACAGCGTTACGCGCTGGGCGAGCTTGACGACCCGCCGCTGTTCACGCGCTTTTTCCGCGACGGATCCCTGGGGCGGGGAGTTCGCGCCACCGAGGTTCAGGAGGATCAGGCGCCGTTCAAGCTCAAGTACGATCCCGGGCACCCGGACGCTCAGGAGGACGGCTATGTGCGCATGCCCAACGTGGACACGGTCGTCGAAATGGTGGACATGATGTCCGCCACGCGCGCGTATGAGGCCAACGTGACCGTTCTTGAAGCGGTGAAGGCGATGTCCTCCAAAGCGCTTGAAATTTAGCGCGAGGTGATCAGCATGGCGTTTATTCAACCGCTCAGGCCGGTCGATCAGTTCATGGCGGCGCCGGGCAGCTCCGTGCGGCAAGTCGAGGCGTCCTCGCAGGGGCTCAACTTCGGTCAGCTCGTGCAGGAATTCATCGACACCGCCAACCAGGCGGAGCTGGCCGACCAGCAAAACTCCATCGCGCTCGCGAGCGGGAACATCGACGATTTGCATACGTCCATGATCGCCGCCAACAAAGCCGAGCTTTCCCTGCGCTTTGTGCTGCAGGTGCGCAACAAGGCCGTTGAAGCGTACCAGGAAGTCATGAGGATGCAGGTCTAGGCGGCCGCGCGGTCGGACACGACGCGGGCTGCGCGGAGTGGGTTAATGTATGCGTTGCTTCATTGGAAAGCGCTCCTTATGACAAACCCCGGCCAGACGCCGAAGGAGTCGGCGCAAACATCGCTTAAGCAAAGGCAGCGGCACGCTCAACGCCTGTCGCTGCCTTTCGGATTATCGCGCTAAAGGGGAGGCGGGGCGGACGTGAACGAGATGATGCAATCGGTCGTGTTTGTGTTCATATTTGCGGCCGTGCTCGCGGGCGCGTATGTGACGACGACGCTCATCGCGCGCAGGTCGTTTCGGACGGGCAAAATGAAGCGATTCGAGGTTGTGGAGCGAATGGGGATCGACCGCACGCATGCGGTGGTACTCGTTCGTTTTTCGGACAAGCACTACCTACTCGGCATCGGGCCGCAGGGCGTGACGCTCATCGACGAGGTCGACGCGGAAGCAGCCGGGATGCCGGCCCGCGCGGGCGAAGCGGCCGGAATGCCGCTGATGGACGCGTTCGACGCACTGCGCGCCAAGGTCTCGCCCGCCGCTTTTTTTGGCTCGTTCAAGGAAAAAAGGCCGGACGCACCCCCAGAAAGCGCGCCGCTGGATGAAATGGAATTGAGGCTGCTCGAGCGCTCGCGCCGCATACAACGGCACGACGCCGAGACAGACAAGAACCGGACGTGACGCCATGAAGAAGATATGGATCGCCTCGCTCGCGGCGCTGGCCGCGCTTTTCCCCGCCGCGGCGCTCGCGGCGGACGCCTTGCCGTCCATTGACCCGCTGGCGTCCACAAACGGCCTTTTGCAAACGCTCATCGGCAGCGGTGACAACGCGACCACAGTGCAGATCGCCATCCTGCTTACGCTCCTGACACTGTTGCCTTCCATCCTCATCATGTTCACAGGGTTCACGCGCATCGTGATTGTGCTGGGGTTCACGCGCAGCGCGATGGGCATGCAGCAGCAGCCGCCCAATCAGATCATCGTGGGGCTCGCGCTCTTTCTGACGCTGTTCGTGATGGCGCCCACGCTCGACGCGGTGTACAACACGGCCTACCTCCCGCTGCAAAACGGCGAAATCAATCAAATGGAATTTGTCGACCGCGCGAAGACGCCCATTCAAGAGTTCATGCTCCGGCAAACGCAGCAGGAGGAACTCGATTTTTTCCTCAAAACATCGAAAATCCAGAGAGCGGACTTGAGCACAGTGCCGTTTCACGTGGTGGTTCCCGCATTCATCGTCAGTGAAATCAAGCGCGCGTTCAAGATCGGCTTCATGATCTACATCCCGTTCATCGTTATCGACATGGTCGTGGCGAGCACGCTGATGTCCATGGGCATGATGATGCTCCCGCCCTCCATGATCTCCCTGCCATTCAAAATCCTCTTGTTCATCCTTGTGGACGGATGGTCGCTGACCATCGGCACGCTGATCACCAGCTTCAGGTAACAGGCGCAAGTACATCATGCGGGGAGGCGGAACGGTTGAGCGAAGCGACGGTGCTGTTGTTCATGCGCGAGGCGATCCTCGTCGTGCTCAAGGTCGCCGCGCCGCCCCTCGTCGTCGGGCTGGCCGTGGGGCTGATCATCTCTATTTTTCAGGCGACGACGCAGATTCACGAGCAGACGCTCGCGTTTGTGCCCAAAATACTCGCCATCTTTCTCTCGCTCATGCTCTTTGGCGGGTGGATGATCTCCCAGCTGCGCGACTTTTTCATTCGGATGTTTGATTTTGCGGGAGCCGCCATGCTGCTGCCGTGGTTTTTCAGGTAAGCGATGGAGGGCGTATTTTCGTTTTTAAGCGATAACCGCTGGGAATACCTGCTGCTGGTGTTTCTCAGGGTGTCGGGCCTGGTGTTCACATCGCCCGTTTTCGGCAGGAACAACATCCCGGCGCGGGTTCGGGCGGGTTTCGCGGCGTCGCTGGCCATCGTGTTCTTCATCGCGTACCCGCCCGCCGCCGCGATCGCTTACGCGTCCACGGTCGAGTTTTTCATGCTTTGCGCAAAAGAGCTTTTGTTTGGCGTCATCCTGGGTTTCGTCACGTCGATGTTTTTCTTCCTGACGTTCGTCGCGGGCGAGATCATCGACGTGCAGATCGGCTTTGGAATGGTCAACGTGCTCGATCCCCACTCCAACCTCCAGGTGCCCATGATGGGCAACCTGCTCAACATTCTGCTCATGGTCATGTTCTTTTTAAGCGGCGGCCACCTCCGGCTCATCGGGCTTCTCTACGGCACGGCGGAGCGCATCCCCATCGGGAGCGTCTCGGTCAACCCGGCGCAGCTCGCGGCGAGCGCGGGCGAGGCGTTCGGGGCGTCCATCATCCTGGCGGTCCAGATCGCCGCGCCCGTCATCGCGGCGGCGCTCGTGATGGAGGCCGTACTCGGCGTGATGGTGCGCACGGTTCCCCAGCTCAACATGTACGTCGCGGGCATTCCGCTCAAGGTGACCATGGGGCTTGCGATCACGTGGCTGATCATGGCGCCCTATCTCTCGTACACGCACGTGATCGTTGACCGGATGTTTCAGAGCATGCAAGCGATGTTTCAGGGGCTGGTGCCGCCGCCATGAGTCAGGGTGAACGCACGGAGAGAGCGACTCCAAAAAAACGGCACGACGCACGCGAGCGCGGCGAGGTCCTCAAGAGCGCGGAGCTCAATACCGCCGTGCTCATTTTACTCGGCTTCGGCGTTTTGCTCGCGCTGGCGGGGTTCATCGCGCGCCAGGCCATCACGCTGTTCACCAACGCGCTTTCGCCCGCCGTTTTGGACATGCAGAGCTTTGGCACGCAGGACCTCGGTATCGTCTTTGTGCAGATGGGCCTGGAGCTGGCCGTCATCGTCGGCCCCATATTGCTGGCGACCGCCGTGGTGGGCATCGCGATCAACTACCTTCAGGTGGGATTCCTGTTCACCACAAAGCCGCTCGCGCCCAAGTTTTCGCGGATCAACCCGTTCGCGGGCTTCAAGCGCATGTTCTCCGTGCGGTCCCTGGTCGAGCTGCTAAAATCGGTCGGCAAGGTGATCATCATCTACGTGATGGTCAACTCGAGCATACGGGAGTTCATCGACACCCTGCCCGGGCTGATGGGCAAGCCTCTGGACGAGGTCATCGCGGAGACGATGACCTACGCGTTCATACTGGGCATTAAAATCGGCGCGGCGCTGCTCGCCATCGGCGTGGCGGATTACCTGTTCCAGTGGTGGCGTCACGAGAAGGACATGCGCATGACCAAGCAGGAGGTCAAGGACGAGTACAAGCTCTCCGAAGGCGATCCTCAGATCAAGGGGCGCATCAAGAACAAACAGCGCGAGATGGCGGCCATGCGCATGATGCAGTCGGTGCCCGACGCGGATGTGATCATCACCAACCCGACGCACTACGCGGTCGCCCTCAAGTACGACGATTCCGTGGGCGACGCGCCCGTGGTGCTTGCCAAGGGCAAGGATTATCTGGCGCTGAAGATCAAGGAAATCGGGCGCGAGCACCGCGTTGAAATGGTGGAGAACAAACCGCTCGCGCAGTCGCTCTACGCCATGTGCGAGGTGGGGGACGCCATCCCCGAAAACCTCTACCACGCGGTCGCGGAGATCCTCGCCTACATTTACCGCGCGAAAGAGCCCGCCGTGAGCAGGCAGCGCGGACAGCGCGCCGCGGGAGCTAATACCGAAAGGAGGCCAGGCGTTTGATCAGGAAAGCGGATTTGGGTATCGCCGTCGTCATCATCGGCATCATCCTGCTCATCATCGTCCAGCTGCCGCCGGTCGGCATGGACATCATGCTCATCATCAACATCAGCGTGTCGGTTATGATCCTGATGACCGCGCTGTTTGTGCAGCAAACGCTTGAGTTCTCGGTCTTCCCGGCGCTCCTGCTCATCACCACGATTTTCAGGCTCGCGCTCAACCTCGCGTCCACCCGGCTCATCCTGGGCGGGGGGGGATACGCGGGGCAGGTCATCAAGACGTTTTCCGAGTTTGTGGTGCAGGGCAACATCGTCGTGGGCTCCATCATCTTCATCATTATCATCATCATCCAGTTCATGGTCATCACCAAGGGCGCGGAGCGCGTGGCCGAGGTCGCGGCGCGGTTCACGCTGGACGCCATGCCCGGCAAGCAGATGGCCATTGACGCGGACCTCAATTCCGGCCTCATCGACGAGCAGGGCGCCAAAGACCGGCGCCTCAAGATTCAGCGCGAGGCCGACTTCTACGGCGCGATGGACGGCGCTTCGAAGTTCGTCAAGGGCGACGCGATCGTGGGCATCATCATCATGTTCGTCAACATCATCGGGGGCATCATCATCGGCGTGATCAACGGCGGGATGGAGCTGGGGGACGCGGCGCAGCTCTACACGATGGCGACCATCGGCGACGGGCTGGTGGGGCAGATCCCCGCGCTGCTCATCTCCACGTCCATGGGCATCGTGGTCACGCGGGCGGACTCGGACGGCACGCTCGGCTCGGACTTTTTCTCGCAGCTGTTCTCAAGGCCCCTTGTGCTGTACGTCACGGGCGGGGTCGTGGCCGTCATGGCGCTCATCCCGGGCATGCCGTGGCCGCTGATGATCTTCATGGGCGCGATGATGTGCGGCGTGGGTATCATCCAGCAGCGCAAGCAGGTGCAGCCCCTCCCCGCGGAGGAGGACCTCGCGGAGGCGATCGCCGCGGAGAAGCGCAAGCCGGAAAGCGTGACCACGCTGCTCTCCGTCAACTTGATCGAGGTTGAGGTCGGGTATACGATCATCCCCATGCTCGACTCATCGCAGGGCGGCGACCTGCTCGACCGCATCGTCATGATCCGTCGGCAGAGCGCGCTCGACCTCGGCATTGTGGTGCCCATCATCCACTTCAGGGACAACATACAAATCCGCCCCAACGCCTACCTCGTCAAGATCAAGGGCGTGGAGGTCGCGCGCGGGGAAATCATGACCGACCATTTCCTGGCGCTCAACGCGGGGGGCGCGGCCTCCACCATCCAGGGCATTCCCACGGTGGACCCGGCGTTTGGGCTGCCCGCGCTGTGGATCAATGAAAAAGACCGCGAGCGCGCCGAGCTGGCCGGCTACACCACCATCGACACGCCCTCGGTCATCGCCACGCACCTGACCGAGATCATCAAGCGCTACGGCCACGAGCTGATGAACCGACAGCAGGTCCAGCTCCTCCTTGACAACTTAAAGCAGGTGCAGCCCGCCCTGGTCGAGGAAGTCGTGCCCAAGATGTTCTCGCTGGGCGAGATGCAGAAAATTCTGGCGGGCCTGCTCAAGGAGAACATCCCCATCCGCGATCTGGGGACGATCCTTGAGACGATTTCGGAGTTCTCGGGCATCACGCACGACGCGGACCTGCTCGTGGAGTACGTCCGCCAGGCGTTGAAGCGCACGATATCGCGGCGGTTCGTGCCGGACAACAAGGCGCATGTCGTCACGCTCGATCCGTCCCTTGAGCGGCTGATCGGCGAGCGCGTGCGGCAGACGGACACGGGAAGCTACGTGGCCATGGAGCCCGAGTATACGCAGAAAATCCTCATGGGCCTGAAAACCGCCATCGAGCGCATGACGGGCATGGGCATCACGCCCATCGTGCTCACATCTCCCAACGTGCGGCGGCACTTCAAGCGCATGGTGGATCCCATGGCGCCCGACCTGGTCGTCCTCTCGTACAACGAGATTGAATCCGAGATCGAAATATTCTCCGATGGGATGGTGAGCGCGTAGCATGAATGTCAAGCGGTATATGGGCGCCAGCGTCCAGGAGATCATGTCCAAGGTGCGCATGGAGCTGGGTCCCGACGCGGTGATCCTGAGCCAGAGGAGCGTGCGCAAGCAGGGCCTCATGGGCTGGTTTCAACCGCCCATGATCGAGGTGATGGTGGCGTTTGAAGAGGGGCGGGAGCCCCTGCGCCCCGCGCCCAAGCCAAAGCCGAAATATCCGCCCATTCCCGCGCAGACGCCGCGCGCCGGGGACAAGCCGGTCATCCCGCCCCCGCAAACATCGGGCGTGCCCACCGCGCAGGCGCGCGCGGCGGCGAGCGCCATCGCCGAGGTCTTAAGCGGTCAGCGGGGCAAGCAGGGCGCGATTGTCCCGCCCGTATTCCTCGCGCCCGATGAGATGCCGGCGCGCACCCCCGCGCAGGACGACCTGTCGCGTCCGTCGCCCGCGGCGCGCGCGTCCGCGCCCGATCAGGATTTGGTGCGCAAGGTCGACCGTTTGAGCGAGATGCTCTCCAATGTGTCGCTCAACCTGACGTCGCTTTCCTCCTCCGGCTCTGTCGCGTCCTCGCTGTCCTCCGACATCGGCCCGCTGTACCTCCGCCTGATCGAGCAGGAAGTCAGCCCCGACCTCGCGCTCACCCTCGCGCGCGAAGGGGAACGGCTCGCGCGGGAGGAAGGGATGGCGGCGTTCGAGGCGATGAAGACCGCCGTGGCGAACTGCCTTGGCGAAGGCGCGCCCCTTAAGCCGGGCAAGGCGCGCCAGCAGGTGGTTCTCATGGCGGGGCCCACGGGCGTGGGCAAGACGACCACGCTCATCAAGCTCGCGGCGCTTCAGTCGGTCAAGGAGAACCGGCGCATCGGCATCATCAACGCGGATACGTATCGCATCGGGGCCAAGGAACAGATCGCGACCTACGCGGAGATTCTGGAAGCGCCGCTCTCGGTCGTCTACGAGACGGACGGGCTGACGGGCGCCATGCGCGCCCAGCGCGACCGCGACGTGCTGTTCATCGACACCGCGGGCAAGAAGCCCTCGGACGAGAAGCACAAGGAGGACGTGCGCAAAATCATCAAGACATGCAAGCCCGACCGGATTTTCGTCATCGTATCCTCGGCGACCGGCAACCGCGCGTGCATGGAGATCGTTCGGAACTGCGAGTATCTGAAAGACTACAGCCTGATCTTCACCAAGGTGGACGAAGCGCCCAGCCTGGGCGTCATCCTCAATGTGGCGCACAGCTCGGGCATGCCGGTGGCGTACCTGACGTTCGGGCAGAAGGTGCCCGACGACATCGGCGCCGCGGACACCGGGAAAATCGCCTCCGCGATACTGGGAGAAGGTGAGGCATGGTAGACCAGGCACAGAGCCTGCGCGACATCATGCTCAAAAAGAAGGTCGCGCAAGAGCCCCCCAAGACTGTTTTTCTGGCCGTGGCGAGCGGCAAGGGCGGGGTGGGGAAATCGGTGATCACGGTCAACATCGCCATCGCTTTCGCTCAGCGCGGCAAGCGCGTGCTCATCATCGACGCCGACTTTGGCTTGGCGAACGTGGACGTCATGCTGGGCGTGAACGCGAAGTATAATCTATCGCACGTCATTCAGGGTACGGTGGACATTCAGGACGCGGTGTCCGAGGGGCACATGGGCGTGAAGTTCATCTCGGGCGGCTCCGGGCTTGACGAGCTGATGAACCTCGACGAAGAGGCCATGGCGAAGCTCATCGAGCGGTTCTCAACGCTGAGCGGGGTGGCCGATATCATCATTTTCGATCTGGGCGCGGGCGTGAACGACCGCATATTGCAGGTCATCCACGCGTGCAGCGAGGCCATCGTGGTCATGACGCCCGAGCCGACGTCCATTCTGGACGCGTACGCGCTCATCAAGGCGCTCTTCCGCTCGCGGGACTGGCCCAGCATCCGTCTGGTGGTCAACCGCGCCGAAACGCCGCAGGAAGGCGTGACGACGCTGAGCAATTTCGTTTCAGTATCCAGAAAATATATCGGGGATGAGATGCCGCTCTCGGCGCTGGGGCATGTGGTGCACGATCAGGCGGTGCCGCGCGCTGTGCGCTCACAGACGCCGCTCCTCCTGAGCAGCCCCTCCTCGCCCGCGGCGATCGACATCAACAACCTGGCCGACCGGTACCTCTCGCTCCCGGAAAAACCGGGACCCAGCGTGGGGATCAGGGAGTTTTTCACCCGCTTTTTTCGGAAAAGCGCCGGATAATTTGTCAACCTACCCGGGTTTGCTGTATACTGGAATGGATATGGGGGGCGGGACATGGATTTGCGAAAGACGCTCATCCTTGGCGAGCGCATGGACGTGACGATCGACAAGGCGAGCTACAAATCGGTTTTACAGGATTTTGAAAGCGAGACGATTTTGCGCGTCTCTCAGATCACCGTGCGCACAGTGCCGGTTTTCGTGGCCGAAGGGACTGAGGCGCAGCTCGTGTACTTTCGGCAGGACAGCGGCATGTACTTCTTTCAGGCCGTGATGCTCGGGTACGTCAGCGACGGCAGCATCCGCCTGATGCGCTTTGAGGCGCGCGGGGAACCCATCCGCTTCCAGCAGAGGCAGAGCTTCCGCCTCAATGTTCGTCTGCCCGCGCGCATTTGGTACCGCGACAAGCAGCTGCCCGCCGACGCGCAGGAAGTCGAACTGAGCCTTTACACAAACGATTTGTCGTGCACGGGCATACAGTTTGAGACGGATGCGCCCATCGCCGTGGGCCAGCAGATCAACTGCGAGATCAGCGTCAACGCGGAGACGTCCATCAGCGCGTTTTGCGAGGTGCGCCGGTGCATTGAAATCGCTGCGGGCCGAGGCGTGGCTTACCGCGTGGGCGTGCAGTTCATGAACCTTTCCGCGCGCATGCAGCGCCACATCTCGAAATACATCATGACCGAGCAGATCAAGATGCACAAACGGCTGTAAGCCGCGGGAGCGAGCGGAGGCCTATTTGTCGCCGCGCGATTTCCGCGAATCGCGATCAACACAGCGATGATGCTCTCATCGCTTTTTCGCGGGCATCCCGGGCGGCGGGTGGAATGAAGGCACAGGCAATGACTGGAGTGTGATGGTGTGCAAACAAAAAATGAACCGGTGGAAACGCTGTGGGAACGTTTTGCGGCGCACCGCGACACGGAGACGAAGAACAAGCTCGTCGTCCACTACCTGCCGCTCGTCAAGTCCGTCGTGCTCAGGATGATGCCCGCGCAGCACATGCACAACCACTACGACGATTTGATCAGCTGCGGCGTGCTGGGGCTGATGAACGCGATCGAGCGTTATGACATCACGCGCGAGGTCAAGTTCGACACCTACGCGTACATGCGTATCCGCGGGGAGATCATCGACAACCTGCGCAAGCAGGACTGGGCGCCATCCAACCTCAGGCGCCAGATCACGCAGATTTCGCGCGCGATGGACGAGATTGAGATGCAGAGCGGAAGCACCGCGTCAGACGAGGACATCGCGAGCTTTTTGAGCATGGACGTGGGCACGGTCGGCCAGATCATGGAAAAAGCGCACGCGTTCAACATGCTATACTTCGAGGACATGCTCTCCGAGAACTACGCCGACGACGACGCGCTTCAGGACCTTGACTCCTCGCCAACGATGCAGCTGGAAAAGGAAGAGCTCAAAACCGAGCTCGCGGGGCTGATTGAGAAGCTGCCGAGGAACGAGCGGCTCGTCATCACGCTGTACTACTTTGAGGAGCTACCCTTCAGGGACATCGCGCAGGTGATGGGCGTTTCCGTCTCGCGCATCTCGCAGATCCACTCCAAGGTGCTCATGAAGATCAAAACCATGCTCCAGCGGTATTACCAGTGACACATAAGGTGGAGGACACGATGGCGCAGCGGAATTTTACTTTGAACTATACGCCGGACGGGGTCTTTCTCACTGTTTTTCGCAGGGAAGCGGGGGATGACAAGCTCATCTCCGCGTATCTGTTGCGCAAACACCTCCAGGCATTCAACCTGCGCGACGTGATGACCGCCTATCTTTCCGGCAAAGACAGCGTGCTGATTGCGCCCAAACAAGCGGAAAGCGTGCTGGACGACGAGGTCGGCGTTCAGGTAAAGCCCGACGGAAGCGCGGCGCACGCCGTGCTGGATATGGGCGACGAAGCCGGCGCGCGAATGACCGCGGAGAAAATCCTGTCCGCGCTTTTCGCGGCGGGCGTGTCCAGCGGCATCAACGCCGAAGCGGTTCAGGCGCTCGCGCGCGATCCGGTGTACGGCCGGCGCGTGGAGGTCGCGTCTCAGAAACCGCCCGTGAATGGCCGGGACGGATTCGTGCGGTACCACTTCGCGCTGACGCACTCCAACATGCCCAAGGACACCTCCGACATCCGCGTCGATTACCGCGAACTCGATGTGTTCGAGGACGCCTCCCCCGGACAGCTGCTGGCGACGCGCACGCCCGCCACCAGCGGCGAGGACGGGTTGACCGTGACGGGCAGGGCGCTTCCGGCCAAACCGGGAAAACCCGCGAACATCCTCTGCGGCGGACACACCGCGCTCTCCGAGGACGGAGGGGAGCTGCACGCGACAAAGGGCGGGCGCGTTGACCTGATCAATGGGCGCGTCGTGGTGTCGGATACGCTTCTGATCAAAGAGAGCGTGGATATGTCCACGGGCAACATCACGTTTGACGGCAACGTCACCATCAAGGGCGCGGTCATCAACGGCATGACGGTCAAGGCGACCGGGAGCGTGGAGGTCGGCGGGATTGTCGAGGCGTCCTCGATCGAAGCGGGCGGAAGCATCATCTTAAAGCAGGGCGTGCTGGGCATGGACAAGGCGGAGCTTCGCGCCGGCGGCGACGTGGTCGCGCGGTTCATTGAGCACGCCAAAGTCGTCGCGGTGGGTTCAATCGACGCCGACGTCATCATCCATTCCGACGTGATGTGCGGCAAGCGCATCAAGGCCGTGCGCAACAAGGGTACGATCCTTGGCAGCAACGCGCGCGCGGGCGACGAGATCGTGTGCAAAGTTGCGGGCTCGGAGACGTTCTCCCAGACGCTCCTGGAAATCGCGCTTGATCCGAGGCGCTTTGAGCAGCTCAAAGAGGCCAAGGAACAGTACGTAAAGCTTGAGCGCGACAACGACAAGACCATTCAGACGCTCGCGCTGCTTGAAAAGCGCCCGCCAACCCCGGAGGGCGAGGCGATGATCGGCCGCCTGCGTAGCACGCTGTCCGCGCAGAGGCAGAAAATTGTCGAGCTGTACTACGAGATCGAGGAATTTGAGAAAGCCAAAATGGAGATCATGTTTGGCAAGATCCATGTGCTTGAGCGCGCGAACGAGGGCGTGAAAATCGTCATAGGCGCGGCGACGCCCTACATCGTCAACCAGCCGGTGCCGTATGCCACATTCAGGCTGATCGACGACGCGGTCGCCATGGTTTCACTGGAATACAGCAAGTAAGGGGTGAGCTCATGCTCAAAGGGATTGATACGCAGGTTGCGTTCCAGCGCGTCAACGAGATGAACACGAAAGACTTGAGCGCGCAGCTCAAGCGCCCTGAGATCGTACACGACCAGGCGGTTCAGATCGGCAACGCACAGGCGCAGCGCGAGGCGTCGCAGGTGGCCATGCTCGAGCAAAAGGATTCGGTGTCCATCAAGAACGAAGACCGGCGCAGGCGCGAGGCGAGTGAGAAGAAAAAGAAAAAGAACAAGAACGCTCAGGGCATCGTCGTTTCGCCCGAGGGGCTTGATCTCGACCAGATTCGCCGCAACGGCATGGATATCGAGGCGTAGGCGATGGAACAATACGGATTTGTCGCGCTGGGCGCAGTGTTGCTGTTCCTCATCCTCTATTGGTACAAAAAAACGCCGCGCCCCGTGAGCCCCGCGCAAACGCAGGAAAAGCTCTTTGAACGCGAGGCGCGCCTGTTGAGGATGTATCAGAACCTCGAGGATCTGATGGATTCGTTTGAGTCGTATGTCGAGGAAGAGCAGGGCAAGATCGCGGCGGAGCGTAAGGCGGTTGAGGAAGCGGGGGCGCAAGCGCGCGTTGTTTGGGACGACGTGCGCAAGCGCGCGCTGGAACAGCCCACGCGCGTCAACCCGCCCAGGGCCGCGTCCGCCGCGCCCGCAAAGCCGGAGAGCGCAAAGCCCGATCCGGGCGAAGTGATCGCGGCGCAGGACAATGCCCCGAGGCCGCCGTTAAGGCCGCGCAGCCAGAAGCGTGAGCGCGTGCTCTCGCTTCATGAGCAAGGCATGACGCCCGAGGACATTTCCCGAGAAATGGGCATCGCCATGGCGGAGGTCATGCTGATCATCGGCTTGCAAGGCTGAATATGCGCATGAGCCGCGCTTGCGGCGTAGTTTGGCGGACACAAGGGGGATTGCGCCGTGATATCCAAGGAAATCGTCTTAAGGAACCTCAACTTTGACAAACCGCCGCGCATCGCGTTTGACTTTAACGCGCCCGGACCCAAGGACATCGCGCACATCGCGCCGGCGCGCATCACCCCGCTTGAGGACGGACGCTATGACAGCTGGGGAAAGCACCCGGAGCTGATGATAAAGACCGGCTTTGATGGCGAAATGAAGCTGGACGCGTTCGGCAACATCCTGGGGCGGTTTGAGGGGAAGACAAAGGGCGAGTGCATTGCGGGCGTGCTGGAGCGAGACTTTGACGACATCCGGCGCTATGAGTTTCAGCCGCTGAGCGATGAGTACGATCAAAAACTCGACGCGCTCCTCGCTCCGCATCGCGGCAAGTACATTCTGGGCGGTGTGCCGGTCTCGGTCTTTTCCACGTTCCGGGACATGCGGCGCATGGAAAACGCGCTCCTGGACACCATCGAGTACCCGGAGTACATCGCGCTCCTGCTTGAAAAAGTGTGCGCCGTGGCCGAGGAAACGATCGCGCGCGCCGCGCGCCACGGCTTTGACGGCGTGCTCATGGGGGATGACTGGGGAACGCAGATCGCCCTGTTCATCAGCCCCAAGGCGTTTCGCGCGATCTTTTTGCCCGCGTACAAGCGCATCGCCGACGCGGCGCACCGCGCGGGCCTGCACTTCATGCTTCACTCGTGTGGTTTCATCTCCGAGGTGATCGGCGACTTCATCGACGCGGGCGTCGACGCGCTCCAGCTCGATCAGCCCGAGCTTTCGGATGTCTCGCGCATCGCCAAGCTGTACGGCGGCCGCGTCACGCTGTACAGCCCTGTGGATATACAAAAAATCCTGCAAACCGGCGATCGCGCCCTCATCGAGGCCGAGGCGCGGCACATGCTCCGCGAGTTCATGCCCCACGGCGGCGGGCTCATCGCCAAGGATTACCCCTCGCTGGGCGATATCGACGTGAGGGACGAGTGGGCCGCCTGGGCGCGCGATGTGTTTGTGAACGAGGGCGTGTTCAGATAAACTAAGCTGTGAATAGGAACCCCGAAACGCTTTGCGTTTCGGGGTTCCGTGCGTGAGGTCAAACCAGTTGCTGGCGCGCAGGCTTCTCGTCAAAGCCAGTCGGAAACGTCAGGTTGTTCTCAGAGGAACGCCGAAGCAAAATCGACAAGTCGTTATTCGGTGATGTCTGCGGTCAGTTTTGCTTTTTTCGGCTCACGAGAAGGAGCGCGATGCCCAGCCCGACAAACGCGAGCGGCAGGAGCAGCTCAAGCGCCGGGCGTAAATAGGCGTTGAACAGATCGCGCGGGATGTAGCGGTTGACAATGACCGAAAACAGGCTGATGGCGCCAATGACCGTCAGCGCGCCGCCCAGGATCAGTTTGCCGCGCCCTGATGCGGAAGGGAGGTTGAGCGGCACATCCAGCTCATCGACGTACCCGGGCATCTGCGCGCCCGAGCGGATGAGGCGGCAGGTGCGCATGCTGTCAAAGTAGCTGTAAAAGTAGGTGATGGCCACGCCGGCGATGGCGGTTCCGGCCAGCAGACGCCCGATGCCATACAACGAGCCGAAGCAGGCCGCGCAGATGATGCCTGCCGCGAAAGCCGCCATCAGGACCGTGCCGCGCCGCATCAGTCCCTGGTACATGTGTCCCGCGCCGGGGACGAGCGAGCAGAGGAAGTTGACGAACGGATGGGGGAGCGCGCGCTGGGGCGCGTATGTCGGGTTGTTCATGTGATACCTCCCAATGTTTGGACAAGCGCTGACATGTAGTCGATCACGGGTGTACGAAACGCGATGAAGAGCGCGAGCCCTGCCGCGATGCAAAGGATGCCTGATTCGCGGAGCGTGAGCAGGCGATCGGAGAGCGCGGGGGGAGGCGCGCACGCGCGGTCCAGCACGCGCGCGGTGAAGCCATCGGGGACTTTGGGATCAGTGTAGCTTTTGAGCAGCCGGCTCAAGGAGTCCTTCTCGTTCATCGCCATCCTCCTCATTCGTTTCTTCGCGCCCGGTCAGCGCTCGATGCATCCGCGCGCGCGCCCGCCGCAGCCGGGTTTCCACACCTCTTGGCGAAAGCCCGAGGATCTCCGCGATCTGTGTCTGCGGCAGGCGCTGAAAGTAGAAGAGTTCGAGCACTTCCCGCTCGCGCGCTTTGAGCCGCTGGAGCGCCCGGTGCACCTCGTCCCGCCGTTCGTCCCTGAGCAGCCGCTCGTCCGCGTCCGCGCTGTCCGCGCGCTCGGGCGGGTGCGCCGAGAAGCTCAGCCACCGCGCCGCGGCTCTTTGGCGCACGGCGCTCTTCGCTTTGTTGAGCGCTACGCGGTAGAGCCATGTGGACAGGGACGAGTCGCCGCGAAAGGAGGGCAGGCAGCGGTAGATCAATAGGAAAATGTCCTGCGCGAGGTCTTCGGCGTCAACGGGGCCGACAGCGCGATGGCACAGGGCGTAGACGCGCGCCCGGTAGGCTTCCACGAGCTCAGGGAACCAATCAAGGCGGCCGCCGCGCAGGGCCATGAGCCACTGTTCCTCGCGCACACGACCGCCTCCCATTTTGTGATCACGCCTGTTTAGACGCTTGGGATGGACACAACCCTTCAATCATTTTCATCTTTTTCGGTGCGGGCTGAACGACGCCTATCCCACACGCACCGCGACGCGTACGCGCTTGCCCGCGGGAAGAGCGAGAGAGCGGGAGCGCTTCGGTGCCGCCGACGCCTCCTATCCCACACGCACCGCGGCGCACGCGCTTGCCCGCGGGAAGAGCGAGAGAGCGGGAGCGATTCGGTGCCGCCGACGCCTCCTATCCCACGCGCACCGCAACGCGCGCGCGTTCCCGCCGGAAGAGCGAGAGAACGGGAGCGCTTCGGTGCCGCCGACGCCCCCTATCCCACGCGCACCGCGACGCGCATGCGCTTGCCCGCGGGAAGAGCGAGGGCGAGCGGAAGCGCTTCGGTGCCGCCGACATGGTTAAACACGCGGGCGCGCGCGTCGAGGGGGAGAAAAGGCGCGGTGCAGGTCACCGTCACAGGCGCTTTGCGGGCCACCTTGAGCGTGTTCGCGGTGAGCGACGCTTCCTCGCTCGACGCGGCGATGACGGGCAGGTAGAGCGTCGCGTCGGTATCCGCGTAAGCCTCAATGGCGAACTCTTGGGCGGTGAGGGTGTAGGTGAGCGCGTACCGCGAGCCAAACGTGTTTTGCGCGCCGTCGCGCAGGACGCCCTCGGCCGTCAGGATGAGCGCGTCCCCGCTGTACGCGTGGCGAAGCGCGGAACCGTGGTCGTTGACCGAGCGGTACGCGACCCCGCCCGAGACGGTCTCAACGCGCGGCGTGAAGCAGAATCCGTTGGCGTCGCCCGGCGGGAGCTGCATGTTGTTGGGCTCGATCATCTGGTAGCGCGTCATGCTGCCCGCCAGCACCACGCCCGCGGCATCATGCCACAAAAGGGTGAGCGCGCCGCCCGACGGCTGGTTCTCATGCCGCTGGGGCCAGTGGTTCTGGCTCACGGTCGCGCGCCACGGGCCTTTGGCGAGGAGCGTCACGCGGGGCGTTGGGAAGTATTTCGCGCCGTCTGCCGCTTCTCGCGGGAGCGGGACGGAAGGCGCGGCGGGCGCGCCGAGTTCCAGAAGCGCGGCGAGTGGCTTCGCGTGGCAGAACGTGTGGTGAACGCAGGGCGGCTGCTTGGCTGAAACATACATGGGCCCGCCATAGAGAAGCCCGCCGTGCGTGTGGCTGCGCAGGAGCTCGACGTTGCGCAGCGCCGCTTCCGCGAACGCGGGGATATCGGTTTGCGAGCCGTAGCCGTACGCGCAGCCGTCGGAGGTGCGGCTGCCCCACGTCGTCCATTTGTAGACGCGTACGCCCCAGCTGTTGTCCCATGCGCCGTCGGGCAGCATGAACTCCAGGTGCGCGGCCATGGAGGCGCGCGCGGCGTCAAGCACGGCCTGATCGTTCATGATCTGCGCGTACAAAATGAGGCTGGGCAGCGATTCTTCCACATTGTAGCCGAGATCAACCGGGCGGCAGCCGCAATCCGTCACGCCTTCGTGGGGCGATCCTTCGCCAAAGATCAGCCCGTCAACGCCGATATGCTCAAGCGCGAACGCCGCCAGCTCGCGCGCCTTGACGGCGTACCGCTCATCGCCGAATTGGCGGTGCGCGACCGCCATGGCCGCGCTGCAGGTGATGGGGTAGTTGATGACGGAGTCGAGCTTCATGATGTTGTCGTGCAGGAAGTCAAACGCGCGCTTCAGGCGCGCGGTGATCGCCGGCCGCCTCCCCTCGGGAAGCAGGCCGCCGTAGTGGTAGAGCGCTTCGCCCAGCGCGACCGCGTAAAACACGGTGATGCCGTTCCACGCGGCGTTTGCGTCGTTGCGGTAGCTCCCGTCGGGCTGGGACATGTTGCTCTCCGTCCAGTCGTAGAGCATGAGCGCGCTTTCGAGGTACTTGCGCTCGCCCGTGCGCTTGTGCATGTACATCATCGGCTGGAACGCGTCCGCGCACCGCCCGTGGATGCTCGCGCACGCGGGGCAAAGGATGCCGCCGTGCAGTTCGCTTCTTTTCATGTCAGTGATCTGCAGCTCGATCAGCGCGTCGAGCCAGCTCCTCAGGAGCTTCTCCAAGGGCAATCTCTCCTTTTGTGGGTCGTCTTGTTGACGTCTGGGCGCGGAAGGGATATGCTCGTGGCCATGAAGGGGAGGGTGAAAACATGACAAGAGTCGGCATTCAGATCTCTAGCGTCAAAAAGTACCTGCAAACGCCCGAGGATGTCCGTTCGTCCTTTTTGAAGGTCGGCGCCATCGGCTACCGCGTCATACAGATCCAGTGGGTGTCGCCCGCCGTGCCCGACGCGGTCATCCGTGACGCGCTGGAGGAAGCAAGCCTTGAGTGCGTGGGCACGCAGGACTACACCCACGAGGTTCTGCCAAGGCTTGACGCTGTGATCGCCCAGAACAGGCTGTGGGGCGGCAAGTACGTGTGCATCAGCGGAATCCCCGAGGCGCAGATGAACCCCGAAGGCTGCGCGGCGTTCGGGCGGGAGCTGACCGAAACGGCCAAAAAAGTGCGCGACGCGGGCATGGCGCTCATTTTTCACCCGCGCTACCAGGAGTTTGCGCCCTTTGGCGGCGCGACGGGCGTGCGCATCCTGATGGACAACACGCCGCCTGATTTTCAGCTCGAGCTGGATGTTTTCCATGCGCACAAGGCGGGGCTTGACCCGGCGGCGCTCATCCGCGAGTACGAGGGGCGCATGGACCTCGTCCACTTCAAGGACATGGGGACGGGCGCAAACGGCGAGGTCATTTTGACGCCCGTGGGTCAGGGGTTGCTGGATTGGGACGCCATCATCGGCGCGTGCGTCGATACCGGCATCAAGGTCGTGTTGGCCGAGCAGGAGTCGTGGCAGAAGGACGCGTTCGAGTGCCTGGGCGAGAGCTTCAGTTTCATCGTGTCCAAAGGCGTCAAGCCGTAGACCGGGCATCCACCGCGCGCCCGCCCATATTGGCCGGCCTACTCGCCCGTCTCCAGATAGCGCGCCTGCGCGGGCGTGAGCATAAAGCTCAGCGCCTCCAGGCTCTCCTCGAGCTGGGCCACGCTGGAAAACGCGCACAGCGGCACGCAGTTGATCCCGCTGTCGCGCGCGTAAGCGGTCGTCACGGCCGCGAGGCTCTTGCCAAGCTCGCCCGCGAGTTTTTGGAGGCGCTCTAGCCGCCTGAAGTTTTCCGGGAAGCCGTCGTAATAGCGGGTCGGGCTGTCCTTGGGCGTGCCGCCCGCCGCGCGCACGGAAAACCAGCCGCGAGCCTGAACGGAGAACGCCATCACGGGCAGCCGGCTCTCTTTGTACCAGCCAAACTCGATGTCGTTCATGGGCACGTGCGTTAAATCGCCCGTCGCGGGCGCGGTGGTCTGCGCCAGACTGAAGTGCATCTGGCAGCAGGAGATGGGCGCAAAGCCGTTCTCCTTAGCGAAACGGTTGGCCTCCGCGATGCGCGAAACCGTCCAGTTCGACACGCCGACAGCGCGCGTTTTGCCCGCTTTGACCAGTGCGTCGAGCGAGGAGACGATCTCCGACACGGGCGTTTTGATATCGTCGCGGTGCAGCAGATGCAGGTCGGAGTGATCCGTGCCCATGTATCGAAGCGATTCGTTCAGATCCTGCTCGATTTCCGCGCGCGAAAGACGCGGCACAAACATATTGGCGCGATCCGGGTGGCTTCCCTTGGAGACGATCGTCACGCTGTCGCGCAGGCCGCGGCTTTTGAGCCAGCGCCCGAGCCCCGCGTCGGACGCGCCGTCGCCGTACACGCGCGCCGTGTCAAAGCTGTTGCCGCCAAGCTCCACGTACCGGTCCATGATCTCAAACACCACGGCGTCGTCTTTCTCCGCGCCGCGCTTGCCCGCGCCAAGCGCAATCTCGCTCATGGTGACGCCGGGAGCGATCGTGTTTTTTTTCAATGGGGACACCGCCTTTCATTGCCCTTATTACACCCCTCCCGCGCGCGATGTGTCAAGCATTATTTGAAAGGAGCGCTTGGCGTGGACTTTGGCGATCACATGCTGCCCGTGAGCAAAACGTCGGTCTTTGAACTGGAAGGTTTTTTCGTCTGGTGCGGAAGCGCGGTCAAGGCCGACGACGGCCGCTACTACCTGTACTTCTCCTTTTGGCCCAAACCGAAGGGGTTTGAGGCGTGGGTGACGCACTCGGCGATCGGGTTCGCGGTGTCGGACTCGCCCACCGGGCCTTACCGCTACGGGGGTATCGCGCTCGCGGGCGGCGCGGGCGGCGCATGGGACCGGGACGTGGCGCACAACCCGTCCGTCATCCGGCACGAGGGCGTTTACTACCTGTATTATGTGGGCAATCACGGCAATGGTGAGTACTGGGATCACCGCAACCGCCAGCGCGTGGGCGTCGCGTGGTCGAAAAGGCCGGAAGGCCCGTTCGTGCGTCTGGATCACCCGCTCATCGACGTCACGCCCGGCGGCCATGACGCCATCGTGACCAGCAATCCCACTGTTTCGCCCGACGGCAAGGGCGGCTTCCTCATGGTCTACAAGGCGGTCGGGCTTGAAAAACCGCTGCCCGTGGGCGGGCCTGTGGTCTGCGGCGTGGCGTTTTCAAAACACCCGCTGGGGCCTTTTGTCAAGCGCGACCGGCCGATCATGGTCAATCCGGACCATGTCTGGTCGGTCGAGGATCCCTACATTTGGCGACAGGATGGCCGGTATTTCGCGCTGGTCAAAGACTTTCAGGGGTATTTTACCAAGAGCGGAAAGCCGGATGTCGCGCTCTTTGTTTCACATGATGGCTTTGATTGGGAGCCTCACCCCGAGCACCCGCTCGCGTTCCCCCTTCAAATCGTCTGGGTCGACGGCGAAACCCGCGCCGTGCACCGTCTGGAACGCCCGCAGCTCCTGCTTGACGGCGCCGGCAAGCCCATCGCTTTGTTTTGCGCGTGTATGGAGACGAGCGGGGGAGAGCACAGCTGCAACGTGCACATACCGCTCCGGTTTTAAGCGCGGATCGGCATCATCGGGCCAACCGGTTGCGTTCCATGTGCGGCAAAGCCCCAAATGGAACGCCGCGTTCGTGTTGAAAGAACATGCGCGTTCATTGAGCATCTCCGGGGCGTAAACGACAGGACGATTGCCGAATCAATCATTGTTTACTTAGGTTGACTTCGATTCCCGCACGTGGTATGATATCTAAAGTCATCAAGCATCCTTTAAGCGGTTCTGCGAAACCGGCAAGGTGCAGCATATTGGGGCGTATTCGCTCTGTGTTCGCATACCCTGCCGTTCGCGGCGGGGTTTTTTCATGTGGGAAGGGGAGGGTTTCATGGCGGTCAAAGCGGAACTCATGGACGGCGCTGCCATCACGCGCGCGCTCACGCGCATCACGCACGAGATCCTGGAGCGCAACAGGGGCACGGAACGGCTTTGCCTGATCGGCATACAGCGGCGCGGCGTGCCGCTGGCGGCGCGCATCGCGGAGAGTATCCGCGCGATTGAGGGCGTGAACGTGCCGGTGGGAACGCTGGACATCACGTTCTACCGCGACGACCTCTCTTTGCTGGACATGCACCCCGTGGTCAAGGGCACCGACATTGGCTTTGACCTGTCCGGGAAGACCGTCGTCATGGTGGACGACGTGCTGTACACGGGCAGAACCGCCCGCGCTGCGCTTGACGCGCTGATGGACCTCGGGCGCGCCGCGCAGATCCAGTTCGCCGTGCTCATCGACCGGGGGCACAGGGAGCTGCCCATACGCGCGGATTTTGTGGGCAAGAACGTGCCCACGTCGCGCAGCGAGATTGTGCATGTCATGCTGGAGCAAGTGGACGGCGAAGAACGGGTTGTGCTTTGCGACCGGGAGGGGAACGAATGAAACGAAAAGACCTGCTGGGTCTGCGCGGCGTTGAGCGCGCGGAGATCGAGGAAATCCTGGACACGGCGGCGACGCTTCACGCGATCGTCGACTCGCCCACAAAAAAAACGCCTCACCTAAACGGCAAGAGCATCATCACACTGTTCTACGAGAACTCGACCAGAACGCGCATGAGCTTTGAGCTGGCATCAAAGTACATGTCGGGGGTGGCGGCCAACATCGCGGCGTCCTCCTCCAGCGTACAAAAGGGCGAAACGCTCATCGACACGGGCCGCACGCTCGACCGCATGGGCACCGACGTGCTCATCATGCGCCACCCCATGAGCGGCGCGCCCCACCTGCTCGCGCGGCACATCAAGGCGGCGGTCATCAACGCGGGCGACGGCACAAACGAACACCCCACGCAGGCGCTGCTCGACATGTACACCATGCGGAGGCGCAAGGGCGGCGTCAAGGGGCTTCGCGTCGCGATCGTGGGCGACGTCATGCACAGCCGCGTCGCGCGTTCCAACGTGTTCGGGCTCCAAACGATGGGCGCGGACGTGATCCTCGCGGGCGCGCCCACGCTTTTGCCCGTGTCGCGCGACGGCGTCGCGGATGGGCTGGGCGTCAGGGTGACCGATGACGTGGATGAGGCCGTGCGCGGCGCGGACGTGGTCATGGGCCTGCGCATACAGCTCGAGCGCCAGGAACGCGGCCTGTTTCCCTCCGCGCGCGAGTACATCGCGCGGTTTGGGCTCACGCCCGAACGCGTCGCGCTCGCCGCGCCCGACGCGCTGGTCATGCACCCCGGCCCCATGAACCGCGGCGTGGACATTTCCTCCATCGTTGCGGACTGCGAACAGAGCGTGATTGACGAGCAGGTGACCAGCGGCGTGGTCGTCCGCATGGCGCTGTTGTACATGATGAGCCGGAAAGGGGCGTAAACGGTGAGCATTCTGATTCAAAACGGCATCGTCGCGGACCAACGCGGACAAGCCCGCGCCGATGTTCTGGTGGAGGGCGGCGTGATCGTCAAGGTGGGTCAAGCGCTGCCGCACGAAGGCGCGCGGGTGATTGACGCGGCGGGGATGCTCGTCATGCCCGGCTTTGTCGATCTGCACGCCCACCTGCGCGACCCCGGGCAGGAGTACAAGGAGACGATCGCGACGGGCACGCGCGCGGCGGTCAAGGGTGGGTTCACCACGGTGTGCTGCATGCCCAACACTTTGCCCGTCAACGACAACGCGTCCATCACGCGCGCCATCGTGGCCAAAGCCAAGGCGGAAGGCGCGTGCCGCGTGCTCCCCATCGGCGCGGTGACCAAGGGCATGCTGGGCGCGGAAATCACGGAGATGGGCGACTTGGCCGAGGCGGGGTGCGTCGCGGTGTCCGACGACGGAAAGCCCGTCAGAACCGCGTCCATGATGCGCACCGCGATGCAGTATGGCCGGCGTTTCGGTCTGACTGTGTTCGCGCACGAGGAAGAGACGGATCTGGTGGGCGACGGCCTGATGAACGAGGGCGCGACGAGTAACCTGCTGGGCCTCAAGGGCATCCCCGCGTCGGCGGAGGAGACGCCCATCGCGCGAGACCTCGTGCTCGCAGGCGAGCTGGGCATCGCGGTGCACATCTGCCATGTTTCGACCAAGGGCGGTGTGGAGCTCATCCGGCAGGCGAAAAAGCGCGGCGTACCCGTGACGGCGGAGACCTGCCCGCACTACATCGCGGGGACGGACGCGCTGTGCGAGGGTTACGACACGGCGGCCAAAGTCAACCCCCCGCTTCGAAGCGAGGCCGACCGAACCGCAATCATTGAGGGGCTTCTCGACGGCACGCTCGACTGCATCGCGACCGACCACGCGCCCCACCACCGCGACGACAAAATGGTGGAGTGGAAGAGCGCGGCGTCGGGCATCACGGGCTTTGAGACCGCGCTCGCGCTGTGCTGGACGCATCTGGTCAAAACGGGCAAGATGAGCGTGGAGACGCTTTCAGAAAAGATGTCGGGCATGCCCGCGCGCCTGCTCGGTCTTGACGCAGGTGAGATCAATTCGGGGAAACCGGCCGATATCGTCATCGTCGACCCGAACGCGGAGTGGACGATTGAGGCCGCGAAGCTTGTGTCCAAGGGCAAGAACACGCCCTTTGACGGCGCGCGCGTAACGGGTAAGGTCGTGGCGACGCTCTATGGCGGGCAAATCGCGTATCAGGAGGGGAAATGATGAAGAAGGCCATTGACGCGCTGATCGAAGGCATACAAAGGACTGGCAACCCCGTCTGCGTCGGGCTGGACACGCAGGTGTCCCATCTGCCGGCGGAGCTCGGCGGCGCGGCCGCGGCGGACGCCATCCTGACGTACAACAAGAGATTGATCGACGGCCTCGCCGACCTCATCCCCTCGGTCAAAGTCCAGATCGCGTACTACGAGATACTCGGCCTCGCGGGCCTGAACGCGTTCGCCGAAACGCTCAAGTACGCGCGGAGCGCGGGGCTGACGGTTATCGCGGACGCTAAACGAAACGACATCGGCGCGACCGCGGAGGCGTACGCGGCGGCCTTCCTGGGCGCGGGCGACTTTTCGGCGGACTTCGTCACCGTCAACCCCTACCTTGGAAGCGACGGCGTGCTCCCATTCGTCGCGGCGGGCAAGGAAAGCGGAGGCGGGATTTTCTGCCTGGTCAAAACGTCCAATCCCTCCAGCGGAGAGCTGCAAAACCTCCCGCTCGAGGGGGGAAAACCCGTCTACGCGCACATGGGCGAAATGGTGTCCGCGTGGGGGAAAGACACTGTCGGGGAACACGGCTACTCATCCGTGGGCGCGGTCGTGGGTGCGACCTACCCTGAGGAGGGCGAGAAGCTGCGCGAGGCCCTGCCGCACACGTTCTTCCTCATCCCCGGCTATGGCGCGCAGGGCGGAACAGCCAAAGATATCGCGCTGTGCTTTGACAAAAACGGCGTGGGCGGCGTGGTCAACGCCTCGCGCTCCGTGCTCGCGGCCTGGAAGAAAACTCCCGACAAGGACGCGGTGGCCGCGGCGCGCGAAGAAACGCTGCGCATGCGCGATGATTTGATGAGCGCCATCGCGAAAAAACGCGCATGAGGGGAAAGAAAGCCGTGCTCTTTGACGCGGGGCAGACGCTGCTCCGCTTTGAGCCGGACCGCGTGAGCATGCTCATCGGGCGGTGCGCGGCGCTCGGGATTACCCTTCATCAAGCCGTGGCGCGCAAGGCCGTCGCCGCGTCCGAGCTGTGGATGGGGGAGCAGATCAAAAGCGAAAACGCCGGCGCGCCCCGTTTATCGGACGAGGAGATCACGCGCGGGCTGGACGGCGCGATGGCGGGCGTGATCGCGGGTGACGACCGGGAAACTCTCGCGGAAAGGCTGTTTGGCGTGCCGTGGGCGACGCAGGAGATCAGGCCGTTTCCCGACGCGGTGGATACGCTTGAGAAACTCAAAACCGCCGGATACCGCCTCGCGATCGTGAGCAACTGGTCGGGCGCGCTCGCGGATGTGCTGGATGAGCTGGGGCTGACTGAGTACTTCGAGCAAATTGTCATATCGGAAGTGGAGGGCGTGTCCAAGCCCGATCCGCGCATCATCAAAATCGCGCTGGAGCGTATGGCGGTTTCGCCGGACGAAGCCGTGTATGTGGGCGATCACCCGTATGACGTCCTCTGCGCCAAGGAGGCGGGCGTGGATGCGATCTGGATAGCGAACGAGGACGCCGTCCTCCCGCCCGGCGTGCCGTACGCCGAGGACGCGCGCGTGCAGACGCTGACCGGGCTTCTGCCGATCTTCGCCGCAAATGAACAGGGGGTGCTTGGTTGAATCCATGGCTGCTGCCGCGCGCGGCGCGCGTCATCCACCGCGAGAAAATCGCCGCCGACATGGTGCGCATTGAGCTGGCCGACGCCTTGCCGGGCGGGGGGATACCCGAACCGGGCAGTTTTGTCCACATCCGCGTGCCGAACTCGCCCGACATGCTCCTTCGCCGCCCGATCTCGCTCATGTCGGCGCGCGATGGCGTGCTCGTGCTGGGCGTGCAGCCCAAGGGCGAGGGCACAAAACGCGTCTGCGCGCTGCGCGAGGGTGACGAACTCGACATCATGGGGCCGATGGGCAAAGGCTTCGCGGTCGGTCCCGTGCAAAAGAAAATCTGGCTGGTGGGCGGGGGGCTGGGTGTCGCGCCACTCGTTTACGCGGCGGAGCGTTTCGGTGGGGAAAAAACCGCTTATCTGGGCTTTCGCACAGCCGCGCATGTTTACGGCGCGCCCGATTTTGAGGCGTGCGGCGTGCGCGTTTGCGTCGCGAGCGACGACGGGAGCGCGGGGCATCACGGGCTCGTGACCGCGCTTCTTGAGCGCGACAAAGCGGACAGGCCCGACATCATCCTGGCGTGCGGGCCCGCGCCCATGCTTAAAGCGGTGCAGGCGTTCGCGCAAAGGGAGAACACCGCGTGCCAGCTCTCATTGGAGGAACGCATGGCGTGCGGCGTGGGCGCGTGCCTTGTGTGCAACTGCAAGACGCTGACCAAGGACGGCTGGACGTACCGCCGCGTGTGCAAGGACGGCCCCGTGTTTGATTCAAGGGAGGTGGCGCTTTGATGAACCTCTCGGTGGACATCTGCGGCGTGCGCATGAAAAACCCCGTGATCGCCGCGTCCGGTACCTTCGGATTTGGCCGCGAGTACGACGAGGTTTTCGACATCGCGCGCCTCGGCGGCCTATCGGTCAAGGGCTTGACGCTCGCGCCGCGCACAGGCAACGCGCCCGCGAGGGTCGCGCAAACGCCTTCCGGCATGCTCAACAGCGTGGGGCTCCAAAATCCGGGCGTGGACGCGTTTGTCGCGGAGGAGCTGCCCTGGCTGCTCGAAAAGGATATCGCCGTCATCGCCAACATCGCGGGTTCCACGCTTGACGACTACGTGAAAATGGCGGAAAAGCTTGCGCCCACCGCCGTTCACCTCATCGAACTCAACATATCATGCCCCAACGTCAAAGAGGGCGGCATCGCGTTCGGCGTGCGCCCCGAGAGCGTGCGCGAGGTGACGCGCGCCGTCAAGGCGGCGTCAAAACAACCGCTCATTGTCAAGCTCTCCCCCAACGTCGCCGACATCGCGGAAAACGCGCGCGCGGCCGAGGACGGCGGGGCGGATGGCGTGTCCCTCATTAATACCCTCACGGGCATGATGGTGGACGTGCGCGCGCGCAAGCCCGTGCTGGCCAACGTGGTGGGCGGATTGTCCGGCCCAGCGATTCTGCCCGTGGCGCTGCGCATGGTATATCAGGCATCGCGCGCGGTGAAAATCCCCGTGATCGGCATGGGCGGCATTTCAACCGGGGAGGACGCGGTCGCGCACATGCTCTGCGGCGCGAGCGCGGTCATGGTCGGCACCGCCGGTTTTGCGGACCCGCTCGCGTTTGCGCGCGTCGCGGATGAAATCAGGGCCTACATGGCCCAAAACGGCGTGGCCGATGTGCGCGAGCTGGTGGGCGCGCTCAAAACGGAGTAAGGGGAACAAGGGGACGCCTTCGATGGCGACGCATCACCGGATACCATCGCTCGCGACGCGCGCGGGACGAACAAAAAGGAGACGGATTGACATGACGAAGGATAAAGCGTTTTCGATTCTTACACAGACAGGCGCCGCGCTCGAGGGACATTTCCTGCTCACATCCGGGCGGCACTCCAACCGCTACATGCAGTGCGCGCGGCTGTTTGAGAGCCCGGCATCCGCGGGCGAGATGTGCGCGGATCTGGCGGTTCAGCTCAAAGACATGCGTGTGGATATCGTCGTCGGGCCCGCGCTGGGCGGCATCATCATGGCGTTTGAGCTTGCGCGCCAGCTGGGCGTGAAGAACGTGTTCGCCGAGCGGGAGGAAGGGCTGATGACGCTCCGCCGCGGGTTCACCATTGAAAAAGGCGCCAGATGCGTGATCTCCGAGGACGCCGTGACCACGGGCGGATCGGTGCGCGAAGTCATGGAAGTCGTGCGCAAAGCGGGCGGGGAAGTGGTGGCCGTGGCGGCCGTCGTCGACCGCTCCGCCGGGAAGGTGGACTTCGGTGTGCCCTTCGTCTCTGTGCTCTCCGTGGACGTTGAGTCCTGGCCCGCGGACGCGTGCCCGCTCTGCGCGGAGGGTTCAAAGCCCGTCAAGCCCGGCAGCCGCAGGGTTTGATGAGGGGCGGGGTTTAGCAGGCCCGCTCCGCGCATAGACTAACCCTGAGCGCGGCGAGCGCTCCCCGCGCCGCTTGAAGATCAACCCGGCATTCGGGGAAGCCGGAGGATCGCCTCCCGGTTTCCGGGCGTACCGGGTTCGGGTTTCGGCATACGCGACTTCGTCTTCAAGCGGAACCGCTGTCGGCGGAAACGCCCGCGTGGCGAAGCGGAGCGGCTCAAGCCTCCGCGCGCTTGTACGGCAGTTTTGAAAGGACATGGAGCGTACCACTTGCGCCGCAAAATGGTGCGCGACCGGCTTAACCGCCGGGTGTTCCGGCGTTCCGCGACGCCCCGGCTCACCCAGCGCGTACCCAAGGAGGGTGCATGGACAATTTTTTCCGGCGCGTCTGGATCCTTGTATTCATCGGGCTTGGCGTGCTCATCATCTGGTGGGCGCGCGGCGCGCTGCTCTCGGCGGGAACACTCCTGCTCGCCGGGCTGACGTTCGGCTATTTGTGCAGCCCCGTCGCGCTCTTTCTTGAAAAGCGCAAAGTCAAGCCCGCGTTTGCGGCGATACTCGCGGTTCTCTGCGGCATCGTGGCGGTCGCGCTCTTCCTCGTGCTCGCCGTGCCGGTTATCTTCAGGCAGGCGCAGGCGCTGCTCCTTTCTTTGCCGCAGTACCTTGACGTCGTGGCCACCCTCCTCGCCACGCTCAACGCGTGGCTTCTGGACCGGGGCATCATCGAAACGGCGTTTACCATCGACATCGCCGCGCAAACGCAGCAGATCGCGCAGGGCATCATGCGCTGGTCGGGCACGATGGTGCGCGTCGTGCCCAACGGCCTCGCGCGCGCCATCCTCACGCCCGTGATCGGGTTTTACTTCATCAAGGACAGGAAATGGTTCATCGACCGCATCCTGCACATCGTCCCGCTGCGCAGGCGGCATATCGCCGTCAACGCGGGCCGCGCGATCCACGAGGTGCTCCGGCACTACATCGGCGGGCAGATCACCGTGGCCGCCATCACGGGCGCGCTCACGGGAATCGCGTTTATGCTGCTCGGTGTGGAGGGCTTCGTCGTTCTGGGCATTCTGATGGCGTTGTGCGATCTGATCCCCGTGGTCGGGCCGTGGCTTGGCGCGGTTCCCGCGCTCGCCGTGGCCGCGAGCGGCGGTCTGTGGCTCGTGGCGCTGGTTGGCGCTACGATATTCCTGATTCAGCAGCTTGAGAACACCATCATATCCCCCCGCATCGTGGGCTCGCGCGCCGGGCTGCACCCCGTTGTGGTCATCAGCGCGCTGTTTGTCGGCGGTGGACTGCTGGGCGTTGCGGGCATGTTTTTTTCCATCCCGTTTGTGCTCGTGGTGCGTTCCGTTGTGCGCGCGGTGCGCCAGGACCGGCTCTATCCCGAAGAGCGTAAATAGGCACCGCTGCATGGGCCGCGCGGTTGCTTGCGCCGCACAGCTTCGCTGTGTCGCCCCGACGCAAAACGTTTGTCATTTTTCGTCTCTCGGTGTATAATGCTTTAAGCGGTACGCAGCGGGAAGGTAGTGAGCATGATGAGCAAGTTCGATGAAACGATGCAGTTTCGGTTTACCAATGCGGGTATTCAGACGGCGCACGACATTTTGGCGCAGGTTTACGAAGCGCTCAAGGAAAAGGGGTATGACCCCATCAGTCAGATCGTGGGCTACCTGATCTCCGGCGACCCGACGTACATCACCAGTCACAACAACGCTCGCTCCCTGATCCGCCGTTTGGAACGCGATGAGCTGATGGATGAGATCGTCCGTTTCTATTTAGAGGAGAATTTCGGGTCATAGCGCGGCCCGTGGGACACGCGTCGGGTGCGGTGTCAATTTTGTTGACACCGCCGATGTTTTGGAACGTATGATGATGGAGGCCCTTTGAGAATACTTGCGTTGGATGTGGGCGAAAAGCGGATCGGACTTGCGGTGAGCGATGCGCTCGGCATCACCGCGCAGGGGCTTGAGACGTATGCGCGCGTGTCGCGCGAAAAGGACTTGGAGCGCATCGCTGAGATGTATGCCTCGTACGGCTGCGGGCTCGCGGTGCTCGGTCTTCCGCTCAACATGGACGGAAGCGAGGGCCCTCAGGCGGAACGGTCGGAGCGCTTTGGCCAGATGCTGGCCGAGCGCGGGCTGACGGTCGCGTTTCAGGATGAGCGGCTGACGTCGCGCGCGGCCACGCAAGCGCTGATCGCGGGCGGTGTGCGCCGCGAAAACAGGAAAGGCAAGGTCGACCGACTGGCTGCCGTGCTCATTTTGCAAAGCTACATGGAAAGGAACAGGTGACCGATATGGCCGGCAATCGCGATTTGACGCTGGACGATTTTGAGACAAGCGTTGTGGAACTGACCGATGAGGAGGGAAACGTCGTCGCGTTTGACCACATCGCCACGGTGGAGTATCAGGGACACAGCTACGTGCTGCTGGTCCCGGCGGAAGAGACCGATGATGAAGAGGGCGACGTGGTGATCCTGAGGATTGTTCCCGGTCAGACCGAGGACACCTACGAGACGGTGGACGATGACCTGCTGCTGCAGGAAGTGTTCAACCACTTCGCCGATATGTCGGAACAGGACGACGCGGACTGACGTATCCCGCGGTTTGAAGATGCGGCGTCAGCACGGTGTGTTGACGCTTTTTGTTATCCTGCGGCGTATCATTTAGCGTGAGGAGGTGCGCGATGCGCAGCGCGTTGCCCGGCAGACACTGGTTTGTTCCCCGCGTCACCCTGAGCGAGGAGCCGCCGCGGTTTTTGGGCGTGTCCCCCGTTCTCTCGCGCTTGCTCAGCCAGCGGGGCATTCGCTCGCAGGATCAGGCGGACGCGTTTTTGTCCCCGGAAAAAGGCGCGCTTACAGCAGCCACATTGTTACCGGACATCGATAAAGCCGCTGAACGCATCCTTTGCGCGCTTGAGCGACGCGAGCGCATCGCGGTTTTCGGAGACTACGACGCCGACGGCGTGTGCGCGACCGCGCTCTTGGTCAGCGCGCTGAGAAAACACGGCGGGGATGTGTTCTACATCATCCCGTCGCGGCACGCCGAGGGTTACGGCCTGAGCGCGACCGCCGTGGAAGCCATCGCCAATCAAGCCGCGCTCCTCATCACGGTGGACAACGGCATATCCGCGCACGCGGAAGCAAGGCTTTGCCGCGAGCGCGGCCTCGACCTGATCATCACGGACCATCACATGCCGTCGGACGAGTTGCCCGACGCGCTCGCGATCGTCAACCCCAAGCGCAGGGACGCCGACCCCGCCTCCTACGACGGCCTGTGCGGCGCGGGCGTCGCGGGGCGGCTTGTCGAGCGGCTCTTCGGCCCGGAAGCGCTCGATGAGGTCATGGACCTTGTCGCGCTCGCGACCGTGGCCGATATTGTGCCGCTGTTGGGCGATAACCGACTGTTGGTCGCCAGAGGACTGGAGCGCATCAACAGCGAGCAGCGCAGGTCGGGTATGGAAGCGCTTGTGCGCCAGGCCGGTCATGCGGCGGGACAGGAGCTGACCGCGGGCGACATCGCCTACAAGCTTGCGCCGCGCATTAACGCGGGCGGGCGTCTCGCGGGCGGGGGAGATGCAGTGGGCATGCTTTTGCACCCGAGCGTGGAGGAAGCAGCCGCGCTCGCCGCGAAGCTCGAGGACGTCAACGCTCAGCGCCGCTCGCTGGAGGCGCGCATGTTTGATGAAGCGTGCGAGCGCGTGGATGGCGGGGAGGCCGATCTCGCGCGTGAGCGGTGCATCGTGCTCTCAAAGGCGGACTGGAACGTGGGCGTTGTGGGCATTGTCGCGTCCAGACTGGTCGAGCGCTACGGCGTGCCTGCGTTTCTTTTCGGGCTGGACGCGGAGGGCGGGATGGCGACCGGCTCCGCGCGCGGCGTGCCCGGTGTGCACCTCTTTGACCTGCTCAGGCGGCATGAGCGCCTGCTCGCGCGCTACGGCGGGCACGAGCTGGCCGCGGGCATGACGCTGGAAGCTTCCAAGCTGCCCGACCTTCGGTCGGGATTAAACGACGCGCTGCGGGAGTTGGACAGCGACGTGTTCCTGCCCAAGTCCGCGTACGACGCGGAGCTTTCGCTCGAGGATGTCACGCTGGAGCTGTGCGCGGAGATTGAGCGAATGCAGCCTTTCGGCGCGGGCAACCCTAAACCCGTTTTTTTGTCGCGCGGCATCAAAGCCACGCATGTGCGGAAAGTGGGTGCGGACGGGTCGCATGTCCAGCTGACATTCGAAGGCAACCGCGCGCCGCAGGGCGTTGCGTTCTCCGCGGGTGACCGCACGGCGGAGCTGAACATGCGCTTTGACGCGATCGTGCAGGCGAGCCGCAAGGAGTGGCGCGGGCAGGTCAAGGCGCAGGTGGTGCTCCGCGAGTTCACATGCTCTGCCAAGGCGTCTTTGGAAGCGCTCAAAGCCGACAACGAGGATGTTTTGCGTGCTTTTTTGCGGTCATTGGCGTATAATGCGTGTATCCTGCCGAAAGAGGGCGGCCCGCCCTCATCGGGAGACGATTTGCGACGGCTTTTGAGCGCGCTGATGCGTGATCCGCGTGGGACGGTGTTCCTCTGCTATTGTGTGAGCACGGCGGAGCGGCTCGTGGACCGGATGTCCAGAGACGGTGCCGCGCATCGGATATCGGTGTTCACCGGCGCGCCCCCGTACGATCCCCGCGCGCTCGGGTGCGTCGTGGTCGGGCCGGATCCGGCGTCGGAGGGATATGCCCCTTACCGGCGCGCGGTGTGGCTGGACGGATTACCGACTGACGGTTTGTCGTCTATACTGCCGGTTCGTGAGCAGACTGTCGTCAATCCGGGCGCGCGGCTTGCGCGCATGGCCGGGGAGATGCTGCCCGATATCGCGCAGATCCGTGCCGTGTACCGCGCGTGCAAATGCGAGGCCGCGGCGGGCGAAACGCTCGCACGGACG
This sequence comes from Eubacteriales bacterium, assembly GCA_031548365.1. Taxonomy (GTDB): domain Bacteria; phylum Bacillota; class Clostridia; order Christensenellales; family UBA1750; genus JAVBRD01. The sequence continues at coordinate 51,888 of JAVBRD010000003.1, forward strand.
CTCTCGCGAGCGGCGGGCGTTGAGACGGGCAAGGTGCTCGCGTCGCTTGAGGCGCTCGCGGCGTGCGGACTGATCGATCCGGTGGAAAAGAGCGCGCAAAGCGTGAACATGCTCCCGCCCAAAGCGTGCGACCCCTCATCCTCCCGCGTGATCGAAAATTTGCGTCAACTCGCGGGTAACGCGGAAAAATTGAACTGACTGGAAGTGTGACAGTGGATTTCAAGGAAAAAATCCGGGTGATCGAGGGTTTCCCGCACGCGGGCATCAGCTTCAAGGACATCACGACGCTGCTCAAGGACGGGCAAGCGTATCGCGCGCTCATCGACGAGCTCGGAACGGCTTTGAGCGGCCTTCGGATCGACGCGATCATGGGGCCTGAGGCGCGCGGATTTGTCATTGCCGCGCCGCTCGCTTACGCGCTGGGCGTGGGCTTCATTCCCGTACGAAAAAAGGGAAAGCTCCCCGCGCCGACGCGCAGGATCCACTACGGCCTTGAGTATGGCGAGGACGCGCTTGAGATACACGTCGACGCGGTGACCCCAGGCATGAACATCGTCATCGCCGACGATCTGCTCGCCACGGGCGGAACGGCGCTCGCGGCCATCAAGCTGGTCGAAGAGCTCGGCGGGCGCATCAGCTGCGCGTGCTTCGCCATTGAGCTTGTGTCGCTCGGTGGGCGCGAAAAGCTCGCGGGTTACAACGTCAAAACCATCATGCAGTACTCGTAAGCGCTCTTTAGCTATTTTAGGCCAGAGAAGAGGTGAACCGGATATGCTCGCGGAGATCATTGAAAGGGTGCGCCAAAACAGGCTGACGGCCGATCTGACCATGATCGAAAAGGCGTACCATTTTGCGGAGAAGGCGCACGAAGGCGTCAAGCGCAGGGACGGTTCGCCGTACTTTGAGCACCCCGTGGCGGTCGCGCAGCAACTCGCGGAGATGGACATGGATGAGCCCACGATCTGCGCGGGACTGTTGCACGACACGGTTGAGGACGTCGAACTGATCACGCAGGAGGTCATTGAGCGCGAGTTTTCAAGGGAAGTCGCGGAGCTGGTCGACGGAGTGACAAAGCTCGAGCGCGTGGAGTTCATGTCCAAGGAAGAGCAGCAGGCGGAGTCGCTCCGTAAAATGCTGGTCGCCATGGCCAAGGACATCCGGGTGGTCATCATCAAGCTGGCCGACCGGCTGCACAACATGAAAACGCTCGCGTCCATGCCTGAGGAAAAACAAAGGCGCATCGCGCGCGAGACGCTTGAAATCTACGCGCCGCTTGCCCATCGCCTGGGTATCTTCGCGATCAAGAATCAGCTGGAGAACCTGTGTTTCGGGATCCTGGAACCGGAAGCGTACCGGCAGCTCTCCATGCTCGTCGCGGAGCGTCTTTACGACCGCGAAGACTGGATTTCGGGCATCATCTCCATTTTAGAGCAGAAAATCGGGGAGCTGGGGATGAAGGCCGACATCACCGGGCGTCCCAAGCAGCTGTACTCCATCTATAAGAAAATGAAGGCGCAGGATCTCGGGTTTGACGCGATCTATGATCTGGTGGCCGTTCGCGTGATCGTTGAAACCATCCCCGAATGCTACGCTGTGCTGGGTACGGTGCATACGGTGTGGCGGCCCATGCCGGGGCGGTTCAAGGACTACATCGCCATGCCCAAGCCCAACATGTACCAGTCGCTCCACACCACGCTCTTAGGCCCTAACGCCATGCCGTTCGAGGTGCAGATTCGGACGGCTGAGATGCACCGCGTGGCCGAGTACGGCGTGGCGGCGCACTGGAAATATAAAGAGGGCACGCTCCGCGAACAGGATTTTGATAAAAAGCTCGCGTGGCTGCGTCAGATGATGGACCTCCAGTCGGAGATGGGCGACGCGCGCGAGTTCATGCGCTCGCTGAAATTCGATATTTTTGCCGATGAAGTCTTCGTGTTCACGCCGCGAGGGGATGTGATTTCCCTGCCCGCGGGCGCGACGCCCATCGACTTTGCGTACCGTATCCACTCCGAGGTGGGCAACAAGTGCGTGGGCGCCAAGGTGTCCGGGCGCATCGTGCCCATCGATTACGAGATACGGACGGGCGATATCATCGAGATCATGACGTCCAACAACTCGCGCGGGCCGAGCCGCGACTGGATCAACGTCGCGCGGACATCGCAGGCCAAGGCCAAGATCAAGCAGTGGTTCAAGCGTGAACTCAAGGATGAGAACATCGCGCGCGGTAAAGACATGCTGGACCGCGAGGCCAGAAGGCTTGGCTTCTCGCTTGGCGAGCTCTTGAAGGGCGAGAGCTTTGAGGATTTGAAGCGCCGCTACTCATTTACCGATCTGGACGATATCTACGCGTCCGTCGGATTCGGCGGGCTTTCGACAGGAGCGGTGCTCAACCGGCTCGCGGAGGAAATACGCAAGGAGCAGCCGCCCCCGCCTCCCCCGGCCCAGCACGACAAGCCCCACAAGGGCGTTCAGGGCGGCGTGTTCGTGCGCGGAGACCCGGGTATGCTCGTGCGCACCGCGCGCTGTTGTTCACCCGTTCCGGGCGACGCGATCATCGGCTACATCACGCGCGGGCGCGGGGTGTCCGTTCACCGCGCGGACTGCCTCAACCTCAAGGACATGGCGCTTGAACCCGAGCGGATGATCGAGGTCAGCTGGGACGCGGGCGGCGCGACCACGTACGACGTCGACATTCAGATTATCGCGTACGACCGCACAGGCATTTTGGCCGAGCTTTCCGCGCTGTTTGGCGAGATGGAGCTCCCGCTCATCGCGCTCTCCGCGCGCACGAACAAGAACAAGACGACCAACGTGTCCGTGACCATCGAGATCAAGAACACGGCCCAGCTCGACCGCGTGATGAAACAGCTCAAGAAAAACAGCGACATCATCGAGGCGTTCCGTATCAGCTCGTGACGGGGAGGGTGTATGCAAGGCTACAACTGCGTCATGGTCTACACCAGGGACATGGGCGCGCTGCTCATGTGCAAGCGGAAAAAGAATCCGTACAAGGGGCTTTATAACCTCGTGGGCGGCAAAATCGAATCGGGCGAGGACGGACTATGCGCCGCGTACCGCGAGCTTTTCGAGGAGACCGGCATCGCGCGCGGGGACGTCCCCCTGCACCACCTGATGACGTTTCAGTACCCGTATCAGAAATGCTATGTCGAGGTGTATGTCGGGAAGCTCAGGCACGGCGTAGACGTGCGCGGCGATGAGAACGAGCTGTTTTGGTCCGACCTGAATCACAATTTCTTTGATATGTCCGTTTACGCGGGCGAAGGCAACATCGGCCATATGATCGAGCAGGTGAAAATGAGCGAAAGCGAGATATTCAAAGGTGAGTGACAAGACGCTCTATGTCTCCGATCTGGACGGCACGCTCCTGAGCAACGAAGCCAAACTCTCGGCGTACTCCACGGACGCGCTCAACCGGCTGATCGGGGAGGGTGTGCAGTTTACCGTCGCCACTGCGCGAACCGCCGCGTCCGTGACCAAAATGCTCGCGGACGTGAAGCTCGCGCTCCCCGCCATCCTGATGAACGGCGCGCTCATTTACGATTTAGGCGAAAAACGCAGCGTCAAGATCGTGAGCATCAGCGCTGCGGCGGTGTCCGCCGTGATCGCCGCGATGCGCTCGCGCGGGCTGACCGGGTTCATGTACGCCATCGAGGATGAAGCGCTGATCACGCGATATGAGTCGCTGGAATCGCCTGCGATCAGAGATTTTCACGACGAGCGCACCGCGCGTTTCGGTAAACCGTTTACGAAAGCGCGGTTTGAGGATGTGTCGCCCAAGGGCGTGCTTTATTTTTCGTTTAGAGGCGAGAAAGAGGAACTCGAACCTCTGTACGCCGACCTGTGCAACGTGCCCGATCTGTCCTGCGTGTTCTATAAAGACATTTATTCCGCGAGCTGGTGGTATGCCGAGTGCCATGGTTCTCTCGCGTCCAAGGCCCACGCGGTGCGCTGGATGCGCAAGACGTACGGATTTGCCCGCGCCGTGGGCTTTGGCGACAACCTCAACGATTTGCCATTATTGGAAGCGTGCGACGAAGGGTACGCGGTCGCCAACGCGCGCGATGAGCTCAAGGCTGCGGCCACGGCCGTTATCGGCTCAAACGAGGACGACGGCGTGGCCAGGTGGCTCGCCGCGCACGCCACTCAGGGCGACGGCGCGTTCTGGCGCGCGCTGGACGCGCTGGCCGGCGCCCAAACGCTCGTGATCGACCGCCCCGCCGGCAGCCGGCACCCGCGCTATCCGGACTTCGTTTATCCGCTTGATTACGGTTATTTGGAGGGAACATCGTCCATGGATGGGGGCGGCATCGATGTCTGGCGCGGGAGCGATCCTTCTGCGCGCCTGGACGCGGTCATCGTCACGGTCGACCTTGCCAAGAGCGATTCCGAGATCAAGCTGCTCGTCGGCTGTTCGGAAGACGAGAAGCGGATCGCGCTCGCGGTTCACAACGGCAGCGCGCAGATGAAGGGCATACTCGTTCGCCGCGAGGGTTCGCGATGAGGTTGGTCGTGCAGCGCGTGACGAGCGCTTCTGTGGATGTTGAGGGTGAGTGCATCGCGAGCATCAGTTCGGGCTTCCTCGTGCTCGCGGGCGCGGAGGAAGGCGACGGTGACGCGGACGCGGAATACGCGGCGCAAAAACTCGCCGGCTTGCGCGTGTTTGAGGACGATGAAGGCAAAATGAACCGCGACATCGCCGAGGCGCGCGGGGAGATCCTGCTGGTTTCGCAGTTCACGCTGCTCGGCGACGCGCGCAAGGGCCGCCGACCGAGCTTCTCGTCGGCGGCAAGGCCGGAGACGGCCATTCCCCTGCTGGACAAGCTCAAAGCAAGGTTGGTGTCCGCAGGTATCGCCGTCAAAACTGGGCGTTTCGGCGCGGACATGAAAGTATCACTCGTCAACGACGGCCCGGTGACCATTGTGCTTGATTCGAGGAGGACGTTTTAGTTTGCGCGTGGAAACGGCCGTCACGGCGTGGGCCGCGGAGTTTTACGAGACGTACCGCTCCTTCTTTTCGGGCGCGCTGCTGGACGGGGAAGGCGACGCCGTGCTCCACGCGGGCGCCCGCGAGGGCGGCGCGTTTGTGGACGATCTGACGCTCGTCCTGTCCGGCGCGGTCCGCAAGACGCGCGTCGTCACGAAAGCCCAAGGCACACCGCTCGTGGAGGCGCGCGCGCGCAAGCGCGCCGTAAAACACGCGCTTTACCTGCTTTTGTGCGACGCGACGGGGAAACGTCCGCCGTGGGGATCGCTCACGGGCGTGCGGCCCACGCTCCTGATGGCGGAGCGCGTCCGTATGGGCGAGGACCGTGAGCGGGCGTCGGACGCGCTGACCCGGCAGTTTGACCTCTCGCGCGAAAAAGCGGAGCTGCTTTTTGATTGCATGAAGGCGCAGGCGGAAGCGCCCGCGCCATCGGTCCGCGACGTGGATATTTACGCGGGCATCCCCTTTTGCCCCACGCGCTGTGCGTATTGCTCGTTTGCCTCCGAGCCGGTGGCGCGCTCGGGGCGGCTCGTCGGCCCCTACCTTTCGGCGCTTTTCCGCGAGCTGGACGGGGTCGCGCCCGCCATGCTGGAAGCGGGCTATCGCCCCCGCGCGGTGTACGTCGGGGGGGGAACGCCCACGACGCTGTCGGCGGAAGCGCTCGGTGAGCTTCTGGCCAGACTGCGCGGGTACTTTCCCTCCGCGTTTGAGTGGACGGTGGAGGCGGGGCGCCCGGACAGCGTGGATCCCGAAAAGTTCGCGGCGCTCGCCCGCGCGGGCGTGACGCGCGTGAGCATCAACCCGCAGAGCATGAATGACGACACGCTCGCTCGCATCGGCCGCCGCCACAGCGCCGCGGACATCGAGCGCGCGTTTGCGCAGGCGAGAGACGCCGGTTCTTTTCTGATCAACATGGACGTGATCGCGGCGCTCCCCGGGGAAACGATCGGGGATGTCGCGCGCACGCTTGACCGCATCGCCGCGCTCGCGCCTGACAACCTGACGGTGCACACGCTCGCCATCAAGCGCGGCAGCGGGCTTCGGGAGGCAGGACACGCGCACGCCCCGCCCGCCGAGGCCGAGGGAATGGTTGCGCTCGCCGCTCGGCGCGCCGCCGGCATGGGCATGCGGCCCTACTACCTCTACCGCCAGAAACAGATGGCGGGCGGGCTTGAAAACGTGGGCTACGCGCTGCCGGGAACGGTATGCGCGTACAACATCGACATGATGGAGGAGACCTGCTCGGTCGCGGCGTTTGGCGCGGGCGGGATCTCCAAGCGCGTCTTCGACCGCGACAAGCGCATCGAACGCGCGCCCAACATCAAACCCGTTGCCGACTACATTGCCCGCGTGGGCGAGATGATCGAGCGGAAACAAGCGCTTTTTCAGGCGGAGTACCGGGGCGTGGACGGGAGATGACAGGAAGGTTTCGTCTCCCCGGACCCCACCGCAAGGGGCAAGGTTCTTGACCCTTTGTCCGGCGCTGACGCGCGGGGATGGAGAAGCGTGATTATCGGCGGAAGGGCGATGGGCATGGTGGAGCACGTCGGCACGCGAACGATAGAGACCGAGCGTTTGGTTTTGAGGAAATACCGCATGGATGATGCGGATCGTATGTTTGTGAACTGGGCGGCAGATCCGGAAGTGACCAAGTTTTTGCGCTGGTTTCCTCATGAGGATATCAGTTTTACCAAGAAAATTGTTGGTAAATTCGTGCTGGGCTACGAGAGAGCGGACTACTACAATTGGGTCATCACGTTGAAAGAAAGCGCGGAACCCATAGGGAATGTCGATGTCCATGATTTGGATGACGTCAACATGAAAGGTACGCTGGGATTCATTATCGGCAGGGATTTTTGGGGCAAGGGGTTTGCAAGTGAAGCGGCCCGTGCCGTTATCAAGTTGCTGATCAGTGATGTTGGCCTGAACAGAGTACAAGCGGTTTGCGATGTGCTCAACATTGCCTCGGACCGTGCTCTGCGGAAGGCGGGCATGAAATATGAGGGCTTGTTGCGGAGCTATCAGGTGGACAAGAGCGGACGGATTCAGGACATGTGTCTTTATTCGTTCATCAAAAGCGATGCGTCCGGCTGACCTCAATTTTTCCCCGCTCCCCGTGTCTAAGGAGGTGCCGCAATGAAGAAACTGGCCGTGCTTGCGGCAGCGTGCGTGCTTCTGCTGTCGGCGTGTTCGTCGCCGTCGGTTACGCCGTTGCCGGCGTCTGCAGCGACGGCGACGCCCGCGCCCACGCCGAAGCGCGAGTGGCATGTGGGATTGGCGCGCTCGCGTCTGGATTGGGCGAACGGACGCGTGTCTCTGCTGTCGCACGAAGGTGTGAGCCTGTTTGAAATCCCGGTGCGCGTGGCGGGGCTGATGAGCGGGGCATCCCTTCCTCCCCCTGTGGACGGCGCGCGCGTCGCCTTCTCAAGCTTTGAGAGCAGCCTTTTGACGATTCTGGATACGCACACGGGCGCCACCGGCGAAGTGGATGTGGGCGCGTGGCCCGAAGTACTCGCGGGGGGCGGCGGCGCGTTTTTTTGCGCTTATGTCAAAGCGGGGGTGAGCACGCTCGCGCGCGTGGTGAAGCCGAAGGAAAAATTTGTCTCCGCCAAGCTCAGCGATCCTGTGGGCGCGATGGCCGTGAGCGGAGATGAGCTGATCGCAGCGACGCGCGCGCCGGACGGTTTCGGAAATGTGATGGTGCTGAACGCTTCGGATCTGACAGAAAAAAAACGGATCCCCCTGCCCGAGGGGAATCCGTGGTCGCTCGCGGTGATGGGGAACACGGCGTACATCGCCTACCTTCCCGGCGTTCACGGCCAGGATGGCATGCGGCTGTGCGCCGTCGATCTTGATAAGGGCACGACGCGGCTGATCCAGCTCGGCGGCATGGCGGAACCCGCGCTGCAGATTCTACAGGCGGGAGGGCTGATCGTCGTCTCCCGGTACGACCCGACATCGCATGAGGGCACGACGCTTTCGTTTTTTGATCCCGCGGATGAAAAAGTCAGGCACATGGACCTCGACCATCGCGCAGTACAGATGGCCGCGGTCGATCACATGCTCTACATCACCGACAAATCCGACGTCTACGCCTACAGCCTGCCAGGATTTTCTCTCGCGGGCAGTTTTCACGTGCTGGATGACGAGGATCAGTTTTCTGGATTGTTCGCTTCTCCGTGATGGTTTTCGGATATTTCCCGCGCGGCGATCTCGCGATAGGCGCAGAACGCAGCCGGTATCGGAAGCGCCGCCATCGCCGAAAGGTCCGCCCAGACGCAGCCGTCCGGGAGCGTGCACGGTTCTGCGCGCGCGAGCACGCCGCGCATGCGCCACACCCGGTGTGTGAACACGTGCCGCGCGGGGGGTAATTCCGCCGTTTCGGTGATTGGGACGCCGATTAATACCAACTCCGATGCAAGGACGCGCAGGTCGTGTCCGGCTGTGTTCGGAAACTCCCACATGCTCGCGAGAAGCCCGCCGGCGGGCCGCTTGCGAAGGAGAACCCGCCCACCGGCCAGCACGACCGCGACGGTTAGATCCTCAGGGGTTGGTTTTTTCTTGGGCGATAACACCGGATAACGGTCGGTCTGGCCGTGTTCGCGCGCCAAACACTCGCCGCGCAAGGGGCAGTCGCCGCAGCGCGGGCCGCGCGGCACGCACACGGTCGCGCCCAATTCCATCACGGCTTGGTTGACATCGCCAGGCGCGTCGCAATCGACGAGTGAAGCAAACGCCTCCGTGATCAAAAGCCGACCCTCGGGCTTGTCGGCGGGGGCGCTGACCGCCAGCAGGCGGGAGAATACGCGAAGCGCGTTGCCGTCCACGGCGGGCAGGCGCGTTCCGTATGCGATGGACAGCACCGCGGCCGCGGTGTACATCCCCACGCCCGGGAGCGCTATCGCGTCTCTCAAATCGCGCGGAAAAACGCCCGCATGTCGGGCCGCGATCTCCCGCGCCGCGCAGAGCAGTTTTCTAGCGCGTGCGTAATACCCCAGCCCCTGCCACAGCGAGAGCACATCCTGCTCGTCCGCGCGCGCAAGCGCACAAACGGAGGGGTATGCCGCCATGAACCGCTCGAAGTAGGGCGCGGCGGTTTCCACGCGCGTCTGCTGTGACATCACCTCGCTGATCCACACCGCGTACGCGTCCTTGGTCGCGCGCCACGGGAGCGGGCGCGCTACGCGGCGGTACCAACCGAGCAGCATCTCTCTGTTCATTCGTAATCAGCTCCAGCATCTTCCGCTTGGCACAGTGGGAGGGGCGTATGATGATGTCGCTCCCGGCACGGCGCATATCCGCCTATCATGGGGTCCGGGCGCCGTTCTCTCGTCCTCCCGCCCTTCGCCGCCCTCACATCCCCCGGCCTTACACGGCGGGGATCAGGAGCTGCTGCCCGGGGTAGGGGATTGTGGCGGCGGGCAGGCGGTTGAGCCACATGAGCTCGCGGGTGTCCACGCAAAAGCGCGCGGCGATGTCGCGAATGTGTTCAGGCGCGTCCGGCGTGTAAACGGTGGTTTTTTCGGGCAAATCGGGGAGGGAGAGCGAGTCGCCGGGGCGCACGCTGTCCGCGTCGTCGATGTCGTTTTCCAGCATAATGAGCCGGGGGGTCAGCCCTTGGCGGCGAGAGAAATCCCAAAGGGTTTCCCCGGGAGCCACGACACCCGTTTTCACGGAAACTGCGGCAACCCTTTCTTTGAGCGGGCACGCCCCCCGGCTCTCGCACCAGTTTCTCGCCGGGACAGACATGCGAAGTCCCGCGTACAGTTCGTCGGGTGTGAGCGCGTTCATGCGCAGCAGCATGCACGCGGGGACGCCGGTGCGCGCGGAAAGCGTTTCAAGCGTATCGTTATGTAGAACGGTCACCATGGTCATGCGCGTCGCCTCCTGTTCACATTAGGGTATGCGGCGCGCGCGGTTTGGTGAGTTGCGCAGGGATGAACGGGCTGATATACTCAAGGCTCTGCGGGGTGGTTTGATGAAAATGAAAACGCGCGAGCTTGCGGTGTGCGGGCTGATGGTCGCGCTGAGTGTTGTGCTGGGCGGTATGCTGACATACAACGTGCAAGTCGCGGGCGTCAACGGCGTCAAACTCGGATTGGGTCCCCTGCCCATCATGCTCACGGGTTTCCTGTTCGGGCCGCAGTACGCGCTCGTTTCGGGGTTCGCCGCCGATCTGGTCAAGGCCAACCTTTTCCCGACGGGCGCTTACATGCCGGTTTTCTCCCTGACGTACGCGTTTTTGTGCGCGACGCCTTCTTTTCTCGTCAGGCTCACGCGCCGCGGCGAGCGGAGCGGCTTAGCGCCGGGATACTGGCCGCTGTTTGCGGGCGTGCTCGTCTCGTTCATTGTGTGGTCGACAACCGCAAACACGCTTTTGCTGGTCACCATGTTTTCAAGCGCGCTGGCCGCGCTGCTGCCCGCGAGGCTGGCGGCGCTCATCCTCGTGCCCGTATACCCCCCGATCCTGCGCGCGATGCTCGCGGTATACCGCAAGATCAAGGGCTGACGCGCACGACCGATTCGTCCATGAGCTCGCGCGTTTCGTCTGCGACGGCCTTCAAGCGCCGAAGCTGGGAGGAACGCATGCCCTCGGGCGGGCTTTTGAGGATATCGGACACGCGGTGAACCTTAAAGAAACGGTACGCGTCGGATGTGTCGCCGCGCTGCACGAAAGTGACGTCAAGCGAGAGATCGTCCAGCCAAACCTCGCCTGTCGCGAGGTTTTTTCTGTATGTAAAGCCGAGAATGCAGCCGGTGTCGGTGTACTCCCTGCTCTGCGCGGACACGAAGTTGCCCAGCGAGTACGCGATCACGCCCTGCGCCGTTGTGCCGTCGCGGCGCGTAACCATCATCTTTTCGAGCGGTTGAAGAACGTGCGGGTGGTGGCCCAGCACGACGTCGCACCCCAGCTCAAGCAGGAGCCGCGCGTTTTTCTTTTGCGAGGAGTTGGGTTCGCGCGAGTATTCATCTCCGTCGTGCAGATTGGCGAACACCACGTCCGCGCCGGCCTCGCGCGCGAGCGCGATGTCGCGGGCGATGCGCTTGTCGTCCATGCGGCCAAACGCCCACGCCGCGTCCTTGCCGAAGCGCGCCGCGCCGTCGCCGTAGTACGGCGTGTAGGACAGCAGCGCGATTTTGACATGCTCTGATCCGAGAAGCACGGGCGTGTCGCGCTCTTCCTTGCTTCGGTACGCCCCGGCGCGCGCGATGCCCGCCTCATCCAGCGCGTCCAGCGTGGCGGCCACACCCGCGCGTCCCTTGTCGAGCATGTGGTTGTTGGCCATGCCAACCCCGTCAAAGCCCGCGCTTTTCAGCGCGTCGACCATCTCGCGCGGCGCGCGGAACGAGGGGAAGCCGGATGGCGTGTCTCCGGGACGGCCGATCGGGCACTCCAGGTTGCCCAGCGCCACGTCGAACGATGAAACCGCGTCCGCGACGAACTCAAACTGCGGAGTAAAATCATAAACGCCCCTTTGTTTGTCAAGCGCCGCATTGGCCATGGCGTCGTGGCACATCAGATCGCCAACAGCCGCGACCGTGAGCGTTGCCACGGCGGGCGTGGGGACGGGCGTGGGCGTCGGGGCCGGGGTTGGAGCAGGCGTGACGACAGGCGTCGGGCGCAGCGTGAGGGGGGGAGGGGGCGGCTCGGTCGCGGTTCCGGCCGTCTCAGGCGCGACGGTTTGAACGGGTGCGCACGCGAAAAGCAAGGTCAGCGCCAGCAGCCACGCAAAGACAGGCAGCCGTTTCACGGGCATCTTCTCCTTAGCCGGGGCGGCACCGCGCTTTTGGATCGCGCTGTCCCCGAAGATCACTTCACGCTGCTCCGCGCCGCCGCTTCACTGTTTTTTCACCGCGCGGGGGATTGGCGGTTTGCGCGGTAAACCGGCAATTCGGATCCGCCCAGCCGCTGTCAGGCCAGCGGGCGAAACACGGGTTGCCCAAGCCATCATACATAATTCGACATCATTCGTAAAGCCCGAAAACGCGCGGCGGATGATTGACAAGCGCGGCGTTTTGCGCAAGAATAGCGGCATCAGATATTTGGGAGGACTGCCTATGAGCGCGCTTCAGGGACGGGTCATCGGGCTTCATCACATCGGCGTGAAGACGGCGGACATGGAAGCTTCCGTTCGCTTTTACGAGATGATCGGTTTTGCCAACGAGTTAAGCAAAACGCTGCCCAACGGCACCAAGCTCGCGTTTATGCGCGCGGGTTCGTGCGTTGTCGAGCTGATCGGGCCTGCGGACAAGGCGCAGGTGGCCGCGCTCGCGACCGACGGCATCGTCGCGCACATCGCCATTGAGGTCAGAAACATCGAAGCGCTGGTGGACGAGTACAAGGCCAAGGGCATCAAGTTCGACGCGGAAGCGCCCGGCGCGGTGGCGCTGTTCGCCAACGGCTCAAAGAACATCTTCTTCCGCGGACCCAACAAGGAGCATCTGGAGCTCTTTGAGGTGCTCTGATGCTCAGAATCAAGCTCATCGCGTGCAAAGTCATGGCGCGCGAGCTCTACTACCTCGCTTCCCAAACCGAGAATGTCATCGACATCCAGTTCATGCGCCAGCAGCTCCATCTTGAGCCGGAAAAGCTGCGCGCGAACGTGCAGCGCGTGATCGACCAGACGGAGAGCGAGGGCGAGCCGTATGACGCCATTGCGCTTGTCTATGGGCTTTGTTCCAACGGCATCGTGGGTCTGACCACATCCCGTCTCCCGCTCGTTGTGCCGCGCGGACACGACTGCATCACGCTCCTGCTGGGCAGCAAGGAGAAATATCAGGAGCTGTTTGAGAAGTACAGCGGCGGCGCGTACTGGTACACCGCCGGATGGGTCGAGCACGCGCCCATGCCCAGCAGGAAGCGCTTTGAAACCCTGCTCGCGGAGTACAGGGAAAAGTACGGCGAGGACAACGCGCAGTACCTGATGGAGATGGAGCAAGACTGGATGACCAAGTACAACCGCGCCGTACACATCCACTGGCCTGAGCTCAAGCCCGTGGGCACGGAGGAGTACGCCCGCGACGCCGCCGATTATCTTAAGTGGGAGTACTCTCAGGAGGCCGGGTCGAGCGGCATCTTAAGAGACTTGATCGAGGGCAACTGGGACAACGAGCGCTTCCTCACCCTTAGGCCGGGCGAAAAGCTGCGTCCGTCCTACGGACCGGACATCATCACGGCGTAAGGAAACGCCGTGCGTCCTTCCGTTGGTTAGCCTTCGCGCCCCGCGCTCACCGCGTTTCCCGCATTAGCGCGGCCCTCTCTGTGGCCGCGTTTTGCATGTTTTGACATCGAACACGGCGTTGACGGAACTCGTTTACAGGGCGATGGTTGTTATAAGGAGGTCGGCGGCGTGGAACATGGGGTCGCGCGCGCGGATGTGAGGGCGGACGCCCGGCGAGGCTTGACCAAGGGCGTGGTGTTCGCGGCGGTCGGCGCTGTGCTCGCGGCGGTGTCGTTCGCGCTTGTCAGCGCCGCTCCGGGGCACGCGGGCGCGGTAGAGGCGCTGTACAGCCGGGGCGTATACCCCTTGTTCGCCCAGCCATTGAGTACGCTTTTCGGCCTTTTGCCCTTCTCGCTCGCGGAGCTTACGCTCGTCGGCGCGCCGCTGTGGATTGGGGGCGGGGTCGCGCTTTACGCGCGCTCCTGTCAAAGGCGCGGAATTTCCGCCGCCCGGATGGCGGGACGCCTCGCTCTTTTTTTCGTCGGGCTGATCGGGTGCCTCTACGCTCTGTACGCGGGCGGATGGCAGCTCAACTACCACCGTGCGGCCTACGCCGACATCGCGGGGCTTGAGGTGCGTCCGTCCGACAAAGCGGAGCTGCGCGAGCTGTGCGCGTCGCTCATCGCGCAGACGAACGCTCTGCGCGCGGCCATCCCCGAGACGCCGGAGGGCACCGCCGACGTCGGCACGGCGCGCATGGCCATCGCGGGCGCGAACGCGGCGTGGGAGAACGCGGGCGAGCGGTACCCGTGGCTCAAGGGGCGGTACGGGAGCGCCAAGCCCGTCGTGCTGTCCGAGCAGATGTCGTACATGGGCATCGCGGGCATTTACATCCCAATCACGTTTGAAGCCAACGTCAACGCGCTCGAGTCGCCCTACCTGATTGCTTCAGCCGCGGCGCACGAGCAGGCGCACATGCGCGGTTTCGCGCGCGAGGATGAGGCCAATTATATCGCGTACGCCGTCACGCAGTTGTCGGATGATCCGCGCGTTCAGTACGCGGGCTCGCTTCTGGCGCTCATCCACACGTCCAACGCGCTCTCGGGCGAGGACGCGGACGCGTGGGCGCGCCTGTATGGCGAGCAATCGGAAGGCGTCAGGCGCGATCTCGACGCGCACGGAGAGCGCTGGCGCAAGTACGAGGGGCCGGTTCAGGAGGCGCACGCCGAGGTCAACGACGCCTATCTGCGGTATAACAAGCAGGAGGACGGGGTGAAGAGCTACGGCCGTATGGTGGATCTCCTGCTCGCGGAGAAACGCCGCGCGGAAAACGAGCGGTGAATCAAATGTGAATCCATGGTGAACAACACGATGTTTCAGTTTGTTTTTTTCAGTTCACCGTGCTATAATGTTGAAACAACCTTGCAACCTTTTCCGTTTATTGTACGTCAAACGGAGTGATTTGGAGGGATGCGCTCAAGATTTGCCGGCGATAGCCGATTAACATAGTCATGAGTCCAGTTTTACTTGCCGGATGGCATAGGCTGAAAGGATGTGCGTATTCTCATGTCAACGATGAAACGAATGACCGCTCTCGCGCTGTGCCTGATCATGGTGCTCGCGTTCTTGCCGAACTCCGCGATGGCGGCGGTGGCTGTTACAACCTCGCATGTGTCTGCAAATCATGCCCATATCTCCGTCGGCACCTCATCAGGTTTCGCCAACGCCATCACGATTGGTACTGCGGCACAGAACTCCTCATATTCTCTCGGCGGTTATTTTACTTATAATCAAGAGATTGCGACCCCGACGAACCTGGAAGTCAAGTTTGAACTAAAAAAGGGAACACAAACTGTAGTAGCGGAAGCGAATGCGACCGATGTTGAAGCCGATACCTCAAACGTAACCTTCCGAATGAGCCTGCCTCGCGTCCTGGATGTATCTGGTGTTGTATATGATACCATTCTGGTAAAATTATATGAAGCGGGAAGCAATATCAAAACGCACACAACCAGTGTCATTACCGCCTCGGCGGCCTCGACCCAGAAGCTCGGTTACACCATGGGCTCGATCTCGGGCTACGCGTCGTGGTCGCGCACGAGCACATCGGGCAACAGCGACCAATCCATTTCCGTGACCTATTCGGATTACTCGTACTATCAGAGGATGTCGTCCGAAAAGATCACCATGGTTCTTGATACGCCCAAGTACCTCGCGACAGACGGCTCGCCCTCCGGGACTTTCGCGGGCACCATCGATTCCGTGTACGCGAGCAGCACCGGCGTGACCGCCTCGCTTGATTCCAGCAAGAGGATCACGGTGTCCTACTATCCCACGTCCGTTACCTCGAGCTTCTACATCACTATCAATTACACGGAGGGCGGAACCTCCAAAACCGCGACCATCAACTTCAATCTTTCGAACACCGGCAGCGCCTACACGGGGCTTTACCTCAACCTCGACAAGCCCGCGGCCATCACGGTCGGTGAGGTGGCGACGCTTCGCGGCGTGATCACGTCGGCCTACGGCAGCACCGGCACGTCGTATGCTACGAGCAGCTCGTATTACGCCCGCTACAACAACTCCTCGCTGTTCTACCCCTACGACCCGTCCACTTCACGCATTTTCTATAACGGCGTATGGCAGAGCTACTCCACTTCGTATGTGACCTATAACGACGTCATCAGCTACTACGGCGGTGTGAGCGCCATCGCGAACACGGGTTATACCGGCACCACGGGCACGACCGGCGTCTACAACCCGACCGGGTATTTCGCGCAGTACGGTTCCAGCTCGCTGTGGTATCCCTACAACATCAGCAACGGCACCATCTACTACAACGGATCGTGGCAGGGCTACTCTTCCGCTTCTTACAGGACGTATGACTGGCTGATCTCAAGCGGCTACTCGGCCAGCCTTTACGGCTACACCGGCGCGACGGGATCGGGCACGTACGCCAACATCCCGATCACGTTTACGACGACCGCGGCCACGAGCGACGTCACGCTCTCGAACTACTCCACGCAGTCCGTCCTTTTCAAGGCGAGCAAGGCCGGCACGTACTACGTGACCGCGACTGTTCCCGAAGGTTACACGTTGCTCAACGCCAATTACCTTTCGAGCGCGGGCTCCTCAACCTACCTCGGCAACCAGCCTTCGCAGTACTGCGTGCCGCTCGGCGGCATCTACTACTACTACAACGTGGACACCCGCCAGTATCTCTCTGAGTACGGCTGGATTCTTTTCAGCGGCAACAGCGCGGCCTACCAGCCGGTTTCCGCCGTCGGCGTGTCCCGCGTTTTCCTGCCCGCGAGCTACGGCTACAACTATGGCTATAGCTACAATTATGGCACAACGAACACCGGCGCGCGTTCCCGCACGTTTGAGATCGTCGTCACCGACAAGGCCGGCGCGGCCCCCACCACCCCCTCGACCGGCGACGACATCATCATTGACGACGGCGCGAGCACGTCCGGTGCCGCGTTCAAATCCGGCACCAAGATGGGCAGGCTCCTCAAGAGCACTGTTTCCGGTTATGACGAGGCCTACAAGACCAAGACCAATTTCTCCGGCCCCTGGGTTGCGGTTCTCGCGACCAAGAACGCGAACGGCTTTGTCAAAATCAGCACCGGCACCAAGACCGGGTTCGTGCCCGCCGCGCTGATTGACGTCGGCTCCAGCGCTCTGCCCGCCGACGGCGAACTCAAGACCGTCACGGTCAAGACGTACGCGTCGCTCAGGGCCAAGGCATCCGACAGCGGAAAACGGCTTGAGAAGGTCTACGACGGTACCGAAGTGATCGCGCTTAATGAAACGAGCGGCAAGTACACCGAATGCTGGTACAACGGACAGATCGGCTGGATCCTGACCTCGTACCTCAAGTAAGCCAGGTATTCAACAAGGGTGGGACGTGCGAACGTCCGCCCTTTGCATATTTGCACAAAAAAAACGAACACTACCATCACAAAAGGTGGTGTTCTTTTTGTACACGCAAAAACAGGTGTCCCGGGCGAAGTTCTGGCTGCTCGCCGTGGCCGTCGCGATGATTCTCGCTGTGACGGTTTTCGGGCTGGTTATCGCGCTCGCGCCGCCCAAACCGGTTGGCGGCGGTGCGGTGTACGTGATGCGGATAAGCGGGGATGAGTCCGGGGCATGATTTATGTGTCGATGCGCAAGTCCATTGAGGTCAAACCGGGCGACCCCGTCACGCTCGCGGATGTAGCCGAGTGTCACGATACCGCCGGAAACCTCAGCGCGGAGAACGTCGTGGTGCGCACCAGCCTTAACGGATGCTGCGCTTCCATCGGCGCGATGGACATCATCCGCGCCCTCGCTGTTTCCGCGCCTGGGGAACGGGTCGAAGTAATCGGCGTGGGGCAGACGTGGGCGGGCGAGCTGAAGCCCGGGGGCAAGAACCGCTTGATGGCGGTGCTCAGAACGGTGGCGGCGGCAGCCATCCTGTTCTTTGGCGCGGGTCTTGCGCTCACCTACTTTCACAGCGATGTGGACATGAAGTCCGCGCAGGACGAGTTCATCCGCGCGGTTTCTCCGGGCGCGGATTCGCGGTGGATGAGCATCCCCTACGCGGTAGGCGTGGGCATCGGCGTCGTGAGCTTTTTCGGAATTTTCTCAAAAAAACGCCCGTCACCGCTCGATCTGAGTTATCTGGACTATCAAGAGCAGGTCGAGGACTACCGGCATCAGCAAGCCAAGGGTCGCTCATGAGGTGGGTGGTGGCGTTCGCCGGGCTGAGCGGCGGGCTTGTGGTGGGCACGGGCGCGGCCGCCGTCGCGCGCGCGATTGGACTGATCGTCAGGCTCTCGGCGTTTGCGGAGAAAAAGCTGCTTCGCCCGCTGACGTATGTGATGACCGCGGGCATGCTGTTCTTCCCTATGGCCTATCTCTTTGGTTGGACGCTTCAGGCGCCGGCGGCGCTCGGCGGGTTTGCCGGGCTATGCGGGGGCATCTTTGTGGGCATGCTCGCGTGTGCGCTCGCCGAGATGATGGACACGCTCCCCGTGCTGGGCGGGAGGGACGCGTTCTGGCTGCGCGCGGTGCTGCTCTCGGTCGCGCTGGGCAAAGTGACGTTTTCGTTTTGGAATCTGGTGATGTGAGGTGTCGGCTATGAAACATCGGCATGACTCTCCCGTGTACACGCTGGAGTGGCAGCCAAGGCCCGGGGAGCGCGAGCAGCCCGTGCGCGTCGCGGACGGCGCATGGCTTGAGAGGAGGCGTAAGGAGAAGTGAACAAGCTCAAGTCAAAATCTGAGCAGGATCAGGTCAAAGCGTATCAGGAGATGGTCAAAGCGATCTCTCCCGGCAGTGAAAAAGTCAAGAGCATACTGCGCGCGTTTTTGGTCGGGGGTCTGATTTGCTCGTTCGGTCAGTGTATCCTCTATGTGCTCACGCGCGTGCTGATGATGACGGACGACCGCGCGTCGGGGCTGACGTCGGTCATTCTGGTTTTCATCGGCGCGACGCTGACCGGCATCGGTGTCTACGATGTCGTCGGCAAGTTCGCGGGCGCGGGATCGATCGTGCCCATCACGGGCTTTGCCAACTCGATCGTCGCTCCCG
Organism: Eubacteriales bacterium; assembly: GCA_031548365.1. Classification (GTDB taxonomy): domain Bacteria; phylum Bacillota; class Clostridia; order Christensenellales; family UBA1750; genus JAVBRD01. The sequence goes on from JAVBRD010000003.1 coordinate 70,632, forward strand.
CGATGGAGTTCAAGCGCGAAGGCTATGTGTTGGGTGTGGGCGCGAAGCTCTTCGCGCTCGCAGGCCCGGTGCTCGTTTACGGCGTGACGTCTTCGGTGGTCGTGGGCGTCATCTACTGGCTGATCGCAACGGTGGGGGGGAGATAGCATGGGCATTCGATTGGGCGGCCAGACGGTCGCTCTCACGCACCAGCCATACGTCTTGTCCCGCGCGGCGATCGCGGGACGCAAAGAGGGCGAAGGTCCATTGGCGGAGCACTTCGATCGTCTGCTCGAGGACGAGCTGGGCGGTGAGGAAAGCTGGGAGAAGGCAGAGCGCGTTCTCTTTACCAACGCCGTCTCACTTTGCGCGGAGAAGGCCGCCGTGCGCACGGAGGACATCCAATTGCTCCTGGGCGGTGATCTGCTCAACCAGATCATATCGGCATCCTTCGCGGCGCGGACGCTGGGAAGGCCTTTCCTCGGGCTATACGGCGCGTGCTCGACCATGAGCGAATCGCTGCTCGTGGGCAGCCTGCTCGTGGATGGTGGCGGCTTCGAGAACGCCATGTGCGCGGCATCCAGCCACTTTTGCACGGCGGAGCGGCAGTTCCGCTACCCGCTTGAGCTCGGTTCTCAAAGAACGCCCACCGCGCAGTGGACGGTCACGGGCGCAGGCGCGACGCTCCTTTCGCGCGACTTGCCTCCGGACGCTCAAAACCGGTCCGTTCCGCGTATCACGCGCGTGACGCCGGGGCGCGTGGTCGACTTGGGCATCAGCGACGCCAACAACATGGGCGCAGCCATGGCCCCAGCGGCTGCGGACACCATCATGGCGCATTTCAGCGACACGGGCACGAGCGCGAAAGACTACGACCTGATCGCGACGGGCGACCTCGGCGTTGTCGGCTGGGATCTGCTCGTGGAGCTGATGAAACGCAACGGCGCGCCGTTGGACGAGGAACGCACGATCGATTGCGGCAAAGAGATTTTCTCGGAGGAGCAGGACACGCACGCGCGCGGGAGCGGCTGCGGGTGTTCCGCCGTCGTGCTCAACGGCTGGATCCTCAAGCGCATGGAGCAGGGGGAGCTTGGCCGTGTGCTCTTCCTCGCCACGGGCGCGCTTCTGAGCTCCACATCCAGTTTGCAGGGGGACACCATACCGGGCGTTGCGCACGCGGTATGCTTGGAGGTATAGCATGGAGTTGCTCATCGCGGTCGCGAAGGCTTTTGTTGTGGGCGGGCTGATCTGTGTCGTCGGGCAGCTGCTCTTGCTGTGGACGTCGCTTACTTCCGCGCGTATTCTCGTTTTGTTTGTGACATCGGGCGTCGTGCTCACGGCGATCGGGCTTTACGAGCCGCTCGTTCAATTCGCTGGCGCAGGCGCGACTGTTCCCCTCACGGGGTTCGGCTACGCGCTGTGCAAGGGTGTGTACAAGGCCGTGTCCGAGCAAGGGTTGTTCGGCGCGTTCACGGGCGGCCTGGTCGCGACGGCGGGCGGCGTGACGGCGGCCATCGTGTTCGGCTACCTCAACGCGCTCATCTTTACGCCAAAGGCCAAGACGTAATCTACAACGCAAGTGATGAGCCATCTCTCGTTTTGAGTGATGGCTTTTTCGGTTGCGGCTTTGTATAATCAGGTCGACACGTTACGCGTCGAACGATTTGGAGATGAGCGCATGGATATCGGCCTCACGATCAGAAAGCTCCGGCTGGAAAAAGGCATGACGCAGGATCAGCTTGCGGACGCGCTCGGTGTTGCCATGCAAACGGTTTCGCGCTGGGAGACGGGCGTGAACTATCCGGATGTCATCATGCTTCCCCTGCTCGCCGGGCTGTTCGGTGTCTCGACCGATTTCCTGCTCAGTGTCGGAGGAGGAGCGCCCATGAAAACGATTGAGTCGGCGCGGCTGGTGATCCGCGAGTGGAGCGAGCGCGACGCGCCGGAGCTCTACCGCGTAAACCGCGGCCTTGACAGCGCTTATACCTACTGGGATAAGGCCAAATGCGTGGAGGACAGCCTCGAAACGATCCGGATATGGAGAAAGTATCAGGAGATGTGGCCGGTGTTTCGCAAGGAGGACGGCCGTCTCGTCGGCGTTGTCGGACTCACCGATGTGGGCCGCAGCAAGCGCTACAGAGAGATCGAGTACATCATCGCGGCCGACGCGTGGGGTTGCGGTGTTGCGACAGAGGCTGTCGCGCTCATCCTCGGCTACGGCTTCGCCGATCTTGACCTGTCCATTGTGGCGGCGAGCATCGAGGGGACGAATCTTGCGTCGCGCCGTGTCGCGGAAAAGTGCGGACTTACCTACGAGGGCACGCTTCGCAGGTACGGCAGGGATTTAAGCGATCGCGCGCGTTACGCCATCACAAAAGAAGAGTGGGAGGCGCGCTGAAAAGCGCGGTACTATTCCGCACTCTTTCGCGTATCATGGTGTGAGGGGGCGGGCGCATGGATCCTTTCAGATGCTGGCTTTTCCAATACGCGCACATGATCAAGCGGCTCGCGGTTGTGCTGGTGGTTGTGGGCGTTATCCTTGTCATCGCCTTTGTGCCCATGGAGTTCTGGCTGGCGATTCTCGGCCTGATTTTGTTGGTGGCCGGACTGATCCTGCTTCGCTGCGGTTGACGGAGGTGATGCGCGATGAAAATTATCTGCTGGCGCGCGCCCGGGTTCGTGCGGGCGCTGCTCAGACGCTTGTTTGGCCGTACATAAAAAAGGGGCCGTGAAAACGGCGCTTTAGCATTAGGAAGCGTGAGGCTTGGCGCGCATGCCGCCAAACCTCACGCCGCGTTTTGTTGCAAGAATACCGGGTTGTTATGCGGCTTTACCGAAAGCCCGGGAGCGCTGCTTTCTATTCGATCGCAACATACCCCGCGTCACGGACAGCCTGCACGCCGTCAGGAGAGAGGATCCACTCAAGGAGCTTGCGGGTGTTGGATCCCTCGGGCGTATCTTTGCGAATGACAGCGAAAAAATCGTTGACAAAGGGATAGCTCCCGTCCGCGATGGTTTTTTCGCTCGGTTCCACGCCATCGACGCTCAGAAGCTTGACGCCCTCCACGGCGTACATGTGTTTCGCGTAGTAGTACACCGAGTAGCCGATCGCGCCGCCGGTGTTGTTGTACGACGAGACGAGATCGATCAGACCCTCCATCTCGCTGGGCACGCGCTCAATCGGGGGCTTCATGGGTTTTACATCCTTCATCACGAGTTTAAGAAACATGGTTTGGCTCCCCGAGGCCTCATCCCGCTGGAAAGGGACGATCGCTGTGTCCTTGCCGCCAAACGCTTTCCAGTTATGCGCCTTGTCGGTGTAGATGTCCACGATTTGCTTGGTGGTTAGGTTGGTCACCGTATTTGTCTCGTTGGCAAGGAACACCAGCGCGTCGCGGCCGATGGGGTGGAACTCAAAACTGTCGTAATCACTGCCCAGTATCGCTCTGGTGCCTTGCGAAGCCTCGTAGACCAGCAAGAGATCGGCCTCGCGGTTGGACAGGGCGTAATAGGCATATGTCGTCGTGGAGTGCGCGACGCGCGTTTCGGCCACGTCGAGCGGTATCCCGGTGACGCGGGAGAGAATGAGCGCGGAGAGCGGCAGATTGGCGGTCGACCCGTCCACGCTCGGGTAGTCCGCCGGCGCGATAACGGGCGCGATGGTTGGCGCGGGCGGGGGTGTAGGAGTGGGACTTGCCGTGGGTACGGGCGTCGGCGAGGGCGTTGGCGCGGCCGTTGGGACAGGCGCTGGCGCGGTGGGTGCGGGCGCGGTGGGCGCGGGCGTCGCCGGAACGGACGTGGGCGAAACGCCTTGACACCCCACGAGCAGAAGCGCGCATGCGGTGAGCATCGCGATAACCTTTTTCATGGCGTAACCCCCTTTAGTCGTCAAGATAGGTGAAAATGCTCTGTTTGCTGACCCACTCGCCGGTGCGGATGTTCATCACCCCGCAGGAAAATCCCCTGCGCACCATCGCGAAATCGCCGTTCATGTCGTCAACCGCGGCCAGATCGCTCACCAGCACGTTGCCGTCCATATCGAGCAGGTCGAGGATGGGGATGCGAAAATAGCCGGAGTTGTTCCGAAACAGGTAGCCGGAAAAGCGATAATCTCGGTAGACACGCTTGTCAAACCGCTTGAGCACGTTTCCGCCGGCGTCGAGCAGGCGCGCGTTATTCGACCAAAGCCGGGTGTTATCATCAAGCTTGTTTTCAACGACCAGCACGCGGTTTTCGGAGACGACTTGCGTGTACTCGTCGTTGTCCGTTGTCGCGACCCAGTAGCCGCTCTTCGTCCACACGCGCTGCTCCCGAATGAGGTTCACCACCGCGTTGCTGTCGGCCAGGATCTCGCCGCTTTTGAATGTTCCACCATCCGTGTCTTTCAGGTCGGAGACAATCTGGCCGTTTTTGTCCATGAACACGGTGACGGCAGCGTGTGAACTGCCGTAATCGTTGGGATAAGGATACCGGCGAAGGATCGCGTATTCGCCTATAAAACCCTCCCCGACGCTGTCACGGTCGGTCAGTGTTTCCGTAAAAGCGCGGTTGCCCTTTTTGTCAATGAAATAGCGCTGGCCGTCCACCGTGTCGCTTACGACGGCGTACCCGCCAAAAAACCCTTGCGATGTGCGGTAGCTGCAGGGGATGACCAGCTCGCCCCTGATGTTGACAAACCCGAAACGATCCTTTCGAACGATGGGGAAGAGCGGGTCGGGGTCATCCGTTCCGCTTGTGTAAATGTGCTCATAAAACGGCTGCGGATCGCAGTCCTCGACTGTAGCAAGCACTTTCCCGTCCTTGCCGAAAATAGTGGCGGTTCCCTCTTCTTCGTTGTAGAAATACACGCCGTCGCGGAAGGGGTAGGCATACCCGACGCTGCTTACGAGCTCCCTGCCGTCCAGGGTCAGCAAAACGCTGTAATTGTGCGCTCCGTGAACCGGCATGTCGGTGTAAGGCGGAATGTCTTTTACGCACAGGATCATCCCTTGATGAACCCATGACACGTCGGAGTACACAAACTCGGTCAGGAAACGCCCGTCCGCGTAGACGGCGCAGGCCGATTTCGCCAGACCAAGCGGGGACTTTTCCGCGGGTAGGACATCGACGACTTTGGCGAGGTTGGATCTTTGGTCGCCTTCGTAGAACGGGACGCGGTCCATCCCCGTGTACACGCACGGCAAAAACTCCTTGCCCGACAGGTCGGTCAGCCCATACCGTACGTGGGAGTAGCTCTCGGGCGGCCCGGACGACTTGACGAGAACGCCGCTAGTATCCGCCGCATTTGCGGGTGCGGCCACACAAACAATCGCGAGCGCGATGAAAACCAGAAACCACGGCTTTGTTTTTCGCATGATGGCGTCAACTCCTTTCGTGTGTCCCATATGGATCGTATCAGGCAGCGTTCCCGTCCTTCGCGCTTTCCCTGCTCCGCCGATCCAGCAGGAGCACGAATGCGACCGCGCACGCGCCGCCCACGATCTTCCCGACAACGGTGGGCAGGATGAGGGGGGGGGACATGGCCGCGACGTACCCCAGGTGATCGCCCAGCGCGAACGAGGCCGAGACGCAGAACGCGAGGTTGACCAGCTTCCCGCGCCGGTTCATCTGTTTGACGATGGCGAGCATGGAAAGGTTGTTGGCGAGCGACGCGATCATGCCCGCCATGGAGCTTTCGTCCATGCCAAATTTTCTGCCGAGCGCGCCCAGCGGCTTTTTGAGCGCGCGTGTGAGCGCGACCACGAGCGGGAACGCGCCCGCGAGCACGATGGCGATGTTGCCCACGATGAGCAGACCCTCGTCGATGGGCGTCATGCCGGGGATGACGACAAACCCGGTCAGCTTTTCGATGATGGCGATTGCCAGTAGGCCCGTGATCGCGGCGATGACCGCGCGCCCGAACCACGTAAAACCAACGGTCATCGCGCGCGGGATTTTGTAAAGCCCGAGCGCGAGCAGCGCGGATGTCAGGATGATGGGCAGGGAGTTGAGCAGCAGCATGCGCGGGTCATACCCCGCGAGCAGTCCGCCGGCAAGGCCCCCGAAAGGGATGGTGCAAAGCCCGGCGAGCATGGCGGTGGCGAGCAGCCGGTGATCCTCTTTTTCGACCATCGTCAGGGATACGGGCAGAGTAAAGACGATGGTGGAACCCATCATGGAGGCGATGATCATGCCGGAGAAGCCCGCCGCCTCAGGGCTTGACGCCATCGACTGCGCGAGCGGATAGCCGCCCATGTCGCACGCGAGCAGGATGCCCGCGATCATCGCGGGATCCGCGCCCAGGAACCTGAAGACTGGCGTAACAGCTCGCGCGAGCGCGCCGGATAGCGCGGGCGCGACGCAGACGACGCCCACCATGGACAGCGTGAGCACGCCCATGGCCATGAAGCCTTCCTCGAACGGCTTGGCCAGGCCCAGCTTGAGCGAAAACATGCGGTCGAGCGCGCCAAGCGCCATCATGACAGTCATGGCCAAGAGAATTACCTGCCCAATGCTTTGCATGAACCCTCCGAAAACATAAAATAACCGCCCGAGGATTCAGGCGGTCTCATGCGCGATCATAACGCTTACTTCGCCACGAAGCGAAGCTCGCCGGGCTTGATGTACCCGAGCTGGTCGCGTGCGGCCTGTTCGACGTACGCGTCCGTCTTTGTGTACTCGATCTGCCTGCGGAGATCGTCGTTTAAGCTGACCGTTTCTGAAATCTGTGCGTTGATGTGTGCGATCATCAGGTTTTGCTCGCGCATTTTTGCCGCGTTGGACAAAAACAGGCTGCCCACGCCGAACACGGCGAGCGCAAAGCACGCGCAGAAAAACAGGCGTCTTTCCAGTTGTGAGCGTTTTTTGAGCCAGACAAACATGGACAGCACTCCTCGTGCATTGTTGCGATTTTTGATTATTCGACACAATCAATGCGTTCTCCTCTAATTTCGCGCCTTGTTTCCTGTTTTTTTCGCCTTTTTTCGCGAAAGATCAAGGAGGTATGCCGCGGCGCGCGACGCAAACGGACTGATGCCCACGACGTACAGCAGCACCCCGCAGCATAACCCGAGCACGACGTACACGCGCAGCCCTTTTTCCCCGGAAATAATGAAGAAGAAGAGGACGGCCGCGAGCGCGAGCGCGCAGAACAGCAGGTCGAGCAGGGCGGTGAGCGCGCGGGAAGCGTTCATGGTCCACCGGGTGAAGCGGAGGATGTCGTAGATGAACCCGACGCCAAGCCCGCAATAGGTCATCAGGAGGAATGTGGTTGCTTGTCCGACGGAGGTGAAAAGCAAGACATCATCCCCCGGTCAATTACTTCAGAAGCCAGCCGAACGGGCCGCGTTTTTTCGGGCTTTGCTGCGTGTAGTCCATGGCGTCAATCTCGCCTTCGACGATGAGCTGCCCCTGGTCAAGGTTCAAATGCGAGATGTGCAGACCCTGCCCGAAGAGCGTGATCACGCCCGCTTCGGTGGCGAGGATGACCTCCTCCTCGTTGAAGCTGTCCACATCGGTTACGCCGGTGAACACGGCGCGTGAGCGGTTGTCGATGGCCACGGAATGCCCGCGTAGCCGGCCGGTCTTGCTTTCGTTCATGTCGCGCGTCATGGCGATGCCTCCTTATGCCTGCCGCCGCCCATCGAACGCGCGGCGAGGGGTTGTCAAAACATGAGTATGTCCTTTGGCTGACAAGTATGACAACGTCTCCCATTGTTCCAGAAAAGGCCGCGCGTCCGTGTCGGGACAGGAAAAAAAAGACGTGAAAAAAGAACGTCGAGGGCGCTTGACATTTCTCGGGCGCTGATGTATATTATTGGTCGTTGCTGCTGACGCGAAGAACGCAACACGGGAGCATAGCTCAGCTGGGAGAGCATCTGCCTTACAAGCAGAGGGTCACAGGTTCGAGCCCTGTTGTTCCCACCAATCATTGTGGCCCGGTAGTTCAGTTGGTTAGAATGCCAGCCTGTCACGCTGGAGGTCGAGGGTTCGAGCCCCTTCCGGGTCGCCATTTTGCCTGGGTAGCTCAGTCGGTAGAGCAGTAGACTGAAAATCTACGTGTCGGTGGTTCAATTCCGCCCCTAGGCACCATTTACTTGTCTTCGCGTCGTGCGATGGTAGTGCGTGCGGTAGTAGCTCAGTGGTAGAGTGCCACCTTGCCAAGGTGGATGTCGCGAGTTCGAATCTCGTCTACCGCTCCACTCAAATCTCCGGATCTCAAAACCCAACACAGAGGCGACAAGCGGGGCAGCCGCTGACATACGCAAAGGATCGTTTATCAGCGCATCCGCCCATGGCGCCATAGCCAAGTGGTAAGGCAAAGGTCTGCAAAACCTTTATTCCCCAGTTCGAGTCTGGGTGGCGCCTCCATGATCACAACCCCCGACCGCTCAGCGGCCGGGGGCGTTTATTTCGCGGAGATGCTTCACATGATGAAGTTGAGCGCGCGCAGTACCTCAAAGTAGCTCTCGCTCACGAGCGCCAGCGTGTGTGTCGAAGCGCGCGTCACGCCCGGAAAATGTGACATTTTTTCCGCGACCGCGTGCTCTTTGTACGTCAGTTCCACATTGAACGGCCCCTTGACCAGCGCGAGCGCGGCTCCTAGGTTCTGTGAAAGCGAGGCCGCGGCGCGTTCCCGAATGAGCGGGAGCGTCTTTGCGGGGGAGAGGTTGCGCGTCATGCCGCCCGCAGCGTCTTTGACGGCGACCGTGATCAGCGAAGGATGAAGCCCGGCGCTCTCCTCGCACAGCGCGCGGTCGCCCGAGAGAAACACGGCGGGGACACCGGTCTGCGCCGCAGCCCAGCTGTAGAGCATGAACTCGCTCGCGACGCGCCCGTTGATCAAAAGCTTGGCCACGCGCCCGCTGAACGTGTGCGCGAGCGGGTTTCCCGCGCGCGACGCCGCCGAGTGGTAGCCGACGAACATGCACGCATCGAACGTGTCGTCGATGCCCTCGACCATACACAGCGGATGCCCCGACCATCCGCGCAGGAGCGTGACGTACTCCGGCAGCATCGCGCCGTTGATGTTGAGACCGCCCGCGTGCGCGTCCTTGACGACCACCTCGTCCGCGCCTGCGTCGCGCGCTCCTTCGCACGCGGCCACGACCTCGCGCGTCATCTGCTCCGCGTGCCGCGCGTACGACGGGTGCGCGGGGTCCGTCTCGTTCCATGTTGTGCTGGTGGTCACACCCTCAATGTCCGCGCTGATGAAAACTCTCATGGCCATCACTCCTTGCTTGAGCTTTGCGCATCAAAGCCGGCTTGGGATCATTTTAGCCGCGCGCGCGCAGGCGGTCAAGGCACCCGCCTTGACGAGTCGGCGAACGTGGCTGTACAATGGTTTCACAGACCAAGGTTTGGAGAAAACGTATGATCAATCTGGAAAAAAAAATGCTCGCCCACTTCGACTGGTTCCTGTTTGCGATCATGCTTGTGCTGATCGCGTTCGGGCTGGTCGCGATCGCCAACGCGGAATCCAAGCTGATCACGGGTGACGAGGCGACGCTTGTCGAGCTTTTAAGGAATGTCGACTGGTACTACGTCCAGCTGCAGGCGACATGGTTCGCGCTCGGGCTGGGCCTGATGGCGGTCGTGCTCATTTTCGATTACAGGTACGTGGGCGAGCTGACGCTGTTCATATTCTTGGGCATGCTGATCCTGCTGGGTGTCGTGCTTTTGCAGGAAGCCGGGCGCGCGGGCAACACGGCGTGGTTCAAAATTGGCGAGGTGCGGACGTTTCAGCCATCGGAAATGTGTAAACTTGCGTTCATCATGGTGCTGGCGTGGCATTTGTCAAGGCACGAGCCGATCAGGCACATTCTTGGATTTGCCCCCATCCTGCTCTACATTTTGCTTCCGGTGGCGCTGGTTGTGCTGGAGAAGGATGTGGGCACGGCGCTAGTGTATGTTGCCATCGTGTTGGGGATGCTGTTCATGTCGGGGATGAGCCTGAAGCTGTTCTTCGGGATGATTATTTCAGGTACGCTGCTCGTTATGCCGCTGTGGTTTGTCATCGGCACGAACAGGCAGAACCGCATCATCGCTTTCCTTGATCCTTCGTTCGACCCGCTGAACGCGGGGTTCAACGTCGCGCAGGCCAAGATCGCGGTGGGTTCGGGGCAGTGGCTGGGCAAGGGACTTTTCACGCAGGGGCAGTTCTCCCAAATGGGTTACTTGCCGGAGAGCCACACGGATTTTATCTTCGCGGTCACGGCGGAAGCAGTGGGGTTTGTGGGCTGTGCGGTGCTCATCGTGTTTTTGCTGCTGCTGCTGGTGCGCATGGTCCATATCGCGTCCACGACGGAGGACCGGTACGGGCGGCTGATCATCGCCGGGGTGATCTCCATGCTGCTGTTCCACATGTTTGAAAACATCGGCATGAACATCGGCGTGATGCCGGTGACGGGTATTCCCCTGCCCTTCATCAGCTATGGGGGCTCAAATTTGTGGGCAAACATGATCGCCGTGGCGCTGGTGCTCAACGTGGGGATGAGGCGCGGGAAAAAGCCGATATAGCGCGCAGGCGCGGCTTGGCTTGAAATTTCGTGTCATTGCGGGTATAATTGATGAGTAACTAATGAAGGAATGGCTCATCGAGCATAAAGGGGGCTTTAACGTGGATTGCACGGCCAAGAATGAATATGGGAAAATTTCTGTAACGGAGGAAGTCATCGCCACCGTTGCCGGCGTCAGCGCGGTCGATTGCTACGGCATTGTCGCCATGGCGTCCAAGCGGGCGACGGATGGCATCGTCGAGCTGCTCGGGAGTGAAAACATCACGCGCGGCGTGAAAACCAAGATCGTGGACGACAAAATCAGCGTTGATCTGTTCATCATCGTTCAGTACGGCGTATCCATTGCGGCCGTCGCGCGCTCGGCGATGGAAACGGTCAAGTACAACATCGAAAACCTGACCGGCATGCCCGTGGTCGCGGTCAACATCACGGTCGAGGGAATTCGCGTCGAAGGGAAAAAGTAAAGCGCCGGCTGCAAGCGGCGCTGGATGGGCCGGACGCACAATTTCCGCAATTTTGCTGAGGATGTCCCGCTCGCACCGGCGCGAAAGCGCCTGACGGTGGGTTTCCCGGCTGGCGCAGCAGCCTTGCCAAAGCCACCGCGAGCACCGCTCCAAGGGAGCTTTTTGCGGGAGGCGATGGGGATGATTCCCGGGGCGAGGTGCGTGGGATGGAGCCTCCCGCCGTCCTGTCCCGCGCTGTTGCCCGGAGGTGCGCCCTGTTTCTCACGTTGCCCGCGCGCGAGGAGGATTTTCGTTGCCGAACCAAGTGATTGACGGCCGCAAACTGCGTGACATGATCTTGTTGGGTGTGTCGTTGCTTAGCCAGAGCAAGGCGTCCATTGACGCGCTCAATGTATTCCCGGTGCCCGACGGAGACACCGGCACCAACATGAGCATGACCATGCTGTCCGCGGCGAAAGAAATTGCCGCGGTCGATTCGGCGTCGGTACATGACGTCGCGGAAGCGCTTGTCCGTGGCTCCTTAAGGGGCGCGCGCGGCAACTCTGGCGTCATCTTGTCACAGATCTGGCGCGGCTTCGCGCGCGCGATCGACGGGAACGCCGAGATGGATGCCGCGCTGTTCGCTGAAGCGCTCAGGCAAGGGAGCGAGACCGCGTACAAGGCGGTCATGAAGCCCAGAGAAGGCACAATATTGACGATTCAGCGAGCGGTGGGCGACGAGGCCGTGAGCACGCTGACGACCACGCAGGACATCGCCGTGATGATGGACGCGGTCATGGCCGCAGGGGAGGCCATGCTCCGCCGGACGCCCGACATGCTCCCGGTATTAAAGCAGGCGGGCGTGGTCGACGCGGGCGGAAAGGGGCTGCTCGTCATCCTGGCGGGCATGCGCGCTGCGCTCAAAGGCGAGCAGATCGACGCCGAAGCGCTCGTCGCGGGCCTTGGTTCGGCCGATTTGTCCGGTATCACCGATGAAGAAGAGGACAGCAAGTTTACCTACTGCACCGAAATTATCATCGAACACATGCACGAGCACGTCCGCGCGGAGGACATCGAAGCGCTGCGGGCCAAGCTCAGCCTGATCGGGGATTGCGTGCTGGTGGTCGGCGACATCGCGCTCGTCAAGGTGCACGTCCACACCGATTCGCCGGGGCGCGTGCTCTCTGAAGGGCTCAAGCTGGGCGAACTGACCAACATCAAGATCGACAACATGCACCAGCAGCACCGCACGTTGATCGAAGCGCCCGCAAGCGCTGAGAAGAAGGATTACGCCATCGTGTCCGTCGCGGTCGGCGAGGGCATCAAGAACATTTTCATCGACCTTGGCGCATCTGAGATCGTCAACGGCGGGCAGACGATGAACCCCTCCATTGACGACATCGCGCAGGCCGTCAAGCGAGCCAACGCGAAAACCGTGTTTATCCTGCCCAACAACCCCAACATCATCTTGGCGGCGCAGCAGGCAGCGCAGATCGAGGGTCCGGGGGTGTTCGTCATCCCGACGAAGTCCGTGCCGCAGGGCATCTCCGCGCTGGTGGCGTTCATGGCGTCCTCCACACCCGAGGAAAACACGCAGCGCATGATGACCGCGTCTGAGGGCGTGAGGTCGGGCGCGGTATCGTTCGCGGTGCGCGAGACGACGTGGAAGGGTCAGACGATCAGTCAAGGCGATATCCTCGGGCTGTTCGACGGCGACATAGCCATCGTCGGCAAGGAGGTCGCTCAGGTCACAAGCGACCTCGTGGCCGCCATGCACACCGACGAACACAGCGTGATCTCGCTTTTCTACGGCGAGGACGTGTCAGAAGAAGACGCGCGAGCCATGAGCGACTCGCTCAGTGAAGCGTTCCCGGACGACGATGTCGAGGTCAAGCAAGGCGGACAGAGCCTGTACTACTACCTCATTTCCATCGAGTAGACGTGGTTTGGCTTTCAATGGGCGTGTCCTGCGCGGGCATGCCCTTTGTTTATGGGGAGGGGAGGGCGCATGGACACAAGGCTAAGCGGGTTTGACGGGGTTGGCGCGGTGCGTGAAAAGGCGCTCGCCGGCGCGGGTGTTGTCACTGCGGGTGATCTGCTCAGGCGTTTTCCCAAGGGGTACAAGGATTTAACGCGCGTGACGCCCATCGCAGGCCTTCGCGCCGGAATGGTGGTGTATATTCGCGGAACAGTCGTGTCCGCCAAGCTCATTCGCGCAGGCACGTCGCGCGTGATTGCGCAAGTCACCGACGCCTCTGGCGGGCGCGTCGCTTGCGTGTGGTTCAACCAGCCGTACATGCTTCAAAGGATGCGAACAGGGGAGACGCTTTCGCTCTACGGGCGTGTTGAGATCCGGAAGGGACTGCTCCAGCTGGTGTGCCCGAGCGTTGAGCCGCCGGACGCGGTCGGACGGCTTCGTCCTGTCTATGCCGAGATACCGGGTGTGCCCGGCAAGACGCTTGAAAACATCGTCGCGCAAGCGCTGGACGCCGTGGGCGGAGCGTGGCCGGAGACGCTGCCCCAAGCGCTGCGCGAGCGTTACGCGCTCATGAGCGCGCCCGACGCGCTGTCAGGCGCGCACCGTCCACCCGACAGCAAGACCATGGAGGAAGCAGCGCGGCGTTGGGCGTTCGAGGAGCTGGTGCTCTTCCAGTGCGCGCTTGAAGCGGTCAAGAGCGTGCGCCCCGAGGGCGTGGTTATTCCCGTGACGCGCGGGGAGCTTGACGACGCCGAAACCGCGCTCCCTTACCGCTTGACGGGGGCCCAATCGCGCGCGCTGGACGCCATACTGGGCGACCTCGCGTCTCCGCGCGCCATGGCGCGCCTGCTTCAGGGGGATGTCGGGAGCGGCAAGACAGTCGTCGCGCTCCTTGCGCTCCTCGCGGCGGTGCGCGCGGGGTACCAGGGCGCGCTCATGGCTCCCACGGAAATTCTTGCGGGGCAGCACCTTCAGGCCGCCAGGCGCTTGCTTGAGCCCCTCGGCGTGCGTGTGGGCCTCTTAACGGGCAGCGTGGGCGCGCGGGAGCGGAAAGCGGCGTACGCGGCAATCTCGGCCGGGGAGTGGGATGTCGTTGTCGGCACGCACGCGCTCATCACGGACAAGCTGGCTTACCGCGACCTCGGTCTTGTCGTCATCGACGAGCAGCACCGCTTTGGGGTTCGCCAACGCGAAGCTCTGCTTGAAAAGCGCGCAGTCGGAAAAGGCGCCAACGTACTCGCGCTTTCCGCGACGCCCATCCCGCGCTCGCTCGCGCTCGTGCTGTACGCGGATCTCGATCTGACCGTCATCGACGAGCTTCCGCCGGGGCGCACGCCGGTCAAGACGCATCTGGTCGCGGAGAGCAAGCGCGCGGGCATGTTGGGCTTCATCGACGCGCAGGTGGAGGACGGGCGGCAGGCGTACGTCGTGTGCCCCATGATTGAGGAGAGCGAGGCTTTCGATGCCGCGTGCGCCAAGGAGACGGCCGAGGAGGTGGCCCGCGCGCTCCCGGGCCGTCGTGTCGCGCTTTTGCACGGCAAACAGCGCGCTGCGGATAAGGACGCGCTCATCGCCGCGTTTCGCAATCGCGAGATCGACATTCTGGTGTCGACGACCGTCATCGAAGTCGGGGTCGACGTGCCCAACGCGTCCGTAATGGTCATCGAGGACGCCAAACGCTTTGGCCTCTCACAGCTGCACCAGCTGCGCGGGCGGGTGGGCCGTGGCGCGGCCGAGTCTTTTTGCTTCCTGATGGCGGACGCCGACCCGGACCTCAGGTTTTTCGCGTCGACCAACGACGGCTTTGCCATCGCGCAGCGGGATTTGGAAGATCGCGGGCCCGGCGAGATGATGGGCACGCGCCAGCACGGCGCGCCGTCTCGCCAGCTGATCTCACTTGTGTCCGATGTGCGTCTGCTTGACCAGACGCGCGATGCGTCCGAATGGCTCAGGCGCGATCACGCGCGCGCCTGGGAGGACATGGCTGTATACGCCGCGATCAGGTACCCGGAGCTGCACATCGCCAAGCACTAGCGGGTACGAGAAGCGGAAAAGCGGACGGTGCTTCGCTGATCTTCGGAAAGGCGTTCCCTATACGTATAAGTGGACAAAGCCCTGTGCCCGGTTCGTTCGCTCCGAGGACGCAAATAAAACAAAAAAAGACGGTCATTGACCGCCTTTTGGGGCTTGCTTCAGTTTGCTTTCTTGGGATCGTCCACGATCAGCTGGCCGTCAAACTCTAGGCCTTCTTCGTACACAAACGGGATCTGCCAGTGGCGCCATGAGCGGGTCGCGACGCGTTCAATCTGCGTTGCGGAGCGCGTGCCCGCGAGAACGCCTGCGTCGTACTTGAGCTCGTACACCAGCGGCAGGACGTCGAACTCGAACGTGAGCTGCTTGTCGCCCACGTTGTCGCCGCGGGATATGCTGAGCTTCATGATGAGCGATGTCGCGTCCGGCGCGGTCAGTGTGGATTCAAGGAAGTCCGCGGGAGCCTCAAAACCGCTGATGTCGTCGTAGACCAACAGGGCGCTTGTCTTGGTGTCCAGACTGCTCATGAACTGGCTCAGCGCGTCGCTTGCATAGTAAAAGTAAAACCTGTTGAGCCACTCGAGCGCGGCTGCAGTCTGATTCCGGGTTTTTTCCGCGCTGATCGCGGCGATGGCGGCTTCGCTCCCGCCGGGTACGCTGACGTTGCTGCCGGCGGCGAGTGCGCGAAGGGTCTCCCGCGCCTTGACTTCAGCGCCCGCGAGCACGGCATCCACGCGGCCGTAGAGCGTCTCGCCGTCGTTGTCGAGCAGGTAGTTGTCAGCGTTGCTCCTGACGGTGCGGCGCGCGAGGGACAAGTTAGCGTAGGAGGACGTGAGCGCCAGCGTTCCGAACACGATCATGACAATCATCATGAAAATGCACAAAACCGAGGAAGCGCCGCGCTTGTCGCGCAGCCATGTGCGCATCGGGCTCAACTTCATGCGGCCTCCCTCCTAATGGCCGCTCTGAACGTAGTACCGGCTGGTGTTGTACGCGCAGAGCAGAACCTCGTTCTTTGAGCTTTGGGAAGGCAGACGGTGCAGCCTTACGTTGATGTCGTAGATTTGACCGGTCACGGCCTGAGCGCTCGTGCTGTCAAGCGATACGGGAAGCGACGTTGCGATCATGTCCGTTGGGGAAGCGCGTAAATTCTTGGTCGCCTGAACGCGATAACGCGCGTTCGCCCCCGGCTCGCAGGAGATCCACGCGGCGTCGTAGTACATGACCAGCGACGTTCCTGTGTCCTTTTTCTCAAGCACGGCCTTTGAATAGTTGACATCGGTGGCGACAACCGCCGCCGTGTCGGGCAGGCGGAGCATTTCGCACACGCTCTGCGCGGCGAGCGCCGCGTTGTCGATGTCGTCGGCGTCCCTTGAAAGACGGGAAGAGATGATGAACATCTGAAGGATGAAAACGCTGATGAGGGAGAGCGCAGCGATGGAGATGATGACTTCAATCAGCGTAAACCCTTTTTCTGAACGAATCACGGCCATTGGTTTCATGGCGTCACCGCCCCTTGCGTGTCAGAACGCAGCATGATCATGCCGGTCATGGTCTTGAGCATGGTTTGGCCCTGGTGCTTGCGCTCGTAGGTCACCTGCTCGCGGATGGCGTTCTGGCTCGCGAGGTACTCAACCGAGAAGCTCTTGACGCTTGCGATGATGGAAGAGTTGGACGCGTCGAGCGCCTCGCCCTGAGGCACAAAGCTCAGCTCGCGCAGGTCCTGCCCGTCATAGTAATACCAAGTGTCGTACTTCACACCGTCGTACTCTTCCGTGATGACCAGCGCGTTGACGTTGGTTTGCGGGAATTTTTCGACGCGAACCCCGCCGGTGATGTCGTTACGGCGTACGCGCACGCCGATGCAGGAAATGGCGAGTCGCGCGTCGGACTCAGCGTTTTTGTTATCGATGATGGTTTGGTACGCGTGCGATCCGGACTGAATCAGCGTGATAATCGTGACTCCGAAGATGCTCAGGATGAGCATGACCAAGACAAGCTCGGTCAGCGTGTAACCCCTGCTTTTTTTCAGCCATCGAATCATGGTAGAACCTCCTCGGCGTGGCCACGCGCGAAGATCTGGATCGACGGCCGGATGTTGGAAGCGAAAACTTCGTAGTGATAATCGAAATTGCGCCGATCGAGCATCAGTCCGTAGTTGTCGCGCAGATACTCAAGATTGGGCGGATAGCTGCCCTCAAGGGCATAGCACTGGAGCACCGCCTTGCTGACAACGTCCTCTATGATCGCGCACTGATCCTGCCGGCCGCGGTCGGCCACTTCAGCCATGCGCGGCAGCATGATGAGAATGATACCGAGCAGCGCCAGCAGGAGTATGCCGGCCGAAAACTGGCGGGCGTCAAAGCGTCCCCACATGGTCCTCGCCTCCTTTCACTGTTTTTCGCGTCCTCTCCTAGCCGATGCGCGCCATGATGTCGATCATGGGAAGCATGACAGAGAGCAGGATGACCGCGACGATGAGCGAAAGGACGATGATAAGAACCGGCTCGATGGAGTTCGTCAAGCGCTCGAGCGCCTCGTCGACTTCCTCGTCAAAAAAGCTGGAGGCCTTAAAGAGGGTGTCGTCGAGATTGCCGGTCTGCTCGCCGATGGTGACAAGGCGCATGAACATCGGCGGGAAGATACCGAGCTTTTGAAGAGATGTTGTGAGCGCGGCACCGTTCAAAAGGTCGCTGCGGACGATCTTCATTTTCTCAACCAGCCAAGTGTTGCCGATGAGCAGGTCCATCGTCTCAAGCGAGCCCAGAAGCGGCACGCCGCTCTTGAGGAGGATGGCGAGCGAGCGGGAGAACCGTGCCGTCAGCACCCGTCTTTGGATGCTGCCGACGACAGGCAGCGTGATCTTCTGGTGATCGGCCCAGCGGCGTCCCGTGTTTGTGCGCAGGAAGAGCATGCTGCCGCCGATGATGACGACCAACCCGATCGCGATCCACAGGATGTTCCTGCCGATGAACCCGGACGCGGACATGAGCACCTGCGTAATCGCGGGCATGGTTCCGCCCATGTTGATGAGGATTTCCTCGAACATGGGCAGGATGCGCACGACCAGAAGCGATATGACCGCAAGCATGAGCGCGGTCAGCATGATCGGGTAGGTGAACGCGGAGGAAACGCGCCTGCGGATGCGGTTTTCCTTTTCGTAGTAGTCGGCCATTTGGCCGAACACCACGTCCAGCGTGCCCGACTGCTCGCCCACGAGCACCATGCTCACAAGGTAAGGCGGGAACGCGAGCGTGTTTTCCGCGAACGCCTCGCCAAAGGAAACCGAACGGTCCATCTGCTCGGCAATGTAGATGATCGCTTGTTTGAGGATGCGGTTCTCCGTCTGCTCGGTGACCATCGCAAGCCCCTGGGTGAGCGTGATGTCAGACCCCAGAATGAGCGAGAGCTGGCGGCAGAAAATCGAGAGCTCCTTTGGCGGAACCTGTGCGCGAACATTAGCGCGGCGTCTGGTTGTTTGCAACCGGCTCATCTCCTTGCAAGGAATTGTTGCAGCAGCGGGATATCTTGCGAGCGCAGCAGGGCCTCTTCCATCGTGATCACGCCACTTTTAACAAGGTTGGCGATGTCGGCCTCGAGGAGCTGCATGCCCTGTGCCTGCGCGGTTTGCATGATGGAGTTGATTTGATAGTGTTTGCCTTCACGAATCAGGTTGCGAATGGCGGGCGTTGAGACCATGACCTCGGCCGCGACGCACAAGCCTTTGCTGTCAGCGCGCGGGATGAGCTGCTGGGAGATGACGCCCTCAAGCACCGCGGCGAGCTGTGTGCGCACTTGTGTGTGCTGCCCGGCGGGGAAGACGTCGATGATGCGGTCGATGGACTTGGCCGCGCCTACGGTGTGCAGCGTTGAGAAAACAAGGTGCCCCGTTTCGGCGGCGGTCAGGGCGATGGAAATGGTCTCCGGGTCGCGCATCTCGCCCACCATGATCACGTCGGGGTCTTCGCGCAGCGCGCTGCGCAAAGCGGAGGCGAAGGACTCCGCGTCCTCGCCGATCTCGCGCTGTGTGAGCAGGCTCTTTTTGTGCTTGTGCAGATACTCGACCGGATCCTCAATGGTGATGATGTGATATGGATAGCTGGTGTTGATGATGTCGATGAGGGAGGCGAGCGTGGTGGATTTGCCGCTGCCGGTCGCGCCGGTCGCCAGAAAGAGTCCCTTTTGCTTGGTTGTAAATGTCTCGATGCAAGCGGGAAGCCCCAGAGATTTAAGCGCCGGTATCTCAAACGGGAGCGTGCGGATGGCGATGGCCCACGTGCCGCGCTGAGAGTAGATGTTGCAGCGGAAGCGCCCGAGGCCCGCGCGCGAGAATGAAAAATCCAAAGAGCGGTGAAGGTTAAGCGATGCGAGCCGTTTTTCGTCGAGCAGCGTATCCACGATGTCCTGCGTGAACGGGGGCATGACAATGCTCGAGTTGGGCACGGGCACTAAACGCGAATTGATGCGCACCAGGGGCTGGCTTCCAGCGCACAGGTGCAGGTCCGTTACGTGATTCAGGTGGCAAAACTCAAGCAGAGAATCTAAAAGCGAAGCAGCGACAGCAGGCATGTGATGTCCTCCTGCAACATAATGGGCGCCCGACATGACGTGGAAAATGATAGTAAACTATTCAGTTCATTATAAGCCTTTCTTTGGCAAGATGCAAGGACAGCGCGCCGATTATCTTGTTTTTCGCGATTCACGCATAAACCGAAGTGCTACTTCGGATAAGCCACAACGCCGATGTTCTTTGGCCCGTCAAAGCCGAACGTGATTTTCTCGTGCGGGCGGCCATCGCTTCGAAGGAACGCGCAGATGGCGTCGACGAGCGCGTCGCGCCCGAGTTTTTCGGGCGCCCAGAAATTGCAGCAGGGCACGACGATCACGGGCCGCGCCCGCACGGACTCAACGACCGCGCGCGTGGCCTCGTCGGGGTGGAGGCCCACGATGAGGTCGTAATAGTCGGCCATGTCGGGCGTGTAGGGGACCGCGCGCGAGGACACGCCCTTGATGGTGAACCCCCGCGGGTCGATGACCTCTGCGTCGTAGCCGTATTTCTTGATCAGCTGCTGCGCCAGGAGCCCCTGCCCGCCCGCGACGTCCGCGATGTGGCGAACGCTTTTGCCAAAGCGCTCAAACACAAAATCAGCCATCACGCCGAACCTTTCCGCGTCGCCGTGACAGCGGTGCTGCTGTCTGCCCATGTCAACCGCCCTTGCGAATGTGATGTGTCGGGCTCATTATAGTGTCATGAATGAAAAGACGCAAGGTTCGCGGATTGAATGAACGTGAAGGACATGCTAAAATGAGCAAATGAGTTTGCCTTTGGAGCGTGGTATGCCTTTGAATGACCAAAGCGTGTTCAGCGACCTTTCGCGCGCGCTTATCGGGAAGAAAGCGATGATCCGTGTCTACGGCTGTCAAATGAATGTTTCGGATGCCGAGCGCTACAGGGGCATGCTGCGCGCCGCGGGCGCGAGCGAGACGGATGAGCGCTCGGAAGCCGATATCATCATGTATGTCACATGCTGCGTGCGCGAGAACGCCGAACGGCGCGTCTTTGGCAATGTTGGCGCGCTGCGGGCGTGGAAAGCGGAGAAAAAGGGCCGCGTGATCGCGGTGGTGGGCTGCATGCCTCAGCAGCCGGGCCTTGGCGAAAAACTAATGAAGCGCTGGCCTTTTGTCGACTTGATCATGGGGACGCACAACGTGGGTGATTTTCCGCGCCTTTTGCTTGACGTGCTGGGCGGCGAGCGCAGGTTGTCAACGCCTGAGGACTGCGGCGCGGATGGGGACGACGGCGAGTTTCCATTGGGCCGTACAACGCCGCTTGCCGCGTTCCTGCCCATCATGCGCGGGTGTGACAACTTTTGCTCCTACTGCATCGTGCCCTATGTGCGCGGACGGGAGCGGTCCATCCCGGCGGAAACGCTCATCGCGCGCGCGGACGCCATGCTCAAGGAAGGCGTCCTTGAGATCACAGCGCTTGGACAGAACGTCAACAGCTACGGTCCGGGTGCCGGCCTCGGGTTTCCTGAGCTGCTCAGGCGGCTCGCGGAGCTCGGCGCGCCGCGCGTTCGATTTATGACATCGCACCCCAAGGACGCAAGCGATGCGCTGTTCGCCGTCATGGCCGGAACGCCCGCCATCGCGCCCCACATTCACCTCCCTGTGCAGTCGGGAAGCGATTCGGTTCTCGCCGCGATGAACCGCGGGTACACCGCGGAGAAGTACCTTTCCCGGGTCGCGGCCGCGCGGCGCGCGCATCCGGCCATTGGCATCACGAGCGACATCATCGTGGGTTTCCCCGGGGAGACGGAACGCGATTTTGAGGACACACTAAGCCTGGTGGACGAGGTCGGCTTCGACGGGTTGTACATGTTCGCGTATAGCCAGCGCACGGGGACGCTCGCGGCCACGCTCCCGGATCAGGTGCCCGAGGAGGTCAAAAAAGATCGCCTCAAACGGCTCATCAAGGCGCAGGAAAAACACACGCAATCAGCGCTCGCGTCGCGCGTGGGCAAAACTGAGCACGTCTTGTTCGTCGAAAAATCGCTTAAAGGCGAGGGCATGTGCGGGCGCACTGCGCGAGGCATGACGCTCAACGCGCCCTTTGATCCACGGTGGTTTGGACACATCGCGCCGGTGCGCGTGACTTCCGCGAAACGCGGCACGCTCGCTGGAGAAATTCAGGAGGACACAACATGGGTGTGATCGAAAAAACGCGCGAGCTCGCGATGGAAATCGCGGTCTCAAGCGAGTACAAACGGCTCCGGGAGACCGAGCTGGTCGTGGATCGCGATGAAAAAGCGGGGGAACTCAAGCGGCAGTTTGCCGCCCAGATTGAACGCATACAACACCTGATCGAAAGCGAAGCGCCTTCGGGCGACATCCAGGGCGAGCATGAGCAGCTGCGCGCCATCGGCATGGAGATGGACGCCAACGCGTCGATCTCCGAGTACCGCGCCGCGCGGGCGGCGTTCGACCGCCTGATCGAGCAGGTCAACGGCGTGATCGGCCACTTTCTCTCCGGCGAATCCCTCGGCAAGTCGTGCGGTGGGTGCGGAGGCTGCGGCAAGCTCAACTAGACCGATAATGTGCGCGTTGAGGTGCTGACGTTGGGTATCAGGAATTCGGCCAAGGCGATCATCATTCGCGACGGGCAGATGCTCGTCAACAAGAATATGAACACGCTGGGCGCAATGTGCTACGGTCTGCCGAACGGCGCGGTGTATTACGACCTCCCGGGCGGGGGTCAGAATCAGTACGAGCCGCTGATGCAGGCGGTTTGCCGCGAGTGCGCGGAGGAGACGGGATATGCGGTCGCGGTTGACCGCCTCGCGGCCATCTATGAGGAGATCTCGGTCAACGCGGACTTCCGCGCGCACTACGAGCAGTACGCGCACAAAGTTTTCTTTGTTTTTGTGTGCCATCAGACTGGAGAGCCGGTCCGCGAGGTCACCGAAAAGGATCTGGACATGCTCGGCTCGGAGTGGGTGAGCATTGCGGACGCGATGACCATGCCGCTCAACCCGCTCGCGGTCAGGGATGGCCTTGCGCGCATGCTCAGGACAGACGAGCTGCTCAACCTCGGCTCAGGTTTTGTGGATTGACAACCTCGCTTGTACCTCACCATGCTGGAGGTGAACGCCATTCTCTCGCCCATGATGCGGCAATACCTCGACCTGAAAGCGCAGAACCCGGACGCGCTTTTGTTTTTCAGGCTGGGCGACTTCTACGAGATGTTTTTTGAAGACGCGCAGACTTGCGCGCGCGAGCTTGAACTCACGCTCACCGCGCGCGACTGCGGGCTTGAGCATAAAGCGCCCATGTGCGGCGTGCCGTGGCACGCGGTCGACCAATACGTTGCGCGCCTGCTTGAAAAGGGATACCGCGTGGCCATCGGCGAGCAGATGACCGATCCGGCGGAATCCAAAGGGCTTGTTGAGCGCGGCGTCACGCGCGTAATTTCGCGGGGCACGGTCATCGAGGCCGATCTGCTTGAGGAGAAGGCGCACAACTATTTGGCGTGCGTGCATGTCGAGGAAAACCGCGCGGGCATCGCCATCGCCGACGTGTCCACGGGCGGGCTGTGGGCGGGGCAATGGCCCGCGGCGCGCGTGCCTGAGGAGCTCTCGCGCATATCGCCAAGCGAGCTTTTGTCCAGCGCCGCCGCGATGGATGCGGTTCTGGCGTACGCGAAGGCTGTGGACCTTCGGCCGGTCGTCCGCCCGGACGAGGCGTTCGCGGAGGCCGCGGCGCGCGGGGAACTCGCGCTGCGCGTCAGCCAAGAGAGCGTCAAGGCGTTCTCGCGCCAACCCATCGCGGTTTGCGCGGCGGGGGCGCTCATGGATTACCTGCGCCAGACGCAGAAAAACGCGCTCTCCCACTTCCGCGAGCTTCTGCCGTGGGGCATGGACGGCACCATGCTGCTGGACGCGGTCGCGCGGCGCAATCTGGAGCTGACGCAGTCCATGTGGGGTAGGGGGCGCAGGGGCACGCTGCTCTCGGTGCTCGATAAGACAAAGACCGCGATGGGCGGGCGTCTGCTCAAGGAATGGGTGCTCCGTCCGCTCTGCGCGATACGGCCCATTCAGGAGCGGCTTGACGCGGTGGAGGCGCTGTCATCGCGCTACATGGAAGCCGAAGCGCTCGCCTCCGCGCTTTCGGGCGTGCTCGACATCGAACGGCTGTGCACGCGGCTTGCCTACGGCACGTTTAACGCGCGCGACGCCATCGGTCTTGGACGCTCGCTCGCGGCGCTTCCCGGCGTGCGAAAGGAGCTGTCGTTCGCGGCCGAAGGCCGGTTATCGGCTTTGCTCGCCCAAATCGACCCGCTTGAGGACGTTCAGGAGCGCATCGTCGCGTGCGTTGCCGATGATCCGCCGCTCGCGCTCAAAGAAGGCGGGCTGATCCGCGAAGGGTTTTCAAAAGAGTTGGACGAGCTGCGCAGCGCCTCGCAGAGCGGGAAAGCGTGGCTGGCTTCGCTTGAGGAAAGCGAACGCGCGGCCACGGGCATCAAGAACCTCAAGATCAGCTACAACCGCATCTTCGGGTATTTCATCGAGGTCACGAAAAGCAACCTCGCTCAGGTGCCCTATCGCTACATCAGGAAACAGACCGTGGCGAACGGTGAACGCTACGTCACGCAGGAACTGCGTGAAATGGAGGAAAAAATCCTGGGCGCGCAGGAAAAGGCGGAGCGTCTTGAGTTTCGCTTGTTTTCCGAACTGAGGGACGGCCTTGCACGCGAGATGGAACGCCTGCAAAAGACCGCGCGCGCCGTGGGCGAGCTGGACGCGCTGTTGTCACTCGCGCTCGCCGCCGCGCAGTACGGCTACACGCGCCCGGCGGTACACGATGGCAGCGGGCTTGCCATCACGGCAGGACGCCACCCCGTCGTCGCGGAGAGCATGCGCGACTTTGTGCCCAACGACGCGCGCCTGACCGACGAGGAGCGCCTGATCGTTCTCACAGGCCCCAACATGGGCGGAAAATCCACCTACCTTCGCCAGGTCGCGCTCATCGTGCTCATGGCGCACATCGGGTCGTTCGTGCCCGCCGCGTCCGCGAGTATACCGCTCACCGACCGGATTTTTACGCGTGTCGGCGCGCAGGACGATCTCGCCGCGGGACAGTCAACTTTTATGGTTGAGATGACCGAGATGGCTGAAATTCTCCGGCAGGCGACGCCGCGCAGCCTGCTCATTCTGGACGAGGTCGGGCGCGGGACGGCGACATTTGACGGGCTGTCGATCGCGTGGGCGGTTGTCGAGCACATCGCGTCCCCCAAGACGCTGGGCGCGAAGACGCTGTTCGCGACGCACTATCACGAGCTTTCCCAGCTGGAAGGACGTCTTCCGGGCGTGGTCAACTGCTCCGTTCGCGTCAAGGAAACGGGGGAGGACGTGATTTTCCTCCACCACATCGAACGGGGGAGCGCCGACAAGAGCTTCGGCGTTCAGGTCGCCGCTATCGCGGGCCTTCCGCCCAAGCTCGTCTCCCGCGCGCGCGAAGTGCTGGCGCGGCTCGAAGCCGCGGAGTGGGACGGGAGGAGCGTGGGCGACAGCATTCTTGAAAAACGCAAGACGGCAAAACCCCAGCAGTCCGACATGTTTAGCGCCAAGCGCGACGAGCTGGTCGGTGAAATCCGCGAGCTTGACGTCAACGCGCTCACGCCCATCGACGCGCTCAACAAACTCTACCTCCTGCGGGAGAAGGCGCGCAAAGTGTAGAGGATGCCGGAAACACGAAAAAAACGATGGTTCTCTTTGATTTTGAGAGCCATCGCTTTGTCATTTGTGCCCTACCGTATTTCCGCGGCCACGGTCTTGATGGCCTGCTGGAGCTGCGCGTCGTTTTCATCGGTGAGGAGGGTGGGATTTTTAACGACGTTTTCGGGGAGATCGACCACGATGTCGGGGGTGAGGCCAATTTTGTTGATGTCGCGGCCTTTGGGGGTGTAGTAATGAGCGGTGGTCAGCTGCATGCCCGCACCGTCTGTGCGAAAAGTGTGCACGGTCTGCATGACGCCTTTGCCCCACGTCTGCGTGCCGATGATGGTGCCCACACCGTAATCCTGCACAGAGCCCGCAAGGATTTCGGACGCGCTGGCGGAGTACTTGTTGACCAGCACTGCGAGCGGCATGCCCAGCATTTTATCGTCGGAGAGCTCTTCCTCGCGGTGGCCGAAACGATCCTCGGAATAGACGATGATGCCTTTGGGGAGGAGTTGATCGGCGATGCCCACGACATCGGTGACATAACCGCCGGGGTTGTTGCGCACGTCGATGATCAGGCCCTTCGCTCCCTCGGCCTTAAGCGCGGCGATGGCCTCCTGAAAGCCGCGCACGTCGTCCCCCATGAACTCATAGATGGCTAGAAGGCCGATGTCCTTGGTCACCATGCGGTGTTCGACGCGGTTGATTGTGATCTCCGCGCGCATGATGTCGATCTCGCGCACGTCGGAGCCGCGCATGATCGTGATATGCGCGGGCGTGCCGGGTTCGCCCTTCATGAGCTTGACGGCTTTGTCAAGATCGCTTCCGAGCACGTCGGTTTCGAACACGCGTACGATGCGGTCCCCGGGCAGGATGCCCGCCTTTTCGGCGGGCGCGTTCTTGAACACGCGCGCCACGGTGATGAGGTTGACGTCCGGGTCAACGGTGAGCTGCAGTCCAACACCCGCGTACTTGCCTTCCGAACGCTGGTTGAGCGCGGCTCGCTCCTCGGGTGTGTAATAGAGCGCGTAAATATCGCCAAGAGATGCCACCATGCCCTTGGCAGCGCCGTCCAGCAGGGTCTGTTCGTCGACTTCTTCGACGAACTCGCTGCGGATCACGCTCGCGACTTCCTCAAGACGTTTGTATTTTTGCAGCGCTTCGTATTCCGTGCGGCTGACCGTGACCTGGTTCGCGTTGCCGGTCTTGTACAGCAGTGCCGTGGCGGAGGACGATACAAACGCGGTGAGCGCAGTGACGAGCACAAACGCGAGTGTTATCAGAATTATCTTTTTGTTCATCAACCGCCGATGCCTCCAGTTTTCCCTTTAGTGTATGATGCGGCGCGCGCAGCTATTCCGCCGCTCCGGCAAGACCGGCTTCGCGGGCCGCGCGCCGCACGGCGGCCGCGACGGCATCACCCACGCCCGGATCAAACGCGCGCGGCAAAAGGAAGGCCTCGCTCAGGCGGTCGCCCACCAAGCCGCACAGCGCGTCTGCGGCGGCGATGAGCATGCACGGCTCAACCGAGCGGGCGCGCGCGTCGAGAACACCGCGAAAGAGGCCGGGAAAGCACAGCACGTTGTTGATTTGATTGTGAAAATCGGAGCGGCCCGTGCCAACGATGCGCGCGCCTGCCGCAAGCGCGGCGTCCGGCATGATTTCGGGCGTGGGGTTGGCCATGGCGAAAATGATCGCGTCCTTGGCCATGGCGGGGATGAGTTCAGGGGGGAGAGCGCCGGGCGCAGAAACGCCGATGAACGCGTCCGCACCCGAGAGCGCGTCCGCGAGCGATCCGGCCACGCGTCTCGGATTAGTCGACGCGGCGAGCGCGCGCTGGATGTCGCCCATGTGCTCATCGGCAGGGGAGATGACGCCGTGGCGGTCGACGAGCACGATGTCCCGCGCGCCCGCGTGCGTCAGCAATCCCGCGATCGCGCATCCCGCCGCGCCCGCGCCGTTGATGACGATTTTCGCGGTCTCAAGCGTTTTACCGGCAATTTTGAGCGCGCCTTTGAGCGCTGCGAGCACAACGACAGCGGTGCCGTGCTGGTCGTCGTGAAACACCGGGATGTCAAGCGAAGCCCGCAGGCGCGCCTCGACCTCAAAGCACCGCGGCGCGGCGATGTCCTCGAGGTTGATGCCGCCAAAGGAGGGCGCGATCAGCTCGACCGCGCGCACGATGTCGTCCGTGTTTTGAGACGACAGGCAGATCGGAACGGCGTCCACGCCCCCGAACTGCTTAAAGAGCACGGCCTTGCCCTCCATCACGGGAAGGCCGGCCTCCGGGCCGATGTTGCCCAGCCCGAGCACCGCGCTTCCATCGGTCACGACCGCGACCGTGTTCCACTTGCGCGTCAGGCGGTAGACTTGCTCCTTGTCGGCGTGGATCGCACGGCAAGGCTCGGCCACGCCGGGCGTGTAGCACAGCGTGAGCGCTTCCGCGCTGGACGCGTCCGCGCGCGGGGTGATTTCAAGCTTGCCCGCCCACTGTTCGTGAGCTTTGAGTGAGCGCGCGTACACATCATTCATGGGTCACCTGCGCGGGGTGAATCTCTCCGATGCGCCGAAGCATCATGAGCACGCGGAACGTCACCGCGTCCTCGAACGTGCGAAGATCAAGGCCGACCGCGCGCTGGAATTTGTCCAGCCTGTACACCAGCGTATTGCGGTGGATATAGAGCTGGCGCGCGGCCTCGGACAGGTTGAGGTTGCACGCGAAAAACATGTCGATGGTGTTGAGCATGTCCTCGCTGAACAGCCGCTGGTGCTTCTTGGTAAAAAGCGCGGAGTGATACTTCGCGGCCGCCGAAGGCTCAATTTCCGAGAGCAGGCGCTCCAGCAGGAGCGAGCGGTAGTTAAACACCCGCTCGTGCGGACGGAACGTGCGCCCGATCAGGATGGCATCGCGCGCTTCCGCGAGGGATTCGTGGATGACCGAAAGACTCTTGCTCGGCTCGCCGATGCCGACCAGGAGCGTCACACCCACCTCCGTAAGCACGGAGTCCTCAATGGCCTTGGCGAGCTGGTCGAACTCCTCGAGCTTGACCATGTCGTCCAGCACTTTGACCAGCGCCACGCTGTGCGCATCGAGCACCACGACCGCGTCCCCGGTCGTTTCGGGGAAGAGAGTGAGCAGCATGCGTTCGACAACGTCCGCGTGCCCGTCCACCGTGTAAAACAGAACCACGCAACGCTCGGCGTCCGCCGCGATGCCGAACTCGCGCGCGTGCGACTCGAGGGACATGGCGTCAAGCTGGCGGTTGAACGCGGCTTTATACATGTCTGTGGCCGTGAAGCGGTTCGTGTTCGATGCCGCGAGAGACTCAAGCAGCGCTGCGCTCAGGAATAACTCGCCGGGTATGCCGCCTCCCCGCGGCAGAGGCATGCACAGCGCGAAAACGGGCGGTATCTCGCAGCGAAGATAGGCGCAGCCCGAGTGCGATATGGCCTCTACGCCTTCGCTCCAAGCCAGCTTTTCAAAGCTCCGATCGGTTTCGCCCTTGAGCGTGCGTGACAAAAGGCGCACACCGTTTGCGTCGAGCACCTCGATGTCAAGCTGTGAGCGGAGCATGGTGGTCTCAAACTGGTCAAGCGTGATGTTGTCCGCGCGCGGTCTTTCACTCATCAAAACCCCTCCGCGGACTATTGTACTTTTATTTACGATTCCTTACAAGCCTATCCCGCTCAAATTGCCTGTTTTGCCTAAAAATTGCCGTGTTGGCCGAGAGCAAACAATAGTTCTTAAGCAGATTGCATAGATTATGCCCGTATGCCGAGTATTGGGGGGATTCGTTCTCGCTCCGCCTTCAAGCGATGTCCTTGACTGGGACAGGCGAATCATTGAGGTGCACGGAATGAACATATAATTGTCCAGGAAGATCACGCGCGCGGGCGTGCGCTGCCGCAAGCCCGAAAGGCGCGTATTCGAAAGCGCTTTGGCCGCGCTTCGCGTTTCCGCCGGTGACCTGAAAGATGCGCGTGAAATCAGCACGAAAACTGTCTTGAATCACCGCGACAGGCATGCGGATGACGGCGGAACCGTCGATTTGCATAAAGATTTGCGCCGCGGGATTGCCGCTTGGCTTGCGCGGCAAACAAAAACGCCCGGCAAAAGCCGGGCGTCGCTTTTTTAGGATCAGCGGTCGAGCAGTGTGGCCTCGGTCTCTTTCTCGAAAAAGTGCAGGCGGTTGGCGTCGATGGCGATCTTGATGTGGTCACCGGTGCGGGCCACGGAGCGCGGGTCGACGCGGGCGATGATGTTGCCTTCCTTGCCCGAGGTCTTGAGGTACAGGTACGTCTCAGAGCCCATGAGCTCAACGACTTCGACATCGACGCTGATGATGGAATCCGGAGAATTCTGCAGGAAGACTTCCTCGTCATGCAGGTTCTCGGGACGAATGCCCATCATGACTTCCTTGCCGATGACGTCCGTGCTCTTGAACTTCTTGACCTTGCCCTCGGGGATCTTGATCTTGTTCTCGCCGAAGGAGGCGTAGACGCTGTCGCCTTCCTTGGAAAGCTTGACCTGGAAGAAGTTCATCTGCGGGCTGCCGATGAATCCGGCGACGAAGAGGTTGACCGGGAAATCGTACAGGCTCTGGGGTGTGTCGACCTGCTGAATGAAGCCGTCCTTCATGACCACGATGCGGGTACCCATCGTCATGGCTTCCGTCTGATCGTGCGTAACATAAATGAACGTGGTTTGCAGCTTGTGATGCAGCTTGGTAATCTCGGTGCGCATCGCCACGCGGAGCTTGGCGTCCAAGTTGGACAGCGGTTCGTCCATCAGGAAGACGCGGGGTTCGCGGACGATCGCGCGGCCAAGCGCGACGCGCTGACGCTGACCGCCGGAGAGCGCCTTGGGCTTGCGGGCGAGCAGGTGCTCGATATCCAGGATGCCGGCGGCTTCTTTGACGCGCTTGTCGATCTCGGCGCGGGGCATCTTGCGCAGTTTGAGGCCGAACGCCATGTTGTCATAAACCGTCATGTGCGGATAAAGCGCGTAGTTCTGGAACACCATCGCGATGTCGCGGTCCTTGGGGGCCACGTCGTTGACCAGCTTGTCACCGATGTAGAGCTCGCCGTCGGAAATCTCTTCAAGTCCCGCCACCATGCGCAGGGTCGTGGACTTACCGCATCCGGAAGGTCCGACCAGAACGATGAACTCCTTGTCCTCAATGTCAAGGCAGAAGTCGCTGACAGCGGTAACGTTGCCCGTGTACACCTTAAATACGTGTTTCAGGGATACGCTTGCCATATCCATTCCTCCTCGTTTTTGGGTAACTGGGTCTCGGCCTACTCCGGCCTCATGTGGTTTGATTATAGAACAACTTGAAAAAGAAGGCTAGTCGCCAAACCTATACAAAAAAAGTGCACTGTTTTGAATAAAATCCTTAATAAATGCGATGTGTGGAGGTGTTCGTGCTGTTCATACGGCAAAATGCATACCAATATCGGCTTCAATATGGCAATGCGGTGAGCGCCGGACACGTGTTTTGCGTGTCCGGCGCTCACAAGAACGCGCTTTATCGCTGGGATTGCTCAATCGCCACCGCAATGGCGACGCTCGCGCCCACCATGGGGTTGTTGCCCATGCCGATCAGGCCCATCATTTCAACGTGCGCCGGAACGGATGAGGAGCCCGCAAACTGCGCGTCGGAGTGCATGCGGCCCATGGTGTCGGTCATGCCGTAAGACGCGGGGCCGGCGGCCATGTTGTCCGGATGGAGCGTGCGACCCGTGCCGCCGCCGGAAGCGACCGAGAAGAAACGCTTGCCATTCTCGTTCGCCCATTTTTTGTACGTGCCCGCAACCGGGTGCTGAAAGCGCGTGGGATTGGTGGAGTTGCCCGTGATGGACACGTCCACCTTTTCAAAGCGCATGACCGCGACGCCTTCTGAGACGTCGTCGCAGCCGTACACGCGCACCTTGGCCTTGTCGCCTTTGGAGAAAGCGATCTCTTTGACGACGCTGAGCTCGCCAGTCGCGTAATTGTACTGCGTCTCAACGCTCGTAAAGCCGTTGATGCGGGAGATGATGTACGCCGCATCCTTGCCGAGACCGTTCAGGATGACGCGGAGGGGGATCTTTCGCACCTGGTTGGCCGTGCGAGCGATGCCGATCGCGCCTTCGGCGGCCGCGAAGGACTCGTGGCCCGCCAGGAAGCAAAAGCACTCGGTCTCTTCACGCAGCAGCATCGCCGCGAGATTGCCGTGGCCAAGGCCCACGTCGCGCTGGTCGGCAACAGAGCCGGGGATGCAGAATGCCTGCAGGCCATGCCCGATGATCTCCGCCGCTTCGGCGGCTTTCTTTGCGCCTTTTTTCAGCGCGAGCGCCGCGCCCAGCGTGTACGCCCACACCGCGTTGTCAAACGCGATGGGCTGAATGCCCTTGACAATGCCCTCGACGTCCACGCCCTTGGAAAGGCAGAGCTCTTGGGCTGCGTCCAGAGAGGCAATGCCGTTCTCGCTCAAGCATTTTTCGATCTTTGCGATGCGGCGGTCGTATCCTTCAAATTTGGCCATCGCTCGTCCCTCCTTTACTTATGGCGCGGGTCAATTTTGGTCGGCGCCTCATCGTAGCGACCATAGCTGCCCACATTTTTTTCGTACGCGGTCTTGGGATCCACGCCCTTGGCGATCTGTTCCATCATTTTGCCCACGTGCACAAACTTGTACCCGATGACCTCGCCGTTTTCGTCAAGACCCATCGAGATGACGTAGCCTTCGGCCATCTCCAGGAAGCGAACGCCCTTGGCCTTTGTGCCGTACATCGTGCCCACCTGCGAGCGCAGGCCCTTGCCCAGGTCTTCAAGCCCCGCGCCGACCGGCAGCCCGCCCTCGGAGAACGCCGACTGTGTGCGGCCGTATGCGATCTGTAAAAACAGCTCGCGCATCGCGGTGTTGATCGCGTCGCACACCAGATCCGTATTGAGCGCTTCCAGCACGGTCTTGCCGCCAAGAACCTCTGCGGCCATGGCCGCGGAGTGCGTCATCCCCGAGCAGCCGATCGTCTCGATGAGCGCTTCCTCGATGATGCCGTCCTTGACGTTGAGCGTGAGTTTGCACGCGCCCTGCTGCGGCGCGCACCAGCCGACCCCGTGTGTCAAGCCCGATATGTCCTTGATCTCCTTGGCCATGACCCATTTTCCCTCTTCGGGGATGGGCGCAGGCCCGTGTTTCGGGCCTTTGGCTACGCAGATCATTTCCTCCACTTCGTGAGAGTATTCCATTGCGCTTTCCTCCTTGGCGTTTGGTTTACATGAGGTGTCCGCTCATTATAGCACGTCCCAAGATGAAAATGAACATCCCCGCGGTTCTTCTTTGGAAGGTACGCCAAGGCGAAAGAAACGTTCGGACCGGCGGCGTGTGCGCTGGCCGAACGCTTCCTCAATCAAAATCTACCTAAACACGATCTTGCGAATCGTCTCAACTGAAAGGCAGTATTCTTCCGCAAGCCTTTCAATAGATGCTTTTTGCTGGTATTTTTGAACGATCTCTTCGTTTCGCGTCGTGAAGTACTGTCTTGCCCCGGAGCCTTCGCCCCATTTTTGGCGCTGGCTGTCCTTGGGGAAGTACAGCGTTTCGCCGGCGGCGTACTTTTGTACTTCCTTGAGCAAATCCTCGGGCAGCACGTCGGACGCCCTTTTGTATTTCACGGATCCTCCTCCGGCGCTGAGGCAGCACGTACATGGGAGTGCTGCCTTAAATGTTCTTTCTTAAAAATTCCTCGATCGAGGGATATGCATCAATCGTTGCGCCGTGCGCGGTGATGGCCGCGACGATTCTATCCTCGACCGTCGCCGCCCGCGCGCGGAATGAGATGAGGTTAATGGGATCGTACGCGCTAAGCATATCGGTGTCGGCGATGCCGAACTCCTCGCTGACCCGGTCAACCTCGCGCTGTAGATAACAGCACCAGATGTAGGCGTTGATCGACTCGGCCATATCGCACCAATGGTAAACCCTCCGCCATGTGTAGATCATTTCCTGATACCAGCTTGCCAGTTCAGTAAAGTCCGGCGCGGTTGTTTTCGCGGGTGCCGCCCCAGCGTGTGCGGCGACAAACGCCTTGGCCAGCGAGATGAGTTCGCCGCACAGCATCTTTTGCTCATTCGCGGCCGGGGCCAAAACAATGCGCTTATACAGCCCTGTGAAACCGTCGGGTACATCGGGCATGGCGCTGAGCTCGGCGATCTGGTTCGTTTGGCCGTGTTTGAAGTAGCGCTGGTTGACAAACGCGACAGACAGGGACGTAAGGTCGCAGATGATCCCCGCTAGTACGCGCACTTGATGCGGCTTTTCCGCAAAAAGCATTTCGTGGAATACCTCGGTCGCCGTGGAGACCCATGCTTCCGCCCGGTCAAGCATGACCTTCGGATTTTGAAGGTTGGCGCGCAGTCTCGCCTGGAGACTCAGGAAGCGACTCCGGTCCGCCTCGCTTCTCGCGTAAAGGATCACGGAGTCCGCAAGGCATGTCGTGTTGTATTCCTTGACGTCGGACATGCGCTCGACGCGCTCCCATGACATGGGGAACAGGTCGTACCCGATGCCGCCGATGATGAAGGTGCGCCCCAGCCCGTTCGCCCGGTTCGTCGCGGGGATGTAAAAACTGAAGCTCGTTTCGCTCTGATCCTGTGCCAGCTTGAGTGTTTTGTGCTCCAGAAGAAGGCACACATCGTCCTTAAAATCCAGCTCGATTTTGCGTATGGCCCAGTCGGCCAGACACCTGTTGCTCGTATCCATGCCAAACCGCCTCGTTTCTACATGCGAGCGCTCGCTGTGACCTGATGATAGCATGCGCGGCTGCGGGGCGGCAATGCCGATATCGGTTCTATCGATTTTCTCCCTGCGCGGTCTTGACAAAAGCTTGGA
Source organism: Eubacteriales bacterium (assembly GCA_031548365.1). Lineage (GTDB taxonomy): Bacteria > Bacillota > Clostridia > Christensenellales > UBA1750 > JAVBRD01. Next base: position 104,655 of record JAVBRD010000003.1, read on the forward strand.
GCGCGTTATACTTGAAAACGTAGAATGGAAGGGCGGCGTTCGCTCACTTTAGCAGATTTGCAGTATGGGAGAATGGAACATGCAGGTTTTCACAACGCTGATGCGATATTGATGCCGGTTTGGCGCACGGGCCCCCGCGTATTGCGGCGGCTGGTGCGCTTTTGTCTTTCCATTTTACAAGTGAAAGATGAAATGAGGATCGGCCATGTCAGCCATACGTTTTTTTTCGAACCCATCTGTACCGCTTGAGATGCACAAGACGCGCGTGGTGCAGAAGCTCACGCTCCTTCCGGTCGAGGAAAGGCTTCGCGCCATCAAGTGCGCGGGGAACAACACGTTCCTTCTCAGCAACGCCGATGTTTTCCTCGACATGCTCACCGACAGCGGCGTCAACGCCATGAGTGACCTTCAGACCGCCGCGATGATGCGCGCGGACGACAGCTACGCGGGGTCGACCTCCTTTGACCGTCTGAGCGAGAAGCTCCGCGATATATTCGGCAAACCGTTCTTCCTGCCCGCGCATCAGGGGCGCGCGTGCGAGCATCTGCTCGCGCAAGTGCTTGTGCGCCCGGGCAGCGTCGTGCCCATGAACTACCACTTCACGACGACCAAAGCGCACATCGAGCGCTGCGGCGGGCGGGTTGTGGAGCTGCTGGGTACGGAGGGACTTCAAATCGAGAGCGAGTGCCCGTTCAAGGGCAACATGGACATCGCCCTCCTCAGCGCGGTCATCGCCAAAGAGGGCGCGAACATCCCCTTTGTCCGGCTGGAAGCGGGCACCAACCTGATCGGCGGACAGCCGATCTCGCTTAAGAACATGCGCGATGTGCACGCGGTGTGCGCGTCGGCGGGAATCCCCGTTGTGCTTGACGCGAGCCTGCTTGCGGACAACCTGCACTTCATCAAGGTGCGAGAGCCCGCGTGCGAGGGGATGAGCGTCCGCGAGATCACCCGTGAAGTCGCGGCGACCGCCGACATCATCTACTTCTCCGCGCGCAAGCTGGGATGCGCGCGCGGCGGCGGCATTGTGACAGGCGATGCGGGCATCGCGGAGAAGATCCGCGCGCTTGTGCCGCTGTTCGAGGGTTTCCTGACCTACGGCGGCATGTCGGTGCGCGAAATGGAGGCGCTCGCGGTCGGCCTTGAGGAAACGATGGACGAGGACATGATCAATCAAGGGCCGCAATTCATCGCCTACATGGCCAAAAGGCTGATGGAGAGCGGCGTGCCCGTGATCACACCTCCGGGCGGGCTCGGGTGTCACGTGGACGCGTCGCGGTTCCTGCCGCACGTGCCGCAGCGCGCATACCCGGCAGGCGCGCTCGCGGCGGCGATTTACATCGCGGGCGGTATACGCGGCATGGAGCGCGGAACGCTCTCCGAATCCCGGGATGAAAACGGCGTTGAACCCCTGGCGAATATGGAGCTTGTGCGGCTCGCGCTTCCGAGGCGGGTTTTCTCCCTCTCTCAGATCGAGTACGCGGTGGACCGCATCGCGTGGCTGTTTGCGCAAAGAGACATCATCGGCGGCCTGCAGTTTGTGGAGGAACCCGATGTGCTCCGGTTTTTCTTGGGCCGCCTCGAAGCGGTTGGCGGGTGGCAGGAAGAGCTTGCCCGCAGGTTCAGCGCCGACTTTGGCGGCAGCTTATAGGCCCTTATGGTGGAACGCGCCTTCGCAGCCTTCGGTGCGGAGACGCGTTCCGCATCGTTTGATCCGCAGTTTTGACCGGGGGTTGCATGGACTGATGACAAGACCCCACCGAAATGTTCACCAAGGTAACGGCTGTTTGCGCAAGAATATGTTATAATGAAGCGTAATTACCAGTGAGCTTGATGAGATCGCGGGGTGTTCGCATGTTTCCGTCAGAAGTTTCAAAAACGGTCATCGGGCGCGCGTTGATGAGGAACAGTCAAGCCCCTCTGGTGCTCCCGCCCATGGTCATTGTAGAAGCGCCGGTGGGGTACGGCAAGACGCCGGCGGTTGACGAGTTCACAAAGTCACTTGGCGCGCAGATCGTTTGGGTGCCGCTGAGAATTGAGCGTGACATTCGCCTGTGGCAAAGGGTGAGCGCCGCCGTTGAGGAACAGTGCCCCGCACTTTCGGAGGTCGCGCATAAGCTCAGCGAGCTGAACATCCCCTTTGACGAGTCCGATGTGTTGCGGGCGGTCAACATGATGCGCGCGGTCGCCTTTGATCCCCCGCTGGTCGTGGTTGTGGACGACTTCCACAAAGTCGTCACGCCAGAGAGTCACTTTGTGCTTCAGACGATCGCGCAGGCGGACATCAGGAACCTCCACATCATTCTGATTTCCCGCGACGCTTACCCTGTGAGCACGGAGGCGCTGCGCATTAAATCCTGTGTCGCGGTCATCGGCAAGGAATCCTTGGCGCTGAACACAGACGACATTATCGCCATGTTCGCCGGGTATGGCGCGGCCATCACGCGGGGAGACGCCGAGGAGCTCGAACAGGCGACCGAAGGCTGGATGGGCGCGCTGCGGCTTTTCCTTCAGAGATACTTGGAGGAGCCGGTGCTGGTGTCTCCGGCGAGCCTGAATGTGCTCGTGGATCACGAGGTGTATTCCGCGGTTTCGGAGCCGACCAGGGAGTTCATGCTTGCCATCGCGCCGCTTCGCGAGTTTTCATTCGCGCAGGCCGACTTTCTCTGGGATCGCGGCGATACGCACGAGCGCATCACGGAGCTGCGCACAAAGAACTCTTTCCTGATGTACAACGAGCACACGCGCACGTTCAGGCTGCATCCCATCGTGCGAAGATACCTGATGCGCGTGTTTGAGCGGCTCCCCGATGAGGAGACGGCCGCCATCCTCTGGCGGTGCAGGGAGTGGTTCAGGCAAGCGAAGGACTACCTTGGAGCGTTTGAGTTTTGCCCCGCGTTTGAGGATTTCACGTTGCTCGCCGCGGAGATCGGCGAGGATCGCGGCGTCAGCTATTGCACGGCGTCGTGGGGATTTGTTCAGGAAATATTCAGGTCGGTTCCCCATGCCGCGGACAACGTGTGCATGCGGTCCATGATCGCCATGTCGCTGAGCGTGTTTCTCGCCGACGATTTGGACGCGCTCCACGTCTTGGAAGGCATGATCAAGCTCAGCCTTGTGCCCATGCTTAAGAATGATCCGGAATCGGCCGTCATACGCGGAATTCTCGCGTTTTTTCGCGCGCTCGAAGCGTTTAATGACATCGATACCATGACCCGACGTTTGAGGCGCATGCTCGACCTCGTGGACGCCTCGCTCGACGCGTCCAAGCTGATCATGCCGCCAAGCGCGATGGGCGCACTCTCCGTTCTGCTCATGTATCACAGTAAAAGCGGGGAGCTGAGAAATGAGCTTGCGGGGCTCAAGGACATGTGCGGCGTGCTCATGCAGGTATCAAGGGAAGGGCAGAACCTGCTGTATCTTGCCGAGGCCGAAGCGAGCTTCAACGCCGGAGACTTCGACGCCGCGCGCATACTGGTGTACTCGGCGGAGGAAAACTCACGGCGTCAAAGGGATCAAAGTACGCTGATCGCGGTGAAGTTCCTGCTCACGCGGCTTGCGATGCTGGAAGGCGATTACGTCGAGGCGAGAACCCATCTCGATGAGATTCACAGGCTGAGCCGCCCAAATGAGTATGACGAGCGGGTGAGCGTGAGGGTGGCCGATCTGGCCGAGTCGTACTTCGGCCTGATGATGGGGGAGACTGAAAGTGTGCCCGCGTGGATCACGCGCGGCGATGGATGCAGGGATCACCTTTTTGTGTTCGCGTACCCTCTGTACTACATGATTTACGGCGGAATACAGCTTTTGCAGGGTGACCCCGCGCGCATTTCGGGCGTGTATATGGCGCTTATGCAGGAGCATACGTTCAACCGTCACGTCATTTTCATCATTTACGCCGATATTTGCATCGCGGCCTCGCAACACCGACTTGGCCGCGTGGGGCAAGCGGAGGCATACCTGCGCGACGCGATGGATCTTGCGTTCGCAGACAGGCTGTACATGCCCTTTGTGGAATACTTCACGCACATTTCGCCCTTGCTGAAGACGTTCGAGGACGCGGTGCCTTACGCGCGCGCCATCGCGCGAATTTCCGCGATCCATGACGTTTGGAGGCAAGGCGTGAGCGCGCTCCGTGCGGGCGCGACGGCCAAGCCCAAACCCGCGCTCAACAAGCGGGAGATGCAGCTGATCGAGCTCGCTTGCCAGGGCAAGGCCAACCGAGAGATCGCCAAAGAGCTTTATCTCGCTCAGAGCACGGTGAAGCGTTCGTTTGTCGTGATTTTTCAAAAACTCGGCATCCATGGCCGCGGCGAGCTTGCGGCAGCGCTCGGTCAAACGGAAGCGCAGAACACCGGTTCCGGCGGGTGATCGGGAGATTGGCGATGCGCGAACACGGCTCCGGCATGACGATTTCATTCGTCGCGCCGGAGCTGTTTTCTGTCCGCGCGCTTATGCGATAGCGAATACACCCGCCGCGCACCGGGTGTGGGTCGGGGTGTGTGGAAGCTTAACACCCTTGCGCGTGAGGATTGAACCTGACAATACACCTGCCAATCCACTGTCGAAAAACCGCAAATGCATGTACACTGTGATCACCCGAGAGGTGGAGAGCCAGAAAAGGACGTGCTGAAGATGACAGCGAAGATGCCATCGATCATGGCCAATTTTGCGGATGTGTGCATCGTTTTTCGCATGGTGTCCCTGGCACTCTCAACGGTCGTCTATCTTGGTTTTTCAGCTTCCGGGATCACCGCTGGGCGCATCCTCGTGGCCGTTGGGATGGCGGCGGCAAGCGTTGTGGGCGTTGTGATCTTCAAGCGCTCGGATCTCTCGGAGCGTAGCGCCGGTTCCATCGCGGTCACGGCGTTCGAGGTGTTCACATGCGGCATTTTCATCATCCTGACGGGTGGGTTCAGAAGCGCGTACCTGTGGTATTTCGTCAGCCTGCTCACCGTTGTGATGTCATGGGAGCGGTTCAGGGGGTTGGCGTTCGCCGCGGTACTCTGGTGCTTCTGCTGCGCGCTTGCGGGACGCTTTTCGCCGCTACCGCACGAGCTTCGTGCGTACTCGGCGGACATCAGCATTGGCATTGGATTTTTAATGGTCGCGAGCGGTTTTTATGTCTTTTGCGCTTACGCAAACCGTCTCGCCGCCGCGCGAAAGGAACAGGAGCAGCTCAACCACCGCCTGATTGGCGAAACTGCGCGTAAGGAGCAAGCGCTCCACCACATCATGGAGCTGTATGACACGTTCAACCTCTTTGGCATCACGGACCCCGGAAAGGTGATGGACGCGCTCGCGGGGCTGCTCAGCCGAACAATCGCGCGCAAAGGGTGCGAGCTCGTGCGCCTCAACGCGGCGCGGGAAGTGGTCAGTTCAGGAGCGCAAGGCCTGAGCCGCGGCCACGAAGCGCAGCTTCGCGCGCTCGCAGGCGAGCTGGCAAGAGATGAAGAGGGGACGCGCGCCTGCGCTCTGGAGGACACGCAGTACAGCGTTTACCGCATCGCGTTCAACGGGCAGCTTCTGGGCGTGCTCTACATCGCCGCAGATGAAGAGCGCACAGAAGTAGAGATGGCGCAGGAGCTGTTTTACATGAACCTGATCCGCGCGGTGCTCCGGGAACTGGATTTTCAGGAAGTGGTGGAGGCGTACATCATCAGCGAGGAGCAAAACCGCATCGCCTGCGAAATACATGATACGGTGATACAAAAGATGTTCGCCGTGGCGTGCGGACTCCGCACGCTCACAACGCAGCTGGACGCGATGTCGATGGAGGAGCTGTCCAGGCGGCTGCGTCAGCTGGGCGAGACGGTGGAGTCGACCATGAGGGAACTGCGCGAGACGATCTACGGCTTTCGGTGGAGCGTGAACAATCGGGATGTTTTTATTAACAAGCTCAGCGGGTATCTCGGTGAGATTGAGCGAATCAACGGCGTCACCATTGACGTCGCCATTGACGGCGAGGCCACGTGTTTGACCGTCAATCAGAAAACGACGTTATACCGCGTGATCTGCGAGGCGGTCAACAACGCCGTCAGGCATGGCAGGGCGACGCGCATCGCCGTGACTCTCTCCCTTGACGAACGCACGGTCACCGCCGAGATCGTGGACAACGGCAGCGGCTTTTCTGAAATTCCTGTATCCCCGTCGGGGGACGGCATCCGCAACATGTACCGCATGATGAGCCTGCTCAACGGTCGGGTGGTCATCAACTCCAACGAAACAGAAGGTACTGCGGTCACGTGTTCTTTGCCGCGCTTGGGATGAAAGGTGGGAGTACCATGATGCTGATCTTGGATGATCATCCGTTGGCAAGACAGGGGTTGTCAAGCGTGATCCAGATGTGCCGGACAGAGGAGAAAATCGTCGAGGCGGGAACGGTGGACGAGGCGGTCACGCTCATGGGCCATGAACCGATCGATATGGCGTTTGTCGACCTCAAACTCGGCAGGGAAAGCGGCTTTACCTTCATCGAATGGATGAAGGAGGGTAACAAAGATGTCAAGGCGTTTATCATCACATCGTCATCTCTGCCGTCGGACTTTGACAAAGCGCGCGAGCTTGGCGTGGACGCCTATGTGCTCAAGGATGCTTTTTTGGATGAGATTGTTTGCGGGATCAGGGTTGTGGAGCGCGGGGGCAAGTTTTATTCCGCCGCGCTGATGGACAACCATGAGCAGCATTCAGACATGGATAAAGCGATTGGCACGCTCACCGCGCGGGAAAAGGAAGTCTTCACGCTCTTGGGGAAAGGCTGCGGAAACGTAAAAATCAGTCAGACGCTTTTCATTGCGGAGGGCACGGTGAAAAAGCACATCGCCAGCATTCTTGGCAAACTGCAACTTGAGAGCCGTATGGCTGCCGCGCTCATGGCCAGCAAGAGCGAGGGCGGCGCGCAGGGGTGGAACTGACCATGTTGAAAAGGAGAACCCCTTTGGCCGGCCTTCGCGCCCTCCTCATCGCCGCGGCACTCTGCGTATCGCTCACGGGCGTCAGCTATGCCCGCTGGACGGATCGCACGCTGGCGTTCGCGTCGGTTAGCACAGGAGCGATCGATGCCGAGTTCTCCGCCACGCAGCCGTGTGCGCTGCGCCTTGTGTCCGGCGACGGTGCGGACGCGCGCTCGGCGGCGTCTGGCGGCATGACCTGCCAAACGGACGGGAGCGGAAAACGCGCGCGCGTCACGGTCGATGCCGCGTTCGATCTGAGCAAACTGGCGCAGGAAGGCACCCGTTTGGAGTTGGAGATCACGCTTGTGCCGGGTGCGGAGAGTTCGTTTGCCGCGCTGATCCCTCCGCAAGGATTACCGCCCGCACAGCCTGAGCGCGTCACGCTGGTTCCTGGCGAGCCGAAGCTGTGTGTCGGAGGTCACATCCTGCCCGTGCCGCCCGAGCTGCGCGGGTGGGTCACCCCGCTTGAATGCGTGGCCACGCGAACGGCTGAGCGCCTGGGCACGGGCATTGTGCTCACGACGTCGCTTCAGCTCACGCCCGATAGCGCGTCGAAGGTTGGGAACGCTCCGGTTCCCGTGATACCTGCCGAAGGTCTGCCGGAGGAAGCGCTGTTGGGCATGCCCGTTTCCGAAGATGGCACATCAGGCGAGCTGTCCGCTGTTCTGAGCGCGCGGTACGCGTTCGAGTTGACCGCTTACGTCGATCAAAACAGACAATCACAGGGGATGTGATGCCTTTTGAAACTGAGGATGCTCATGGCCGCGCTCGCGCTTTTCGCCGCAGCGCTGATGTGCTCGACCGCTTTCGGTTACTGGGTCGACCGCGTGGACACGAATGTGAGCGTCGAGTTTGCGCGGGAGGTCAAGCTGATTGTGCTGCTTCCGGAGGAGGATCTTGGCCCGCTTGCGCCGGCTGATGCCGCGCCGCTCCCGGATCAGGGTGGACCGATCAGGCCTGACGCGTTGCCGGACGCCGCGCCGCGCTTTTCGGATGGTTTGCCGCCCGCCCTTCCGCCGCCACCGATTTGGTGAAGGAGTGAGCTTGATGGATGGACGCAGGCGGATGGCCCTGTCCGCCGCGCTTTTCGTGCTGATGCTGGCGGGATTGGCGATTCCCCGTTTGCCGTGGCTGACGCTCCCGTCGTTCGGGCCGATCAAGCTCACGACGTGCCTGTGGATCGCACTCGCCGCGCTGATGGCTTTCGCGGTTCCCGAAACGCACGGCGCGGATCGGCTTTCGCACCAAACGCGGGTGCAGTCGCTCGCTCTCTCGTGCGCGCTGCTCATCATCGCCGTCGAGTATGCCCTCGGTTTTGCGCTCGCGGCGGTGGGCAAGTCGCCGTATGATCTCTCGCCGCTCGGTATCACGCTCAACGCGCTGGACATCGTTCCGGCGGTGCTGGCTCAGGAGATGATCAGGGGCGGCGCGATCAACACATCGCTCCTCTACAGCAAAAGACCTGCGGTGTGGGTTGTGCTGATCACACTGAGCATCGGGTTTGCGGGCATGAGCACCGCCAAACTCGCCGTAGCCAAAGACGCCGAAAAAATCGGCGTCTTTCTGGCAACAGAAGCTCTTCCATCGCTCTCGATGAGCTGTCTGATGACGGTGCTCGCCATCCACGGCGGCTACCGCGCCGCGGCGCTTTACCGCGCGACGCGGACGCTGGCCTGGCGCGTGCTCCCGCTCATCCCTTCGCTCCCGTGGCTTGCGCAGGGCGCGGTTGGCATCACGTCCCCTGTGATCATAGCGCTGTACATCCGCGATCACGCGCTATCGCAAGGCAAACGCGTACTTCGCAAAGGCGTGCTCTGGGCGGATGTCGTGTTGCTGTGCGTAGGTGTTGCGCTGATCTGGTTTGTCGTCGGGGTGTTCCCGGTCTACCCGTCCGTGATCCTCACGGGGAGCATGCTCCCGGACGTCGCACCGGGCGACGTTGTGCTCGTGCGCAAGTTCACCAGTGAACCGGAAGTGTACGCGCTCACCCCTGGTGAGATCATTCATTTTCGCCGCGGCGACATCGTCATCACCCACCGGGTCGTGGAGATCTATACGGACGACGAAGGAAACCTCTCGTTCGTGACCAAGGGCGATAACAACGCAAGCGAGGACGGCCGCCAAGTCTTGCCTGCCGAGCTCATCGGAAAAGTCGACCATGTGGTGCCCAAGGCGGGAATGATCTCCTTGCTTCTCCACAGCGCAAATCCAGTGCCGGAAGGGGTCGTTGAACATGAAAATTGAACTGGCGGGCGCGCTGCGGAAAAAGCTGGCGCATACGCTGGCGGAGATCGCCAAGCGTGTGTCGCTCCGCCCCCGGATTATGCTGACGCGGAATAAGCGCGCGGCCACGTTCGCTTTCGTCGGCCTGATGCTTCTGGCCACCGCCGCTGCCTTGGTCTTTGCCTACCAGCCTGTGGTGGGGAAGCGTACCGTGACGCTTTACGAGTATGAGATGAGGGCGGAGTCGTCACAACAGGCGCACCTCAAGCCCAACACGCTGTTTCCTGAAGGAACGGTGGACGCGAGCGGCGTCTTCTCGCGTTATCTGCTCGATGAGCTGGTGGTCATCTTTTCCGCGCGGTACACGGCGTCGCAGCCTGCGCCCGTGTCGGTTGAGTATGCTGTGGATGCAGTGATGGAGGGTTTCCTGCTCTCAGGAGACAAGCGCGTTACGGTTTATCGCAAAGTGTTTCCCGTCATTGCGCCAAAGACAGCGCAGGCCAACGGTGAGCTGGCATTCAACGAACCGGTTTCAGTGGATCTCGACGAGTTTGAACGGCTCTCCAACGAGGCCGACGCCATCCTGGGCGCAAAGCCGGGGCGCGATATTCGCCTCGAGTTTAGAGGAAAACTCCGCGCCGATGCGCCGGGCGGCATCGTGGAGGAGCCGTTCGGGTACACGCTGCCCATCCCGACGTCCGGGGTGCTCGTGTCCGTTGCCGGGGGCAAGCCATTTGAAAAAGCGAATGCTCAAACCAAGGAGGAAACGACGTATTCTGATCAAAACCGCGTCTATCTCCCGCCGCTCTACACCATCGCGGCCCTCCTCATCGCGCTTCTCGTCGCGCTCGTCTTCTTTGTGCGCGGGCCAAGCGAGGATGAGTCGCTGGCGGTTATGTTCAGAAACGTACTCAAGAGGCACGGCAGTCGGATGATCCGCGTGGGCGAATGCAGCGAGACGCTTGGCGACGCGGACATACCGATACAAGGCATTGAGGATCTGGTTCGCATCTCCGACGACGCCCAGCGTCCCGTCTGCTACACGCCCGACGAAAACGGGTTTCCGATTGGCTGGAAGCTCTTCGTGCTCGACCGCGACAGGCGCTACGTTTGCAGTTTGCGCCGAAAGGTGCCCCCGACTACCCCGTTTGGGGTAGACGAGGTGGACGAGCGGACCGAGAAACGCGGGCCGCGTGTGCGCGTAAAACGGGCCTTGGGGGCGATTACCCGGCGATCTCATCTGGCTATACTGGAGTCAGCAGAAAGGAGCTGACCCGAAATGAAACGACGCAACACGGTTATCGCAATCCTAGCCATCGCACTGATCATGCTGGGTACAGGCTACGCTTACTGGACGGACACCCTTAACTTGACCACGACGGTCACCACCGGCGACTTGGATGTCGTCTTCGCGGACCTCGGCCTCTTCGCGCAATACCCCGAGGACTACGATTACGATAACCTGGGCGGCGAGCAAAAATGGAGCATCATCGACGGCATCGGTGTTGAAAAGTTTGTAGACGCGAACTTCTTCATGAGGGGATACGATAACTTCAACGTCATCGCAAAAGACGGCTCGATTGCCGCCTATGCCGACCGTGCCGAGGATTGGAATCAGGTGACGTTCGACGGCGAACTGGTCAATGCCACGGACATCAAGGCCACGGTGGGCAACTACAATCCTGGCAACACAAAGGGCAGCGATCAGATCAAACTCGCCGTCAACAAGATCTACCCCGGCTACGCTCAGGCGTTTAGGACCGATATCCTGAACGTCGGTTCCATCGCGGCGCGCTTGAGCAACATCAAGTTCACGCTTAACCAAGCCGGCGATAACGAGATCAGCGAGGAGACCAAGAACATGCTCGGTGTCGCTCTCTTCATCGAACGTGAGTATCAGGAGGGCAGCGAGGTCGTAGATACCTTCAAGCTTGCCGCCTCGATGGGGCTTCAGCCCGAAGAGATCTTCACGTTTGGCGGCGTCGACTTCGTGCGGCTCTCCTCTCTTGATAAGCTGACGGCGGCGATGGTTGAAAACGCGAACCTCGCATGCACGCCCAATCAGAACCGCATGGACCTCTTCCTGGGCGTCGCGATGGATCCGGATGCCAAGGGCGACTTTACCTCAGGTTCTGTCGAGGTCAACAGCGGGAAGGACGACACCCTGACCCAGAACAAGGGTGTTGAGATTGTCATGGATCTGATGTGGGATCAGTTCAACGAAGGCACAGAGGATCTAGCGGTCACAAACGAGTTGCAATTCCAGAATATCGGGCAATAAGTTCTCTCGCACCACAGCGAGGCCGGCGCTTCAATACGAGGCGCCGGTCCTGCGTTATGCGATTTGTTTCCTGCGCATCCAACTGCGTGCACGTTTGGATGGATGACGCCAGCGACATGCTTGAACGCGGGGCTCATCGCACGCGGTATGGGGAGCCTCGCCCCGCGGCCTTTTGCGGCTCTCCTCAGGTGATCGGCGCTAAAAAACCCCGCCCGAAAAGGCGAGGTGACAGTTGCTACTGTGGGTGAGGCTACGCGCCGTTCGGGGCCGGCGAAATGAGCGCGCGGGCCTCTTTGGCGAAGCGTGAGAATGCGGCGTCGCGAGACTTGGGCGAGGCGTTGATCAGCGTGGCGACCAGCGAGGCCAGGCTGGCGTACGCGTCTTCGGCATCGGCAATTCGCTCACGGAGCGCGGCGGCTTCTTCTTCGTGCCGTGCGATGTCCATGCGCAGGTAGTCGACGCGCACTTTGAGGCGATCAATTTCCTCAAGACGGGTTCGGGTCTCGGCGCGCGCGCCCGCCATTTTGCAAAGCGCGCGCAGACTTGCGTAGAACTGAGCGCCTTCCGCGTCGCCCAGGACGTTCAAGTCGCGCAGCAGTGGGGCGTCCGGCTGCGATTGAGCGGCGGCCTGGGGCTGCTGGGAGGGAGGGCTGGCAAGCGGGATTGCCACCCCGCTGCGGTCCGCCTCAAGCTCGCGCAGCACATCGCGGACAAGCTCGGGCTTTGACTTAAGCGTTGAGCGGTACTTGTTCTGAAGACGCAGCATGAGCTGCTGATCGCCGCCGGATAGCCTGTGAACGCACGCGCGCACAGATTGCCCCGAGGCTCTGGCCGTGAGCACATCGCGCATAAGCTGGCGAACTTCGCTTTCCTGAAACGAAACAAAGGGCAGGGGGCGTCTTTTCAGTTGTCCGTTTGGCTCCATTTTCAGCGATGCGTAGTAAAAGTTGCGCACGCTGTTGGGTTTGCGGTTGGTTTTCTCCGCGAGGCGGTCAAAGACGATCTTAAGCGGCGTGCCGGTGATGTTGGCGCTGTGCACCTCGTCCCACAGCAGACGAACCTCGTCATCCGCCCATCCTGATTTTGCGCGTTCGCTCTTGTGCTCTACCTGTGACATGGCTGACCTCCTGGGGTTTTGCTCGCTTAGTCAACAGTATATCAAACAATTATTGGTTTATACATGCGTTTGCACGTTGGCGCGTCCCCTTCGCTGCCGAGAGACCTCCCACGCGCAGACAGTCGCCGCGCACGCGAGATTGAGAGAGGATGCCGAGCCGCTCATGGGGATGGTGACCACCTGATCCGCCAAGGATTTCAGCGCTTTGGACAGTCCCCATTTTTCGTTGCCGAACAAGAGAAGCGTTGGCGCGGATAAGTCCGCGTCCTCCAGCGGAACGTCCGCCTTTGCGCTTGTCCCGACGATGCGCACCGGAACGCCGGCTCCGCGCGTGCCGTCAACCCAGCGGGTGAGCGCGTCAGGCCCTTCGAGCGGGCAAATCGGGAGGGAGAACACCGTGCCGATGCTCGCGCGAATGGTCTGCGGATCGAACGGGTCGGCGGCGTGTCCGAGGATGAAGAGCGCTGACGCCGAAAACGCGTCCAGCGTGCGGATGACCGCGCCCAAAGTGCCGGGGCTCGCGGGGCGGTCGAGCACGGCCCAAAATCCGCCTTCGGTCGGTACATCCGCGGGCTCAAGCGTCTTAAGCGCGGCGACACCGATCAGTTCGCTGCCTTCGTCGCGGTCGGACAGCTCCTCCATCAGATCCGCGGATAGCTCTACGCGGCTCCCCGCGCCGCACGATGCGATGAAATCCCTTGCCCAACCGGACAGCGGCTTGTCCGCGCGGTACAGGATGTGCTCAAAAAAAACGCCCTCGTTCCGCGCGACCTCCAGGGGGTGAACCCCTTCGACCACGGTCAGGCGCGTTGCTGTGCGTTTGCTCCGGTTGGTTTTGAGCGCGCCGATCTCCTGAAAGAGTGCGTTTCTGCGCTCCATGCGCATGATGTGCGGCATAGAATGCCTCCTGACTACATCCCCAGCGTGGGCAGCGGGTAGAGCGGGATGTCGATACCCTGCCAGTCGCCGGTCGGCCAAACGATGAAAAACACATGTCCGAGGATGTTGCTGATTTTGAGCGGTCCCACGCGCGGGTGACGGGAGTCCGCGGAATTGTTGCGGTTATCGCCAATGACAAAATACTCGTCAGGCTTGAGCTCTACAGGGCCAAAGTCCTGCGACGCGACGTTTTCGATGTAGTTTTCCAGGATAGGGCGGTTGTCGATGTACACGACGCCGTCCCGAACCTCGATTTTTTCATAGGGGAGGCCGATCACGCGCTTAACGAAGATGTTCTTCATGTTCGGATAAGTGCAGATCACCACTTCGCCGCGCACCGGTTCGCGCATCTTGAAATCCCACAGAGAGGCGATCACGCGCATGCCCGTATGGAAGTTTGTCTCCATGCTGGGGCCGTCTACGACGGCGAACGAGAAAAAGTACATGCGGGCGATGACCGCAAGCGCGAGGCTGATGACCAGGACAAGCACCCATTCTCTTGCGCGCCCGCTTTCCTCACGCGACCGCTCGTGGTTCGCGACGCGGCTGAAGCTGAACCCCGGGGCGGCGGGTCTGGCGGCGGGAGGATGATCGCGCTCGGTCAGCGCTCGGACGGGTGTGAAAACGGAAGCTTGAACGGGTGCGGGGTCCAAAGGGGGGGACGACCGCGCGGGAGGTCCGCCGCGGCCTTGCCGGCGTTGCGCCATTCGGCTCGGGACGGCTCCGGCGGACGCTGGCTGATCCGATAAAAACGCAAAACGCCCGTCGTCAACTGGCGGCGAGCTTTTGCTTCCCGAAGAGGAGGTGTCCATGACATGACCCCTTAGGCCAACGCTGATCAAGTCGGGATGCCTCGGACGCCGACGCGTTTAGCCAAAGTAGTTGAAGGTTCTCAGAGCGCTGACCGAACCGCCGCGTTTTATCGCGCGGTTGTGTTTGCAGATTCGTGTTGAGGTTACTGGTGCCTGACGATCTGAAGCGAGTTCAGCGGCCACATGACCGCCTCAACCCTGCCCACCAGACGGTCTTTGGGAATCGGGCCGATGCTGAAATGGCGGGAGTCCGCCGAATTGTTGCGGTTATCGCCCATGAGCAGGTAGGAGCCTTCGGGCACGGTCACGGGGCCGAAATCTTGGTGCGCTGGAACGGCGACATAAGGTTCCTCGATGCCGATGCCGTTGATATACACCGTTCCCGCGCGAATCTCCACGGTCTCGCCGGGCAGACCGATGACGCGCTTGACGTAGTTGGTGGCCTCCGCCGTGAAGTGGCAGACCACGATGTCCCCGCGCGCGGGTTCCCAAAACTTATAGATGAACTTCGATACGGCCATGATCTGGTTGGTGTACAGCGTGGTTTCCATCGAAGGCCCGTCCACGCGCACCGGTTCAAAGATCAGGGTCCTGATGAGTATGCCGATGATGAGCGCTATGCCGATCGCTTTTGCCCACTCCCACAACTCTCTTTTGACGGAGACTTTTTTTTTGTTGACGTCAGCGAGCAGCTGATGATCCAGCTCTTTATCGCTCATTGTAATTCACCATCGTTTCTTTTTCCATCAAATATTCCGAGTGGAGACTGTGCGGTTGCCGCCGGATCCCCGCGTTCAATCGTTTTTTTTCTGCGCTTGACGAAATCCGCGCGCTCCATCATCACAATCCGGTCGCAGCCAAGGCAGCGAATTTTTACATCCGCGCCCACCCGGATCACCCGCCAGCGGTCGTTGCCGCAAGGGTGGGCCTTGCGTGTCTGCACGATGTCGCCAACGTAGATCTCGTCCATGCACGCCTCCGAACGGTTTTATTTAGTATACGATTCTTTGCCGGCGATGAAAACCCTCTTTTTTTGTCAGACATGCAAACGACGCTCGGTGGAGCGGTGCTCCCCCGAGCGATTGAGCCTCCGGATTACACTTTGACGGTCGTCCATTTGCCGGACTGAAAGCGAAGGCGAACGAGCACAAAGCGGGAGAACTGATCCACGAACATCGCGCTCCACGCGCCCACAAGCCCCCAGTGGAGCACATTGACCGCAGTCCACGACAGCGCGGGCCGCAGGAAGAGCATGCCCACCAGTATGACGACCAGCGTGTAGCGCGTGTCGCCCGCGCCGCGCAGCGCACCCGCCAGGATGAGCTGGGACGACTGGAACGGCTGGAGCGCGGCCAGAACCAGCAATATTTGCGAGCCGAGCAGGACGATCTGTTCGGTGTCGATGCTCGGGTCGACATCCGCGCCGATGAACATCGAGATGAGCTGCTTCCTGAAAATGATGAAGATCATGGCGATGAAAACCGACACGCCCTGACCCATCCAGCCCGTCAGGCGCGCGTAGTGATACGCGAGTTTTGGTTTTTTCTTGCCCAGCGACTGCCCGACCAGCGTCGTGGCCGCGATGCCGAACGCTTGGCCGTTCATGAACGAGATGTTCATCATGCTCATCCCGATCTGGTGGGTGGCAAAAGCGATGTCGCCCAAAGACGTCACGGTTTTGACGAACACCGTCATGCCAAACCGCATGCACAGCTGCTCGCCCAGCGCGGGCAGCCCGATGCGCGTGATGCGCTTGATCAGGGGGATGTCCGGCATAAAGCTGTCCTTGGGGAGGAGGAAAACGTACTGCCGCCCGCGGTAGAGGATGATCAGCGCGCCCGCGAGCGCCACCATCTGCCCCGCGACGGTCGCGATGGACGCACCCGCGACCTCCATACGCGGCATGCCGAAGTTGCCGTATATTAAGCCATAGTTGAGAAACACGTTGACGATGTTGCTCGATGTGTTGAGCACGAGCGAGGCGCGCGTGTTGCCCACGCCGCGCAGCGCCGCGGTGACCGACATGGCCAGCGTCTGCGAGGTCAGGCCCACCATTTGTATCCTGAAATACTGGATACCCCACGCAAGCGTCTGCGGCTCGTTGGAGCCCATGAAGCGGATCATGGGTTCGGCGAATATATAACCGATCACAGACATGACCGCGGAAATGAAGAGCGTGAGCATCATGTTCTGGCGCATGACGCGGCACGCGTCACCCTGCTGCCCCGCGCCGCGAAAGCGCGCGATGAGCGCGGTGGAGCCGACATTGAACGCGATGAAACACGCTTGTAGGAGCATCTTGGGCTGGTTGGTCAGGCCAACAGCCGAGATGGCGAGGGGGTTTAGGTTGCCGACCATCACCTGATCGACCAACCCGGCGAGCGAGGTCAAGATCATCTCGGTGATGGAGGGCCACGCGATGCGGCCGATGTCACCGATGGTCTCGCGCATGCCCGGCAAGGTTTCGGGTGGTTGGCCCGCGGCCGCGGACTGATCGTCAGTAACGCTCTGCGCCACGGGCTCGTCTTGTGCCGTGTTCGTTGGTACCTGCAAGTCTCATCCCCCCATATGGCTCCCATTATACCGCGCCCACCCGGGATTACAACCCCGTGAAAAACAAGTGTGCCGCGCGCCCGGGTGTGGTATAATCAGCTTATCCCCAGAACATTGCAAGGAGGTCCTCAAATGCTCACAGGTCTCTACAATGTGCCAAGGAACATCAAAAGCAAACGCCAGTCAAGTTTTGACCGCACAGGCGGAAACGCCGACCGAGCCGTCATCCCCGCGGGAGAGACGTTCACCATGGCCGATATCCCGGGAACGGGCATCATCAAGCACATTTGGATCACCATTTCCTGCAAGGATCCCATGCTCCGCCGCAACGCCATTTTGCGCATGTATTGGGACGGATGCGAGTTCCCGAGCGTTGAGTCGCCCATTGGCGATTTTTTCGGACAGGGATTTGGCGAAAAATACAACTTCGCCGCGCTTCCGCTCGCCGCTGCTCCCAAAGAGGGGAACGCGCTCAACTGCTATTTCCCCATGCCCTTTAGAAAGGGCGCGAAGATCACCGTGGAAAACCAGTCCGACGTTCAGATTGACTCCTTCTACTTTTACGTCGACTACGAAGAGCACCTGTCTCTGCCCGAGGACGCGCTCTACTTTCACGCGTGGTGGAACCGCGAGTTGACCACCCCCGCGGACGGCGTGGAAAACGAGTGGGCGGTGTTCGAGCCGTACTACAAAAACACGTCGAACAAAGAGAACTATTTGTTTGCCGACATCAAGGGGCGCGGAAAGTTCGTAGGCGTCAACTACTATGTGGAGTGCCCGCAGCCCATGTGGTACGGCGAAGGCGACGACATGTTCCAGGTGGATGGCGAGCCTTATCCGTTCTCCCTTCACGGCACGGGCACCGAAGACTTTTTCAATTCATCGTGGTGCCCGAAAGAGCTCTACGCGCACCCGTATTTCGGCTACGCGCGCGTCAACAACGAATCCGGCTGGATGGGCCGCACGCACTGCTATCGTTTCATGCTTGAGGAGCCCGTTTACTTCGAAAAATCACTCAACGCCAGCATTGAACACGGCAACGCGAACTGCCTTGTCCTTGATCTTTCTTCCGTCGCGTATTGGTATCAAACCCTGCCTGAGACGCCTTTCCCCGCCATGCGTCCTAAAGAGGAGCGCCAGAACATGAAGGCCATCGGCGCGCGAGAGATCCAGGTGTGGCGCGAAGCATGGCGCCAGCAGAACGGCGGCGGCAATCTCTGGGGAAACGAGCGCAAGTAAGGCGGCGAGGACGGGGACGCCCTGTCAGGCTCCGCCGTTCGGCGGAAATACGAACAAATCATTAACCAAAGGGATGAGTTAAACATATGCTCAAGTCAATTTGCATCGAGATGCTGCTTACGCATGTCGATTTCTACGACCGTTTCAAGCTCGCCAAGGAGGCGGGGTTTAACGCCATCGAGTTCTGGGGATGGCAGGGCAAGGACCTGCCGCGCATCAAAGCGCTGACCGAGCAGTACGGCCTTGCGATCACATCCTTTTCCGGCGACGCCGACTACTCCCTGTGCGACGACACCCATACCGGGAAGTACATCGCGTACGCCGAGGAGTCCATGAAGCACGCGCAGTTCCTGAATTGCCCCGTGTGCGTGATTCACTCCAACGCGCTGGGTGAAGGAGGCGTGGTCGTCAACCACTACGCGAGCGCCGACCCTGCCCATCTGTACGCCAACATGCTGCGCGCGCTCATGCTCCTGAAGCCCATCGCTGAGAAATACAAGATCACCCTCGCGCTCGAGGCGCTCAACACACACGTTGATCACGTCGGCAACGCGCTGTACAACACGTATGACGCCGCGCACCTCATCCGCCTCGTCAACTCGCCCTGCATTAAAGTCCTTTACGACATTTACCACATGCAGATCATGCACGGAAACATCCTTCAAACAATCGACGACTGCGCCGACACGTTCGGTCACATCCACATCGCCGACGTCCCCGGACGCCATGAGCCCGGAACCGGCGAGATCAACTATCCCGCCGTGTTTGCCAAGCTCCGTGCATCCGCCTACAAAGGGCCTGTCGCCTTCGAGCTTTCCGCCGCCACCACTTTTGATGCCGCCGCCAAAGCGATGATCGCGCTGTAGCGCGGAGCGGGAGCGTCAATCGGGAACAACAGCGCAAACCCGCCTGCACAGCCATGCAGGCGGGTTTGCTGCGTCATGATGTCATCCGGCGCGAATGAGCGCTGGGAGGGACTGTACTTCCGCGCAACGCTTCGCCTACGCGCTGTAGTCGCCTTTGAGCATGCGCTCGGCGTTTGCGCAGATGGCGTTTAAGGTGTCGGGGTGCTGTGTGAGATCCTTGCCGAATACGGCGGGATCGCTGAGGAGCGGGAGGAACGCGTCTTTGACGGACGCTCCGGCTTTGAGGGCGGAAGCGCACTTGACGAGCGTGTCCTTGCGGGGATCATCGGCGAGCGCAAAGGCTGTGCCGTCCTTATCAACGCCGGTGGTGTAGCAAAGGAATGCGGCTACGGGGATGAGGATGACGGCGAGCTTGTCGTCGGACACGCCCTGATGTTGGCCCTCCCAGTAGGTGTCCATGAGGCGGGGCGCGATTTTAGTGGAAGCCATGAGCGCGATGCGCATGGGATCGTCAGGGATGTTGGGGTTATTGAGGCGTGTGAACGTATCGGCCACGAAATCGTCGAGCTTGATGCCGACGGGGGAGGGGATGGTGGCCTTGACGACATCAATGATGCCGCGGATGATCTGGGTGATGGCGGGGTTTTGCATGGCGGCGTAGATCTTGTAATCGCCGCGATAACCGAGCATGACGCCGTAGGATGCGATGGTTGTGTGGCTCATGTTGAGGATGCGCAGCTTCATGTCCTCGTACTTGCGCAGATCATCAAAGTCGGGGCACATGAACACGCCGGAGGCCTTCTCAAATTCGGGGCGGCCCGCTGGGAACTTGTCCTCGATGGCCCAGTAGCGCGTCTTCTCCGTGACGATGACGTTGGCTGAGATGCCCGCCTTGTCCAGCATGGCGTTAACGGCGGCGTTGGGGGAAACGGCGATGCGGTCGACCATGGTGTTGGGGAAGGTGAAGCACTGCGGCAGGCCGAGGTGTTCAACGAATCCCTTGGGCGCGTAGCCTTTGTCTTCCCATGCCTTGGCCATGGTCTTGACGACGGCCGCGGTGTAGTTGCCGTTCTGCGAAAAATTGGTGCAGGAGACGAGCGCGAACGCTTTCTGAGCGTTGAAGCGCTCAAGCAGGAAGCGCGTCCACTTGGCGGGGTCGGAGGCGAACGTGAAGTTGTCCATGTCGGCTTTGACCTTGTCGGAGGTGGGGGTGGCAAATTCGCCGCCTGTCCAGACCATGCCGTACGCGCCTTCGGGGGCGTTGATGGTGCCGTACTGAACGTCGGGGCAGTGCGCAAGACCGAGCAGGCGCTCCCACGCAAGACCCTTGCCGGTGTCGTTGAGGAAGAGAAGCGAGTCGAAGGCGGCCTGAATCTTGATGTTGGCCGAATCCTTTTCATCATTATAGATGACGTGTGCGGCGAGGAAATCGCTGGCGACGGCGTTGTTGTAGCCATCCTGCGAGAAGGATTCGACCCCGATCAGGGTTCCGGCTTTTCCGCCCTGGTTGAGAATGTCCTGAATGATGTCGCCCAGATGAGCGTAGCCCATGCGCCCGGGGGAGAAGCAGATGCCCGTGATGCGGAGCTTTTGCTTGTCATACTTGGGGAACTCGACGTTGGTCATGCCGGCCCAGAATCTTTGGTCCTTGACCAGCGCGTTGCACAACACTCGACTCATGGCGGAGGCCTCCTTTTGTATGTCTGGTATGGTTTACCATTGCAATGGGCATAAAAAAAGCGCGCGGGTTGTGAAAAATTTGAAAACAGTGCTGGCTGGTGAAAATGTCGACACAATTCAGGTTGACAAAAACGGGAAAGGGTGATAACGTTGTACATTGCATTCGTATCATCAAACGCATAGATTCCCCTACCCCGCACCACAGGCACACCCACATTGTACACTGTTTGATTTTGATTTTCAATGGGGAAACGAATGGAACGCGCAAGCGGGACAGAGCGTGATTTTGTACGGTGTTGGCAACTTCAGCGAAGGAGTGAACGCGCATATGATCCACGAGGTGACCATGGGCAAACGTACGCGAATGAGTTTCTCGAGAATTGAAGAGGTCCTGGACATTCCCGATCTCGTCGAGGTACAAAAACGCTCATACGATAGGTTCCTGCGCGAAGATTTGAAGGATGTATTGGCCGATATTTCGCCGATTGTCGACTATACCGATACGCTTGAACTCTCGTTCATCGGTTATGCGCTCGAAGAAAAACCCAAGTACGACGTCGAGGAGTGCAAAGAGCGCGACGTCAACTATTCCGCGCCCCTCAAGGTCAAGGTTCGCCTGACAAACAAGCAGACGGGCTTGATCAAGGAGCAGGACGTATTCATGGGCGATTTCCCGCTCATGACCGAGCACGGTACGTTCATCATCAACGGAGCGGAGCGCGTCATCGTCTCGCAGCTGGTTCGCTCGCCCGGCGTCTATTACAACAAGAGCATTGATAAATCGGGTTCAAACCTGTTCTCGGCCACGGTCATTCCGCAGCGCGGCGCGTGGCTTGAATATGAGACCGATTCAAACGACGTCATCTCGGTCCGCGTCGACCGCACGCGCAAGCTGCCCGTGACGGTTCTTCTGCGCGCCATCGGATACGGCAGCGACTCGAGCATCCTGGAGCTGATGGGCGAGGACGAGCGCGTTCTGGCGACCATCGGTCGCGACTCGGCCAAAACAGCGACGGACGGCCTGCTTGAGATTTACCGCCGCCTCCGTCCTGGTGAGCCGCCCACGGAGGAGTCCGCGCGTTCCATGCTCAACAGCCTGTTTTTTGACCCCAAGCGCTACGACCTCGCGCGCGTCGGGCGCTATAAGTTCAACAAGAAGCTCGCGCTGGCCACGCGCATCATCGGCGCGCGCGCGGCGGAGCCCGTTCTTCATCCGGCTACGGGCGAAGTGCTCATCGAGGCCGAAGGCGAATTCACGCGCGAGATCGCCTGGAAGATTCAAAACGCGGGCATCAACCACGTCGTGGTTCTCGCTGAGGGGCGCGCGGTCAAGGTGCTGGGCAACAACATGCTCAACGCTGCCGAGCACCTGCCTTTTGCGCCCGCCGAGGTCGGCATTCTCGAGCTCGCGCATGGTCCCACGCTGTTTAAGCTCATCAAGGACAACCCGTCTGCTGAGGATCTTCGTTCGGCGATAACGGCCAACCTTGACGACCTCGTCCCCAAAACCATCACCAACGACGACATCGTCGCTTCCATCAGCTACTGCGTCGGGCTATCGCACGGCATCGGCACAATCGACGATATCGACCATCTCGGCAACCGCCGCCTGCGCTCGGTTGGCGAGCTTTTGCAAAACCAGATCCGTCTCGGCCTCTCCCGCATGGAGCGCGTTGTCAAGGAGCGCATGGCCATTCAGGATCAGACGTCGGTCACGCCCCAGGCGCTGGTCAACATCCGCCCGGTGTCCGCAGCCATCAAGGAGTTCTTTGGTTCCTCCCAGCTCTCCCAGTTCATGGATCAGCCCAACCCGCTCGCCGCGCTCACGCACAAGCGCCGCCTTTCCGCGCTCGGACCCGGCGGCCTCAACCGCGACCGAGCGAACTTCGAGGTGCGCGACGTTCACCACTCGCACTACGGCCGCATCTGCCCGATTGAAACGCCTGAAGGCCCCAACATCGGCCTGATCGGTTCGCTGGCCACATACGCGCGCGTCAACCCGTACGGGTTCATTGAAGCGCCTTACCGCCGCGTCAACCGTCCCGAGGGTACGGTCACGGAAGAAATCGTGTACATGACCGCGGATGAGGAAGACGTCTACACCATCGCGCAGGCCAACGAGCCGCTCGATGAGCAAAAACACTTCACCAACGAGCGGGTCACCGCGCGTCTTCGCGACGAGACGATCGGCATACCCGCGAGCGAAGTCGACTTCATGGACGTATCGCCCAAGATGCTCGTTTCCATCGCGACGGCCATGATCCCCTTCCTCGAAAACGACGACGCCAACCGCGCGCTCATGGGTTCTAACATGCAGCGCCAGGCGGTTCCGCTTCTCAAGCCCGAAGCGCCCATCGTGGGAACGGGCATGGAGTTCAAGGTCGCGCAGGATTCGGGCTCCGCGCAGCTCGCTAAATCCGCGGGCGTTGTGGAGCGCGTATCGGCTGACGAAATCGTTATCCGGTGCGACGACGGGCGCAAAGAAAGCTACAAGCTCATCAAGTTCACGCGGTCCAACCAAGGGACGTGCATCAACCAGCGCCCCATCGTATCCAAGGGGGAGCGCGTTGAAAAACGGCAAATCATCGCCGACGGTCCGTCGATTGATACCGGTGAGATCGCGCTCGGACGCAACATCCTCATCGGGTTCATGACGTGGGAAGGCTACAACTACGAGGACGCCATCCTGATCAGCGAAAGAATGGTCAAGGAGGATGTGTTCACCTCCATTCATATTGAAGAGTATGAATCGGAAGCGCGCGACACAAAGCTTGGGCCGGA
The DNA here is from genome assembly GCA_031548365.1 of Eubacteriales bacterium. Taxonomy (GTDB): domain Bacteria; phylum Bacillota; class Clostridia; order Christensenellales; family UBA1750; genus JAVBRD01. Next base: position 128,099 of record JAVBRD010000003.1, read on the forward strand.
GGAGATCACGTCCGACATCCCCAACGTCTCCGAGGACGCGTTAAAGGATCTTGACGATCAGGGTGTCATCCGCATCGGCGCGGAAGTGCGCTCGGGCGATATCCTTGTTGGCAAAGTCACGCCCAAGGGCGAAACGGAGCTCACGGCGGAGGAACGCCTGCTGCGCGCGATCTTTGGAGAAAAAGCGCGCGAGGTGCGCGACACGTCTCTGCGCGTCCCGCACGGCGAAGGCGGCATCATCGTGGATGTCAAGGTGTTCACGCGCGAGAACAAGGACGAGCTCTCACCCGGCGTCAACAAGCTGGTGCGCGTTTACATCGCGCAGAAACGCAAAATCTCGGTCGGAGACAAGATGGCGGGACGCCACGGTAACAAGGGCGTCATCTCGCGCATCATGCCTGAAGAAGACATGCCCTTCCTGCCCGACGGAACCCCGCTCCAAATCGTCCTCAATCCGCTGGGCGTTCCCTCCCGTATGAACATCGGGCAGGTGCTCGAGGTGCATCTCGGGCTGGCCGCCAAGGCGCTCGGGTGGCGCATCGCGACGCCGGTCTTTGACGGCGCGAATGAAGACAACATCATGGATTGCCTTGAGCAGGCGGGGCTTCGCCGCGACGGAAAGACTGTGCTCTATGACGGACGCACGGGCGAGCCGTTTGAGAACTCGGTCACGGTGGGCTACATGTACATGCTCAAGCTCGCTCACTTGGTCGACGACAAGATTCACGCGCGCTCCACCGGCCCATACTCGCTGGTGACGCAGCAGCCGCTCGGCGGGAAAGCGCAGTTCGGCGGTCAGCGCTTCGGCGAAATGGAAGTTTGGGCGCTGGAAGCCTACGGCGCGGCGCACACGCTCCAAGAGATACTCACCGTCAAGTCCGACGATATCGTGGGCCGCGTCAAGACGTACGAAGCGATCGTCAAGGGCGAGAATATCCCCGCGCCGGGCGTGCCCGAGAGTTTCAAAGTTTTGATCAAGGAGCTTCAGTCGCTCTCGCTGGATGTCAAGGTGCTCAGCGAGGAAGGCGGGGAGATCCTGCTGCGCGAGCTGACCGAGGATGAGATGGAGCAGCTCAGCATCAACATAGAAGGCCGCGAGGACCTGCTCGGCCTGGCCGCCGCCCAGCCGACGGCCGTTCCCGCAGGAGACGGGGACATCAGCCTCTCCGATCTGGATCTGACGGATTTGGACGACGCGGCTGAGGACGAGGACTTCGAGCTCGAGCTTGAGGACGACGACGGCGAGGAAGACAAGTAATGCCGTTTGCTGATGGTCGGAAGGAGTAACACAGAATATGTATGAGCTGACAACCTTCGACAGCATCCAGATAGGCCTTGCGTCACCGGAGAAGATCCGTGAGTGGTCGCGCGGCGAGGTTAAAAAACCCGAGACGATCAACTACCGCACGCTCAAGCCCGAAAAGGACGGCTTGTTCTGCGAAAGGATATTTGGGCCGCAAAAGGACTGGGAGTGCCACTGCGGCAAGTATAAGCGCGTTCGGCACAAAGGCATCACGTGCGATAAATGCGGGGTAGAGGTCACGCGCCAGAAGGTCCGCCGCGAGCGCATGGGCCACATCGAGCTGGCCGCGCCCGTTTCTCACATCTGGTATTTCCGCGCGATCCCCAGCCGCATGGGCCTTTTGCTCGACATGAGCCCGCGCGCGCTGGAGCGCGTGCTGTACTTCGCGGCTTACGTCGTACTGGACGCGGGCGAGACGCCCCTGACCGTCAAGCAAGTGCTCTCCGACCGCGAATACCGCGAAGCCGTCGAAAAGTACGGCAACGAGGCGTTCCGCGCGGGCATGGGAGCGGAGTCGGTCAAGGAGCTGCTGCTCGCGCTCAAGCTCGACGAGATGGCGGCCGACCTGCGCAAGATCCTTGAGACGTCTACGGGCCAAAAGCGCATGCGCGCCATCAAACGCCTTGAGGTCGTGGAGAGCTTCCGTTTGAGCGGCAATCACCCTGTGTGGATGATCCTCGACGTGGTCCCCGTCATTCCGCCCGAGCTGCGCCCCATGGTTCAGCTGGATGGCGGACGATTTGCGACTTCGGACCTAAACGATCTTTACCGCCGTGTCATCAACCGCAACAATCGCTTGAAGCGCTTGCTTGAGCTCGGCGCGCCCGACATCATCGTGCGCAACGAAAAGCGGATGCTGCAGGAAGCGGTGGATGCGCTGATCGATAATGGCCGCCGCGGCCGAGCAGTCACAGGTCCGGGCAACCGCGCCTTAAAGTCTCTCTCCGACCTTCTGCGCGGCAAGCAGGGCCGTTTCCGCCAAAACCTGCTGGGCAAGCGCGTGGACTATTCGGGACGAAGCGTTATCGTTGTCGGCCCCGAGCTCAAGCTTTACCAGTGCGGTCTGCCCAAAGAGATGGCGCTTGAGCTGTTCAAGCCGTTTGTGATGAAAAAGCTGGTCGAGCGCGGCCTCGCGCACAACATCAAAAGCGCGAAGCGCATGGTGGAACGCGTGCGCGCCGAGGTCTGGGATGTGCTTGAGGAAGTCATCCACGACCACCCGGTGCTCCTTAACCGCGCGCCCACGCTTCACCGCTTGGGCATTCAGGCGTTTGAGCCCGTGCTCGTCGAGGGCAAAGCCCTGAAGATACACCCGCTCGTCTGCACCGCGTACAACGCGGACTTCGACGGCGATCAAATGGCCGTTCACGTACCGTTGTCCATGGAGGCGCAGGCTGAGGCGCGGTTCCTCATGCTCGCCGCAAACAACATCCTAAAGCCCCAGGACGGCCGCCCGGTCGTCACGCCCACGCAGGACATGGTCATAGGCTCCTACTACATGACCATGGAACGGCCCGGCTCATTGGGCGAGGGCAAGTCGTTCATGAACCCCGACGAGGCGGTCATGGCGTACCACGAAAAAGACATCGCGCTCCAAGCGGTCATCAAGATCCGCATAGAGCGGATGATCGACGGCGAAATGCGCGCAAAGACCATTAAGACGACGGTGGGGCGCTACATATTCAACGAGGCCATTCCGCAGGATTTGGGTTTTGTGGAGCGCACATCGCCGGAAAGCGCGTTTAGTCTTGAGATTGACCGCCACGTCGACCGTAAGCTCCTTGGAGAGATTGTCGACCGTTGCTACCGCGTGCACGGCGTGACGGTCACCGCTTTGGTTCTTGATCAGATCAAGCGTCTCGGCTTCCATTACTCCACGCGCGGCGCGGTCACGGTTTCGGTTTCCGACATCGTGGTGCCCGAGGCCAAGAAAAAACTGCTCGATCTGGCCGATACGTCTGTGCGCAACGTCGAGCGCCAGTTCCGCCGCGGCATGATGAGCGAGAACGAGCGCTACCAGAGCGTCATCCGCATTTGGGAGGACACGACCAACAGCGTGACCACCGAGCTGATGAGCACGCTGGACAAGTTCAACCCGATCTACATGATGGCCAACTCCGGCGCGCGCGGCAGTGTTCACCAGATCCGCCAGCTGGCTGGCATGCGCGGCCTGATGGCCTCCCCGTCCGGAAAAATCATCGAGGTTCCCATCCGCGCGTGTTTCCGCGAGGGGCTGACCGTATCCGAGTTCTTTACGTCCTCGCACGGTTCCCGAAAAGCGCTTGCGGACACGGCGCTCAAGACGGCGGACTCAGGCTACCTGACGCGGCGTCTGGTGGACGTCTCGCAGGACTGCATCGTACGCGAAGTGGATTGCTTCGCCGCCCGTGGGGAGCGCGTGCGCGGTATCCCCGTCAACGACATCATGAACGGCACGGAGCGCATCGAGCCGCTTGAGGACCGTCTGCGCGGGCGCTACGCGGCGGAAGACATCGTTCACCCCGCGACGGGTGAGACCATTGTAGCCAAAAACGAAATGATCACGCACGCCATCGCGCGCAGCGTCGTCGCGGCGGGCATCACGCAGGTCATGATTCGCTCGGTTCTCACCTGCCGCAACGAAGTCGGCGTGTGCGCCAAGTGCTACGGCTCCAACCTGACCACGGGCAACCCGGTCGACATCGGCGAATCGGTGGGCATCATAGCGGCGCAGTCCATCGGCGAGCCGGGCACGCAGCTGACGATGCGCACGTTCCATACGGGAGGCGTCGCGTCGGTTGAGGACATCACGCAGGGTCTTCCGCGCGTCGAGGAGCTCTTCGAGGCCAGAAAACCCAAGGGTTTGGCGATCATCTCCGAAATCGCGGGCAAGGTCAAGATCAACGAATCCAAGAAAAAGCGTGAGGTCGTCATCACAAACGAAGACGGCGAGGCCGCGACGTATCCTGTGGTTTACGGGTCGCGCATCAAGGTGATCGATGATCAGATGGTGCAGGCGGGCGACGAGCTGACCGAGGGCTCGATCAACCCGCACGACATCCTCAAGATCAAGGGCGTCAAGGGCGTCCAGGACTACCTGCTCAAGGAAGTGCAGACCGTTTACCGGCTGCAAGGCGTTGAAATCGCCAACAAGCACATTGAGGTCATCCTCCGCCAGATGCTGCGCAAGGTGCGTATCGAGGACGCGGGCGACACCTCCATGCTGCCGGGCGCGCTCATCGACATCTTTAAGTTTGAGCGCGAGAACGATGAAACGGTCAAAAACGGGGGCACGCCCGCCATCGCCAAGCGCGTTCTGCTGGGCATCACAAAAGCCGCGCTCGCGACAGACTCCTTCCTCTCCGCAGCATCCTTCCAGGAGACGACGCGCGTCTTGACAGAGGCCGCCATCCGCGGCAAGGTCGACCCGCTCCTGGGACTTAAGGAGAATGTCATCATCGGCAAGCTGATCCCCGCAGGTACGGGGATGCGGCGCTACAAGAACATCGAGATCTACGAGAACTGGTAGCAAAACAGGGCGTCCGGAACGGCAACATGCCGCCGGACGCTTTTTTCGGAGGTGTTCCCCATGGAGGACAAACTGCGAGTCGGCCTCATCAAGCGCGTTCCCGCGCTCTACGACGTGGATGCCAACTTGGCCGCGTTCCTTGCGGACGCGAAACGGGCGGCGGAGCGCGGCGTCAAGCTGCTCGTGACATGCGAGTGCTTTCTCGACGGTTACTGCGTCGCGGACAAAGCTTGTACGCGCGAGCGGCTGCTGGCATGCGCGCAGGATGCCGCTACGAGCGAGCGCATCGCCGCCGTCCGAAGCGCGGCGCGCGCGCACGGCATGCATATAGTATTCGGATTCACCCAGCGCACTTCCATGGGCGTCAAGAACGCGGCGCTTCTCATCGACGATCGAGGCTGCGACGTCGGCGTCTATCACAAAACGCATCTGATGACGCACGACGTCGCGTTTGAGCCGGGCGACGGCTTGCCCGTGTTCGAGACGGTATACGGCAAGTGGGGCATCATCATCTGTGCCGACCGCCGCTTTCCTGAAACGGCGCGGACGCTCAAGGTCCGCGGCGCGGAGCTGATCATCATGCCCACCTACGGCATGTGGCACTATGACAACGAGTGGTGGATGCGCACGCGTTCCTACGAAAACGAGACCACGCTGCTGTTCGCGCACCCGGAGGTTTCCCTGGTGTGCGACCCGCGCGGAGGTCTGGCCGCCAAGCTCACCTCTAATGTCCCCGACATCCTGGTGCACGACGTCGACCTCTCCGAGCACGTCAACAGCATGTTTCCGCATCGGCGGCCGGAAATCTACCAGGTGTAGGCGATACGGTGCGTTGCTGGCAAAACCGCACCTCCGTTCATTTTATAGCAGGGGAGCGTGGCTCACTTGGCCAAGCTGATTTCGTGGAATGTCAACGGACTGCGCTCGTGCGTGGGCAAGGGGTTCATGGACTTCTTCGCGCTTGCCGACGCGGATGTGTTTTGCCTTCAGGAGTGCAAGCTCCAGCCGGGCGCGCTTGATTTGCCGCTCAACGGCTATTACGCGTACTACAACTACGCCGACAAAAAGGGATACTCCGGCACGGCGATGTTTGTCAAGCGCGAACCGCTCGCCGTGACGTACGGCATAGGTGCCGATGAGCACGACCACGAAGGGCGGGTCATCACGCTTGAGTACCCCAAATGCTATGTCGCGACTGTCTACACGCCCAACTCACAGCGAGAGCTTTTGCGCCTGCCCTACAGGATGGCGTGGGAAGATGCCATGCGCGCGTATTTCATGGGCCTTGACCGCGTCAAACCCGTGATCTTCTGCGGCGATCTCAACGTGGCGCACACCAAAATGGACATAAAAAACGCGTCATCCAACGTCAAAAACGCGGGTTTTACGGCGCAAGAGCGCGAAAAAATATCCGCGCTGCTGGGCGGCGGGTTTGTGGACACCTACCTGTATTTTCACCCCGATAAGTCCGACGCGTACACGTGGTGGTCGTACTTCGGCACGGCGCGCGAGCGGAACATCGGGTGGCGCATCGACTATTTTTTGGCGTCGGAAAAACTAAAGGATAGGCTCATAGGCGCGGAGATTCATCCGGGCGTCTTTGGGTCGGATCATTGTCCGGTGGAGCTCACGGTTGAGGACGCGGTGTTCGTTTAGCGCGCCTTCGCGCCCACATGCTCGCGATGCTCTCGCGAAAAACGGCGTCGCACTCGGGCTGCACGCCCGAGAGGCGGTCGAGCAGCTCGCAGACCTGCGCAAGGCTCCCGCTGATGAGGTTGTTGCCCGCCGCGCGGTTGATGAGCCGTGTATTTGCCTCGATGTGAAACGCATGGATCAGGGTGTCAATGGCGATCATCTTCTCGCCCTCGCTTCGGCACAACGGATAGTCGGCCAGGTATTTCTCGAACACGGGCAGGGCGTTGCCGCAACCGAGGTCGGTGTGGCGAAAGCTCAGCCGAAACTCGGCGCGCGTGATCTCAAAACCGCATTTCCCGGGACATGCGACGGTTTCCGCTTCGGACGAGGCGTTCCACAGGTCGACCAGCCCGCCGCAAAGCGGGCAAACGCACTGTTTCTTCGCGGCCCGGGCGATGTCCTGGCAGCGGAGGTAGAGCGCAAGGCCGACATCATCGATTTGCGGAGCAACGGTCAGCCCAAGCGCGAAGTCATTGTAGAGTTTTGCGAGCCGCCGCCCGTCGACCTTGGGCGCGTATTTGAGTTTCACACCGCTCACCTTAGAAAAATGCCGGGGAAATGACTTCCCCGGCGCTTTCGTTTTGGTCATTCCTTGGCGTAAGAGTTGATCAGGCACCCATCAAGGATGATCTCGGCTTCCTCGGCCGTCAGCCCAGGGAGGGAGAGCGCGGCCGGCGAGCGCTTGCCGTCGCGCACAAGCGTGGCTGTCTCAGGAGAGTTGCCGCTCAGCAGCGCGGAGCGTATGCCGGAGACGACGATCGCGTCGCCAATCATGGGCGAATAGCTTTCCTCAACGATGAAGGGCAGCATGCCCCAGTTGACGACGTTGGAGCGGTAGCGCTTCGTCGCGTAACGGCGAGCAAGGTTGGCCCAGCCGCCCAGCACCTTTTGGCAGGATGCCGCCTGTTCGCGCGCGGAGCCATCGCCCGGCATCACGGCGAAGATGGCGCTGCCCACGCAGCACTTGGCTCGAACGTCATCCGCGGAAAGACCGGTGAGCGCGGAGAGCTCGGCCAGCGTGGCCACGTCGGATGCGGCGCGCTTCGCTTCTTCCGCGGCGACATCTTTTGCGCGCCCAACGTAGCCCGGGTCCTTGCGGGAGAGGGCAAATTCAGCCAATCGCAGAGGGTTTGAGCGGTAGCTGGACGTTTCTCCCGAAGGAATGAGCTCGTCGGTGGTGGTCACAGGATCGTTGATCGCGCTGACCACGCGCAGAACGAGCGTCTCTGGCAGGGGTTTCATCGCCGGCCAGTCGGTGATGCCCGGGCCAAAGACCAGCGGCTCTTCAGGCATGGGCGAGCCGATGCCGTTGTACACGCGCGCGCGGTACGCGGAGTCGTCGTAGGCGTAGAGGAGATCCTGCGTTTCGTCGGCAAGGTTGTCAAGCGCGGTCGCGGGCGTGAGCACACCGCCGTTGAGCGCGGTCGTGGCGATGGAGCGCGCGTCCATGAGCGCGACATACGCGATCTGCCTTTCCTTGGGCACAGCGCCTTCGCGGCTGGGAAAGTTGCGCGTCGTGTGGCGGATGGACAGACCGCCGTTGTTCGGCACATCGCCCGCGCCGAAACACGGCCCGCAGAACGCGGTGCGCACAACCGCGCCCGCGCCCGCGAGGTTCGCAATTGCGCCATTTTTAGCAAGCTCGAGCAGCGCGCTCTGGCTGCCGGGGTAAACGGTCAGGTTGAAGCCGTCGAGTCCGCCCTTGCCGCTCAGGATGGACGCCGCGCGCATGATGTTGTCGAACGTACCGCCCGCGCAGCCCGCGATCACGCCTTGGTCGACGAGCACTTTTCCGCAGCTCGTTTTTTTTGTGAGGTCGGCTTCTTTATTCCCAAGAAGATCCTGCGCGTCCTTTTCGACCTTGCGGAGCATGTCGCCGGAGTTGGCGATGAAGTCCTCGAGCGCAAACGCGTTGCTCGGATGGAATGGCAGCGCGATCATGGGCTTGATCCTAGAAAGATCAAGCTCAATCACGGCGTCATACCACGCGCCATTCGCGGGATTGAGTTCCTTATAGTCACCGGGACGTTTGTGGAGCTCGTAGTAGCGTTTGACGCGCTCGTCCGTGCGCCAGACTGAGGATAAGCACGTCGTCTCCGTCGTCATGACGTCGATGCCATTTCGGTACTCCACGGGGAGCGAAGCGATCCCCGGGCCGATAAACTCGAGCACATTGTTTTTCGCGAATCCGTTCTCGAACGTCGCGCCCACCAACGCGATGGCCACATCCTGCGGCCCCACGCCGGGGGCCGGTTTGCCGGTGACGTAGACCGCGATGATCTTGGGCGCGGCGACGTCATATGTTTTGTGAAGCAGCTGCTTGACGAGCTCGGGGCCGCCTTCGCCAACGCCCATCGTACCGAGCGCGCCGTAGCGGGTGTGGCTGTCGGATCCCAGGATCATGCGGCCGCACGCGGCCATGTTCTCGCGCATGTAGCTGTGAATAACGCCGATGTGCGGGGGCACAAATAGTGCGCCGTATTTTTTTGCGGCTGAAAGGCCGAACGCGTGGTCGTCAGCGTTGATTGTCCCACCGGTCGCGCAAAGGCTGTTGTGGCAGCAGGTCAGGACATAGGGCACGTCAAAGCGCTCAAGGCCGCTTGCGCGCGCGGTCTGTATGATGCCCACGAACGTGATGTCGTGCGAGCAGAGCGCGTCAAAGACGATCCTGTGTTGGCGGTCGTCTTCCGCGCGGTCGTGCGCCGCGATGATGCCCCCCGCAATTGTTTTTTTTCGGCCATCCGCGCGCGAGTACGCGGCGACCGAGGGATGATTGGGCGCAACAAGAGCGCCATCTAAGTAAAAACGACCTTCGGAATTAAGCTTTGGCATGCGGCGCCTCCAGATTCATGATGATGTCGATTATACTCAAATGGAGGACATGGTGCAAGTCAAGCCAAAGATACCGTTATTTACATCGGTTATTGCTCGGAAAAGTAAGCAAAATACTCCCGTGTCGACCAGCACTCAACACGAAGCCAAAGCCAACAAAGTTTTGTTCCTGCAGGACATCACGAGGCCGGCTGAGCACCACAAGCTTGTGTCGACAAAAAACACCGGAGGTGAATTTACATGCCTTACAACACGAACACCAACGCGAATACCCGTTCTTCCCGTGGCGCTGTGATCCCGGAGGCGAAGGCCGCTCTCAACAACATGAAGTATGAGATCGCCAGCGAACTGGGCGTCAACCTCAAGCAGGGCTACAACGGCGACCTGACCTCTCGCGACGCGGGTTCCGTCGGCGGCTACATGGTCAAACGCATGATCGAGCAGTACGAGCGCCAGATGAGCGGCAGCAAGTAGTTTTATCGCTTGTGGCAAACGAAAAAGGGGGCATATGCCTCCTTTTTCGTTTGGCTTGCCAATATTCAATACAACAAGAAATATGGCCCGATGAGCTCCATGCCGCTATCGCAGCGGATGTGTCTGCGCCTGATGACGACCACACGGTCGCAGAACACCTCCGCGCAGGGCATATCGAGCGTGATGGTACCGAAGATGAAGCTTCTCAAATCACCAAAAGACGGAACAGCCGCGTGTTGATCATATGCCAGCCTCAAGATCCTTCCTTCGCGGAGAAGTACATTGAAGAGGACAAGAAAAAGCTGGGATGTTGCCCAAACGTCTGTTGCCAGGAGTACGCAGACGCGGTATAGCGCTGCGTGGGGGTTTGGGGAGTGTCCAAAGAGCGTTGAATGTGTAAAATGAGGGCATGAAAACGAAAGGCGCGAATGCAGAAATACGGTGCCCTGCATGCGGCTAAAGCGAAGGGCGAACGAAAACCGGCCGCCATCGGTCCGGATCGCAGACCTATATCTGCAGGTACTGTAGGAAAGCCTACACGCTTGAGCCGAAGCGTCAAGCGTATAACGAAGCGACCAGAACACTGGCAATGAGGATGCGCGACTCGGGCGTGAGCGGTCGGAGTGTTGGAAAAACAATAGGGATGAACAAGTCAAACGTGTACAATTGGAAAAACGACGTGATTGAGGATAGCTCGTCGGAAATCTATGAGCCTGACGAGTTATATGAGTTCATGAACGCAAACCGCGCACAGAAACACGCGAAAATGGATACGTACTGACCATGCTAAGCCGCCAGCCGCGCCGGATCGTCGGCTTATCCGCCGCGTTTGACAAGTCGCCCTCACGCGTCCAGCAGATTGTGGATAACGCACCCGCGGCGTCATGGTATTGCACCGATGGCTGGAGCGGCTATACGGATGTGGTCTATCCCGGGCATCATCAACGAAACGTTCACGATAATAGCGACACCTTCACGGTAGAGGGAGTGAACGCGGACTTGCGGCACTGCATTCCGCTTCTTGCCCGGCGCAGCCGATGCTTTGCAGCGGACGATGGAAACACTGTACGCTGTCATCGCGGTGTATACGGAGGATTACAACCGCTTTGGAATGGCCAAGCACCGACACCGCCTGATCCACGGAAAGGCTCTCTTCCCCTTGGGCTTGGTCGACTTCCTCTGATCAGTGCATTTGGTCACTCCCGTTTTGAATACGTTGTTGCGCTTGGTAGAAAAGCGTGGTATAATTCATTCGCTTTTCCAGCGAGCCGATGTGATGGAATTGGCAGACGTAGTGGACTCAAAATCCACCGCCAGCAATGGCGTGCCGGTTCGAGTCCGGCCATCGGCACCAAATCAGGAGCTAGGTATGGCTAGCTCAAGACAGTAAGCAGAAAAGCTCGCAGTTGCGGGCTTTTTTGCTTGTCCTCGGGAAATGGGGACACATTGTTTTCATGAAGGGTACAAGCCGATTTTGTGGGCATTCCGGGCTAGTCCGTGTCACGATGAAACCGGGACATGCGGGGTGGGCTAGTACGTGAAAAGATGAAGGTAGTCCGTGAAAAGATTAGGCCAGTACGTGTTTTATATGATTTCGGGCTATATGTGAACCCTATCAATGGACACATGGAAGGTGCAGACATCGTCTTGTGGACACTCGAAAATACGCGAAAGCTGCGCGAAAAAAACCAGGACGGCCTTCCGACCGCCCTTGGATCATGTGTGCTTTCATTTTTTGCTGCCTTTTTATCGGCCAATTACGGATACACATATCTGCCGACCATCCCGGAATTCGACAATCACTTCGCTCTCCCGGTTGACGATGATCCGATCCACCGTCGCGCGAAAAAGGCTCTCGTTGAACTCAGTGAGCAGGCCTTCCTGTTCCTTTAAATCCGCAAGGAACGCCAGAATTCTCGTCCGTTTGACCGCCCGATGTTCCATCTCGCCGCTAATCTCGCCAAGCCGGGATTTTGCTGCCTCATAGCGCCCGGTCAGCTGGGCATGGCGTTCGGTCAACGTGGAATCGCCGCCGCGCCGGGCTTGTTCCTCGATGCAGTTTTTCGTAAGCGTATACAGTTCATCCAGCCGCTCCCGCAGGGATACGACTTCCGCTTCCAGCGCGGCATTGTCAGTCAATGAAGCGATCACCGGCTCATAATCAGCGATGTACCGATCTTTATCACCGATGATCCGGTTGAAGGCCATGGTGAAAGCGTACTCCAGCTGCGCTTCCGTCAGATGCGGCGTGTGGCAGTTGACCTTGCCCCTCGTTTTATACTTTTTGTTGCACTGCCACACATGCCGGGTGACAGGCGGCCGTTTTTGCTGCTGCGCCACGCCTTAACGCCGTACTGACCGCCGCACTCCCCGCAGAACACCCGGCTCGAAAAGGCGTGGGCGCAGTTGCGAATGCCTTCCCGTTCCCGGTATTCCCGAAGCATGCTTTGCGCTAGATCGAACACCTCCGGGCGGATGATTGCCTCGTGAGAGTTGGTCACCCGGTACTGCGGCGCTTCGCCCTCGTTCGCCTTGCGGGTTTTCTCGAGGAAATCCACGCCTACGGTCTTTTGCACAAGCGCCTCACCCTTAAACTTCTCGTTCGAAAGGATGCTTCTGACCGTGGTCACATGCCATTTGCCTTTGCCGCTGGGCGAGGGGATGCCCTCCTCCGTCAACCGCACACTGATGGCGTTGGTCGTGTAACCCTGCAAGAACAGGGAAAAGATCCGGCGGACAATAGCCGCTTCCTTCTCCACGATCTTCGGTCGCCCATCCTCGCCGCGTTCATAGCCCAGAAACTGCTTGTATGGAAGGGATACTTTGCCCTGCTCGAAGCTGCGGCGCTTTCCCCAGCACACATTTTCAGAGATGGATCTTGACTCCTCTTGGCTCAAAGAGGACATAATTGTGATTAGCAGTTCACCTTTGCCGTCAAAAGTAAAAATCGCCTCCTTCTCGAAGAAAATTTCTACCCCCTTGGCTTTTAGCTCTCGGACG
>JAVBRD010000011.1:0-49328 GCA_031548365.1 Eubacteriales bacterium
GTCGAATCGGTGTACAGTACTTTACCCGCGACAAGCCCTTTCTGGATGGCTTGTCGCAGGATCTCGTCAAAAATTCGCTCGGGGATATCATTGTCCCGGAATCTACGCTTCCGGTTCACGCTTAATGTCGTCGCGTCCGGCGCCTTTTCACTTAAGTTCAGCCCACAGAACCATTTGTAGGCCATGTTGTAGTTGACTTCCTCTTCCAGGCGGCGCTCGGACTTTACGCCATACAGGTAGCCAACGAACATCATTCGAAACAACAGCTCAGGGTCAATGGCGGGGCGGCCGTTGTCCAAACAATACAAAGGCTCGCACATCTGCCGGATAAAGCTAAAGTCCACTGCGCGGTCGATCTTCCTGAGCAGATGCCCCTCTGGGATCATCTGCTCAAGTATGACAATCTCCGCTTCCTGTTGTTTGCTCCCATTTCGCAACATCGCTCTCACCCGTTATCTATTTCGACACCGCTCCGCGCCTTTCCTTTTGGTTGGCCGATATAGTTTCAGCCCGCCAACTTCTTTGTCGACGGGCTGAGACGAACGCTTTTGAACGTTCGTCTTTGCGCTTCGCACAGAGCGCATGTACCCCCTTTGATGCAGACCGCTTACCGTTACAGCCGGGTATCCCAGCGGCCACACCACACCAGCTCGTCGGCCTTGCCTTTGAACGCCGATTTCCCGACAATCTTCTCCACAGCCGCGCGAACGTACTCCCGCGTGGGCGAGTAGGCGTTGACGAACGTCTTGTACATGGGCAGGTCGATGAGATGATTGGTGAAGTTGAGCGAAACGCAGACGGACGGCACTTCGCGCGCGAACATCAGCGCTTCGTTGCCCAGGCCCGACTGCCACCGGACGCGCACGTTGTTCTCCTGCGCGAAGCCGCCCATGTTGACAAACACAAACAGGATGTCGTACTCGCCTGCAAAATCCTTGGCCGCCGACGCCCTCGTGGCCCTGGCGATGTTTTCCGGCGACGGGTTTCGCGGGTCGAACGCGCCCGCGCTTTCGTAGAGCGACACCTGGAAGCCGGCGCGCTCCAGCTCCTCCACGATGATTTGCTTTGTGGGATCCGCGCCGCCGCGACCGCGCGGCTGGTTGTTTTCAAGTACATGGACGCGCGCCCTTTTCAATGAGAGCGGATTGACAGGCAGCAGGTTTTGCGTGTCTTTCACAAGTGTCACGGACGCGTCCGCGGCTTCCTCCGCGACAAGCCGGTGCTCCTCGCAGCCCACGACTGCGAGCCCTTCTTTGGGGGGGAACGCTTTTTTGTGAAGGCCCAGACGCGCCTTTGCGCCTAGAATCCGGAGCAGGGCGTCGTTGAGCCGCTCCTGTGTGATGACGCCGCTTCTCACGCCTTCCAGCATGTAGCCGAAGTCCTCGTCCGGGTCGCCGAAGAACAGGAACATGTCGCACCCGGCCGCGATCGACCGCGGCACCTGCTCGCGGCGAGGCATCGCGCACGTCATGCCCGCCATGCGCGAGGCGTCCGTCACAATCAGCCCGTTGAATCCGAGCCGGCCGCGGAGCAAGCCTTGGATGAGCTCGGGCGCGAGCGTCGCGGGCAGGATGTCCTCGTCTCTCACGCCCGGCTTGAATTTCCGGCTGTACGCGGGCTGGCAGATGTGCCCGATCATCACGCTCTCAAGGCCGGCGTCAATGAGTCCTTTGTACACCGTGCCGTACGTGGCGTCCCAGTCCTCGCATGAAAGATCGTTGCAGCCCATGACCAGGTGCTGGTCCCGCTCCTCGGAGCCATCGCCCGGGAAGTGCTTGGCGCAGCACAGCATTTCGCTTTCGTGGACGCCTTCCATATATGCCTTGGACATCTCCTGCACGCGGTCGGGGTCGCTGCCGAAGGAGCGGGTGTTGACAATCGTGTTGCGCCAGTTGAGCAGGATGTCGGCGACGGGTGTGAACGTCCAGTTGCAGCCGATGGCCGCGCCTTCGCGCCCGCCCACCGCGCCCATATCTCGCGCGGTTTTCGTGCTCGCACACGCGCCGCAGGCCGCGGCAGGCGCAACGGTCGTACCCTCGCGGCACGCTCGTGCGCCGCCCGTTTCGCAGTTGGCGGCAAAGAGCATGGGAACCTTGCTCAGGCTTTGGTAGAGCCGGTTTTGCTCATGGACTTCCTCCGCCGAAGCGCCCTCCCAGCGAAGCCCGCCGATATGGTATTTCTCGCACATGCCCCGGATGTACTCCGGATCCCTGCGTGTGTTCATATGAATGAACAGCTGCCCGACTTTCTCCTCGGGCGTCATCCCCACGATTGTGCTCTCCACCCAATGAATGGCGTCCCGGCTTAGGAAGAACGGTCTAGCGGTCAAGTCGACCATGCGCGGCACCTCCTGCCAATTTTTCATTCATATTGTCCCATATCGCTTGACCGCCCGAGAGAAGAAATCTATGATAAAGGAGAAAATTCTACGGAATGACGCAAAAAGGATGCGCGGCTCACATGCTTGAACGGTTAAGCATCGCCCTTGAGATGGCGCGTGCGTTAGCGCAGGTGGGCGTGGCGGAAATGGCGTGCGACGGCGCGGGCTTTTCGCCGCTCTCCTTGTTCCTGCCGGAAACGCAGCTCGTTTCGACGGAGCGCTCTCGGGCATTTTTTTCCTCTTTCAAGGACAACAGCGTCACGTTTTTCTCGGATAAACTGGCGGTTTGTCACTGTTTTGTCGGGGTTGGAGGCGCGCTTTTGGTGATCGGCCCTTACAGAACGAGTGAGCTCAAAAGGGCGGAGGCGCGGGGGTGCCTGCGGCTTTGTGGCGCGGATTCCGGGCTGCTGGCGGAATACTTGGCCTACCACCGAGCGCTGGCGCTTAAGGATACGGGGCTCATCCGCGTCATCGCCCGCACGCTGCTCACGGGCGTGTACGGCGACGAGCAGGAAGTGACAGAACACGCCTTTGACATGCTTCGGGATGAGTTCCACGGGCCGGACGACCCGCAATGCGGCGCGCCGCTGCCCGCCGCCCACGCGATTGAGCGAACGCACGGCATGGAAAGCTATTACATGGAACAAATCAAACTGGGCCGGTTTGAGACAGCGCTGTCGGCGTGCGACGCCATCCGTGAACGCAGCCGTCCCCATGGCGCGGGCGTCGACTACGTTTCCATGATTGAGGGTTTTGCGATCCTGCGCACGCTCACGCGACTGGCTGTGCGCGATAGCGGCGTGCCCGCGTCTGCCGTCAACGCGCTCACCGAGCGGTATAAGCGCATGGCCCACGGCGCGCGTGACGATGAGGAGCTCAGGCCCATCGCCGTGCAATTCATCAGCGAGAGCTGCGCGCTCGTGCGCCAATACCGAAAGGCCCCTTACAACCGCCAGATTCGTCAGGCGCTGGACATCATCCACCGCCGCGCCGGCGAGCCCCTGACGGTCGCCGAAATCGCCGAAGAGGTCGGGATCTCCGCCAACTGGCTCACGACCAAGTTCCGCGAAGCGACGGGGAAAACGCCGGTGGCCTATCTGACCGCCCACCGGCTGGAGTCCGCGGCCCACCTTCTGGCCTACACCGAGATGGATATTCAGTCGGTGAGCGCGAGCGTGGGTGTCATGGACAGCAACTATTTCGCCAAACTGTTCCGCAAGGCCTACGGCGTAACGCCCAGCGATTACCGAAGCAACCCCGGACTGCTTTACGCGGCGGAACCGGCGAGAGACTGAGGGGACCGGATCAGGGGCGCCAAGACTGGATGGACGGCGAAACGCGCCGTGGGGAAGAGGAGGCATGGGCATGTGGAAAGGCTGGGACAATCCTTCGGCTGCGATGCGCATGAAACCGTTTTGGTTCATCAACGCGGAGGTCGATCGGGACGAGGCTGGGCGGCAGATTGACGAGATGGCCGACAAGGGCCTGGGCGGAGTTTTCGTGTGCGCGCGGCAGGGTCTGAAGATGCCCTACCTCTCGCGGGCGTGGTTTGACTTTGTGGAATTTTGCACGCTGCGCGCCCGGGAACGCGGGCTGGAGGTTTGGCTGTACGACGAGTTCCCCTACCCTTCCGGCATGGCGGGCGGGCTTCTGCCGCTTCTGTTGCCTGGCGCGCCCGCAAAAGAGTTGCGGCGCGTGACGCGCAGGGTGCGCGGGGGCAAGGTGCGTCTGACGCTGCCCATGGGGGATCTGCTGTGCGCGGCGGCCATCCCTGTGCGCGAGGGGCGTCTTGTTCACGGGGAGAGCCTCGACCTTTCACCCTGCGCGGGCGTTGTGCAGGATTTCGAGATATTTCAGCGCACGGGTCTGACGGCGTACAACGACAAGCGGTATTTCTCCTACGCTCCGCAGTGGGCCATCGAGTGGGACGCGCCGGATGGCGAGACGCAAATTGAAGCGTATGTGGCCGTAGAAGTCAAAGACTTCAAATATTACGGCGGCTTTTTCGATCCGGGCGCGCCCGGGGCGGCGCAGGCGTTTATCGCCGCAACGCATGAAAAAACAAAAGCGGCGCTGGGTCAGTTCTTTGGGAATGGCATTGCGGGCATGTTCACGGACGAGACGCACTACCTCGGCAACCCGCCCTACAGCGCGGGTATCCGCGCGCGGTGCGTGGCCGACTTCGGCTACGATCCCCTGCCGCTCCTTCCCCGGATGTTCGACAGCGGGTGCCCGGACGCGCCGCTGCTCCGCTACCGTTGGTTCGAGAGCGCGCACCGCCTTCTCAAGGAAAGCTGGCACCGCCCGCTGGGTGAGTGGTGCGAGCGAAACGGTTTGATCTACACGGTGGAAGTGCCTTCGCTGCGGTCCACGAACCTTGCGCACGCGGGGATGCCGGGCGGCGACAGCTGCCACGAAAAAATTGGCTGGGACTATCCGGCCATCGAAAAGCGCAACCACACCTATCGCGCCAACCCGCGCGTGCCAGCGGCCGCCGCGCGGCACTACAACCGTGAACACGCCATGATTGAGGCGTTCCACTCCGTGGGATGGTCCATGACCCTGGAGGACGCGCGCGCCATGATCGACCGCATGACCGCGTTGGGCATCGACACGGTCATTCAGCACGCGTTTTTTTACAGCACCGAAGGGCTGCGCAAACACGACGCGCCTCCCTCTCAATTTTTCCAAACGCCCTACTGGCCGCACTACAAGCGCCTGACCGACTACGCCGGACGGCTCTCCTCCATGCTGCGCGCGGGTGAGCCCGACATCGCCGCCGCGCTGGTCGACCCCGTTTCTTCGGTGTTCGCTCTTATGGGGAACCCGCTGCTGCGGTACGCTTGCGCCGGGGACAATCCGGGGGAGAAATCGCGCCTGACCCGCATTTTGGACGCGTGGCGCGCCGCGGGCACGGAGCTTCAGCGGCGTCACATCGGCTACGAACCCATCGACCCGGCGCTGCTTGCGGGCGCGGAAATAGACGGCGCGTCAGCGCGTGTGGGCCGCGCGGTGTATAAGGCCGTCGCCGTGCCCGATGCCGACAACCTTGAGCCCGAGCTTGTGGCGTTTCTCATCCGGTTCATGCGCGCGGGCGGACACGTCGCCGCGCTGCACAAAGAGCTGCGCGACGATTTCTCGGACCCGAATCTCGCGGTATACCAGCGGCTTCTTGACGAGCGCAAAGCGCGGGTTACCGGCGCGGACGAGCTTGCCGGGAGAATCGGCGCTTGTGTTGAGCAAAACTGGCGCGTGCGCTGCTGGCCGGAGACCGACGTCCTCTCGCGCTTCACGCTTCTTGAGGATGGCGGTGTGCTCTTCCTTTCCAACCAGAGCGCCGTGCCCACGCAAGCGAGTCTCTCGTTCTTCGGGCCGCTCGCGGGTCTGCCGCTTTCGCTGCTTGACGCGGAGAACGGCCGGGCCAGCCGGTGCGGGGGCGAGGTTGACCTGCCCGCGTACGGCGCGGCGATGGTGCGCGTCGGCCTATCGTCCCCGGAAAAAGAGCGCCGCGAAGCCGTCGTCGTCGGCCCGGACGGCTGGCGCGGGCGCACGCCGCTTGACAACGTCCTGCGGCTCGGACGCTGTTCGCTGAGCTACGACACGCCCTACGGCGGGATCGCGGTCATCCCCGAGACCGAGCCCGCGACCCTCGACGCGCAGATTGCCGCGTCTATCGGCGTAGCCGCGCCCGCGCTCACCATGGACGACGGCTTCGGCCTGCCGCCCCGGCCCAGAGTGGCCTTCCCGCTCGCGCTCACCTACTGCTGCGCGTTCCGCGTGGATGTGATGCCCGGACGGTGCCGCATGACCGCCGAGGACGGCGCGCTTCAGGGCGAAGACATCGCCTTTTTCGTCAACGGGTTGCCCGCCGCGCCCGGCGACGTTCTCCCGCTTCTGCGCGTTGGCCTGAACGAACTGACCGTCACGCTCACCGCGCGTCGCGGGGACGACGGCCTGCGCGACCCCGTTTATCTGGAAGGCGATTTCGGGGTGGAGGCGCGGATGGGCGCGCTGCCAGTGATGACCGCCGTCCCGTCACTCACCGATCCGTCCGCGGCCGTGCATGCGGGATTCCCGTACTACAGCGGCGAGGTATCGTTTGTGCGGGAGGCCGGTTTTGCGGGCGCGCGCGAAATCCGGATGCCGTGGCTGGACGAAGCGTACCATGATAGCGCTGAATTGTTCGTGGACGGCGTGAGCGCGGGTGTGCGCCCGTGGCCGCCGTACACCTGGACGGCTGCCGCGCGCGAAAAAAGCGAGCTGACGCTTGTGACGCGCTGCCCGCTGTGTCTTCGTTACGAAGGCCGCGTGTTTGACGCCGCAAGCGGCGGGGTCGTGCCGGTGGAGCGGGAGTGACACACATCGGGCAAACGAGACGCGTTTTTGGCGTCCGGGCGTTACATCACCGCCGAAGTCTTTCCGACGCATGTCAACAAGCCCTACAACTACCTGACCATGGCGGCTCTGGGAGCGGAGTGAGGGCGTGGCCGCGCGGTTTTCAGGATTGACTAAAAAGGCGCGCGACGCTTCGCTCGGCCCATGCGCTTTCCAGCGTGAGCGTGGCGTCTAAGGCGTTTTGCCACGGCGTCCACAGCTCAATGACATACGATATGCCGGACGGCGAGGCCGCGCGCGCGGCGGCCAGATCGAGCTGTCCGTCGCCAAACGCCGCTCCGGTGACATCAAACCCGAGCATGGATGGCTTGCGGGTGATTGCGAAATCTTTGCAGTGAAAATTCACGGCACGCGGACACAGCGCCGCGTACACCTCCCATTGGCTTTCGCCCTGCCCTAAGTTGTTGACCGGGTCGACGCACGCGCCAAGGCAAGGGGAGGGAAAGGCATCCAGCAGCCGCGCAAGCCATCGCGCGGGGTAGAAATCGTGGTTTTCGATGCCCAGCGCCACGCCCGCGCGCTCGTAGGCCGGAAGCGCGGCCTCCAGCCGCCGCGCCGCTTCGGCGAAATCCGGCCTGTCCGCGCCGTCGTGGGGAAGGGTGCGCACCAGCTTCGCGCCGACGCGCTGGGCGATGTCGAGATAGCGCGCGAGATTGTCGGGCGCAAGGCCGCGCGTTCCCGCCTCCAGCGCGATGGACTCGATTCGGGCGGCATCGGCCAGTGAGTTCAGCTCCCCGCCGCTCAGCGCGTGGAGCGGTAAATTGTCGGCAACCTGCAGAACGCCCGCCCCCAGCGCGGCGGCGCGCTCAAGCAGCCCGCGCGCGCCCACCGGCGCGGCGGGCTTTTCAAACCCCGTCACGCCGATGGCCCAAGCGAACGTCCAGGAAGACACGCCGACGTACCGACGATCCATTACCCGCGCTCCAGGTGGAGCATCACGCGCAGCACATCCTCAATGGCCTCGGGTTCAAAGACTTTCTTCCAGTCATCGCGCAGTACGTGCTTTTTACCGTACTCGACGGCGATTTTGGCAGCGTCGGAAAACGGGTTGGAGCTTTTGAGCACGATGGCCAGCGGGATTTGGATGTGACCCAGCAAAAACGCCGTCGCCGCCGCGCGGGGGACGCCGCGGCTGACGGACTCGTCGATGGCCTCCTTCATGATGGTCGCGCACATGGCGCACACCACCTCGGCGGCGGCTGGCTCCAAAATAGCCATCTGCTCAACCGTGATCCTGTGACACACCCCCACGGGAGCAAACATGTGGCGGCACAGCGCTTCGGCCTCGCGCAGCGCGTCCTCCGTCCCGGCGTGCAGCGCGATGACGATGTCCTGAAGCGCCGCCGTGCCGCCGAACAGGTCGTCCTTCTCCGCCTGTGTTGTGCGTTCGCCGAACAGCGGCGGGTGGCACGGATGCGTCACCACAAACGACACGTCCTCGCGCGTCGTCAGCATGCCCGCGCGCGCAGCCGCCGGATCCAGCGTGATGGCGACCGAGCCCGGCTTCATCAGGGGAACGAGCTTTTGCGATAGCGCGGGGATCGCCGCGTCGGGCAGCGCGTACACAACGATGTCCGCGGCGCGCACCGCATCCTCGGTTGCCATCGCCTCGACGCCGGAGGCGCGGAGCGCTTCCAGCCCGGCTTCGTCTTTCTCGCAGCCGACAAACGTGTAGCCGTACTTGACAAGATTTGGCGTAATCCGGCGGCCCATCTTGCCGTCCGCGCCGACCAGAGCGATGAGTTTGCTCATGACAAAAACCTCCTGTTTATGGGTGTGAAACGGTTACATTTCGTCCGCGCGCACGGCGCGCCGCTCGTCCTGAGAGCGCATGGCGGCGAAAACGAGGCGCATGGTTTTGAGGTTGTCCATGCCGGACGTGGGCGCGGGGCATCCGGAGCGGTATGCGGCGACGAGGTCCGCAAGGCATGCGGGGATGGCGGAGAAAACGTGCCAGCCGTGCAAAAGCCAGTCGTTTTCTGGAATATACGGCAGGCGCGGGAGCTCGTGAACCGGAACGAAACGCCGTCCGCGGTCGGTTTCCAGCATCAGGGCGTTGTCCGCGCCCAGCCGCAGAACACCCCGTTCGCCCTCAACAAAAAGCTTGTAATCGAAACGGTGGACGAGGTCGCAGGAGATGGTCAGCCCGCTTTCAAACGTGACGATTGAGCGCGCGGCGTCGTCCACGGGGATTTCGGGGTAGCTGCGCACCGGGCGCGAGTAAACCGACTCCCAGTCGCCGAACAACACGCGCGCGACGTCAAAAATGTGCGGCCCCATATCGCGAAGCGCCATGTGATCCATGGACGCGAGCGCAGGTTGGCTGGCCATGAGCGCGCGGTCGGGGGAGCGCAGCTGAAGGTGGCCGGTGAGCGGGCGGCCGATTTCCCCGGAGCGCATCGCTTCGGCGGCGGCTGCGAGCGGCGGCTGATAGCGAAAGTTTTCGTGCACGGCGTACCAAACGCCCGCGCGGCGGCACGCGCCGGCCATTTCCTCGCAGTCGCGCAGCGTGTACGCCATGGGTTTCTGGCAGATGACGTCCTTGCCGCGCGCCGCCGCCAGGAGCGTGAGCGGTTTGTGGCCGTCCACCTCGGTGATGATGTCGGCGATGTCGAAGCCGCCGAAGTCAAAAACGGCCTCAGGCGTATCGAACACCCGGCTGATGCCAAAACGCGCGGCGGTGGCTTCAGCCTTTGCGCGCGTGCGGTTCCAGATGACGGCGACCTCCACGCCCAGCGCCTGCCAAGCGGCAATCTGGAACTGCGCCCAGTAGCCGGCGCCAAAAACCGCGACGCGAAGACGATTCATCGTGCAGTCGCCTCCTTTTTTGTGATGGGTAGCCGGAACACCTCGATAGCCGTTCCCGACAGCACGCGGTCAAGCGCGTCCCCTTCCAGCAGCGTTTGATACTTGGCCAGCTCCACAGGGATGTTGACCGCGTGATCCGAGGAAAACATGAGCTTTTCAGGTCCCAGCGCATTAAGAGCGCGGCGGACGTTCAGGATGCTCAGCCAGCTCGGCTCAAGCCAGACGTTGTCGTTTTCTTTCGCCAGCCACAGCGCCTGCGCGAACAGTAAATCCGTGCCCGCGTGGGCGAGCACGATGCGCATGTCGCGGAAATCGCGGGCCACCTGGAACAGCTGCGCGGGGTCGGCGAAAGGCGCGCCGCTGCCCGTGTGCACCATCATGGGCACGTCCAGCGCGCGCGCCGTTTCAAACGCGTGCCGCCCGTCTTTTGAGCCGGGGTTGACCGCGTGGGCGATGGGCGTGATTTTCATGCCCACAAAGCCCAGCGTCTTAACACAGCGCGCGGCCTCCGCCTCATACTCCTCGGGCCGCAGGTGCGGGTCGATGGACGCCATGCCGTAGAATCGCCCCGGGGGCGACTTGGCCAGCGCGGCGATTTCGTCGTGGACTCCGCGCGTATCTTCGATGTAGGGCCGCGGCACAAACGGCTGAACGATGGAGGCCGTCACGCCGAAGCGCGCGCCCCAGCTAAGCAGTTCCTCTGCGGTGGACGCCTCGTCGAACACCACATCGCAGCCCAGATGCGCGTGCGCGTCGATAATCATGGACTCACCTCCAATGCATTCATTCAGACGCGCGGCCGGGTGTTTGGGCAGAGGTGCGTCCATGGATGCGCATCCGGCCCGGAGCGTTTGTCGCGGATTTTCGGCGAGCGGGGACTCAATCGTTGATCGCCTCAACGCCCATGCGCTTCATCCTTTGCACGTTTTCCCGCATGACGCGCAGCTCTTTCGGCGTGTGCCCGACCCACCCCGCGGCTTCCCCCACAACGTGGAGCGGTTCTTCCGACCGGTAGGACCGCGTGAGGTTGCCGGGAAACTTTTTATCGGTCAGGTTGGGGTCGTCCTCCATCTCACCGGCGGGCTCGACGATGTAAACGCGCGCTTTCCCGTCGCCCGCCGCGAGCTCCGCAGCCCACACGGACGCTTCGAGCGTGGATGAAAAATAAACGTAGTTCGCCTTTTCGCCTTCGCCGTGATTGGACGGGCGGCCCGGCGAGAGCTTGTCGCCGACGCGCAACTCCGCCTTTGTGCCGTGATAAAACGGCCCGTTGTCGTTGATTTTTCGGGTCACGCGTATCTGCAGGCCGATCATGATGTCGAGCGCCGCGCGGTTCAGGTTCGGGTCATGGCTGGCCGTGCAGTCGGCATCGACGACGATGGGCGTTTCCGGCTGCGCCGTCTTGGCAAGAACGGCGTTGGCAATGACGCAAATATGCGATACGAGGCCCACGAGCTCAATCCGCGCGAACGGCGTCGCCTTCAGATAAGCGAACAGTTCGTCGGAACCGAATGTGCGCTTGAAAAACCGCAGATCCCCGTCGCGCAGCTGTTGGGACGTTTCGCCGTACAGGCGATGTCCCTCGGTTCTCTCGACGCAGTGCGGAACAGCCAGGTTTCGGCCTTCCTGTGTCTTCAAATAATCCGCATCGTGCGTGTCGAACGTAAAGACGACGGCATCGCCCCTCGCGCGGTATTTTTGAATTTTGCGCACGATCAGGGCGTCGAGCGATTCCGCCCCGGCGAACCCGAGCGAGCCGGATACAAAGTCGTTCTGGTAATCGACCACAATCAAGCACCGCTGCATGCGATTCCCTCCCCTTTTACGGTGATACCCGCGCGAAAACATGTCTTTGTAGTTCGCCGCGGACGCCCCGACACCTGCCTGTGCATTTCGCCGACAGCATGGCGGAGGGGACGATTATTTGAAAAAAAGGGGAGGCCTGGAATAGAAAACGGCGAATGATTCATCAGGATTTGAGCGCGCCGGGATATGCGCGTCAAAACAATAACGCGGAGGGATGAACATGCCGTTTCCCGGATCAAAAGCGTACATCAGTTCGATTGCGTGGCGAATGGGTGAAATCGATTATGACGCGGATGTGCGTATGCCGGTCGCGCCTTTTTCCTCGCCCGGATACCATACGACGCTCACGGGCGGCGCCGTACACTCCACGAGGCTCGCTGCTGAGTACGCGCTCATGTTGCTGGACGCGGGCGGTGAGGAGAACGCGGCCAGGGCCAGGAATGTGCTGGGTAAGCTGCTGACGCTCCAGGATACAGACCCGGCCAACGCCACATACGGCATTTGGTCTTGGTTCTATGAAGAACCGCTGCCCATGATGTCCCCGCCCGACTGGAACTGGGCTGACTTCATCGGCAAGGACCTCTACCAGGCGCTCAGGTACCACGCGGCCGAGCTGGGTGCGGATCTGGCGGCCAAGACGGAGGCCGCTCTTCGGCACGCGTGCCTTTCGATTTTTCGGCGCAACATGCACCCGGGATACACGAACATCTCCATCATGGGTGCGGCCGTGACGCTCCTTGCCGGCGAGCTGCTTTCGTGGCGCGACATGGAGGATTACGGCTTGTCGCGCCTGACGAAGCTTCATAAGTACAACATGGACGCCGGCGGCTTTGCCGAGTACAACTCCTCGACGTATACGCGCGTCGCGCTTCAGGATTTGAGCATGTTCCACGCCAATGTGTCCCATCCCGAGGCAAAGCGCATGACGTGCGAGCTGATGGATTTGTGTTGGCAGGTCATCGCCGGGCATTACCACGCGCCTTCCGCCCAGTGGATGGGCCCCATGGCCCGCGCATACAGCACGCTCACCAAACCCGAAACACTCGCGACCATCGCCCAGGGGACGGGTATCGAGCTCCCATGCGGCGGCGCAGCGGATGTGTCTCTGCTCAAGTATCCCGCGCGGTGTCCCGATGCGCTCCTGCCGAATTTTCTGGGCGCGCGGGAACGCGAACTCGTTGAGCGCGTGCCCGGGGATCCTCACCGGTGCACGGCGACGACGGCGCTCTCCGGGCGCTACGCGCTTGGCTCGTTCAGCGTGATGGACACATGGAATCAACGGCGCAACCTGCACGCGGCCTTCGGATCGGTGGAAAAGCCGGGTTATATGGCCGTGCGCGTGCTGCGCGACGGAATCGATTTTTCATCGGGCATGATATGCTGCGCGCAAAAGGGCGGCGCGGCTGTCTTCGCCCAGGGTTTCGTGACCGACGGCGGCAACACGCACTGCAATCTGGACATGATTCAGGGCGAGACCATTCTCGCTAGGGACATGCGGCTGCGCATTGAGTTGGGCGGCCCCGCGCTCGCGAGCGTGGGCACTCCGGTTTGGCGCGACGGCCGGGTGTCGTTCGATTTGCCGGGAGTGCGCCTGGATGTATGCGTTGCCTTCGCCCGGTGGGACGGCTCGCCTTGCGCGATGGAATGCGCGCGTGTCGGCGACGTGGTTTGTCTGGATGTGGTTTTCTTCTCCCGCGAAGAGACTCGCGATGTGCGCCTGTCCGGGCTCGCCGCCACGGGCGTGGCCGCAGCCGTTTGCTTTGACGGCACCGCTCAATGCCGGGCGAGCGTCGCGGACGGCTTGCTTGAGGCGTGCGGCGGCGCGTTGCGCGCGGCCATTTCGGTATCTCCGGTCAAGCGCGCGGCTCTCGTGGTGGACGCGGACGCGTAACGGCTTAGAGACTTCGAAAAGCGAGGGAGGGAGACGTGCGGAGATTGCCGTGGGCCTGCGCTCGCGGTGCGCCTCGGCCGCCCGCCCTCATCGCCACCCTTTTCGACGGTCTCTGGGCGGATGTCCAGGGAGCCCGCACAGGATCAGCGAGTCGCTTCCTGTAAAACCACAAACGGTCGATCCGAGCCCGCGTTGCGCATCGCCGCGCGATGGCAGCCGCCCTCCTGCGAGCAAGTGGTGATATTTGGAAGTATATGTGGATATTATAGTGAATTTATGGTAAAATGTTTTGGGTTATGATCAAGTCTCAATCAAAGGAGATTTGCGACGCAAATGGAGAACGTCCGCAATGAATCACTTGATACGAAAGCAAAGGTTCTGCTTATCGACGATAATCAAGACTTCCTGGATTTGCTATGCGTGTATCTCAAGAGCAATGGAATTGAGGCGGACGCTGAATACAGCGGGCACAAGGGGCTTCAGAGATACCTGAATCGCTCGGAAGAATACGATGTGATTTTGCTGGATATGCAACTGCCGGATGTGGATGGTAACGATGTTGCTGCGCGCATTTATGGTGATGCCACTGATTTTGAAACAAGAATACCGATTATCGCGATGTCAGGCAAAGCCGACACCGCTGAGAATGAGGAGTTCAGCCACTATCTGCGAAAACCGTTCCAGCTTGAAACGCTTTTGCCGTTGATAAACAGTGTTCTTGACGCGCAAAGAGGAAATATTCCCTAACTCAAAATGGATGTTTATCGGCAGCGCAAGAGGAGGGAGCGGTCTTGTTCAGCGAGTTTGCGTACTCTCGAGAAATGCAGCTAATTCTTATGCTCATCGCGTTCATCTACAACTTCACGCAAATGTACTTTATCGCAAACCTGATTCTGCGAATACACGGCGAAAAGGCAAGCGTTCTGCAGAAGGCCCAATTTGCTTTTCTAACCGGAGTGGTGATCTATACACTTTTTATTTATGTCATCTATTATTTTGGCGGCATGTTGTCTTTTCAGCCTTTGACATATCTTCTCGTGGTGACCCCCAATCCGATAACGGCTCTGTTGTACTGCTATTTGGGCATTAAGGTCTTGAAGCTCTCTCCGATCCGGTCGATCGAGCTCATGGGCAACGCGTATCTGTATTATTCGATCACGATCAGCATTACGAGGCTTGTCGGTTCCATCTTTTTCATTCAAACGTCAGAACGCTATAATTATCTGCTGGATGCGACGCGAAACATGGCGTCTTTCATCGCATTTTTTACCATGTATGGCATAACTTGCTATGTGCTCAACAAAAAGTCGACGACACTGATCCCTAAGACCAATGTTTTCGTGAATCGGAAGAAAGAGTTGACCTATTTCGTAATCAGGGCATTCATCGTTTATTTGTGCAGTGTTTGCATTCCCATGTTGATTCCAGAAACAGTAGTCGCAAATGTTGTCATCCTTGTTTTTTTGTGCATGTTGTTTTTTATAACGATTTTGTTGTCGAACAACTTTCATGCAAACGCCGACAATCGGAATAAAGACGCGCATATTAACTCTCTCATTCGCACGCTGGAAGAGTTTCGAGCCGTCAAGCACGATTTTTACAATATACTGCAGACATACAACGGTTATTTCACGATTGGTGATCTGGAGGCATGCAAAAAATACCACGCCAAGCTGGTCGATGTGACCATGATGGTGGGCGAACCGTTGAACTTGAGCGAAAAAATGCCCGAAAATCCTGCGCTTGTTTCGCTTCTTATCGATAAACATACCAAGGCGGTTCGCAGCAACGTCACGATGGACATCGCGATTAAATGCGATTTGTCGGGCCTGCCGATGGACGAAATCGATATATGCCGTGTGCTTTCATGTTTAATTGACAACGCGATTGAAGCTGCGGAAGCTTCGGAGCGGCGCCGCGTGTTTTTTTCAATGGAACAGAAAACCGATGATTCAAAATTGTTCATTATAACGAACTCGATTTTGCGGCAGCCGGATATGGCGCAAATATTTGCCGAAGGTGTAACCGATAAAGCAGGTCACCACGGCGTAGGCTTAACAAATGTTCGCAGGATCATCGACAAATACGGGAATTGCACATTTCAGTTGAACTGCTATAACAACGAAATGACCGCTTACGTAGAGCTGAAAAATGGCTGACCGCTAGGCACGCGAAGCGTGCTCCCAGCGCACATGCGCCGCGTGTTGCAGGCTGGAGAAAACGCCGATCGATCGGGCGCACATCGCCGAGAGCTACTTTGTCAACTTCGCGGACGTTATTTCCAGCTTTGTATACCGCCGCGGCCTTTTGGAGGCCGATTACAGTTACTCCTCGGCAGTCGGGCTCTTTAACTCCGCCGTCAACTTTCTGTTGATCATCATGCGAACGGCGTTCGCCGCCATCCCGCCCAGCATGGAAGAGTCGGCAAGGATCGACGGTGCGCGCGACGCGGTCATCTTGTACCGCATCTTCCTCCCACTGGCGATGCCCACCGTGGCTGTCATGTTGCTGTTTTACGGCGTCGGGCACTGGAGCGCGTGGTTTAACGCCATGATCTTCTTAAGAACGCGCGACTTATATCCCTTACAGCTGATTCTGCGTGAGATTTTGATCTCAAGCGATACCAGTTCCATGACCGTCGATGTGCTCGGTATTGACAAGGAGCCGGTCGCGGAAACCATCAAGTACGCGACCATCATCGTCGCGACGCTGCCCGTGCTCGCGGTTTACCCGTTCTTGCAACGCTATTTTGTCAAAGGCATCATGATCGGCGCGGTCAAGGAGTAGGGATGCGTGCAAAGACAACAGGGGATAGGGAGCGCCGCTTTTGCGAAAGCGGGAATCCATGTTCGGCGCGTTGCCCTGACGCTCATCGCGGGCGTACGAAAGGAGACATGCATGAGTCACGCGCGCTGTATATCGCCAAACGGGAAAAGTCATTTCTTTGGTTATTACGGGATCAACCCGTGGGACGCCGCGGGCCGCATGCACCTCTGTCTGGAAACAAATTTCGATGGGCGGCGGCCGGGCAACGGCGACACGGCGCTAGTGGGCGCGGTAGACGCCGTTGAGGGCGGTTTTACCGCCTACGCGGAGACGCGCGCTTTTAATTTTCAGCAGGGAGCGATGCTCAACAGGCTCGATGATAAACGCATCATTCACAACACGGTGGACGGCGATGAAATCAGGGCGGTGATCCGCGACATCGGCACCGGCGCTGCGCGTCTGTGCGAGCGCCCCGTCGCCGCGTTGTCGCCCGACCGCTCCTATTTCATGGGGCTTGATTATAAACGCAACTTTTTGCTCCGCGAGGTCGTGGGGTATGACATCGGACAAAAAGGGCCCGTGACGCGCTCCCCCGCGGACAACGGCCTGTTTTTCACCGAAACGGAGAACGGCGAAAGCCGGCTTGTGCTTTCCATCGCCGAGTTGCTCGACCGTTTCGGCCATCCGGACGACTATGTCGGCGCGTGGTTTGACCACGTTGTGATCAATCCGTCCGGGCGTCGGCTTTTCTTCATGTGCCGCCTGCGCAAGGCGACGGGGGGCTGGTATTCTTCACTGTGGACAGTGCGGCCCGACGGCTCGGAACTGCGGCAGAAGATCGATTTTAAGCCGTGGATATCACATTTCGACTGGATGGATGACCGCACGATTCTCGTTAGCACGGATGAACTCGGCAAGCCCTCGTTCCTGCTCATTGACGATGAGACGAACGCGCGCGAGCCTTTTTTCCAGGGCGTTATGCCGCGCGACGGACACGCGTGCTTCTCGCCGGACCGTCGCTTTCTGCTCTCCGACAGCGTGCCGGGGCCGGACAACACGCAGGAGCTGTTCATCATCGACATCGCGGCTCGCGTCAAGCGCTCTCTCGGCTTTTTCCCGCACGACCAGAAGTACCGCGGCGACATCCGGTGCGACCTCCATCCGCGCTGGAGATCCGACCAGACGCTCGTCACATTTGACTCTGTGTATCAGGGGGAGAGGCAGATTTACGCCGTCGATGTATCGGATATCACGAAAGCATAGACCGCTGAAACAGTTCCGGCGGCGCTTTGCGCCGGCGCGGACTCATGGCACCCGGTGTTTGGCCGGCGGAAGACAGCGACCGGCGCCGCGATCAAACGGATGGCGGCGCCACCCCGGGTTCGTGTTGAAATTATGCGGCGCTTGCTTTGGTCGTTTTGTTCATCGCGATTTTACCATGATTTATATCGCACAGTTTACTGGTGAGTCCGACAACCGCCATGATCATCGCAAAACAAAAGAGGATATGGAGCGGGTTGATGATCATGGGCAGCACATTGTTGATCATCTCGCTCAGGTACGTATGCATCGCGCCGATCGTGCGTTGCCCTCCATTCAAAAGGCCCGGCTGCTGAACCGGGGCAAGGATGGCAGGTGAAATATTGTCGGTGGATGGTTGCTGGCCGCCGATTGCGCGCGGGAGGATCTGCCCGTCCTATCTTCAACGCTCCGATGCGTCTAGGACGACCATGGCATCTCCCAAAGCCGCGGCGTCGATGTTCCGCCGCTCATCGAATCACGCTCGGAGCGCGGGCACAATACCGCGAAGCGAACGTCGCCCACTTCACTCCCAGCTGATCCGAGTCATGTAGATCGCGTTGTTGCTGCCGAATTTTTCGCAGCCCACGGGCTGCATCCACTCGGTGGACACCACGAGGCTCTCGGCATCGCTGATGCTGTTCGTGCCGAAGTTGCCCATGCGCGCGCCGCGCTCGGGGGTGACAGCGATCTCGGTGTTCCGCTCAAGGCGGAGGTTTTCGGTGTCCACCCTGGCCATGTAGAGTGGCGCGCGGTTGCGGAAGACGTGGTCGTTTTTGCCGTCCTTGCGGGTGTAGACCAAATGCAGCCCACCGCCGCCGCGCACCCAGTGCGACTGCGTGTTGTAGGTGGGCACGGGCAGCCCGGTGTCCCAGAGCCAGGGCGTGAGCTCGCTGAAGTGAATCCCGTCGCGGCTGGTGGTGATCCAGCCTTTGTTGTCGCTGCGAACGGTCAGGTAGTATACGCCGTTATGCGCGATGAGAGAAGGCTCGCATACCCCGCGCGGTTCCTCGTCGGCGTGCAGCTCGTTGCCCAGGTCCTTCAGGCGGAGGCGTTCGCCGTCGAATGAAAAGCGTCCAACGACGACATGGTTGATCCGTTCCTTGCCTGTGGCGGGAACTTTTCTGACGAAGGGCACGAGCAGGTCGCCGCCGGCGAGCTCGGCGGTTTGTATGCAGCCGAAGTACACATTTTCCAGGATCCGCCCGTCGGCGTTAAGCGGGCGCTGCGGATGGGTCCATCTCATGGCGGAAGCGTCGTACACGGCGGTGTAGGCATGAGCGGGGGCGTCAAAATCGGGGTGGAGCGCGGTGTCGTCTTTGTAGGGGATGGCTTGGCCGGTCATGACCATCTTTCCGGTGGCCTGGTGGAAGAAGGGCACGGTGTCGGCGATGCTGCGCCCCGGCAGCGATAACGCGCCCTGCGGGAGCAGTTCGGACCAGGTTTTGCCCTCATCGCGGGAATAACGGCTGTTTACGAGCGAGTACACGTCGCTTCCCGCAAGTCTCAGTTTTTGCGTGTTGAGCACATACAGCCCGGGCATGATGCCGATGCGCGACTGCGTCCAGCACGTCACGCCGTCAAAGCCTTCCTGGATGGTGATGATTTCAAGTTTCATTGTTGGAATCCTCCCCATGTCTTCAAATGGTCCGGGATGGGCATGCTGCCCGTACCGCGAATCGCACCCGAGGAGTTGAGCGACAAACGCCCGTATCCTATCGCGATTGTGATCATCTGCCGGATATGCGCCCGCGTAAATAGCGCACCCTGCGCTGTCGCGGCGATCGGAAGCTTTCGTTATTTTCAAGAATGCCTCATGCGGCGATGAAACCCGTATCGCCGCATGAGGCATTTGGGGTGGCAAACCCGGATCACATCATTTCGCGCTTGACGCATCCTCTGCGCCATGGGGCGTGTTCACGCGAGCGATTCCCGAATCGCCGCAAGCGCCGCCGCGTCCAGCTCTCTGATCCGCCCGAGCAGCGCGGCCAGCTCGGCGCGCTTGCCCGCGTCGCGCAGACCGGCGTAACCGTCCTTTGCGTGCAATCCGCCCAACACGCCCCAAACCTTCCAGCACGTGTCGTGGATTTCGCCAAAGCAATCGGCAGCCTTGACGAGGCGGGCGTCGCCGTTCGCCTGAGAGTGGAGGAACCCGCCCAGGTAGCACCGCGCCTCGGCGTGGTTGCCGACCAGAACGTGGTGGAGCCAGTGCTTGCCCTTGAGCGCTTTGTCGTCCATGCTTTCATACGCCGGGTCTTGCGCATAAGCGATCCACGCGTCATAGGCCGCGCTTCCGGAGAGGTACCCGCTGATTTCGGTCGCCTCCATGATGGCGGCGCCGCGCCGGAGGATGGGCGTCAGCGCGGTTTGCGCTTCTTTCTTATCGCCGCAGACCACGATTTTCCAGATGCCCTCCGTCCAGTTTTTCTTGACGAACATGCCGTTCTCCAGGCAATACGCGGCGTCGTGAGACTGAAAGTGATACCAACCGCAGACCGTTTCGCCGCCGTCGTCATAGCCGCAGATGATGCCGCACTCCGGCGGCCCCACGATGCCAAACACCAGCACGGGCCGCCCGGCGTCGATGCTCCCCGCGACCTTGCCGCGCAGCAAAGCGGCGTTATCGTCCGTCTTTTCGATGATCTCGCAGGCGTACCCGGCATAGTCGAACGCGTTTCGGATGGTTTCGTCGTGATCCTCGTTGACCTGCGTCAGGTCGAGCGAGCTTGGGCAGATGTCCGGGTGCCACAGCAGCCCGAACGCCATGCCCGACGCGGCGAGGTAGGCTTTGTTGACCTGCCGGTGCGTCCAGTCGCGGTTGTGGGCGGGCGTCGTTTCCCAGTGCACGTCCTCGCCGATGGTCTCCATCAGCGACGTCAGGCAGGCGGGGAGCGGAAAGCTCTCCGGCGAGCGCGTGTCGCCCTTCATCTGCGGGTCGCCGAGCGAACCGACGGGGCGGACGTTGAGCAGCTTTTGCATGGGGTCATCCTCCTTCTATGCGCCGCATTTCTTGACTTGACACTTGTCGGTCATGTCGATCCGGTACCCGGCGAACTGCTTAATCATCTCCAGATCGTCCTTGTCTGGGTTGATCCACTGAAAGCCCAGCACGCCGCCGCACCGGCGGCTTCTCCTGCCCAGCAGCGTGACGTACGGGCCGCCGCACTTGGGGTTGCACAGGGTGCAGCGCTGCAGGTGGCGCAGGGCGTGCTTTTGAGTCTCCGCGGGCTCAAGCGCCAGCCGCTGATCAAGCGCGTCCGATTCACCGTAGGAAATCACGACGCGCACGCGCAGCACGCCGTCCTGGCTCTCCACGCACATCGTCTGATTGCCCTTGTACTTGTAGTTAACCTTCCAGAACGTCGAGATGTCGGGCCGGAGCTTGTTTTCGGACGCCCACGCGTGAAGGTCCTCGGCGCGCGCTTTGCGCTCGGGAACGAGCGGATGGAGGTAATCCTCGGGCGCGGGCTTATAGGGCTTGACGATGTTGCGGAACTCGGCGTTTTGAAAGGCGAAGAAGCCGAAGCCGCCGCACATGCCGGGCTTGGTCTGGTGCGCGCCCGCCAGGGCGGCCATCGCCGAGAAGATGCCCGGGTGACGCTCGGAAACCACGACGCCGTCCCGCTCGGCCAGGCCGACGCGGGAGAGCGCCGTAAGCCGCTTGTCCAGCGGGATCGGGCTGACGGACGTTTTCACCGCCTTGGCGATATCTGCGCGCGCGTCGGGCGACAGCGTGAGCGTTTCGCCGCTGACCACGCCCTTTTGACCGAGCACATACAGCAGCTTTTGGTATCCGAACACGGCGTTGCGGGTCTGGCTCAAAACCGACTCGGTCTCCTTGGGGAACCTGCGGCGCACGCCGTTGAGTTTCATGCCACCCAGATGGTTCTCCAGCGCCATGACCGGCAGGTGGTAGGCCTCGGGATGATCGTACATGTCGGACAGCATCGCCTCGAGAAACCCGTGGTACGCCGCGCAGGATTCGCGCAGGGCGGAGTCCAAGACGGCGGGCAGCGAGCGTGAAAGAGGCGTCATATACCGCGCGGCGCAGTAAATATCCCGGTGTACGGCCGAGGGGAACGTGGTCAGATTGTCGGTAAAGTTCACAACGCAACCCCCGCTTCGTGCTTCATCAAATACGCGTGCTCCTGACGAATGAGCGCTTCGATCTCCTCCACGTCGCCTTCGGACAGGTCGGGTATTTCCACCGCGTACGCGCCGCAGTGGAGCTTATACTCGCCATCGATGTTGTGCGCGTACACATGCGTGTCGGGTTCGCCGCGGCAGTAGCCGCACCCGCCGCTCGGGCAGCGGGCGGCGCGGGTGGGGTACTTTGTCATCCATGCGGACACGGCTTCATCAAACCGCTTCGAGTATCCCCTGCACGCGGAAAAACGCAAGGCAAAGCACGGGCCGTTTTTGGCCATCCTGATCTTTGCGATTTGCTTGTTGTGCGCGTCGTGCTTGAAGGACACGCTCGACTTTTCTTTTTGCGGGTTGTAGCCAAGATTGGCAAGATACGCCACGAGACGCTGATAAACCGGCCGTATGTCGTCGTCCAGCGCGGACAGAAACGTGGCGATGAGTTCTTCCTGCCGTTTTGTTTTCAAGCCGATGGCCTCCCCCGGTTGTTTTACATAAACAGCCTCACTTCACTTGAAGTAATTGCCGTAGTCCAGCGTGACGTTGCCGTTTTCGTCCTTTTGCGTGAATCGCGGGCAGTTGTAGCGCTCGAAGAAGCAGTAGGTGTCGCTTTCCGCCCCGGCGATGTCGTTTCTGAAATTGCCCAACTTGGCCTTTTCAAGCGCTTTGCAGACCGCTCCGTGGGCGTCGCCGTAAATCTCGCCGTTCTCATCTTTGCCGCACACCCAGCCGACGCCGATCACGCTTTTGGGCAGGTCGATGAATCCGTATGGCTCCGGAACAGCCGTGCCGGCGGGAAAGAACAGGCCGATCCAGTACGTGAACCCCGTCATGTCCCCGCGCATGGTCATCAGCCCGATGGTGGACTCGTCAAACGGCGCGCACGCAACCGAATTTTTCATCTTGCCGAACCGGTCGTCCGCCAGCCACTCACCCCACTGCTTGCCAAACCCGCCGTTGACGCGGTCCTCATTCGTGTAGCGGGTTCCGATAAAGCGCAGGGCAGGGAAATGCTCCGTGTAGGTGTTGGTGATTTCGATGGCCATGCTCCGTCCTCCTTGATGTCGCGTATACGACTCATTCTACCACTTCAACATGACAGCTGTATGGCATATTTAAGCGGGCACGCCCGCACGCCAACAAAAACAGCACATTGCCACCGCCGCCATGACTTTTCGTCCCCGGCAGCCCCAGTATAGCGGACGCGGACGTCCGAAACAACAATGTTGGCGGTCTGTGAAGCAATTTTGACTGAACTGTTCGTTGAAGTTACGTTTTGCGCGTGTCATAATGATCGCGTCAGGAGGTGCCGCATGTATCATAACGCACTGAAAGAAACGGCCATGAAGCGGCGCGTGGATGTGCTCGAAATGGTTTGGCGCGCGCAGACGGGTCATATCGGCGGCAGCATGTCCTGCATGGACATCCTCGTCGCCTTGTATGACGGGGTCATGGACACGGAAATAATACGCGCCCGCGCGAAGGACAGGGATCGTTTCGTGTTGAGCAAGGGGCACTGCGCCGAGGCGCTGTATGTGGTTCTGGCGGACAAAGGCTTACTTCCAAAGGAGAAGCTTGAAACGTTCGCCGCTTTTGATACCACGCTGCCGGAGCACCCCACCATGAAAGCCCCCGGCGTCGAAACGCCGACAGGGGCCCTCGGACACGGGCTATCGGTTGGCGTAGGCATGGCGATCGGGCTCAAAGCGGATCACAGTCCGGCGCGCGTCTTTGTTCTCATGGGCGACGGCGAGCAGGCCGAAGGCTCCGTGTGGGAGGCGGCCATGGCCGCGGCCAAGTACGGCCTTGACAACCTGACCGCCATCATTGACCGCAACCGCCTGCAAATCAGCGGCGGCACAGAGGACGTGATGCCGCTTGATAACCTGCCGGCTAAATACGCCGCGTTCGGCTGGGCGTGCCGCGAATGCGACGGGCATGATCCCGCGGCGGTGATTGAGGCCATCACCCGTGACCGCCCCCGAGACAAGCCGCTGGCCGTCATCGCGAACACCACAAAAGGGTATGGCTCCGCCGTGATGGCCAATCAAGCGGAGTGGCACCACTTGGTGCCCAGCGAGGAGCAGTACCGGCGGATCAAAGCCGACCTGTTATCACAGTGCGGGGGGGATTGACATGGCGAAGGGTTCCTGCCGCAGGGCGGTCACCCAAACCCTCGAGCGGCTCGCGGTGCACAACGACCGGCTGTTTTTTCTGACCACCGACTCCCGAGGCAGCGCGACGGCGGGCGGTCTGGCCGACCGATTCCCGGAGCGCTTCATCGAAGTGGGCATTGCCGAGCAAGACGCCATCGGCATCGCCAGCGGCCTCGCCTTGGTCGGCAAGACCCCGTTCGTGATGGGGCCCGCGTGTTTCTTGGCCGCGCGCGCGTATGAACAGATCAAGGTGGACGTCGCGTACGCCAAGGCGGATGTCAAAATCATCGGCGTATCGGCGGGGGTCAGCTACGGACCGCTTGGCGGGACGCATACCGCGCTGCACGATGTCGCGGGCATGCGCGTGCTGCCCAACATCGAGGTGTTCGCGCCCAGCGACGCGGTTCAGGCGGAGGCCATCACGCGGTACATCGCCGCCAGCTCACGGCCCGCCTACCTGCGCACAGGGCGGGGAGACGTGGAAGCGGTGTACGAGGATGGCGAGACTTTTGAAATGTCCAAGGCCAAGCTTGTGCGCGACGGTGGCGATGTCACTTTGATCGCGTGCGGCGAAATGGTCTGGCACACAAAGCAAGCCGCGGATTTGCTGGCGGCCCAGGGCATTGAGGCGCGCGTGCTGGATATGTTTTGCTTAAAGCCCGGAGACAGTCAGGCCGTGATCAAAGCCGCGCGCGAAACGGGGGCGATTGTGACCATCGAAGAGCACAGCGTCCACGGCGGTTTGGGCGAAATGGTTTGCGGCATCACGGCGCAGAACTGCTCCGTTCCCGTGAGGGTGCTGGGCTTCCCCGATGAGGAGTACAAGGTGGGCAAGAGCGAAGAGCTGTTTGTCCATTACGGTCTGGATGCGAAGGGCATCGCCTCGCGGACGCTTAAGTTCATCAAGGAGGCGGGCCGATGAGCGTCATTCTCTCAATTGACCAAAGCACCTCCGCCACGAAGGGGATGATCTGGAGCCTCGGCGGCACGCTTTTGGCGCGCGCCGACATGCCCAGAAAACAGAGAATCAACGAAAAAGGCTGGATTGAGGACGATCCAAACGCCATTTATTCCGACACATTGGAGGCCGTCAGGCGGGCCATTGAAAAAGCCGGTGTCCGCCCCGAACACGTAACCGCGCTGGGGATATCCAACCAGCGGGAAACCGCCGTGTGCTGGGACAGGAAGACTGGGCAGCCGCTTCATCACGCCATATCGTGGCAATGCGCGCGCGCCCGGGACATGACCGACGAAATGGAGCGCCAGGGCCTTGCGCCCAAAATCCTCGCGGTCACCGGTTTGCCTCTTTCCCCCTACTTCAGCGCCGCCAAGTTTGGCTGGATGATGAGGAACGTGCCCGACGTCGCCAAGGCCAAAGAAAACGGATCGCTTTGCTGCGGCACGGTGGACAGCTGGCTCGTTTTCAAGCTCACGGGCCGGTTCAAGACCGACTACTCCAACGCCAGTCGCACGCAGCTGCTGAACATGGACACCCTTGAGTGGGATGCGGAAACCGCGCATGCGTTTGGGCTTGACGTGAGGTGCCTGCCGGAAATCTGCCACAGCGACAGCCTGTTTGGCTATACCGACCTGGCCGGACTCCTGCCCAGGCCCATCGCGCTTCACGGCGTATTGGGAGACAGTCACGCGGCGCTGTTCGGCAACCGCTGTTTTGAGCCATACGCCGCCAAAGTCACCTACGGCACGGGCTCATCGGTCATGATGAACGCGGGCGCGGCCCGGCCCCGCGCGGGGGAGGGCATCGCGACCAGCCTTGCCTGGGGGATCGGCGGGCAAGTCCAGTACGTGCTGGAAGGCAACATCAATTACGCGGGCGCGGTCACGAAGTGGCTGGCGGAGGACATCGGGCTGATCGCGTGTTCCGGCGACGCGGGCGCGCTCGCCCAAACGGTCGCGGATACCGGCGGCGTTTACCTGGTTCCCGCGTTTACCGGGCTGGGCGCGCCCTACTTCAACAGCGACGCGCGCGCCGCGTTTCTGGGCATGAACCGCGGCACCAACAGGGCGCATCTGGTGCGCGCCGCCGAGGAGTGCATCGCTTATCAGGTGCGCGATGTGGTGGAAGCCATGAACGCCTGCTGCGGCCACGCGATGCAATCACTGTGCGCGGACGGCGGTCCCACCCGCGACCCGTTTTTGATGCAGTTTCAGGCGGATGTACTCGGCATTCCGCTCATGATCAATGAAACCGAGGAGCTGTCCGGCATGGGAGCCGCGTGGTGCGCCGCCATCGGCGCGGGACTGGCTAGCCGCGATGCCGCCTTCGGCGGCGTAAGCCGCCGCGAGATCACGCCTCAAATGGACGAAGAACGGCGCGCCGCGTGCTGCAGCGGGTGGCGTGAGGCCGTGCGAACAATAAACGGGAGGGTTTAGTTTGAGCAAGCAGACCTTTGGCGTCATTGTGACGACGCGCAGCTTTTTCCCTTCGCACTTGGTCAAGACCGCGCGGGAAAAGATCACCAGCCTCTTGGACAAGCTGGGATTTGGCTGCGTCATGGTCGGCGAGACGGAGACCGAGTACGGAGCCGTGCGCACGTTTGACGAAGCGAAAACATGCGCGAATCTGTTCCGGAAGCGCGAAGGAGACATCTGCGGCATCATTGTCATCTTGCCCAACTTCGGCGAAGAGCTGGGCGTGGCTGAGGCGATCGACCGTGCCGGGCTCCATGTGCCCGTGCTTGTGCAGGCCTGCGACGACGAGTTGGACAAGCTGGATCTTGCTCACCGCCGCGACGCGTTTTGCGGCAAAATCTCGCTCTGCAACAACCTCTATCAGCGCGGCATCAAGTTCACCAACACGGCGCTGCACACGTGCGACATCGACAGCGCCGAGTTCGAGGCCGATGTGAAGCGCTTTGCCGCGATTTGTAGTGTGGTCTGCGGCCTGCGCGACAGCCGCATCGCGATGCTGGGCGCGCGCCCCGGGGCATTTAACACCGTGCGCTACTCGGAAAAAATCCTGCAAAAGCACCGTATCGGTGTACAAACGGTGGACATGAGCGAGGTGATTGCCGCGGCGCGGCAGTTTGCGGACAACGCAGCGGTTGCGGCGAAAGAAGAGGAAATCCGCGCGTATGGCAACATTCCCAGCGCCATCGAGAGCGAGAAAATCACGCGCCAAGCCAAGCTGTGCTTGGCCATGGAAAAGTTTGTGGACGACCTTGACTGTCAGGCGAGCACTGTGCAGTGCTGGGACAGCGTCGAAAACAACTACGGATGCGCAACCTGCCTCGGCATGAGCATGATGGGCGAAAAAGGCCGTCCCAGCGCGTGCGAAAGCGATGTGACAGGCGCGGTGAGTATGCTCGCGGCTCAGCTTGCGGCTGGCAGCCCGCCCGCGCTGATGGACTGGAACAACAACACCGGAGACGATCGCGATTGCTGCGTTTCGCTGCACTGCTCCAACTTCCCCAAGAGCTTTTTTCAGAACCCGGACATGGAAATCGGCTGTTTGGATGTGCTGGGCACAACGCTGGGCAAAGACCGCACCTTCGGCGCTTGCAAGGCGCAGGTCGCTCCCGGTCCCATGACCTTCGTGCGCCTGACCACCGACGACGCATCCGGCGTGATGAAAGCGTATGTGGGCGAGGGCGAGTTTGGCGCGGAGCCGGTCCCCACCAAGGGCGGCGTGGCCCGTTGCCATGTAAAAAATCTTCAGTCGCTCATGGACTATGTGTGCAGAAACGGCTTCGAGCACCACGTGTGTTTTGTGCGCGGACACGTGGCAAGCGTGCTTGTCGATGCGCTGCGCACTTACATGGGCATCCACGTTTACCATCATCAGTAATTTTCGGAAGCCGCATGATCTGCCGGCCAGCCTGCAGGTGTACCGGGTCGACAATGCCGCTAATTCGGGTGCGCTGTGGGCGGGGGAAGGGGATCGCCTTTCAGAAAAGAATACGCCGACATATCGAAATGATCCGTAAGCTCAAGGCCGCCTTCGATCAGCATGCCTTTTACGGCGTTGGCTTTCTCTTTTTCAAGGCTTTCTGCAAGTCCGGAATCATTTTTTGCTAAATGATCATGGCAATCACACATTGCGTTCACCTCCGTTTCATCTCGCTGTTTGATTTTCTGGTCCGTAAACAGCGGAATCATTCCGGCGGCCAAGCGCATGAGATTGTCCAGTTTTCCGCAGACCGCCATATGCTATCGTGTGCTTGTCAAACGCTGGCCGTTCCGGCGACATGCGACTGATGGTGTTTGGCGAATCCTGATAGCGCAGGCTCGACATTGAACGCATGAAGCACGCAAAAGCACCTGCTGCGCCGGTTGCACTGACGCAGCAGGTGTCTGCCAAGGTGAGTTGGCTGTATCGCGCCCGCTTACCAGCACAAAAAACGGTTCTTGCCTGCTCAAACCTTGTATTCCTGCCCATACCCGCGAATAGCCATCGACTGTTGTGGCGCATCTCGAAGCGAAGCGCGCACGCGGGGTATTCGGGCATACCGCCCGGCACCGGCGCTTCCAACGCGGGCGAACCTTGCTTTGTCACTTTAAGATAAGAGCATAGCAGTCTCGTTTTTGCTCAAGGTGAATGGCGGTCCGCAGACATGTCCGCGTCAAACGCACGCTGCGAACGACAAAAAACCGTCCGGTGTTCGGACGGCCCTGGGTGCGGACTAAGTTTAGTTCGGGCGGACGGGTTTTGCGCCTCAGCGGTCTACTCGGCGGCGGAAGGTTCGGCCAACTGCAGGGCGGCGGATTCGTCCGCGATGTCCGCGGGAGCAGGCGGGGAGGGATCGTCCGCTGCGGGAACCGCCGACTCATGGCCGTAAATCACGGTGACGCTGTGGCCCTCGCCTTTACCGGTGTTGCCGTTCCCGGAATTCCCGTTGTTGCCCGGGTTGCCGTTGTTGGATTTCCCGTTGCTGCCTGGGTTGCCGTTCCCGGATTTCCCGTTGCTGCCCGGGCTGCCGTTCCCCTGATTCCCGTTGGTTTCCCCGTTGCCAGTCTTGCCGTTGTTGGACTTGACGTTTCCGTGTTCAGCGCCCTCTTCGCCCGAATCGGCGGCGGCCGTTTTTGCGGGCATGGACGGCGCGGCGTTCCCGCTGTCTGCGCCCTGCTTGCCGTTTTTGCCCGCGTCGGGCGTCGGGGCGCGCGTCGATGAGCTGGCGGTCTTTTCCGGCTTCGCCGTTTTCTCAGGCTTGGGCGTGGGCACAGGCGTGATCAGCTGCGTGCCTTTTTCCTGCTTGGACGTGGCGTCGGGCGTTGCCCGGTCGGTTTTTTCGGGCTTTGTTGTGGGCGTGGGAGTCGCGGGTTTGCCCGTTTTGTCGGGCTTATCCGTCTTATCGGGCTTATCCGTCTTATCTGGCTTATCCGTCTTATCCGGTTTTTCCGTCGGCGCGGGTGTCACGGGTTTGTCTGTTTTTTCAGGCTTGCCGGTGTTGTTGGGCTGATTGCCGTGCCCCGGAGACTCGGTTTTGTCCGCTTCCTCTTCGGCCGCCTTGGTCAGTTCGTGGATCGCCTTGGCGATATCCTTCACGGGCTGCTCGACCAAGGAACCGAACGGCACGTTCGGGTCGAGGGCGAACAGCTCCTCTGCGAGCTTGAGCTTGCCAGGGGAAACGCCGTACTGCTGCGCGCGCGCGCGTTCGTCAAGCCCGTCGTAGATCACGCAGACCGTCTCCGACAGGCCGCTGAAGGCGATTTGCTCATAAATGGAATCCGAAAGCCGTTCGCTATCCTTCTCGTTGCGGGCGACGACCGTCACGATGATTTCCGGCGCGACCTGCTCTTGTATGTAGCCTTTTTCCTGGGCGGCGTCGCGGAGCGCGGTGAACGCCTCCTCAAAACTGCCGCTGACGGACACGCCCGCGAGCAGGTCGACGCCGTCGGAATTGAGCCCGCGCACCGATTTCACCCGGTTGAGGTTGTTGAATGTCATCTCCACGCTGGGGTTGATGTCCACGCCGACATAGTAGGCGTCGACACCGAAATAATAGCCGCCCAACCCGGCCACGAAAACGCAGATCAGCGCTGCCGCTGTCTGAAGAAGCCGTGCGGGGGAGAATTTTATAACGGCGCGCGGAACGACGACCCGTTCGCCGATGCCTTTGTCCGCGAGGCCGCTGACTTGCTCGAAATCGCCGTCCTCGGTCAGCACGATGGTTTTACCGCCTTCGTGGCTGAATACAATGCCTTTCAAGAGCCGTCCTCCTTTCCGAGCCGCAAATATGCGCTGAGACAGGGGTAGTCGTTTGTGAGGATCATTAAGCATGCCATCAAATAACTTCGTGCGCGTTCTATCTTTTTTTCAGGTACTTTGGAAATCAAAGAAATTTTCTTGATCGGCAAGTAGCGTTTGATCAAAACGGTTTCCACTACCTCTGCGCTGGACGCCGCGGCCGTCAGCGCTCGGCGCAGCTCGCCGCGCAGCGCCGTGTGCTTGGGGGATTCGCGGATGAGCGTGTCAAAGGAGATGCCGATGTTCGCCAGCTCCGCCGTGAGCTGCTCGATTTCCATGCGAAGACGGCTTTGCTCCTGCTGCTCCTCGTAGCGCTCCAGCGACGCCGACATCAGCGCGTACGGGCCGCCGTCAGCCTCGTCGTCCGGGATCTCAAGCGGGATGACTGCGCCCTTTGCGCGATATTCCGCGCGCAGGTCGTCGATGAGTCGCTGACGTATGACGCGCGCGGCCAGCGGCAGGAAGTGGCCCTTCGCGCTGTCGTAGGAGCGAATCGCCTCGTAGAAGGCCAGCATGGCCACGCCGTTCATCTCGTCCCTGCGGAAAGGGGGCGCTGAGAAGGCGTAGCGCTGAACGCAGCTTTTGATGTAGGGCCCGAATTCCGAGATCAGCTTGTCGCTCTCCTCAAGGGATGTGGCGGCCATCGCCGCGCGCTCGTCCAAGGTGATGGAGGGGAACCGGGGCGCAACAGGCGATATGTCTGCTGTGTGCAAGTTTTCCCCTCCTGTACGTCATATTGGACGCCGTATGCCAATGATACTAGGTAGGAAGAAGAATTACCATACTGTATGTAGTTTTTTTCATTTTTTTGTTAGCGCCCGGAAAATGAAGCGCTTTGCCGAAATATGAATGCGGCCGCGCCGGCGAAAAAATCCGCAACCCCCCAAAAAACCCCCAAGTAAAAGTTCTCATGTAGCGAATACATCAGTGTACAACGTGAAGCAGGGATCCGGCGGGTGAGAGGAGGGTGCATAACCCGCGCACCGGGGAGCGATGCGGGACTCGCAGTCGCGCTTCAGACATGAGGCATTCCCCGCGGACGCGCAGAAAAAAAGGAGAACCCCGACTCCGAAACGCGCGCCGTCAGCGGATACGCGCCAAAGGCGTTTCCAAAGCGGCAAGCACGAAAATGGGGCTGAAAACGAGGAACCACGACCTCAGAACAAACGAGGCTGAAAATCCGGAATCCCAACCGGAGAACAAAAGAGACCGTTTAACCACGTTGAGCGTTATCAACGAGGCATAACGGAGCGTCTTGCTCCTAAAACTTGAATTGTTTTTGGGAGGTTTTCAGTCGTGAAGAAACTATTATCGTTTGTTCTGGCAATCGTCGTGATATTTTCACTGGCAGTCTCCGTGAATGCGGCCCCCAGCGTGCCCGCTCCGCCGCCGGCCGAAGGCGCGGTTGTTGTTTCCGATTTCTTGAACGCAGGTTTCCATTGCAACGCCGACCATGGCAACGGCAAGGTCGAGGTTGCGGCTTATGAAACGCTAATGGCCGCGGCCAAGGCCGCCAAGACCAAGTATGTTCCGGTCAACCTGCAGGCGCTTGAGGACAAGTCGTGGCTGCTGCTGGACGAGCGGTTCGAATGCCCGAAATGCCACAGCACCGTGTGGGTTTCGTACAGCAACAAGAGC
Organism: Eubacteriales bacterium; assembly: GCA_031548365.1. Lineage (GTDB taxonomy): Bacteria > Bacillota > Clostridia > Christensenellales > UBA1750 > JAVBRD01. Next base: position 31,491 of record JAVBRD010000011.1, read on the forward strand.
GGCGTGCCGGACGGCAAGAACATTCAGCTGACCCATCCCGCGAAAAAGGACCCGCCCCCGGTGGAACCCGACGCCGCGCTGAGCCTGCTCAAGACGGTGGGCGGCGTGCCCTTCGTCGAGTGGGCCGCGGCCAAGGGGCTTACATCCGCGCAGATTGACGAAATCATTGCGGGCATGAAGTTCACGGCGTACCTGCTCAACGGCGAAGGCGGCTCGCGCGCCGGGATGTCGTACCCGGGCACGCTCAGCCCGCTCAGCGGCGTTGTCGACTTCGGCGACGTCATCAGCGGCTGGTACGAAATCGTGGAGGAAATCTCCGGCACGGCCGTCAATCACTTCGTCGGAACGGGGAAAACGCAGGTGCTCTACGTGGGCAAAACCGGCGTCAACTCCGAAATCGTGAACATCATCAGCGGCCAGGAAGGCGTCGGCACGATTGTTGAGCACAACGGAACCGACGTGGACTATGTGCTGCCCAACGTGTGGAACGACCGGCTCGCGGGCCAGCCGGCGTTTAACGAGCTGATGGCCATGGGCGCCCGGTGGGTTTGGGACCAGAAAGACACGTATTTGTACGGCATGAAAGGCAGCGCGATCGAGATCCCGTTCAAGGTCACGCTCGCCGAGCCCATCACCGCCAAGCTGCACTTCGCGGCGGACAACGTCGCCATCATCTATGTCAACGGCAAGGTCGCCGCGATGACGGAGATGGCGCTCAGCGGCCGCGGCGTGAACATTGGGGACGCTTATGTTCCAAACGTCCTGGGCACGCTGAACGCGGATATGTTTGACGGCAGGTGGAGCGAGGGCTGGGCCCACACCTATACCCAGGAGATTGCGCTGAAAGCCGGCGAAAACGACATCGTCATCGTGGCCGGAAACTCAAGCAGCACCGGGCACTATGATGAAAACAACAGTTTTGTCCAAGGCACCACAGGCACCGACAACGACAAGTACAACTTGCGAAACAACCCCTGTGGCCTGATCTTCGGGTTCGAGATTCCCGCCACGACGTTTGACAACGAGCCCATAGCGTCCGAGTCCGGCATGGCGGTTGTTCCCATGGTGAGCATTCCCGAAGGAACCGGTGCGGGCGCGAAATACGACGCGTCCCGCAGCTGGGGCTTCCAACATTGGGGCGGCATCCACAACTTCCAAACGCCGAATGCCTGGGATACGGACGGTTTCGTGACCGACGGATTTCTAACCCCCGCGTATTTTATCTGGGACAAAACCCAGGAGGACGTGAACGCGGGTGAAGACAACGTGTCCGGCGGTTTCGACACGGCGTACATCAAGTATGTGTACGATACGCAAGACAAAGACGACACCAAAGCCATGGTCTTCACCAACTTTCGGATTGCCGCCGACAATGAGTTCGCGCTTCTTGTCAACGGCAAGGTCGTCGCGGCCTCGGCGTACGTGAATTCCATCCACAGTGGCCTGATGGGAAAGACCACCGAGGAAATCATGGCCATTTGGGCGGCTCTGAACCCCGCGGATTACTGGTCGCTGAATACGGGCGAGCCCTCTTACGACTGGACCCATGTCTATACCGTGCCCGCAGCTGACATGCTCGCGGCCGTCGGCACGGACGACATCGTCACCATCGAGATTTTCGCCCTCAACGCGCCCGAAGAATGCTATCCCCATTCCGTGGACAACAACTGGGGCAACCCCTGCATGGTCACGTTCGCCGGTACCTTCAAGTACGACACCGTGAAGTAACGCACCCGCCCAAGCAGTTTGTCGCCCTACACCTTCGGGGGATGGAGATGTCTCCATCCCCCGATTATCGCTAAAGGATGTGCCGGAAAATGAGAAAACGTCTCCTGCCTTTGATTATATGTTTTGTTTTGGCAATCACGGCGTTCCCTTTTTCCACGACGGCATATGCCGCCGGCGCGGCGGAGGCTCAATTCCTTGACGAGATCATCATCAAATTCCATGATGTCTCGCTGTTCCCGGGAGAAGAAAAGCAGCACCAGGACGAAGTCGCCAAAGTCATGAAAGACGGGCTGGACATCGTCACCGACAACGTCTATGTGGTCAGGGCGGCGGACCTGTCAAAGAATCCCACCGCTCTGCTGAACCGATACAAGAACAGCAAGTTCGTCGACTATGTCGAGCCGAATTATATCGCGCTGGCCGAGAGCGTGCCCAACGACACCAACTATAAAAGCCTGAGCGCGATTATGACCGTGCTCAACGCTCCGGCGGGCTGGGACATAGTTTCAGGCGGCGGCCCGCTGGTTGCGGTGATCGACACGGGGGTCGCGCCGCACGCGGATTTGCCCAAGGCGTCGAGCGGCTTTTCGGCGGTCTCCTCGCTTGCGTACAGCAACGACACCAGGGGCCACGGCACGCAGGTCTCCGGGGTGGTGGGCGCGATCGGCAACAACGGCGCGGGCATTGTCGGGGTCAACTGGGACGCCGGCATCATGCCGGTCAAGGTGGCCGACGAGGCCGGCGTCATGTCGGTTTCCAACGTGGCCAAGGGCATCATGTGGGCGGCCGACAACGGCGCGAAGGTCATCAACATGAGCTTGGGCACCTCGACCGACAGCGTGACATTGAAGAACGCCGTCAACTACGCGTACAACAAGGGGTGCGCCCTGTTCGCCGCCACGGGCAACGACGGCACGACCAGCGTGGGTTATCCCGCACGGTATCCGAACGTGCTGGGCGTGGGCTCAAGCCTCAACGGCACGTCCCGCGCGGGCAGCTCCAACTACGGCGCGGGCCTGGACGTCGTGGGCATCGGCACGTACACCACGACGTCGGCTTCGGGGGGGTATGTCGCGGTCTCGGGCACATCGTTCGCTTCCCCCCAGGCGGCGGGCCTCGCCTCGCTGATGCTGGCGCTCAAGCCAAGCCTCACAAACGACGAAATCTACTCGCTGATCCGCCAGGGCGCACGGCCGCTCGGCGGCGGATACAACGATCAAACCGGATACGGGCTGATCGACTTTGGCAAGACGCTATCGCTGGTGGGAGGAGAGGCCAAGCCGCCTGTGCAAGACGCCAATGCGCCCGAGCTGACGCTGACCGGCGGCGTCGCGATCGAAACGGCGAGCGGGAAACCGTTTCTCGACCCCGGCTACGCGGCAACGGACGACGTTGACGGCGATGTCACCGCGAACGTGACCGTGACGGGTGCTGTCGACGTCAACAAGGCAGGCCTGTACAAACTGGAGTACAAGGTGGCCGACAAGGCCGGCAACGTGGCCGTGGCAACGCGCTCCGTCACTGTGACGGCCGCGCCCGCGCCCATCCCCGAGCCGCCAGCGCCGGCAGCGCCTCACCCCCCCGCGAACGACAGCAAACCGACCGACGTCAAATCGTTCCTGATTGAGGCCGCCACGGGCGAAAGAAACGATTACGACGGTTCCGTGGGTTACGAGTTCACATGCCTTGAGGACATGGCGGTTTCGCATGTCGGCCGCCCGTTGAACGGCGCGATGAACAACGCCCATATGGTCGGTATCTGGGAAGTCAATACCAAGACGCTGCTGGCGTCGGCGGATGTCAGGCCTGACTCGCCGCTGGACGCGCTCGGATTTAAGACCGCGCAGCTGGACACGACGCTCACGCTCAAGGCCGGGGAAACCTACAGGATCGTCAGCGCCGAAACGGCCGGAGGCGACAAGTGGTACGACGTCGGCCAGGCAAACAGCCTGCTGCCCAACGCCGAGTGCGCGATCGTCACGGCGGCGTACACCGCGCCCGGCGCGCACGCCGCGTTCCCCGAGAACACCTACTGCCTGGGGGGCAACAAAGGCTACACCGGAGTCACGTTCTACTATAAACTGGGATCGGGCGCGTCTCAGGATCCCGTGCCGCCGGGCCAGGGTTACGCGGCCCCGCCGGTCATCACGTTGAACGGACCGATGGATGTGAGTCTGTTTGTCGGCGAGGAATACGTCGAGGCGGGCTACAGGGCTGTCGACTGCCACGGCGTCGACCTGACAGGGGCTGTCAGGGTCACGAGCGTCGTCAACGTCTGGACGCCGGGTATCTACACGATCAAATACGAGGTTCAGGACGCGGGGGGCAACACGGCCCGCGCCACGCGCACGATCACCATGGCGGAGCGGACAGGGCCTGTGGCCCCGCCCAACGCGCCCAGACTGACGATCAAGGGTTCCGATCCCATCGTTTTGCACGTGGACAGCGGAACGCCGTACACCGAGCAGGGCGCGAACGCGTTCGACGTGAAGGACGGCGATATCTCCGGGAATGTGGAGATCATCGGCAGCGTCGACAGGAACAGAGCCGGAACGTACACCCTGACATACAGGGTGGTCAACAGCGCCGGGCTTGAGGCGACCGCGACGCGCAATGTGCGCATCCTTGCCCCAAATGAGGTCAAGGAACCGCGCGCGACGTACAACTTCAGCGGGCAGGGCAAGGCGGGAGCGACCGTCACGCACACAGGCGTCATCGCGGAGGCTGCGGGATATATGGACTTTGCGGTGACCAGCATGGATAAGATGACGCTCCAGGTGAAGGTCGTGAACCAGAGCACAGGCGCGGCGGTTTACAGCAGCACTTATACCGGCGTTGGCGGAACACAGTTCTGGGCGGAAAAGGGCAGATACAACGTCGTCGTCAGCCTTGCTTCGTTCAAGGGAAACGCCAGCTACGGCGTCAGGGTCGTCACGCCTGAGGTGATGGAGTTTATCTACGAGGAAGAAGAAGTGCCGCTCTCCAATCCCGACCTTGTCCGGCAGCTGATCCGTGAAGGGTGCACGCCCTTGTTGATCCATCTGACGGTCGCTATCTCCGCGGGTGAACTCAACGAGTACTACGCTGATTTCGTCGCCGCCGGTTGGAAGAAAGACGATCTGGGCAGGTTCGGCGTTGAGGAGATTAAGCTGATGACCTATGCGGTCACGGACACAGACAATCTTTCGCGTATCGCGTTTAAACTCTACCGCGATTACTCGCGGTGGCTTGAGATCTACAACATGAACAAGGAAATCATCGGCAAAGATCCGAACATCATCGGCCCGGGTATGGTGTTGACTGTAAAGGAAAAATAAGCGCTTCAGGCGGCGGGTAACCCGTCTGCGAGGAAAACTGGGCGCTAGCGGAGCTCCTCGCGAAGGAGATCAACCCGCCTGCAAGGCCCTTTATGCGGCGGCATAAAGGGCCTTTGTGCATCCGGTATATGAAGCGCGTCCAAAATCAGGTTATTCGGACATGCCCTTGCCGTCATTCTCCCCGACGACCTCTTGATGGACTTCATGGAAGTCTGCGTATGAATAACACGGGAAAACCCAGCTTCTCATGATAGGAGACAAGACCAAGCCCGGGCGCGTGACAATTCAGCGGGTGTTTGCCAACGATTCGGCCATCGAGAGCAGCGCAATGGGATGGCTTTTCGTCGAAAAGATGAAGCGTTCGATTAACCTTGTCAAGCACACCGCGATGTCATCCTGGACATGCCCCGGCCGCTCACCGTCAAAACGATGCGCTCTGTTTCGGCCCGGAGTCATTCCGCGCGTGGGCTGACAGCATCGAGGGCGGCAAGTTCGACGGCATGACGCCAAGGCCTTTGACAGCAGGAGCGCGCATGTGAGCAGCATCTGCATCATGGCCACGAACGTGAGCGGCTCGCAGTTGTTCCCGGACCGCGCGCTGGAGCTGAACCCCGATTTCGCTTGACTCGCGGGCATCAGCGAGCGGTATGACCGCATGGCCAAGATAGGGAACCATGACAACGGCGGCGATCCGAGGCCCTGTGCGGAGGGTTCAACGTCACGCTGGCGAATCTTAAGATATTGAGAAGCGCGTCAAAATCGCCGCGACGATCGGGGAGGCCGCGGCGCGCATGGAAGAGGTCGTGCGGATTCTGCAAGTGATTTGAAAGACCGTATATGCCTTTTGAAGCATCTCGAACTAGCGGTGCCGTCGAACGCTGCGGGCGTCAGGAAAAACTGAAAGGGCGTGTTCCCATGCAAGCGATTCGCATTGTGGAAATCCCCGACTGCAAGATGGTTTCCTCGGGGATCGGTATGTTTGGTCAGGAGAAATTCGATGGCTTTCATCAATGGTTTTGCGCGCAGCCGCGTGCAATTCATCCCAAGGATTACCTTTTCTGGGATGGCGATGAGTACATGGTCTCGGGCGGATTTCACTGGCTTTATCTCTACGATGAAAACATAGGCGCGCCCAAAGGCTACGACGTCATCGACTTCAAGGGCGGACTTTACGCCGTCGCCACGGATATCGACCAAAAAACCGATGTCGCGGTTCTGAACGCGCAGGTCGATACGTTCTTGGCGGAGAATGGCTTTACACGGGATCCATCCCGCCCTGATCTTGGAAATATCATCACGCCGCCGCGCGCAAAAGAAATCCTGGGTTATGAGCAAATGGATTACTACACGGCGATAAAGCCGGTGGAAAGGGCCTAAACATCCTTCGTCAGCGTTGAAAGGCGACGCTACCTCGTCGATCGCGACTGCATCGCTTGCTACGAATAGGCACAGGAGGGGAAACCGATGATCAAGCGGCTGCCCGGCATGCTCCCCTTCCCCGACGGCGCAGAATCGAGCCCCTTCTTCGGGGCGCTGGCGACGGTATTGGTTTCGGCGCTCGGCTATACCGAGGATACGCCGCATTTCTGCGGGCAGAAGGGTTCTTACTGTATACAATGCGGAAACTGCAACGCCACCGCCATGCAAAAGCATCGCGCACAGCTCTATCACGACTACCAGTCGTTCACCGGCGTCTCGGCCGGTTGGGCATGGCCGGAGGATGCCTCCGCATATCAAACGCTGCCCGGTTGGCATCCGGGTTGGCGCTGGCCCGATGAATTCATCGGCTTCATCTTCGGGTTTGCCGGGATTTCGTGGCTCCGCCTGCCGGGTGGGACGGCGCGGGACGATGTTTTCGCGGCGGCCAAGACGTCGGTCGACGCCGGACTGCCCCTGCTGATGAAGCTGGGTGACAGCCCTGACTGGCATGTCGTGGCGGGTTACGATGAAAACGGCACGCTGTACGGGCTGGACGCGCACAAGCACTTCGATCACACGATGCGCCCCACGCGCGCGGTCGTCGCGTCGCAGGGTTACACCGATGACGGATGGTTCATTATGCCCGATTGGCACGCGCACTTCCGCGATGCCATCCTCATCACGGGCCGCGCCGAGAAGACCGTGACGTATGCCGAAATCCTCACCCGCCTGATTCAGGTGCTGGAACACCCCGCGCATGGCCGACTTGAGAACGATCTTCTGGCGCGGCTGGACGGGGTGACGCCCGGCAACGCGTGGGAGACCGCCGAATGGCTGCTTGGCATCGTCGGCTTCCCCATCGAGGGCCGTTACCATATCGCCGACTCAAACTTGCACCATTTATGCGAAGACAAGGCGGCGCAGGAGAAAATCTTCGGCGTGATCCGGCAATACGTATTTGATGGTGAGCTCGACGCGACGCACGGGACGTGCTGGAAGATATGGGCGCAGTTGGGCGTGGGGACCAAGACGGGCTATGCGCTGCCGCCCGACGCCGGGCAGCGGTTGCTTATGCCCGAAACGCGATCCGAGCTCAAGCGGCTCTTTACCATCGTCTTTGCCAACGACCGGGTCGTGCTGGATTTGCTGAGGGAAGCGGCTGGTATCGTCCATAGGATAGAACAATCGGAGGCGCAGCCATGACGGCGAAGAAAAGACAATGGATAGAGGCAATGTCGAGCCTTTTGCGGGACGAGGAACAACCGATCTATATGCCCGTGGCCGAATTCCTGATAGGTTTGGGATATTTGCCCGAAAGGCGCAAGGTGCATGATTTTTCGCTGGCGTTCAAGCATAAGACCAGCAAAAAAATCATGGCGCGATTCGACATGTGACAGGTTAAGAAACAGCTGCCAGTCCCGGTTATGTCCATTAAGTTCTATGGTGTAAAGATTGTTCCGCCCAGATACATTGACGCGCTAAGGCAGGCCTTGGACGCCTCAAACGGACAGTATGGCACATCTTCATGTTCGGCAATCGAAAAGAACCGATGCAACCGATGTGGGGCCGTCTGCACCGGCGGCGGGCTTGGGTACTACTATCAGTATCCGGACGGCACAGAGGTACTCCGCTGCGGCGCATATCCGATTGCCATACCCGTCATGACGCGAGAGGATGTGGAGGAAATGAAAAAGGTCATCATGGAGCAGCACGAGTATTTCCTCTCAATCGCATAAGCGCGTGCGTGTTTTAGCCGTTGTCTGCAACAATGGCAGGCTCGTCGTTTGCTCATGCAACATTCCCTTGACATTGACACGATTTCATCGTTTATCGTGTAGAGGAGCTTTGCTGGGCAACGGTGTCAACGTAGACGGCCGAGCGGCTAATTTATGGCGGCAAACTGAAGGATCGCAAAACTTGATGATCGGAAACACCTACAAAGGGGAGACCTGGATGTCCGAACAAAGAAAGCCGTCGTTTCAGGAACAAAAAGCGCTCAAGCTGCAAATCGAGGATGAAATCCCCAAGTTTCTCGACGGCGGCATGCAACAGGCCGCACTCGCATTTGCCGCCCATCTGCGGACAAAAAAGATGCAGCCCTCCTGGCAGTCCACCGATTCGTGGAAAGTGAACCATAAAGGCCAGAACGTGTGTGTGATCAGATTGTCCAAAGGGTCGTGGTGCGTCGTGCCCCGCATCAGCCGCTGGAACAAGCTGATTGACAGCTATAATTTGTACGAAAAAGAAATCACGGAAGAAGGCATGCGGGACACCGTTCTGGCTAACGTCAACTTCTGCAGGCGCTGCGCCAGCTGCGGGCCAGGGTGGCCCATGACGATTCTAGGGAAAGAGCACGAGGACGTGTGCCACAACGTGCCCGTGCGATATGTGGATCCCGGGGAAGCGGAGCTCGACTGCGTCAAGAGGATTCTGGAGCTGATGAGGCAAACAGCGGATGCGCAGAAAAACCCTGCGCATAAAGCCGGAAAGGAGGACTTGTCATGAGCCGCAAAATCATACCCAACATACCGGAGATCGGCTACGACGGCAATGAAACCGACTTCGGCGTCAACCTTCTTGCGGCAACCTTCAGCATTGCGGGCACAAAGATGGACAGGGCTGAGCTCGCGTTTTACAGCGGCATGGCCAACCATTTTTGCTGGGTTGAAGGCGACTGGGTGAGGTCAAGGGGCTGCGAATGCTTCGGGTGCATCAACGAAACGCCCTTTCAGGAAGAGCTGCGGCTGTTGAGGATCATGGGCTGGTCGGCCAAATACGTACATGTCAGCCGCGGTGAAAACGGCAAAATGCTGAACACCGACGGGGTGCAGATCAGGTGCGACATCGTCGAGTCCATCGACAAAGGCTACCCCATACTATCAAGGCGCACAACCAACCGCCGATACTGCATCATCATGGGTTACGGGGACGACGGCGACACCATCGTTAGCAAAGAGGCGGTCGACGGAGAGGACGGCGGCCACAGGGATGCGGAAACCTTCACGCACGAAAAATGGCAGGATGTGATCCTGGATTACATCGCGCTCAAGGAGCGGCTGGAGCCCGTCCCCGAACGCCGGCGCGTGCTTGAACAACTGAAACTCATCGCCGCCCGCGCCCGCAGAACCGACAAAATCAGGGGCTATATGTCCTCAGGCATCGCCGCGTGGGAGGTCTATCTGTACATGCTCGAACACGAGGACCTGTCCTCCCTCCCCTTGGGCGGCCATGATCATGCCGGAAAGGACAGCGTTTGGCTTCGGCTGGGGATCTGCTGCGACGGCTTATGTCAAGTATGGGGACGGCACGCGGCACTGGATCACTATCGCTCGCTTGCCGAAAAATTCCCCGAATGGCGCGAAGAACTGAACGCCGCCGCCGCCGCGCTTGACGAGTGTTCAAAATACGGCGGTTTTTTGTGGACGCAGGGGATTAAATTCGAGGGCGAAGGGTTGGAGAAATTCCGCGATCCCGCCGCGCGGAAGGTCCTTGCCGATGAGGGGCGAAGGGCCATGCGGAAAGATATGGAAGCCATCGAGCAGTTTGAACGGATTTTGGAGAAGGAGAATCGAAATGCCTGAAAATGCACACGCGAACGCTTACCCTTTGATCGAAGAGAAGCTCACAAACGCGCTGAGCGGCGACGCGCTGAATAACGCGCTTGACTTCGCCGCGTTCCTGCTGGAAAAGGGCATGACGCCCGATCCGGTGCTTGGTTCCAGCATACGGTTCAACTACATGGGCAAAGAGACGTGTATCCTCGTGTTCTTCAAGGACGCTGCGAACCCGTCCGGCGTGTGGGTGATCTGCGACTGTCCCATCCGCGTGCACGACGGATTCCCGCTGGACGAGGAGCTGCAGGCGTTTGCCCGGGCGCACGTCATGATCTGCCACGGCGAGCACGGCTGCCCCGGCTGGCCCCGGGGCGGGGACAAGGAAGTATTCGGTCAGGCGTACGCAAGCCTTTGTTCCTCCGAGATTCAATTCATCAACCCCGACGCCGACGAGCTCATCAAGATCAGGAAACTGATGGACTACTGGATGCGGATCATCGCCGACGGCGCTACAGAGGCATCCATCAGCGGTTGAACAGGAGCAAAACCCGAAAGGCGTGGTCAGCTATGAGCAGCTCCCCGGACCGCAAACCCCATCCGGCCTCCCTGCTTCAGGAGCAGAAGACGACAAAGCCGCCCATCGAGGACGTCATTCCGCTATACCTCGACGGCGGCATGGCAGCGGCGGCGCTGGACTTCGCCGCCTATATGAAGGAAAGCAAGCTGGCGCTCAGGTGGGCTGGCTTTACCAACGCCTGGAAAGCGGTTTACAAGGGCAAGTGCATTTGCTATGTACGGCTGAAGCAAAACAGCGATTGCATGGACAAGGCCTGGGTGATTACCCCCTACCTTGACCACGCGAGCGAATACGAAGATACTGCCGTCGGTGAAGGACTGCAGCACATCGTTTTTCGTAATCTGTTTCACTGCAAAAGGTGCTTCCCGGACAAATACCCCGAAGGCAGGCCCTGCGTTCCAGGGCGGGGCATCACGCTCTTCGGCAAGGAAATCAAGGGCGTTTGCCGTGGCCGTCAGCCGGTATGGTTCTGGGAACCCGACGCGGAAGCCATCGTTTGCGCAAAGCGTTTACTGGAGCTTGAGAAAGCATCAAGAGTATAAAGGAGCGCGGACGAGTGCAGTCATGTCGACGGCCTTCCTCCCTTAATTCATTGTCTTTTAGAGCTCATGCAAATGGCCAAAATAGCATGGAAAAGCTAGCTCCGTGCGGAGTCGCCATTGTGATTGCTCTTGTCGGCACGCATCTTCGAGAAAAGCGGGCGTGCAAAATAATGGACAGGCGGGATGTTCATGAAAACGATCAATGTCGTTTTAGTAGGAATGGGTTTTGGGGGTTCGTTTGTAGACATTTACAAGCATCACCCGAACGTAGAAACCATTGGAATTTTTGATATCAATGATCAGGTGTCCAAAACCGTATCGGAAACTTATCATATACCGAAGGTTTATGATCGTTTTGATGCCATATTGAAAGATGATTCTGTAGACGCGGTTCACCTCGTAACGCCAATACCATTCCACGAGGAGCAAACCATTGCGGTTTTGGAATCCCGCAAGCACTGTGCGTGTACAGTTCCAATGGCCATATCTTTATCTGGAATCCAGAAAATAACGGATGCGGTTAGAGCATCGGGCAAAAACTATATGATGATGGAAACCACTTTATATACCTATCAATTCTTTTATGTTAAGCAAATGATTGAAAGCGGAAAAATGGGTAAAATCCAGTTTATGCGCGGTGCGCATTACCAAGATATGTCAAATTGGCCTGATTACTGGATGGGGCTGCCGCCTATGTACTACGGCACGCATGCCATCGGGCCGATGGTAGCATTGGCCAACTCAAGGGTTGAACGGGTAAACGGCTTCGGATCAGGAACAATGGATGAGAAGCTAACAAAGCAATATGGAAATCCCTTCCCTGTGGAGTGTGCGGTATTTGAGTTTGAAAACGGGCTCAAGGGTGAAGCCACCCGATCTTTATTTGAAACGGCCCGTATCTATCAGGAAGGGTTATTCGTCTACGGAAGTAAAGCCTGCTTTGAGTGGGGTTTTGCCGATGGAGACAATCCCTATGTTACCACAGCATTTCCTGCAGATGATGGCAAGCGCGGATGCCGAAACGAAGTCCGTGTGGTGCAGATGCCAAATTTCCACCAGCACCTTCCAAGTCAAATTCAGCATTTTACGGTGGGAAATAATTACGACCCTCTAAATCCACAGGATTCATTGGCAAAAGGCGCCGGTGCGGGGCATCATGGTTCGCACCCGCACCTGGTCAACGAATTTGTCATGAGTGTAGTCGAAAATAGAAAACCTTGGATTGACGAAGTGCTTGGTGGAAATATAACCGCGGCAGGAATCTGCGCGCATGAATCCGCAATGAATCGAGGCATTGCTATTACTGTGCCAAAGTTTTAGTCATTTAAGTCTATTATAGTAGTTTCGGCGGAACGCACCGTGGCACTCGATGAGGATGACGCGGATAATGCTTTGCTTGGGTGACGATGCTTTGGGAAAAGTCAGCGTCGAGCTGAGCGGCACCCCGGTGTGCGTGATGGGCCAGCCCGCGATCAGTGAGGCATAGCCGTGTCGGCGCGTAATCACTAACCTCTCTTTTTGCCCTTCTTTTCGTGCGCCATCTCCAGCCGGACCAATTCGGCGATGTATGGCGCGTCCTCGGCCTTCAAGCCCGTCAGCAAATGATTCCAGTACGAGCATCCCTCGTAGGTCTGGCCGTCCAGCGTCCAGCTCATGCGCATGGGACATTCCTTCATGCAGTGATTGCAGCTCGACTTCTGAAAATGCGCCTTAACGCGCTCGGGCATTTGCTCGATGCGGTCGGCGTATTGGGCGATGGCGCGCAGCCGCAGCGTCAACTCGCGCCGGCTCTCGTTCGAGTCCTGAGAGGAGAAAATGCGCACGTAGTAGCCGTCGTCGGTTTTTTGCTCGCGCTTGCCCGCCGCGAGGTAGACCAGCACATAAGCGTAGCCGTTGGAGGGCCGGAACGACAGCCCCAGCTCGGCCAGCAGCGGGTGCAGCGCTTCGAACGCCGCTTTGTAATCGCCGCGCAGAAACTGCGCGAAGTCGCGGGCGCATTGATCGTCGGGCCGTCTGGCGGGATCGATGGCCGCCGAGTATAGGAACGGATATAGATCATAACCGTTGCGCGAGACGGCCATGTACCCCTTGAGCGTGCGCAATACGTCGGGCGAATCCGGATACGTAACGGCGAAGGTTTTTGCGCCCTGCGCGAAACGCTTGCCGTCGAAGCCCTCGAAGACGAAGCCGAAGTCGCGCATCCTGGAAAGCAGCGCGGGGACATTGGCCAGTTTGTCCTTTGACTTGAGCGCCTTGTTGCGCGCGTCGAAATCCTCGATGGCCACCGCCAATGCGTCGCCCTGCAAGGCCCCGGCGTTTGCCAGGTTCAGCAGCATCAGCGAAAGGCGTTTGCTGGCGTTCATGGAATCGCGCGCCTTGGCGTTGAACATGGGATAGGGGATGTCCTCCACCAAAGGCAGGCCGTATTCCTTGGGGTTCTCGGCCATGTCCTCGTACATCGCCCGGAGGATGTCGGTCAGCCTTTTCAGCCCGGCGATGAACGCCTCCTCGTCAAGGCCCGCCGCCGAAAGGCACGCCGGATCGACCGGGAAACGGTCGGAAAAGGGAATCATGTGGTCGATCAGCCGGAGGACGGCGTTTTGACAGCAATACGGCTTGAGCGGAGTGTCCATGATGATGCCTCCTATTTATGTTCCAGCGCTCATGACAGGCACCGTCCTTTTCCTTATGATACCTCCCTTTCTTTCCGTCCGGCTAACCGGGCTACATCAGAAGTCGGCGGGCTGGAACTATTATAGCCAACCAAAAGGGAAGACACACCGCATGTCTGCCGATGCGCATGATCGAACGACCGCCGACGCTTATTTAGCAAGATTGAGAAGGGGACAGGAAGCAAATACGAACGATTAATGGTTCATGCCATTAACATTCGTGCCACCTGCGTTGACCATTCGCATAGATTGGTGGTACAATCAGTGCATCTACAGTGTCGATTATGAGGTTTTTGTCATATCGCCCCTGTCTATACCGCGGCGTTGGTTCGTGATTCGCGAGCCAGGCGATCGCTCGGCAAATGAATATCGGTCGGACGTTGTGTTTCAACTTTCCTGTTCGTCGAAAAGACGTATGTCTTTTTTATAAGCACGAGAAGGGGTTGATCGCGTATGACCAATGTACGCACGCAGAACTATGCCCGCGGCCAATTACCGCTGGGCAGGAGGGTTTTGCGTGATTTTTATGTCAACCGCTGGGTGTACGCCATGTCTGTCCCCATGCTCGCGTTCTACATCATGTTTCACTACATGCCCATGTATGGGCTGATCATCTCTTTTAAGGATTACTCTCCGGGGCTTGGCTATTGGGGCAGCCCGTGGGTGGGCTTCAAGCACTATATTGATTTCTTTTCGGGCGTGTACTTCAGGCGCACGCTGGAGAACACACTCTCCATCAGCATCAAAACGCTTGTCTTCTCGTTTCCCGCGCCGCTCATTCTTGCGCTATTACTCAACGAGCTGTCCAACGACCGCTTCAAGCGCGTGGTGCAGACCGTCACGTATCTGCCTCATTTCATTTCCGTCATGGTCATCTGCGGTCTCATCGTCGACTTTACCGGCAGCAAGGGCGTCATCAATGATGTCATCGCGTTCTTTGGCGGCGAACGCCAGACCATGCTGCTGAACAAGAATTTGTTCCAGCCGATCTACGTCATCAGCGGCGTGTGGCAGGGTGTGGGATGGGGCACGATCATCTACCTCTCAGCGCTCGCGGGGATCGACCCCGAGCTATATGAGGCGGCGAAAATCGATGGGGCAGGGCGCTTTCACCGCGCGCTCCACGTCACGATTCCAGGCATTCTGCCGACGTTTGCCATCTTGCTCATCATGCGCCTGGGTCAAATGATGAGCGTGGGCTTTGAAAAAATCATCCTGCTCTACAACACGAACACATATGAAACAGCGGACGTCATCTCCACCTATGTCTACCGCCGCGGCTTACTGGAGATGCAGTACAGCTTCTCCGCGGCTGTGGGCTTGTTTAACTCGGTCATCAACTTTGTGCTTGTAGTCATGTCCAACTTCATCAGCAGAAGAGTCAGCGAATACTCGCTTTGGTAAGGGGGTGTGACGATGAGCAATCGAATCCGCAAATCATTTGGAGAGAGCGTGTTCGACTTTAGCAATGTGGTGTTCTTGGCATTGCTGTGCGTCCTGACACTGTACCCATTCTGGCACGTATTGGCCGCCTCGTTCAGCGACCCCATCGCGCTCATGAAAAAGACCGGGATGATCTTCGCTCCCGTGGGCACGCCCACCTTGCGGTCGTATGAGGCCGTGTTCCAGAACATGAATATGCTGATCGGCTACCGCAACACGCTGTTCTATGTCGTCGTTGGCACGTCCATCAACATGGTGTTCACCTGCCTGTCAGCGTACGTCCTCTCCAGAAGGGGCTATATGCTCAGACGCTTCTTCTCGCTTCTCGTGGTGTTCACGATGTTTTTCGGCGGGGGCATGGTGCCGTTTTACCTGCAGGTCAACAAGTATCACCTGCAAAACACGGTTTGGGCGGTGCTCATCCCGTATGCGATCGGCACGTACAACCTGATCATTTTGAGGACGGCGTTTTCGGGTGTCCCCCCAAGCCTTGAAGAGTCCGCGCGCATCGACGGGGCCAATGATGTCGTTATTCTCGTGCGTCTCATGATCCCGCTGACGGTGCCTACCCTGGCCGTCGTTTCCCTCTATTACATCGTGGGCCACTGGAACTCTTGGTTTCCGGCCATGATCTTCATCAGAAACCGCGCGCTCTACCCGTTGCAAATTTTCTTGCGCGAAATTCTCATATTGTCCGACACGAGGGAAATGACCACCGCAGATGATGATCGCGTCGCGCTCTCTTTCACATTGCGCTACGCGACGATCATCGTGGCAACCGTGCCCATTCTGCTCGCCTATCCGTTCCTTCAGAAGTATTTTGTCAAAGGCGTCATGTTGGGCGCCGTCAAAGGATAAGGAGGAGAACGATGAACAAGCGACTGGTTTGTATCCTGCTCCTGCTCACGCTGTTGGCCGCTGTGACCGCAGGTTGCGCGGGCACTCCGACCGCGCCGACCCCGGGCGCGCCGGGCACGGCCGCTCCCGTTTCCGCAGCCCCCGCCGCAGGGCAGCCGCCCGCGGTCATTCCCAACCCCGACTATGTCTCTGAAACACCCCTGAAGCTCTCCCTTTGGGTGGGGATCGGCGGCAAAGGCTTCGAAGGCATGACCAGCTACAACGATATCTGGGCGTTTCGCAAGTGGCAGGAGATGACCAACGTCGAGATCGAGTGGCTTCACCCGCCCGTCGGGCAGGAAACGGATCAGATGAACCTGATCTTCGCTTCCCGCGACTTCCCGGACATTGCTTATTACGGCTGGATGTCGAGTTACCCTGGCGGACCGGAGAAGGCGATACTCGACGGTGTGATTCTCAAGCTCAACGACTACTTCACACCGGAGTCCTCCCCCAACATCATGAAGCTTTACGACGAACACGAGCTGTTTAAGAAAAACTCGACGACCGACCAAGGCTCATTCTACATGTACCCGTTTGTTCGCGGCTACTGCCTGTACGAATACTCCAAGTGGAGTACAATGTTCAACGGCCCGCAGTACCGCGCCGACTGGCTGGAAGCGCTGGGCATCGCGACGCCCGATACCATCGACGAATGGCACAAAGCGCTGGTGGCGATCCGAGACAACGACTGCAATGGCAACGGAGACGCGAAGGATGAAATCCCGCTGGTTTCACCTGCGAAGGATCTCAACGCATGGGTCGCCCCGTTTGGCACACTTGCCGGCTGGCGTCTGAAGGATGACAAGGTCGTCTATGGCTACCTTGATCCGGAATTCAAAGAGTATCTGACCACAATGAGCACGTGGTTCAAGGAAGGACTCATTGACAAGGACTACTTGGTCACCGACGGCAACATGTTCAAAACCAAGGTTGTCTCCAACGTCGGCGGCGTGTACATCGGCGGTATCGGCGGCAATTTCGGCGGCAACACACAGGCCATGCAGGCCGAGCACGGCGATAAGGACGTGATCATGGCCGCCAAGTGGCCCATCAACGCCGAAGGCAAGCGTTATACCTCAGAGAACACGCGCAAGACCCTGGGCATGGGCGGCGGGTGCGCAATTTTTACCACCAACAAGCACATCAAGGAAAGCGCGAAACTCCTTGACCTTGCGTACCGCTGGGACATGATTGACATCATGAACTTTGGCGAACCGGGCGTTACGTTTGTGCGTACGGGCGATCACGTCGATCTTGTGCCAAAGTTCAAAGAGGAGATGCTGGCCGCAAAAGACCAGAACACGGTCATCAACAAATACGCCACGGCGGGCATCAACGGTTGGGCCACGTTCATGCACCCGGATTACGACAAGCTTCAGTACAACATCCGCAATCAGGTTCTCGCGATTCAAACGTGGAACCAGTGGGACGCGGGCTTAACCGACGAGCTCGTGCTGCCTCCCATCACCCAGACATCGGAAGAATCCTCCGAGTTCGCGAACATCATGACACAGGTCGACACCTATGTCGCGGAAAACCGCAACAAGGTCATTATGGGCGAGCTCCCTGTCTCGCACTGGGATACGGTGGTGGCCGAACTCAAAAACATGAAGATCGACCGAGCCGTTGAACTCCGCAACAACGCGCTCACCCGTTACAACGCCAGATAGCGGATGCGCTTACGGC
>JAVBRD010000007.1:0-70038 GCA_031548365.1 Eubacteriales bacterium
GTACAGCGCCACATCTGGCAAGATGATTTGGAGCAGATCACATGCTTCACCAAATCGCCAAGAGGACGGGTCCTGTACAAAAGGCGAAAGGAAACGATTGAACCGTCCTTTGCTGAAGCCAAAGATAACCACGGATTCCGATGGGCTCGCATGATTGGCCTTGCCAACATGAAAGAGCAGTCTTACCTGACCGCAGCGGTTCAAAATATGAAAAGAATCGCCCGCTTTTTCCTTTTTATCGTCGGCTTTTCTCATTCATTGGTACACTCAAAGGCACCTCTCGCCTTCGCGTGAGGTGCCTTTGTCGGCGGGCTGAGCGCCGCTACGCGGCGCGTTAAAATGCAAAGGTCAATCTGAAAAATCTGAACCCACGAATAATCTATGGCAGGGGGCATAAAAAACGTCTCAAAAGCCTTTGATCTTTTACAGGCTGAGCGACGCTTCGCGGCGTAAGTATGACTAGCTATCTTTGCGTCGAATAATTAGGCGATTCCTTTGTGATAAAAATATCATGCGGATGACTCTCGGTCAGCCCAGCGCTCGAAATGCGCATGAACTTGCCATGTTTGCGCAAATCGTCAATGCTCTCGGTGCCACAGTATCCCATACCGGCTCTGAGTCCACCGAGCAGCTGATACACGGTTTCAGAGAGGATACCTTTGTATGGCACACGGCCCTCAACCCCTTCGGGAACGAGCTTTGCGACCTCGTCCTGGAAATAGCGGTCACTGGAGCCATGGGTCTGCGCCATTGCGCCCAAAGAACCCATGCCGCGATAAACCTTGAAAGAGCGGCCTTGGTAGATCTCCATTGCGCCCGGACTTTCCTCGGTTCCCGCGAAGAGCGAGCCAATCATGACCGCGCTCGCACCTGCCGCGATCGCCTTGGGAATATCACCGGAGTACTTGACTCCGCCGTCGGCGATTATCGGAATACCGTGCTTGTCGGCCTCCTCCGAGCAGTTCATGATGGCCGTGATCTGCGGAACGCCGATCCCCGCGACAACGCGCGTGGTGCAGATTGATCCCGGACCAATGCCAACCTTGACGCAGTCCGCACCGGCAAGCGCAAGATCGCGCGTGGCTTCGGCGGTCGCAACATTACCCGCGATGATCTGAACACCAGGAAAGTTTTGCTTGATCTTTTCCACCATACGAATGACATGGATCGAGTGGCCGTGCGCGGTGTCCACAGCAATCACGTCAACCTTGGCGTTGACGAGCGCGGCCACGCGGTCAAGGCTGTCCTTGCCGATGCCAACCGCCGCTCCGCACAACAAACGACCACTCGCATCTTTGGCCGAATTCGGATACTGAATCGCTTTTTCAATATCTTTGATCGTAATCAGGCCTTTGAGATTGAAGTGATCGTCAACGATGGGCAGCTTTTCAATTTTGTGCTTGCGTAGGATCTCTTGCGCTTGCTTAAGCGTTGTGCCAACCGGCGCTGTGATCAATCCTTCGGACGTCATGACCTCTGAGATTTTTCGCGTAAAGTTCGTCTCAAAACGAAGATCACGGTTGGTCAGGATGCCAACAAGCTTGCCTTCACGCGTAATCGGCACACCGGAAATACGATATCGCTCCATCAACGCGTTCGCATCGGAAATAAGGTGGTCAGGGGAAAGATAGAACGGGTCAATGATGACGCCGTGCTCGCTTCGTTTTACCTTATCGACCTGCGCCGCCTGCTCCTCAATGCTCAGGTTCTTGTGTATGATGCCCACGCCGCCTTCTCGCGCCATGCCGATGGCCATGCGCGCTTCGGTTACAGTGTCCATCGCGGAGGAGAGCAGAGGCACGTTGAGCATGATTTTGGGGGTGAGCCTTGTCGCCAACGACACTTCTTTAGGCAGCACATCGCTTCGTTGCGGAACCAGGAGAACATCGTCAAAAGTCAGGCCTTCACCTACAAACTTTGAGTCCATCAGTGCCCACATCCTTTGCTGTGTATCTCGTCGCTTAAGTATTTTTAGCATTCTATCAGGATGGAGCGCGTCCGTCAACCACAAATTTCGTCGATTTACACCATATTTTCTAACCAAACTCTTTTTCTGCGAGCGCGTAAAGCTTGTCCGGGAAGTTGACCGTCATTCCGTCAACTCCCGCGAAGAAACACTGCTCCATCGTTTGCTCGTCTTTGACGCCCCACGCGCGCACGTCATAGCCCATCGCCTTATATGCGCTGACAAGCTCGGTGTTCACGACATCCGCTCTCGGACAGACTTGCTGCGCGCCAATCTCCTTAAGCATCCTATGCGTTTCCCCGTTCACCTCGCGAACCAGCCAACCGATTCGGATACGGCTGTCAAGGCGTCTCATGTTGACAAGCGTTTCGTACTCAAATGCCGTAATCGTCGCCTGCTCGAAAACACTATGCGCTTTGATTTCGCCAAGCACGTCCGCTTCGATTCCCGCCGCCTTGATCTCGATGGCGAGCACCCCCGCCCTTCGCCCAAGGTACCTGAGAAAATCACCCAGCAGTGGGATGCGTTCCCCGCAATATCGCTCGCCAAACCTCACGCCCGCATCGAGCCGCTGTGCCTCAGCGAGGCTGAGCTCGGCAATTTCGCCCGCACCGTCGGTTGTGCGATCAACGGTTCTGTCATGCAACAACACAAGCGCGCCGTCTGAAGTCGCGCGCACATCCGTCTCGATACCTGACGCACGCATCTCCAGTCCCATGAAAAACGCCGCCATTGTGTTTTCCGGCGCGTACGCGGACGCACCTCTGTGAGCCAGATTAACCATGCAAATGCTCCTTCGTATTGGGTTGTGTCCCCGCGCGATTAAAAGTCAATCCCTCTCATGAAGCCACGAACTCCTCCGTCAAACCGCTCAGATCAGCGTCGGTAATTTGGGCTAACTGACGAGGTTCACGCCTAAATGCGCAAAGCGCCCGCAAAACCAGCGGGCGCAACTTTGTGCAATACATGCAAATTACGAATTACTTCCATCACGGTTGGGTGTTCTTTGGCTGCGCAGAAAACTAGGAACGTCGCTGCGGTACATCGGGCGTTCGGCGACTTTTTGATCCTGTTGCTGCGTCACGCCTTCATCAGGCGTATCCTGTGCAAGAGGCGCTTCTTCGCGCGCGCTGACTGAAGGGGAGGATGCTCTCGGCGTTTCCCGAATGGGTTGCGCGAACCGCGGTTCTTCGCGCACCGAGCGATGCGGGTATGAAGGCTGTTGCTGCGGCCTGTTTTCCGACTTGAAAATCGGGATCTGGAGCGGGATATTTTTTGGATCCTCCGGTTCGGGCGTGACATTCGGGTTTCTCGGGCCAACTTCGACGCCAAACTGGTTCTCAAATCCTGTTGCGATGATTGTGACGCGTGTCATGTCCTGAAGCGTCTCGTCGATGACCGCGCCAACGATGACATTGACATTCGGATCACACCGTTCGAGTACATGCTCGGCCGCTGCGTTGACGTCGAGAATGCCCAGCGTCTCGGAACCCGAAACGTTGATGAGCAGGGAGTTAGCGCCGTCAATGGTCGTCTCGAGCAACGGCGATGACATGGCGAGTTTAGCCGCCTCAAGCACGCCGTTGTCGCCCCTGGCCGTGCCGATACCCATATGCGCCATTCCCCGTGCCGACATGATCGTACGCACGTCTGCGAAGTCGACGTTGATCAGTCCGGGAATCGTGATCAGATCGGTGATGCCCTGCACGCCTTGTCGCAGCACGTCGTCGGCAAGCCGGAACGCTTCGACAACGGCGGTGTTTTTGCTCGCGATCGTCAGCAAGCGGTCGTTCGGCACAACCACAAGCGAGTCCACCTGCGCTTTGAGTTCGGCAATGCCGCGCTCTGCGTTAAGCGCGCGCTTCGGCCCTTCAAACCGGAAGGGCTTGGTCACGACACCAACGGTCAGCGCGCCGAGATCGCGTGCGATTTCCGCAACGACGGGCGCGGCGCCCGTGCCGGTTCCTCCACCCATGCCCGCGGTGACAAACACGAGATTGGTGCCACGCAGAATCTCGGCGATGTCTTCGCGGCTCTCTTCCGCCGCGCGCTTGCCGACCTCGGGCTGAGCGCCGGCGCCAAGACCTTGCGTGATCTTTTCACCAATCTGGATTTTGTAAGTGGCCTTGGACTGCATCAGCTGCTGTTTGTCGGTGTTGACCGCAACAAACTCCACACCGGTCAACCCGTACTCAACCATACGGTTTACGGCATTGTTACCAGCGCCGCCAACGCCGATGACTTTGATTTTAGCCTCGAATTTATTCTGCACATCGAACTCCAGCACAGTGGTTCTCCCCCTTGTTGGTCTGTCAACCCGCCGGGCACGCGTTACCTTTCTTTGGAAAACAATCCCAATAGATCACTTAATTTCTGCGCAAAGCCACGATTGTCCTCCAAGTCGCCGTGCGATTCGCAACAAATATCCAAAAGTCCTACGCTAGAGGCATACATTGGGCTGTTGAGCTTGCTTCCCCTTGGCAGCGGTGTTTTCACCGAACGTCCAAGCGCGCTCGCAAGGTAGTCTTTCCCTCCTCTGAGCATGGCAATTCCCCCACCCGCAAGGAAGATCTGGGCGCGAGCGGGTATCGCCGCGCTCGAGTCCTTGAGGACGAGGGCGATCATATCGGTCAGTTCAGCAAGACAGGGCATCACACTTTGCATAACTTCCTCGCGCGTGTAGGATACGTACGCACCGTTCTCATCAGCAACCTCGAGATTCTCGGATACGTAGCTTGGCCCGATCATCACCTTGCGCTTGAGCTGCTCTGCCATGGACATCGTCACCGAGAGCGTTTGTGCGATTTCGGCCGATATGTGTCCGCCTCCGAGCGGGAGAACCTCGTGATAGGTGAGCGCGTCACCCTCAACCATCATCAGCTCCGTCGATAGATAGCCGACATCAATGAGCACAGCCGTTTTTTCACGCTCCTCCTGCGGAATGAGCATCATCGCCTCCGCAAGGGACGCGGAGGCGAAATCAACGACGTGAACTCCCAAATCGTGCAGCCTCTCCGAAACCTCGGTCATATACTGCGTGTCCGCCGCGATAAAGGACGCGAGCGCGCCGAGCCTGCTCCCGCGAAGCCCTGCGGGCTCCATCGTGCGCAAATCGTCCACAGAGAACCACGCCGCGCTCCTTTGGATGATCTCACCGCCGGTTGACACAGATACGTTGGCAGCCGACGTCATCAACTGATCGACATCCGCGTTGGTGATGCGGTGCTTGGCATTTCGCAGATCTGTGGTCAGTTCGTTAAGAACGACGCGTATGAACTCGCCCGGCACGCCAACGAACACTTCGTTGATTTTTCTGGCTGACGATTTTTCAGCATCCTGAATGCTTCGGGCGATCGCCGCTTGCAACGCCGATACATTGTTCCAACGCCCGCCCATGAAGCCGTCGTAAGGTACGACTCCATAGCCGAGTATGTCGCACGGTGCCCCCGCGTTCATTTCTCCGACAACCGTAACGATTTTGGACGTCCCAAAGTCAATCGTTGCAACATGCTGCTTCATGCACAGCCTCCTCTCCGGACGAGCTGATTATAGCCCATCCTTTCTCATGTGAACAGTTTATTCGCGATTTTTGACGAAAACTAAGGCTAAATGTTGATTTCTATGCCATCATAGGCAACGACCATGCCGTCACGGGAAAACACCTCTTCGAGTTCCTCGTGCAACAGACCGCCGTTATGCGAAAAATGCGTGATCACAAAGCGGGTGTCACCCATGACGCAGCCTTCTTTGGCAAGACGTTCATGCACCTCAAAAACATCCGCGACGCCGAGGTGGTTTCGTCCGTCCTTATCTTTGCCCGTCGTGCACTCGCAAATCACGCAGTCCATGTGCATGCCCCGAATGGCTTCCCATGTTTCTTCCGGATAATACCCCGTGTCATGAGCGTAGAATAGCCGTTTCCCGCCGCGCTCGATGACGAACATCAGGCAGTTTTGCCTGCGATCATGCAACGCACGCAAAGGCAAGACCGATGTTTGTCCAACATTAAAGCGTTCAAAAGCAACCGCGAGATGGATGTCCATGTTGATGTTTTTAAGTGTTGAGACGTTCTCGAGATTCTCTACGACGTTTTCGTTTCCAAACACATCCAAATGTGAAGCGCCGTGCCCGTATACCGGACGGTGCATGGCGAGCTCTTCGGGATAGAAATGATCGGAGTGCGCGTGTGTCACAAGCAGGGTCGTCAGCGCGCTGAGATCCAAGCCGTCGCGCAAGGCGTGCATCAGGGTGTCCGGGCCGAAGTCGACCATCAAGTCACCGTCGATGAGCGACTGCGCGCGCGAGCGCAGGTTTTTGCCGCCGCGCATTCTCGCCTCTTTACAAACAGGACACGCACAAAATACGCCGGGCCAACCTTCAGCCGCGGCCGTTCCCAGTATCTTGATCCTCAAGCGAATCTCTCTCCCGTTCATTCTTTACGGTTGAAGCCACAATTTGTTTTGCGCGTTCCCAGTACGCGATGGCCGCGCGTATATTGGCTTCTGACTCCTCCGGTTTGACCGCGCGGATCTCCCTGGCCGGAGAACCCACGACAACTCTTCCCGGGCGCACTTTGCCGCCCGGCGGAACCAGAGAGCCCGCGCCCACAACCGCGCCCGTTTCAACGACCGCTCCGTCGAGGACGATCGCGCCAATGCCGATCAGACAATCGTCGCCAATCGAGCACCCGTGTAATTTAGCGCCGTGACCCACCGTCACACGCCTGCCGATCGTCACGGGATGCGCCGCAGAAGTGTGTACGATACAGCCATCCTGCAAGTTGGTATCATCGCCAACCACGATCTTCTCCATGTCACCGCGCAAGACCGCACAGGGCCACACACTCACGCGTTCGCCAACCGCGACATTGCCAATGACGACTGCCGACGCATGAACGACGCTCTGCACAGCGATTTGCGGCAGCTGCCCTGCAAACGCTTCAATCATGTTTCCACATCCGGCTTGTTGTCCCGCTCAATGGCGCACAACGCCATCGCACACTCAAGCCGCTTCTTCTCCATCGCACACTCGAGCGCGTAGGGTTTGCGTATGTCACCGTTGAGCGCGTGCGCGTTGGCCGCACAACCGCCGGTGCAATAAAGCTTGGCCCAACACGATGCGCACTCGGGCTTGCTGAACACATGGCACGCGGCGAAATCCGCACGCATCCGCTTATCAAAGCTGTTGTCGTGAACACTGCCCATGCGGTATCCTTCGCGACCGACAAATTGGTGGCAGGGGTACACGTCGCCTTCGGGCGTTACCGCGACATACTCGTTGCCTGCGCCGCACCCGGACAGCCGCTTTTTGATGCACGGCCCGTCACCGAGGTCAAGCATGAAATGGAAAAAGATAAACCGGCTGCCCTGTTTTCGCCTTTCGGAAATCGCGAGCGCGAGCTGTTCATATTCATTGAGGATGCAGTCCAAATCCTCATTGCGAAGCGAGAGCGGAGACGATGGCGAAAGCACAACCGGTTCAACGGATATCTGGTCAAAACCAAGGTCGCGCAGGTGAAGCACATCTCGCCCAAAGTCGAGATTCTTACGCGTGAACGTCCCGCGAACGTACCACGATTTACCTCCGCGACGCTCGATCAGTTTCTGGTAGAGCGGTACGATCTTCTCGTAACTGCCATTGCCATCTGTATCGGGTCGCATGTGATCATGTATATCGCGCCGCCCATCAATTGAAAGGACGACGTTCTCCATCTCGTCATTGAGGTAATCGATAACCTCATCGCTCAAGTGCGTTCCGTTTGTCGTGAGTGTAAAACGGATACTCTTGCCGGTTTTTTTCTCAATTTCTCGGCCATACGCCACGATTTCCTTGACAACCCCGAAGTTGAGCAGCGGCTCACCTCCGAAAAAGTCGACCTCCAGAAACCGGCGCTCACCCGAGCGGCTTACTAGATAGTCAAGCGCTTTCTTTCCCGTGTCCGCATCCATCAAGCCACGAGTTCCGTGGAACCCACCGGTTCCTGCGAAACAATAACGGCACCTGAGGTCGCAATCGTGCGCGACATGCAGGCACATCGCTTTGAGCACCGCTTCACCGTTTGTGACAGGCGCAAAATGGGTGTAGTCATCGCTTGTGAACAACTGTCCCTCGCGCTTGAGCGCTTCAATTTCTCCAAGCAGTTCGTTGATATCCGGGATGTCGCTCGTTCCTCCGAGCCTTCGGCGGGTTTCATCTGCGGAGAATCCATTCGCGAGCATGGACACCGCGTCGTACGCGATGCCATCCAGCTCATGGAGCGCGCCGGAATCGGCATCAAGCGCGAACTTTCGCCCGAGAGCCGTAAATACATGCACCATGGTAACTCCAATCAAAGGATGAATGCCGGGCGACCTCACAGCCTCCCGGCATCAAAGCGCGTTACTTGCTTTGGTTCTGGCACTGCTGGTTAGCTACCGTGCAGCTGGTTTTGCAGGCTGACTGGCACGACGCCTGGCAGTTTCCGCAACCCGCGTGCTGAGCCGTTTTGGCGATTGCAGCCTTCTGAATGGTTTGAATGTGCTTCATGGTTATCCCTCCGTCGGTCTGGTATATCTTTGTTATTATACAGGATTCTATAATATACCGCAAGATCAAACTCTATCGCGCGATTTCACGCGAAACTGCTGTGCCAGGTTACCATCGTTCCCTCTGCAACCATGAAAAACGAAGATTGATAAAGGCAAATGGATACGCGGTTCTGACAGGAACCGTTGGAACTTTTCGCTGAAAGTGAGGAACGCAGTTTTACCGCACGCACAACCGCACAGTCGCGATTGTAAACGGCTTCATTTCGACCTCGACCGCGCACGCTGAAAGGGCAAGATCCGACTTGGGGTTTTCACCCAGATCGCACAGCTCGGCGTGGGCGAAGCGGGCATCAAACGAAAGCCTCGCCTTTGCGCGGCGGCCAAACCCTTCGTTGAGGCGAACGATGACATCGCCGCTGCGGTCTTCCGCTGCTTTGACCGCTTCTATAAACACCGATTCAGCGCCGTCGACACGGACAAAATGCCGCGTGATCTCCCCCATCCCGGGAAGAGCGATCACGGGCATGTTAAGCGCGCGCGCCGCGTGCGCAACGCCGCCCTCGCGCCAAGAGCCCACGTGCGGGTAGAGCACATACGTGAATTCATGCGCCTCCCGATCGGAATCTATGTTGGGCGAATTGGGACTCTTGATGAGTGTGATGCGCATGTTGCCGTCGAGAGCGTCGTGACCGTACTTGGAATCGTTGAGCAGCGCGACGCCGTAACCGTCCTCTGAGACGTCCATAAAACGCTGCGCGCAGACCTCAAATCGCGCCGCATCCCAGCTCGTGTTCCGGTGCGTGGGCCGCTCAATGACGCCGAACTGGATCTCGTAACTCGCCTTTTCGTGGTGCACATCCACTGGAAACTCGGCCTTGAGCAAAAGGTGCGTCTCGCGCCAGTCCACACGCGTGAAGAACTCTACGCCCGGACGGTCCGCGTAAAGCGATATGTCCTGCGCGATGGTGGACGAGAGGAACCTGCGCACAACGCGCACGCTCGCGCGGACGGGGCCGTCCTCCACCACCTCGGCCGAGATCACGTCACCGACATCCCAGCTTTTTTCAGTGTAGAACTCGTTGATGTCCCATGCGTCATAGCGATACGGCAGATCTTCAAACACTTTCAGTGCGTTCACTCCGCAAACCGACCGGCCAGTAGCTTTGTCCAAATAGCGGATGCTCATGTTTTCGCCGAACGTGAGCACGCCAAAATCGTTTTCCATTTTGCTAAGCGATGCGCGTATCTTTGAATGTGCCGGCATCACCGCCTTAATGGGCGCAAAGCTCTTGATTTCGCCTGCTCTCATCTCGATGCCGCCAAAGAGGGTGTGTCCGTCTGCCCTCGCGTCCGCCTGCGCCGTAAAAGGCCACGCGCATCCCGCGAGTGAGGCGGTTGGGACCGATGCCTCCGCGATACGGTCAAACGGCGCAGGGTTGTAGATGAGCAGACGATCGCCCCTGCCAGCGAGCGACGACAGCGCCGCGGTGGTCATGGCATCGACCTCCGCGAGCACCTCTGGATACACACGTTTGCACTCCTCATAAACCTCTTTGACGGAGGAGCCGGGCAGAATATCGTGGAACTGCCGCGTGAGCACTTTTTCCCAGAGCGCGTCGAGCTGGTCGTACGCGTATTGGGCGCCCATGGTCATGCGCAGCGCGAGCAACTGTTCAAGGGCGAACAGGTGGTTTTCGCACAAACGGTTCATGCGCTTAACGTAACCGTTCGTGGTATAGGTGCCACGGTGGAACTCAAGGTACATCTCGCCCACCCATTTGGGCAGATTTTTGCCTTTCGCGTTCTCGGCCAGCTTGTCAAAAAATGCGGCGGATGTCGTCATCTTGACCTTGGGACAGCCCGGAATACCTTTCTCGAGCCGACGCGCGACCTCGAGCATTTCTGGCATGACGCCTCCCCCGCCGTCACCATGCCCAAACGCCATGAGGACGTCGCTTGAGAGTGTTTTTTGCTGGTAGCGGTCCCACGTGGTCATCACCTGCCCCGGCACGAGAATGCCGTTATAGGTTGTGTTGTGCGGATTAAGTCTTGGTCCCGATTCGTGATCCTGCGTCGTGATAAAATGCGTGAGCACCTCTGAACCGTCCACGCCGCGCCACATGAACGTATCGTGCGGCATGCAGTTGGTTTCGTTCCAGCTGATCTTGGTCGTCATAAAGTATGGGATGCCGAACCCCGCAAGGATGCCTGGGAGGGCGGCGTTATACCCAAACACGTCGGGCAGCCAGAGCACGCGGCAGTCAACACCGAACTCATCCTTGAAATATCGGGTGCCGCGCAACACTTGCCGCACGAGCGACTCGCCCGATGTGACGTTGCAGTCCGCCTCAAGCCACATAGCGCCCTCGGGCTCCCATCGGCCCTGTTTGACACGCTGAGCGATTTTTTTATGGTTTTCGGGGGCGCGCTCGCGGTACCAATCGTAGAGCTTGGGCTGGCTGGACATAAAAACAAACTCTGGGTATTGCTCCATCAACCGCAGCTGGGTGGTGAAGCTGCGCAGCGTCTTGTCGCGCGCGTCGTCAAGCGTCCAACGGTACGCAACATCGATGTGCGTGTGCCCGACCGCATGCACAGTAGGGTTCTGCGCGATGAGCGTTTCCCCGCAGAACTCGCCGTAGAATTTATCGCGCATGAACGCGCGGGCTGTTTCCACGGACGCGAAAAAGCTCTCGTCGCCCGGCACACGAAAATCCAGCAGATTGAGCGCGTCGCACAAAAGGCGCAGGATGCACTCGCGCCGCGTGTCGTTCGCGGGCAATTGCTTGGCGACCATCGCGGGCACGCCGATGTCGTAGTACAGCGAGACAACCGATTCATTTCGCGCTCCCGCCGCGAGCGCAAACGTTGCGTTTCCCGTGTGGCCAGCCATGGGATGGCCCGTGACCGCCCACACCGTCACATCGAGCGTTGTTTTGCCGCACGCATCAACCGCGAGCGTCATGTGGTTGGCGTCCATCGCCGCGAGAAGCGCGCCGTCCACCCAGACCAGGCACTGTGGGTTACAGCCCGCCCACGCGCCGCCGCGAGCGTCGAGGTTTGTCGAAGCGATCAAGGAGATCGGTTTTCCGACCATGTCCGGAGCAAGGACGATCTCACATCGAAAAACCTTGCTTCCATAACGGCCTCCCCACACCTCATTTGGCGCAAACGGACGGAACTGCGCCTCATCCAGCGCGGGTGGGTGGTCAAGCGGTAAATCGTAATCCGGCATAAAATCGCACGATCTGAGGTTTTCAGCCGACACTCTATGCCCGAAAAACAACGATTCAAGCAACGCTAAGTTACGTTCCACTCTCGGCAAATCAAACATATGGCGAACCCTCCTTTCACTTAAGCCATGTGTAAAGCACGTTGAGCAACGGAACCACGGCCGGCGGGAGCAAAATGGCAGGCAGGAGATTAACGACCCTCAAACTCTTGATCTCCAGCATGTTCAGCGATATGCCGATGATGAGCAGCCCGCCCACTGACGTCATCGCGGCGACACACGCTTCGGAAAGAAACGGCCCGACCACGTGCGCAAGGAGCGTGATCGCGCCTTGATACAGCAGCACGGGTATTGCGGAAAACAAGACACCAGCGCCCAGCGTAGACGCGAAAATGACCGATGACACGCCATCAAGCCCGGATTTGGCGAAGATGGTCGCGTAGTTCCCGCTCAGGCCCGCTTCAAGCGAACCCACCACAGCCATCGCGCCTACGCAGTATACGAGCGTTGCGGTGACAAACCCTTTCCCGAACGTGCCGGTGCCGCCCTGGTCAAACTTTATCTCAAGGCGTTTCCCGAAAGCGTCAAGGCGCTGCTCCAACTTGAGCGCTTCACCAATGACCGCACCCGCGACCATGCACACAATCACGACCATCGCGTCCTCGCCTTTGAGCGCGCTTTGCAAGCCAATGAGGAAAACCGCGAGCGCGAGCGCTTGCATGACGATCATTTTAAACCGTTCAGAGATCCCTCTGCGCAGGAGCAATCCCGCCGCGCCGCCGACCAAGATTACAACCGCGTTGACGAACGCCGCGATCATCCCGCACCCTCCCCGCCGATGATCATTCCTTTGCGCGCACAATGAAACATGAATTGGTTGGCAATGCCTGCGTGCTCACCCAACCGTTCAACCGCGAGACGCTTAAGGCGGCGCACATTTTTCTCATCCGGAAAATGCTCTGCGAGCACGCGCGCGATCCAGCGGTCGACAGGGAATGCGCACGCATGACCGCACCCGAAGAGAAGCACGCAATCCGCGACCTTTTCGCCCACGCCATGCAGCGTCATCAGTTTCACAAGCGCGCTGTCATAGGGCATGTGTGCGAGCGAATCGAGGTCAAAGCCGTCCGCAACCGCCTGCGCCGCGCGAAGTACATACGGCGCGCGGTATCCCGCTCCGATGCGCCTTAAACCTTCTTCTCCAAAGCGAAGAATATCCTCCGGTTCGGGTACGGTAAACACGTCGAATTCGCGCACGCGAACTTTTCTTCCCGCCTCCCGGCACAGCCTATCCATCAAAAGCGTGATCCGCGCCACGTTGTTGTGCTGCGAGAACAGAAACGCGACAAGCGTCTCCCAAACCGGTTGATTCAGTACGCGCAATCCCTTGCATACGCCTATCCTCGCGCCCACCATCGGTTCGTCTTCATATTTCAGAAGCAGGGCTTCGTAGTTCCTGTCGAGATCAAAGTACCGCCGAATCGCGCTAACGTCAAGCGCGTCTCCGTAAACCGTCAGCCCTTCGCCGCTTTGCGCGGCCAAAAGAGGTACGCTCGCGATCGTGCCCGCATAAGTTCCATTCGCGGTTCTTTTCCAACGAAACGACTGTGCGCTGTCGATCGTGACCTCAAGGTCAATGCTGTCCGGGATAAAAACACAGTTCACGCCATCACCTCAATGAAAAAGGCTCATCGTCGTATCCACGAAAATGAGCCAGTGAGCAGCAATATTTTCCTTAGGATACGGCTTCGGCGACTTCGATGGGATAGACGCTGACCTGCTTGTCATCCCTGCCCTTGCGCTCGAAACGAACCTTGCCAGTGACTTTGGCGTACAGCGTGTCATCTTTGCCGATACCGACGTTCAGGCCGGGATGGATGCGCGTTCCGCGCTGGCGAACCAGGATGTTGCCGGCAAGCGCGAGCTGCCCATCCGCGCGCTTGGGTCCAAGGCGCTGCGCGGCGCTGTCGCGACCATTGCGGGATGAGCCGACACCCTTTTTATGAGCAAAAAATTGGAGTTGGAGCTTCATCATGTTGTGTGCCTCCCTTCGTGTGGACTATTACGGTGCATTCTGATTAACATCGGCCAATACAAGGTGTTTCGGATACTGTTCAGCAATTTCGGTAAGGCCGATTACCATGAAACGCATCATTGCATGAGCATTTTGACGCTGAACATCCGAAAAGCTGGCCGGGATCATCACATCAAGCGAGGCGAGTTTGACGTTTTCGCGGATAACTGGCGGAGAACCGCACGCATCCTCAATGGCGTTGACACAGGTGATCGTCAGGCACGATATGGCCGCGCAGACGATATCCTCACCCGCCGACGCAAATCCCGAATGACCTTGAACCGAGTATCCGGCGTAGAAGCCGGACGCTTTGATGAGCGTAACGCGCGTCATGCTCAGACGACTTCGATGATCTCAACCTTGGTGTACGGCTGACGATGTCCGGCCATCTTGCGCTCGTTCTTTTTGGACTTGTACTTGTAGACGAGAATCTTCTCGCCTTTGCCATTGCCAAGAACCTTGCCCTTGACCTTTTCGCCGAGCGACGGGGAGCCGATGAGCGCGTCCTGCCCCTCGCGAGAAATCATGAGTGTGTCAAAACCAAGTACTTCGCCTTCGTTTACGTCGATCTTCTCAATAAAGATGACGTCTCCGGCCTTCACGCTGTACTGCTTTCCGCCAGTCTGAATAATCGCAAACACTTCTGGTAGTACCTCCTCTACCCAATCTCGCCTAATAGGCATCGCTGCACGCGAATTTAAGCCCTTTTCGAGCGGCCCTGATAGAATACATGAGCGTGGCCATTTTGTCAAGCCAAACAATGCGCGTCATGCTGATGCGCATCTCGACCCGTATGCCGAAACGATTTTCTATCGGGGCATGAGCGGACCATACACTTCAGGAAGACGTGAAAAGTATTCCGCAACAGCGTTTGCGGTGAGCAGCGCAACTTTTTCGCGGTATTCGGGTCTTGACAGATTGACCTCGTCAGTGGCATTTGACAAAAATCCGCACTCGAGAAGGACACCGCTCACGCCTTGACGGAGCATGAAAAAATCGCCGGTCTGAGGAACGCTTTTCTCGCTCCCCGGCAGGTTTTTTACCTGTTCCGTGATCAGGCTTGCGAGTTTCTTCCCTTGAACGTCGTCCGGATCAAAGAACGCAAGCGCACCTCTGCGGGTGGTCACCGGATACTGATTCATGTGCACTGATATGATCAGATCGGCATGCGCGCCCGCGATGATCTCCGCGCGCTTCTCAAAGTCGGTCTTTTTACGGTTCCCGACAGGCATGTCTCGCGGATGAAGCGCGTACTCGTCCTCTCTGGTCATGACGATGCTCGCCCCAGCGCCGGCCAGAATGCGTTTGAGACGCTTGGCCACATCCAGGTTGAGACTTTCCTCTTTAATGCCGGTTGTTCTCCCCACGCACCCGCCATCCGGAAGGCCGTGCCCGGCATCTATGATCACGACGCGTCCCTCCATTGGCGAGCGCTCCGCAACGGCACTGTTAACCTCGATTCCGGGGTCCGCAGGCCGCTGTGCCCATGCGTGGACGATCAGCGATGAAACGACCAAAACGAACATCGAAGCGACGATCGCTTTTCTCCTCACGATAACCACCTCCACGAAGCACTCTATTCACGGCACAGTTTGTCCGATAATCGCAGAGACATTGCACCAGCTTTCAAGGAAAATACGTTCTATCCACATTGTCCACAGGTTTATCCACATTAAAAGCCGCTCAACATTGGCTTTTCCAGATTTGTCCACAACCTTTGGAATCCGCTTGACAACACAATAATGCATTTTGTCGAACCGGAACTTGCATATTTCGTTACGTATTGATACCAAATGCCGCTGGTATGCAACAGACGTTCCCCTCATATTCAAAACCGACCACAGTCAGCTCCGCTCGAAATGCTGATGCAATCCTATTGCGCATGTGATAGAATACAAGCGGCCTGACTGGGAGGGCGTCCAGATGAACGAAATATCCTTGCATCTTCTTGATATCGCTGAGAATTCTATATCTGCCGGTTCCTCACGCGTGACCCTTCGTGTCGAAGAATTTGGCGAGTGCCTGACCGTCAGCGTCGAAGACGACGGACGCGGAATGGACGAAGCGTTTCTTAAGCGTGTCGTCAGCCCGTTTTCAACGACAAGAACGACGCGGAAGGTCGGTCTTGGTATCCCGATGTTCAAGCAGGCGGCCGAGCTTGCGGGCGGCACATTTTCCATCACTTCACAAAAGGGCGTCGGGACGCGCGTGGAAGCGACGTTCGGACTTGATCACATCGACCGCATGCCCATGGGTGACATCGCAAGCACACTGACCGCCATGGTGATGATGAATCCCGAGATAGAGTACGCGCTTTATTACACCGTGGATGAACGTGAATTCGCTGTGACGACGAGCGAGATGCGAGCGGCGCTTGGAGACGACGTGCCGCTCTCCTCCCCCGAGGTGATCGGGTGGCTCGCTGAATATATACGCGAAGGTATTCGTGAAATCAAACCGCGCGCGTGAGTGTGAAGATCATGCAGGAGGCCGCTTCAATTGAACCACGATTTTTTTGCCGGATACAGCGCACATGCTCCCGAAGGCATATCCGTCAGCCGCATATGGCGTGAAAACCGGCTATACGCAAGGGCGACCAACACAACCGATCACGTCCTCTGTGTAGACGAGATCGTCTTGCTCAGCGGTGAACTCCAGTCGGCGGATATCTCGTTTTACGGCGAAGGTTACTCCATGCTTTCCCAGTACGGCGGCACGCTGGGCAAGCCAGCCAGCATCGGGGGGTATACCGATCATGCGCACTACCGCTTGCCGGAGGCGGAAGGCTGGTTTACGGTGTACAACCTTTTGCTCATCGGCCCGTCTCCACTGGACAAGGGCTGGACTTGCCTTGCCATGACGAGCTGCAACCGTTTTGTCGGAGGGTTTCACTTCAATAAAAAGCATCTTGAGGCCTTTGTGCGCCTGGAAGACATCGCGCTTGCACCCGGTGAATCGGTCGATTTGGAAGAGTTGTCGGTCTACGAAGGCCCGTACCACGAGGACTTGCTCGACCTTCTCGCGCAAAGGCTCTGTGTCAACCACCCGCCTATTTTTAGCGACGCCGCGCGACCAACGGGATGGTGCTCATGGTACTGCTTTGGGCCGAACATTACAGCAGCGCAGATCGCAGATAATTTAGCAGCCATTGGCGAAAAAGAGTTACCTCTGGACTTTTTGCAGATCGACGACGGCTATCAGTCCGCAATGGGCGACTGGCTGACTCAACGCGATGGTTTTGCTTTCCCCGGCGGTATGTCCAGGCTGTGCGCGTGCATCAGCGACGCGGGCCTCTCGCCCGCCGTTTGGGTTGCGCCTTTCATCGCAGAGAAAGGCTCGCGCCTGCTGCTTGAGCACAGCGAATGGTTTGTGCATAACGAAACCGGGGACGTGCTGTTCTCCGATCAGGTGTCCTTCGGCGGATGGCGGTGCGCACCCTGGGCAATGCTGGACGCAACGCACCCCGACGCTCAGGCGTTTTTAACCAACCTGTTTGCGGAGATGCAAAAAGCTTACTCCTGCCGCTACTTCAAGCTCGATGCCAACATGTGGGGCGCGCTGCCCTTCGGCGTGCGGCACAACGCAAACGCCACGTCAGTCGAGGCGTACCGCCTCGGGATGCGCGCCATACTCGACGGGCTTTCCAAGGATACGTATGTGCTTGGGTGCAACGCGCCCATGTGGCCATCGCTTGGGCTTGTGCACGGCATGCGCGTAACGGGCGACATCAAGCGCAAATTCCCCACCATTGCGCGCTGCCGGGTGGAGTGTCTGGGACGCTCATGGCAAAACCGCGCGCTGTGGTGGAATGACCCCGACTGCGCGGTGCTCGACAACATCGGTGGAACATACCTAAGCGAAGATGAGTTCAGATATCACGCGGCGGTTATCCTCGCTTCAGGCGGCGCGGTGCTGTCTTCGGATAACCTAACGCACTTAAGTGAAGCCGCTCGGGATACACTCGTTAAGATATTGGGCGCACGCCCGGACGCGGCACGGTACAACCCGGAGTATAATACATGGACGACACGATTCGGGCGCGGACTCTTGGCCTTTTACTGGAACGACGGAAGCGAAATCATGGAAAAGCGTGTGCGCGCAAAGACGGCAAGAAGTTTTTTCGATGACGATGCGATGGAAACGGTGGATGGAACGGTCGTTTTCGGCGTCCCGCCTCACGGCGTGCGTGTTCTGTATCTAGACGAAACATGATGGAGGTCGGCGCATTTGTATGACATAGCAATCATCGGAGCCGGCGTCACAGGCTGCGCAGTGGCTCGGGAGCTTTCCCGCACGCGTCTCAAAGTCGCGCTCGTGGAAGCAGCCGAGGACGTGGCGATGGGCGCGTCGCGCGCCAACAGCGCAATCGTACACGCAGGCTACGACTGCAAGCCCGGGAGTCTGATGGCGAAGATGAACGCGCTTGGCAACGCCATGCTCGGGCCGATGTGCGAAGAACTGGACGTGCCGCTCGGACGCTGCGGCTCACTTGTGCTCGCGTTTGAAGACTCGCACATGAAGCACATCCGCGAGCTGTACGACTTCGGCATAAAAAACGGCGTCCCGGATCTGCACGTGATCGACGGCAAGCGAGCGCTTCAGATCGAACCCAAACTCAATCCGGGTGTTGTGGGCGCGCTTTACGCGAAAACCGGCGGCATCACCTGCCCTTACGAACTGACGATGGCGCTCATGGAAAACGCACGCGATAACGGGTGCGACGTGTTCCTCCGCTGGCCGGTCGAAAATATGACCGATGTGGACGGTGGGCTTGAGCTCCGCGCTGCGGACGGTCGAACGCTCACCGCGCGTGTCGCCATCAACGCGGCGGGCGTACATGCAGACGATATCGCGCGGATGGCGGGCGACGAAAGCGTGCGCATCACCGCGCGCAAAGGCGAATACATGCTGCTCGACCGCTCCGCGTCTTCCATTGTGTATACCGTCATTTTTCAGCCTCCGACCGAGATGGGCAAAGGCATCCTCGTCTCACCCACCGTCCACGGCAATCTGTTCGTCGGGCCCACCGCCGTCAACGTCACCGATAAGCTGGACACGTCGACAACTGCCGAGGGCCTTGATGAGCTCAAACGCCTCTCCGTACGCTCGGTTCCCGGTTTGCCGTTCAACAAAGTCATCACGTCGTTCGCCGGTGTTCGCGCCGTCGCGGACACCGGCGACTTCATTATCCGCGCGTCCCATGTCCAGCCAAAGCTGATCCTCGCTGCAGGCATCTGCTCCCCCGGCCTGACAAGCGCGCCCGCGATCGCGAAGGAAATTCGCAGACTCGTTGGTGACGCGGGTCTCGACACAAGCGAGCGCGACGACTTTAGGCCCACGCGACGCGTACAAAAGGCCTTCCGTTCCATGAATGAAGAAGAGCGCGCGCACGCCATCCGCGAAAACGCGCTCAACGCGCGCATCGTTTGCCGATGCGAGACGGTGACTGAAGCCGAAATCGCGGACGCCATCAAGCGCGGCGCAACCACTCTTGACGGCGTCAAGCGCAGGACTCGCGCCGGAATGGGCCGTTGTCAGGGCGGGTTTTGCTCCCCAAGGGTGATGGAAATCCTCTCTCGCGAGACAGGCATACCCATGGATAGACTCACAAAATTCGGTGGCGGCTCGCGCATCGTGGTCGGCCGCCTTGTGGAGGTGGATGAATGAACCGCAGCGTGGATATCGCGGTGATCGGCGGAGGCCCCGCGGGGTTAGCCGCCGCGCTCGAAGCGCGCAAAAGCGGCGCATCCGTGCTCCTGATCGAACGCGACAAAAGTTTGGGCGGCATCCTTCAGCAGTGCATCCACAACGGCTTTGGCCTCCATTATTTCCAGGAGGAACTGACCGGCCCCGAGTACGCCGCGCGCTTCATCGTT
Organism: Eubacteriales bacterium; assembly: GCA_031548365.1. Taxonomy (GTDB): domain Bacteria; phylum Bacillota; class Clostridia; order Christensenellales; family UBA1750; genus JAVBRD01. The sequence continues at coordinate 19,676 of JAVBRD010000007.1, forward strand.
AAGCTGGATGGCTCGGGTATTGAGGTTATGACCGAGACGTTCGCGCTCTCCATGAGCTGCGATCTGACAATCGCGTGCGTATCGGCATCCGATGGCGTGGTCACGGTTAAGGCCAAGGCCATCGTGCTCGCGATGGGTTGCCGTGAGCGCACGCGCGGCGCGCTCAACATCCCCGGCACGCGCCCGGCCGGCGTTTTTTCCGCCGGATGCGCGCAGCGTCTGGCCAACATGGAGGGCTACCTTCCCGGCAACCGTGCGGTCATACTGGGTTCGGGCGACATTGGGCTGATCATGGCCCGCCGTTTGACGTTCGAGGGCGCAAAGGTTGAGATGGTCTGCGAGCTCATGCCCTACTCGTCCGGCCTCAACCGCAACATTGTGCAGTGCCTCGACGACTTCGGAATACCGCTCCACTTCTCTACCACGGTCACACGCATTCACGGGCGCGAACGCATGGAAGGTGTGACCATCGCGTCAGTGGATGAAAACCTCAAACCGATCCCCTCGTCCGAGCGCTACGTGGCGTGCGACACGCTCCTGCTCTCCGTCGGACTAATCCCCGAAAACGAACTGACGGTGGGTGCAGGCCTTGAGCTAGATCCCGTTACGGGCGGCGTTCGCGTCGATGAGCGGCGCATGGCCGTTCCCGGCATCTTCGCGTGCGGCAATGTACTTCACGTTCACGATCTTGTCGACAACGTCAGCGCCGAAGCCGCCATCGCGGGCGGGTATGCGGCCAAGTACGCACTCGGTCAACTCAGCGATCCGTCGGGCGAGCTCAAGACCACCCCCGGAGCGGGGGTGCGGTACGTCGTTCCCCAGCGCGTAACGCGAGGGGTTGCGGTCGGAAAAACAACGCTATATTTTCGCGTTACGGACGCGTACAAGCCCGCGCGCGTGACCGTGTCGTCCGGCGGGAAAACGCTGGTTTCACGCAAGAAAACCATCATGACGCCCGGCGAGATGGAACACATCGACGTCGACCTAAGTCAAGTCGACGCGGATGTTACCGTATCTGTCGAGCCAGCATAGGGAGGTATCCATGGAAAAAAGGGACATCGTGTGCATCGCCTGCCCCGTCGGCTGCCGGATGCAGGCGTGGAAAGACGAGGACGGCAGTGTGCACGTCACAGGCAACACCTGCACACGCGGAGAAAAATACGGCGCGCAGGAGTTGACCGATCCAAGGCGGACGGTCACTTCGTCGGTTGCAGTCAAAGGTGGAGAGCGCGCGCTGGTATCGGTCAAAACCGAAAACCCGGTGCCCAAGGACGCGATTGCCGACGTGCTCAAGGCCATCCATGCGCGCACTCTAACCGCCCCCGTGACCATCGGGCAAGTGGTCCTTGAGAATGCCGCCGGTACGGGAATCCGCATTGTGGCGACTGCATCCATGCCTTGCGCGTAAGTCATCCTCGCAGCGCGAACCGCCCGCCCCCAAATGGCGGGCGTTGTCGTACATGTGAACATTTTGTGGTTTTTGCGCGTTTACAGCTTGAAAGCCTGCCAGCGTGTGATAAAATACAATGTCAGACGATCAGTTTGGAGGTTTCTTTGTGACGATCGGCATTCCCCGCGCGCTGATGTATTACTATTACTCCCCGCTGTGGAAAAAACTGTTTGAGAACCTCGGGCACACCGTGGTTGTGAGCGAGGCGACGACCAAGGAAATCATGGAGACAGGTGTCAAGTACACCGTTTCTGAGATATGCGTACCCATCAAAATCCTGGTCGGACACGTTATGAAGCTCATCGACATGAGTGTTGATATGTGTTTTGTTCCACGATTGGTTTCGGTGCATGGCAACGAGTATTTCTGCCCGAAATTCCTCGGACTTCCCGATCTGGTCAGACACACACTGCCCATCAAAAACGAGCAGTTGCTGACCTTTTTCGTCAACTGCAAGGGCGACGACAAAGCTGATTTCTCCAGCTACCGCTCGCTTTGCGAGCGCCTGAGCGTTTCGCCGACGCTTTTGCGGTCCGCCCTCCGCGATGCGCAGCAGTATTTTGACAAGTTCCGGAATTTGCAGCGTCAAGGACACAGCTTCATTGAGGCCGAAGCCCTCCTGGCTGGCAAAAAAATTGTTCCCCCGCCCGCGCACGTTTTGACCATCGGTGTTCTCGGGTATGTATACAACTTGTATGACTCGTACGTCAGCCTGGATATTCTCGACCGCTTGAGGAAGATGGGCGTACAGACCGTAACGTTCGACACACTTGATGAACGCGAACTCGCGCTCCCGGCAGATCGGAAGAAAAAGATCTACTGGACGTTTACGCGCAAGTTGCAACGAGCCGCCGAGGTTCTGCTCAACCGTCCCGATATCGACGGTTTGATCCACGTCACGGCGTTTTGCTGCGGTCCGGATTCCGTTTTAGGCAAAATCCTCGAGTCGGAAAGTGACTTGCATATGAAACCGCTCATGGTCATCCGCGTGGACGAACACAACGGTGAAAGCCATGTGCAAACACGAGTCGAGGCGTTCGTCGATATGCTCACGCGCAGAAAAGAAAGAGGCCAACCGACATGAAACTCTCTTTCCCACATATGGGATGCCTGACCGGATACAAGCGTCTATTCGAGCTTCTGGGGCATGAGGTCATCCTCCCGCTCACTCCGTCACAACGGACGCTCGATCTCGGTGTCAAGTACAGCCCCGAATTCATTTGCTTTCCATTCAAGGCCATGATGGGCACTTACATCGAAGCTGCGGAGCTTGGTGCGGAATGGATCATTTCATCGGGGGGGAGCGGTCCATGCCGCGCGGGCCTCTACGGAGAGATCCATCAGCGCGTACTCGACCAACTCGGCTTTCACACGCGCGTTGTCATTTTCGACGCGCCTTTTGACGATTTCAAGGGGTTTTCGGACACGCTTAGAAAGCTCCTCAACGGCCGATCGCTCCTTGCGGCCGCTTCACATTTCCCCTACTGCATGAAACTCATCCGTCAGATGGACGCTCTGGAAAAAAAACTCAAACTCAACCGCGCGCTCGAAGCCGTTCCGGGTGCGTTCAACAAGGCGTGGCACGAGATCGTTGCACTCTATGAGGGCACATCGACTCTTGGAGACCTGAAAAAAGTATGGGCCCAAGCCAACGCGCTCTTCGACGCAATCCCGCTTCGAAATGAGTCGGCAAGGCCGCTCAAAATCGGCGTGGTCGGCGAGATATATGTCGTGATGGAGGAATCGACCAACACCGCGCTTTATTCACGTCTCAACAGCCTCGGTGTTCAGGTGGAGAGCGTGATGTACATCTCCGATTGGCTAAAACACAACATTATGCCGTGGCCATGGCTCAACCCATCCAAATCGTGGCGCGTGATGAGCAAGGCCAAGCGGTTTTCCGCGCTCAACTGTGGGGGGCATGATCTTGAGAACATTGGCTGGATGATCGATTTCGCGGAGCGCGGTTTCGATGGCATCGTTCACTTGATGCCCTTTGGCTGTCTGCCCGAGCTGATCACATCCTCCATGATCCCGCAAATGTCCGAGCAGCTGAACATCCCTATCCTTTCGCTCTCGCTCGACGAGCAAGCCGGGACGGCCAACAATCAGACACGTCTTGAGGCTTTTGTCGACCTGTGCAAGGCCAAGGGCGATAAAAAAGCATCTGCGGCCACCGCTTCCCCCGGGAAGCCAGCTGCCACAGACATCGGCCAACGCGAAAGGGTGAGCACAATATGAAAGTTTTCATCGGCGTTGACGTGGGATCGGTGAGCACAAACGTCGTCGTTGTCGATTCACACGTCAATGTGCTTTTCGATGAGTACATCCGCACGAACGGTCAGCCTCTTGAGTCGATCAAACGGGGATTTGCCGACCTCAATGAAAAGATCGGCATTCAGGATCTTGAAGTCGCGGGCGTGGGGACGACAGGCAGCGGACGCCAGCTCGCAGCGCTCATGATCGGCTCCGACGTCATCAAGAATGAGATCACGGCGCACGCCTCGGCCGCGCTGCACTTCCACCCGGAGGTGCACACGATTTTCGAGATCGGCGGGCAGGACTCAAAAATCATCATCCTCAAGGACGGTATGGTCGTCGACTTCTCCATGAACACCGTGTGCGCAGCGGGCACAGGTTCATTTCTCGATCACCAGTCCGAAAGGCTCGGTATCCCCATACAGGACTTCGGAGCGCTCGCGCTCACCGCGAACACCAACGTGCGCATTGCCGGCCGCTGTACGGTTTTTGCCGAATCGGACATGATCGCAAAGCAGCAGTTCGGCTTCTCAAAAGCCGAAATCATCAAGGGGTTGTGCGACGCGCTCGTGCGAAATTACATGAACAACCTCGGACGCGGAAAACGCCTTGAGCCGCCGTTTTTGTTTCAGGGCGGCGTGGCTGCCAACGTCGGTATCAGGCGCGCGTTTGAGACCGAGCTTGGACAGAACGTCATCATTCCCAAGCACTACAGCGTAATGGGCTCCATCGGCGCAGCCATTCTCGCGCTTGAAAACCACCAAAAAACGCGCCAGCCATCCAAATTCAGGGGCTTCGACCTGATTAACCTCCAGTTCACGCCCTCAAGCACGGAATGCTCAGGCTGCTCGAACATGTGCGAAGTCGTGCGCGTGGACATCAACGGTAAAACGGTTGCCATGTGGGGCGACAAGTGCGGAAAGTGGGCCAACTCCCTGCACCAACAGCACGCGGTTTAGCGTCTTGAACGTGCGAAATCGCCCCGACCTGATCTCAGGCCGGGGCGCTCGCGTGACTTGGTTGCCGAGCTAGCAATACCCGTTCGGGTGCCCGCGATGCCACTTGTACGCCGACGCGATCATGTCGTCAAGCGTATGAACCGGTTTCCAGCCGAGTTCGCGCTTGATCTTATCTCCGCACGCGACCAGCTTGGCCGGGTCTCCGGGACGGCGCTCCCGGAGGTCAAGAGAGAGCTGAAGGCCCGTGATTCGCTCTGCGGCATCTGCGAGCTGCTTGTTTGAATAACCATTGTTGTCGCCCACGTTAAATGAACCGAGGTGTTGGCCGCTTTTGAGCTCGTCAAGCGCCAGAACATGCGCGCTGATTAGGTCGTCGATGTGCACATAATCGCGCACGCACGTGCCATCTCCCGTTGGGTAGTCCGTGCCGAACAGCTGGAACGATTTTCCGCTGATGAGCGCTTTGAGCAGGTTTGGAATGATGTGCGTCTCGGGGACGTGCGCCTCGCCGATTTCTCCGCTATCGTGCGCACCCGCGACATTAAAGTACCTGAACGCGGCGTAAGACAAACCGAACGCCTCGTGGTAGGCGCTGAGCATGTGCTCGACTGCGAGCTTGGTCTGGCCGTAGACGTTCTTGGGCATCTTGGGGTGATCTTCAGTGATCGTATCCGCTCCATCGACCGGCTCGCCGTACACCGCCGCGGTGGACGACGCGATAATTTTCGTCACGCCGGATAGCCGCATCGCGTCTAGCAGGGATTGGGTTCCAACGACGTTGTGCCGGTAATACAGGTCGGGCGCGCTCATGGATTCCGCAACCTGCGTCTTTGCCGCAAAGTGAATAACGATCTCCACGTTATTCGCGGTCATGGTCTCGGACAAAAGCCGCGTGTCGCGAATGTCGCCGATGATGAGTGGCAGCCCCTTTACAGACGATGCGAAGCCGGTCGACAGGTTATCGACGATGACGACACCATAACCCAGTGACACAAGCTTCTTGACCATGTGACTGCCAATGTATCCCGCGCCCCCGGTGACCAACACGTTCAAGCGATTACCCCCACATGCTATTTCCTTTGTTTTCGGCTATATTATACTGATGTAGTGGCAAATGTGTCAATCCAAAGTCTTTTGCGATCTTTCTCACGCTGGCAGGAATTTTCAGCCGTGCGATCGTATTAAAATAGGATAAGCTTAAGTAAGGAGGCGGTGTCATTGAAATGCGCGAATTGCGGCCAATGGAACAAGGCCCATTTCACAAAGTGTTTCAAATGCGGCGCACCCCTGGGCACGCACAACGAACCGTCCCCTGAACGCATTCGCGAAACACCGTCCGAGCCGGTCACCGAAGCGGTTGCCCAGGAAACGGCCAGGTTGTCTATCTCCGTCCCTCCCGTAGCCGCAGGCTTGGTTTCTCAGCCGGACCGGGAAGACACGCAAACGCACGACACCTCGGCGATCGAGGCTGCGGCTGAGGAGCATGTGGTTACCGAGACGCATAAACCTCGCTCGCCTTCTTTTTTTACACGCATCAAGGGTCTGCTCAGACGTGACACGAACGACCGTGGAACTATCGATGACCTCCCGGTGAACGAGCCGCCAGCCGCTGAGCCGCAAATGACCGCCGCGGAAGAGCCGAGCGTGACCGAAAACCGTGTCTCCTCGTCAACCCCCGCGCAGAACGCGTTGAAAGCTGAGGAATCCGCCGAACTCGATGAGGAGCCGGAGCGTGTTCGGCTTGCGCCGGTGAAAAACTTTAACCCCGAGGCGACACTCGCCCGCATGATGCAGTCGCGGCAGCCAAAGCCTCAGGTCAAGCAGCCCCCGCCGGAACCGAAGCCCGTGTTCCAAAGGCGGGACGCGACGCGCCCCTGGTCGACGCGTTCACCGCGCCCATCCGCCCCACCGCTTCACCAGGTTCAGCCTGAAATCGATCCGGAATCGGTGACGGTCGCGCTGCCCGAACCGCCGCCTATTTCTGAACCCCCGCAAACACCGCGCGCGACCACGCCGTTTCAGGAACGGGACGCCATGCGCCCGTGGTCGACCCGCGCCCCTCTAGCGCCTATTCCCCCATCGCCCCAGGATGAATCCAAGATTGTGCCTGAGTCGGCAACAGAGGAGTTACCTGGACCTTCGCCACATTCCGTTCCCCTGCAGGCATCGCGCATTAGTTTGTCAATCGAGAAACCGGCGGCGCAGAGCACTGCTTCGCCACCCACAGAACTGGTGACCGCTGAAGTTGAAACGGAGTACCGTCCTACCGAGCCACCTCCACTGAGCGAGCCTTTCCAGCCGCGGATGAGTGCCGATGAATCTGCGCCAGCAGAAACGCCTGAGGTGCCGCGCACGACCGCGCGTCTGCTTGCTAACCGCAGGTTTGCCTTGCCGGTCGAGCATCCCACTGACGAAAACCACCCGGCTCAATCTGAGCCTACTTTGTCAATTCCTCAATTCACTGACGCAGGCACGCACAGACAGGCAATGCGACCAACCGTAACATCCGGCGGCGCGGGATCGGACGACCGCCGCACATTCGCTTACAGTCGTGACCGATCCGCTCTTCCCTCAGCGGTTCCGCATGATCCGCAACCGCAAACGCAAAACCGCCAGCCACAGCCTGCCGTTAAACGCGTTCCCACTTCACCCCGAGCTCAGCGCGCGCCTTCCACCGTTGTTCGTCCGCCGCTCGCGCCACGCAAACGGCAGAACCTCGGCATGGTCGGTAAGCGCAGCAACCCCTTGGTGCGCACTTTGATTGTCGCGGCCATCGGCGTGGGGATGATCGCGCTACTCGCGTGGGGCGCGAGCAAAGGCTATCAGGCCATCGTCTCATTGATATCTGACCAGCGCATCGCGACTCTCCCCACACCAGCGCTCGACCCATCCCTGCCCACACCCTCAATCTCAACCGATACGGTCAACGGCAATGTCATCCACACAATCACCTTCACCGGCAAGGATGACGACTTTATCTACATCCCAGAGATACCTTCCGGCAAAAACACGCGTATCATCGGGCAAATCGCGAAGTTTGAGATTCCGGACTCCATTTGGATCGAGGCACAAACCTCAGAACTGAATGAGTTCATCGACGTCACGCTCAACCCCAAGCTCATCAAGGCGGACGGCACCGAAAAACAGCTGCCCCCCGTTCAATACGTCGTCGAGGTCCCGCTTAGCAAACTTGACATGATCAACCCCACTGAGGAGCGCGTTGAGACTTACACTTCAAACTACCAGGTTCAATTCAAAGTTGATGTGGGCAGCAGCGTGACCATCGGCGGAGATGACTTCAACGATTTAGTCAATGCGGACGGTGTCGTTACGCGCGTGCTCCATGTCGATCCCGTCGGCGACAATTTCATCGAGATTACCGCGCAGGCACGCGGGCACCGCAAGAAAACCATCGTCCTTAACATTTACAGGCCGCACATGGACATCGAGCTTGAGCTCGATCCCTCCACGCCGGAAACCAGCAACTCGCAAACAATGCGCATCACCGGGCACACGGAGATTGGTGCGGCGGTCAAGGTCGAGTCCGATATAAGCGGTTCGCTGGAGCTTGAAAAAGCGACGGGTTCCTTCCTTTTCAACGCTAAACTGACGCGCTACGGGATCAACACCATCATTATTCGCGCATCCATGAGCGGCAAAGAAGATTCCGTGATCAAGCACAACGTCTACTACAAACCCAATCTGGATGAGTACAGCCGCAAAGCGCAGTCGCTCGTACAAAATATCAAAGAGCTCCGAGCGAACCCATCGCGCAGAATCGGCATCATTTACGTTTTCGATGGCCAAGTCGAAGAAATCGCGAACGCGGAAAAACCCATGTCCATACTGTTTGACGCTTCGACAAAGAGCCAGGAAATCAAAGTGTGGCTCGAGTACGAGGGAGACAAAAAATGGGAACTCGGCCGCAAAATGCGCGTTTACGCGGACTGCATTGGCGAAAAGGACGGGCTTCCGCTGCTTGCTGCGCGCTTCATCTATTACGATTGACGAAATCCGGAGACAACGCCACCGGCTTTCGGATCGTAGCCACAGCCGACTTTTCCGAAAACCAGAGTCCGGGAACACCCAAGTCTGGGTTTGTCATCACGATAAGAGCCGGAGGCCATGCCTCCGGCTCTTATCGTGTATGTGGTGGCGCGATTCAGAGCGTTCCCGCGTTAAGCCCGTACTCAATGAACTCGCGGTACGTCGCGAAATCGACCGTGTTTGGGATCGAGTGGTCGGAGTGAAGCGTGTAGCCGAAACCTGCTTTAACGATGGGCACCTTTTTATCAATCTCTGCCCGGACGCGTGCGATATCGTTCGTATACAACTCGCGCACGTCGATACCGCCCATGAAGGAAAGGCAGTGTCCGTATTCTTTGTACAGCTTGAGCAAATCCATTCCGGCCTTGACCTCGATGACCTGCAGGCAATCCATGCCCGCCTCGAGAAGCCCGGGGATGAGCTTTTCCACCATGCCGCACGAGTGAACGAGCACGGGCTTTTTGATCGACTTGTTGTAGTCGAAAACATAGCGATGCCCTGGCTGGACGATCTCCATGTACATTTGAGGCGACATGAATGGCCGTCCGAGAAAACCCATATCCTCATAATACCAGAAACCGTCGGGCAGCCCCTCCTTGGCAAAAAGGATTTCCTCCAGCTCGACTGTCAGGCGAGAATACGTATTGACCATGTCACGAACCCAATCGGGGTCAAGCGCCATGCCCATGAGCATGTACTCATGTCCGCAAACGGGATGCATCAACTCAAAGGGAAGAACGCCGCTGTAAAAAAAGAAACGGTTTTTTTCCTTCGCTCGCGCCTTTGCGTTGCGATAAGCCTCAAAATTGATGCGGCGATCGTCCGCGACGAGCTTAGGCTTGATGTATTCAAGCCAATTGGCGCGATCTTTGACGAGAAAGTCGACGTGCTCAGGCGTTGTATCGTGCTTTTTGTGACGGCGGAGCAGCGCGCCATTCCCATCGCGCACCAGGCGCGTGTCCTCGTTCTCTTCAATTGTCACGGGAACAAAATCCAGATCGGCGACCATCTTGAATGGCCAGCACTCCTCCATGTCAAAGGAAAAGATATCTGCGAAGTTTTCCCCTTCTTTGACCCAGCCTTTATTCTCCCATTCGCGGTGCGTATCCGACCAAAAGTGTTCGTACAAACCGATGCGATCGACCGGCCGCCGGTACATCAGGTTTGCCGTCCTCTCAACGCCTGTCATTTTGTCCATCAAAAAGACCTCCGCTCGCCTTATTACACCGAGTATACATCAAAACCCAGCGTTTGAACAACGCAAACAATATGTAGAGAAAACAGGAGTCGAACAGCGGGCCGAATTGTGTTATACTATCAGAAACCAGTGATATGGAGAGTGGAAATGAACATCACACCAACGATGGAGAATTACATGGAAACCATCCTGCTGCTGGAACGCTTCAATGGCGCGGTTCGCGTTACAGACATAGCGGAGAAAATGGGCGTCGCAAAATCAAGCGTTCACGTTGCTCTGCATTCACTGGAAGACCGCGGGATGCTCCTGCACGAAAAATACGGCACAATCCACTTAACCGACAAGGGCCGGGAAACCGCTGAAGCGATCTACGAACGGCATGTGGCGCTCAAGGCATTTTTCATCAGAATTGTGGGGCTTGATGATGAAACCGCCGAGAGCGAAGCGTGCGCTGTAGAGCATGTGCTCATGGATTCCACCATCGACCGCATGACGGCTCTGGTCGTCGCGGCTGATAAATAGCCTACGCCCGTCCGCTTTTGAGACGTGTCAGGATGATTGCCGCATACTGCAGAGTCGAAAAAACGGACAACGCAACGGCCATGTACCGGAGCATCCAGGTCCACTGCAGCGCGTCGCCAAAAAACGAGAGTGATATCGCTGCAAAAAACACGACAGTTGATACCTTGCCTATCAAGTTCGCCGGTTGTACCATCGTGTTTTTTTTGTAGATCATCACACCGCCCAGCACCATGAGCAGCTCTTTGACTGCCATTAGGACGAGAATCCATAATTCGCACATACCCGCAATGCACAAGCAGAGCAGTGCGACAACCACGGTCATTTTGTCTGCGACAGGATCCATTGTTTGCCCGAACTGAGAAATAGCGTCGTATTTTCGAGCCAAATAGCCGTCGAGCATGTCGGAAAACACCGCGATGAGGAAGACAAACAGCGCGGCAAACGGAGTAACGCAAAAGAAAACGATCGGAAGCACCGGAACAAGGATCAACCGAAACACAGTAATGGCGTTGGGGAGCTGTTTCACATCCAGTTTTCGCACGTACGATGCCTCCCTTTGTTGACCCATTTTACCGCCGCACCTGCCTTTAGTCAAACCCGATCCACTTTACACACGGAGTGATGTTGTTTGAGCGAACGTCTGTCTTTGTACGGCCTTTCCCCCGCGCATATCCTCCTCCCTCGCGCGGGCGTTGATCTAAGCAAATGGGCGGTGGTCGCATGCGACCAGTATACGTCCGAGCCTGAGTACTGGAAAAGCGTGGAAGAGATTGTCGGTGCAGCGCCGTCGACGCTTCGCATGATTTATCCGGAGGTATATTTGGGCAAAGAGGATGATACCGCACGCATTGCGCATATACACAGCGCAATGCGCGCTTATTGTGATAACGTGCTTGAAAACGCAGTTCACGGCTTTGTGTATGTCGAGCGTTTCTGCGGCGAGAGCGTACGGCGGGGCCTGATCGCGGCTGTCGATCTGGACGCGTATGATTATGCCCCGGGTTCCGTTTCGCTCATACGGGCAACCGAGGGCACCATTCTCGAGCGCATCCCTCCGCGCATGCGCGTACGCGAAAACGCGCCGCTTGAGCTCCCCCACATCCTCATGCTTATCGACGATCCTGATGGCACAATCATCGAGCCGATCGCCGCGCGCAAAAGCACGCTCCGCACGCTCTACGACACGGCGCTGATGAAAGGCGGAGGGCGCGTGGTGGGTTGGGCTGTTGAAGCAGGCGACGCATCCGAGCAGATCGCGGACGCGCTCGAGAACCTCGCAGGCCCTGAGCGGATGCGCGGCAAGTATGGCGTCTGCTCTGATACCGCGCCCTTGCTTTTCGCCGTGGGCGACGGCAACCACTCCCTCGCAACCGCGCGCGCGTGCTGGCTGCGCATAAAGCTCTCGTTGAACGTTGAGGATGCCGCAAGCCATCCGGCGCGCTATGCGCTCGTTGAACTGATGAACGTCCATGACCAAGGCCTTTCTTTTGAGCCTATCCACAGAGCACTCTTCGGCGTTGACCCCTCGGATTTCATTTCTGCAATTGCGGCGCGCTTCCCGCACCAAAAAGGCTCTCCACTCGTCGCGCGTGTGCTTTCCGGTAAAGACGAGCTTGACATATCATCGGCGGTCAACGGTCTCCCGCTCTGTGAGCTCCAGCCTTTCCTCGACGCATACGTCGCAGCACATCAGGGTTCATCCATGGACTACATTCACGGCGAGGACGTCGTCCGCTCGCTCGCTTCAGGAGCGCGCACGGTCGGTTTGCTCCTTCCTCCGATGGATAAGCACGAGCTGTTCCGCACCGTTATCCGCGAGGGAACGCTTCCGCGCAAAACTTTCTCTATGGGCGAAGCCCACGAAAAACGGTATTACATGGAGTGCAGACGCATCCTGCGCGATGCTCCGAACACATAAGTTCCAAAGCTTGACATCATGCACGCGCAATCGTATAATCAGCGCGACAACAAAATATCATGCGTTCGGTGCACGAAAGTGCGCATAAGGGAAGCGGGTGTAAATCCCGCGCTATCCCAGTAACTGTAAGGTTGACACGCACGCCACACATGCCACTGCGAAAGCGGGAAGGCGGCGCGCGAGAATGAGACCGAGCCAGGAGACCTGCCGGAACATGAAAAACGAAGGATCTTCTGGGGATGAGAGGCCGACATCTTTTTCGAGTGCGCACGAGAGAAAGACGCCGCTTTCCGTTCTTGGAAAGCGGCTTTTGTTGTCAACAAAAAGGAGATACGCCTATGACACTCAAGAAGGTCTCTGTGTTTTTCACCATATTCCTTGTCGCGATTTCTCTCGCGGCGTGCGCGGAACCCGTTCCCGCCCCAACACCCGGCACTTCCGCGGCCGCGCCGACCCCCATTCGTTTCACGGACTTAACCGGCGAAACGATTGAGTTCGCCACGACGCCCCAACGCGTCATCGCCATGGACCCTTCGCAGTGCGAAATCATTTACGCGCTTGGCGCGGGAAACAAGCTTGTGGCGCTCGGCAGCTACTGCGACTACCCGCCCGAAGCGGAAACGGTCAAAAAAGTCGGTTCATACAGCAAAATGAATATTGAAGAGATCGTTGCGCTTAACCCCGATTGCTTGCTTCTGGGCACAATGGCGACAGACGAGGCCCAGGCTGCGGCCATCAAGAACGCCAAGATTCCTGTGGTCGTGCTCAACTCAAAGACCATCGAAGACAGCTACGTCAACATCGGCAAGATCGGCATGTTGCTGGGTAAGGACGCGGAAGCCGCGGCAGTCGTGTCCAGCATGAAAGCGCAGCTCGACGCCGTCAAGGCCGCATCGGCCGGTGGCAAAGCCGTGAGCGTGTATTACGAGGTCTCTCCCCTGTCTTCCGGCCCGTGGACGTGCGGCAAAGCGACGTTCCAGCACGAGCTGATCGAGATGGCCGGTGGAACCAACATTTTCGCGGACCTCGACGGATGGGTGAAAGTTTCCGAAGAGCAGATCGTCAAGCTCAACCCCGACGTGATCATCACGAGCAAACACGCCGCGCAGGTCGAAGACCCGGTCGCAGAGATTCTAGGCCGTACAGGCTGGGAGGCGATCACCGCCGTGAAGGGCAAACGTGTATACGCGATCGATACCAACATCGTCTCCCGTGCGGCGCCCCGTCTCGCCGATGGCGGAACGGCCATCCGCGCCTGCCTGGACGATACCGCTAAATGATGATACGCGTGCGCGCGGTTCGTTACCCGCTCAAGCTGGTCGCCGCAGCTTTCGTTTACATTGTGGTCGCGCTGGTCTGTGTGTCGCTTGGGAGCGTTCGTTTTGCGCCCGGCGAAGTGTTCGGCGCATTGGTCAACGGCGTTTTGAGACGCGCGTTCTTTTCGGGCGTGGCGGAAAACGCGGCGACCATTGTGTGGGCGATCCGCGCGCCGCGCGTGCTTCTGACCGGCATAGTCGGCGCTTCGCTTTCCATCGCGGGCGCGGCCATGCAGGGGCTTATCAAGAACCCCCTGGCGGACGGTTCAACACTTGGCGTGACGTCGGGCGGTTCCCTCGGCGCCATTCTCGCCATCACACTCTCGATCTCCTTTCCCTTCATGCCAGGTTTGAGTGTGACGCTCATGAGCGTACTTTTCTCCTTTTTATCCCTCGTGATCATCCTTTGGTTCTCGGGGCGCATCGACGCCAACCTTTCATCCAACACGATCATCCTGACCGGTATCATCTTCTCCATGCTCGCGTCCTCGCTTGTTTCCATGATCATCGCGTTCGCGGAGGATGACATCAAGAACATCGTCTTCTGGTCGATGGGCTCATTTTCGGGGCGCGGGTGGACGCATGTCGCGCTGATGACGCTCTTCGCACTGCCCGGCATCGGGCTGATCGCCATGCGCGCGCGCGAGCTTGACGCGTTCGCCATGGGAGAAGAACAGGCCGCGTACTCAGGTGTCAACGTCAAGCGCACGCGGCTGACCGTGCTCATCTGCGTCTCCGCACTTTGCGGCGCGGCAGTGGCGATCTGCGGCTCGGTGGCGTTCATCGGCCTCACCGTCCCCCACATGGTGCGAATGATTGCAGGGCCGAGGCACGCGCGGCTTCTTCCCATGTGCGCGTTCGCGGGCGCGTGCTTCTTGATGCTGTGTGACCTTGTCAGCCGCACGATCATTTCGCCGATCGAGCTGCCCATCGGTATCGTAACCTCCATCGCGGGAGCCGCGACATTCATTTATATCTTCTATCGCCGGAGGGTCGCATGATGCTCAATGCTCAAGACTTAAGCGTCACCCTCGGCGGTCACCCCATTCTCGGCGGTGTGAGTTTTTCACTTGCTGCAGGTGATGTGCTCATGATCGTCGGCCCCAACGGTTCTGGCAAAACCACCCTTGTGCGCGCCATCATGGACAGCGTGCCTCATGGCGGAAGCGTAAACGTGTGTGGCACAGATATTCGCCGCATGAGCCTCGCCGAACGCGCACTCACCGTTGGAGTGCTCACGCAAAACAACACAACGCAGTTCGCCTACACCGCGCGCGATGTGGTCGCGGTCGGGCGGTACGCGCACAAGCGCGGTCTGCTGGGTTCCCTCACCGCGGAAGACAACCGCGTCATCATGGAATCTCTCGCGCTCACGCAGACTGCCGACCTCGTCGACCGCACCGTAACGACGCTCTCGGGCGGAGAGCTTCAGCGCGTGTGCCTCGCGCGCGTGTTTGCGCAGAACCCGCGTATCCTCATCTTGGACGAGCCGACCAACCACCTTGACATCGAGCACCAATTGCTCATGTTCGACATCATCGGCAAATGGGTCAAGGTCGGTCAGCGCGCTGTGATCTCCATCGTACACGATCTCAACATCGCGTACGCGTACGGATCGCGCGCCCTGCTTCTTTATAAGGGCGAAGTGTTCGCGCAAGGCTCGCCCAGGGAAGTGCTGTCAAGCAATAACCTTAGGAACGTTTACAACGTGGATCTTGTGGCGTGGATGAAGTCTCTGCTGTCTAATTGGCAGCACGACGAGGAGGTCAACTGATGAAACAAGGATACGTCCAGGTTTACACCGGCAATGGCAAAGGCAAGACGACCGCAGCGTTTGGTCTCGCTCTTCGAGCGGTGTGCGCGGGGAAAAAGGTCATCATTTTGCAATTTGTCAAAGGGATGAAGTACAGCGAGCTGAAAGCCACAGAGTTTTTGCCCCGTCTGACAATCGAGCAGCACGGCGGCGGGTGCTTCATCACGCATGAGCCCTCACCTGAAGATGTGGCGCTTGCCAGGGTCGGTCTTGAGCGTCTTCGCGACGCCGCGTCTTCGGGTGAGTACGACGTGGTCATCGCGGACGAACTCAACATCGCGCTCCACTACAACCTGTTCAGCGTCGCGGAAGCGCTTGACGTCATCCGCGCTCGCAGCGCGCACACAGAACTCATCATCACAGGCCGGTACGCCAGGCCCGAGATCATCGACATCGCCGATCTCGTGACCGAAATGACTGAGGTAAAACATTACTACAAGCAAGGAATCGCAAGCCGCGAGGGGATTGAGAGGTAAAGCATGCGATCCATCATGGTCATGGGCACAGCTTCATCCGTGGGCAAGAGCACATTCTGCCTGGGACTTTTGCGGCATCTTAGCAATCATGGCGCATCCTGCGCACCGTTCAAATCGCTCAACGTCACGGACCGGATCCACATGGCATCCGACGGCGTCATGAGCCGGGGTCAAGCGCTCCAGTGCGAGGCTGCGCGGTTCACGCCGACATGGCGCTGCAATCCCATTGTGATGAGCTTTGGAAAAAGCCCGCGCCTGGTCGCCAACGGCGCTGACCTTCCCCCCACAGCGGGCGCTTACCGCGAACGGCGGGCACCGCTGAAGAATGATGTCGTGAACGCGTTCCGCACGCTGTCCGCACAAGTGGACTGCATCGTCATCGAAGGCGCGGGCAGCCCGGTTGAGCTCAACCTCCTGCCTGACGACTATGTCAATACCGGGATGGCGGCCATCGCGGACACAAGCGTCGTTCTGGTCGGCGATATACGCGGGGGCGGTGTGTTCGCCAGCCTGCTCGGTACGCTCCATCTGATGCCGCCCGAGGATCGCGCGCGCGTCAAGGGGCTGATCGTCAACCGCTTTATCGGCGATCCCGCGCACTTCACCGCAGGCGTGCACATCCTTGAGGCGCGCTCGGGCGTGCCTGTGCTGGGCGTCATCCCCGAGACCGCGATCGACCTAGAGGCAGAAGACACGCTCTCCCCCGACGGTTCCGAGCTCAGCGCATCCTCGCTGGCGTACCGCGAAGAGCAGTACAACAGGCTCGCCGCACACATCGCCGCGCATGTCGACATAAAAACAATCATGGAGGCCATGCGATGAAAAGGCGTTTTTTTACATCGTTTTCAGGGGGCAAAGATTGCAACCTCGCGCACCATTTAGCGATTCGAAGCGGGCTTGAACCGGTCGCGCTTCTCAGCACCATATCAAATGATTCCGGAAAATCCATGTCGCACGCCATCCCCGACACCGTCATCCGCGCGCAAGCCAACGCACTCGGCCTTCCCCTCATCCGCGCGAGCGTGACGTGGGAGAGTTATGAGCAGGTGTTCAAGACTGAGTTGGAGACGCTCGTCAAGACGCACGGCGTGACACACGGTGTGTTCGGCGACATCGACATTGAGGACCACCGCAAGTGGGAGGAAGGCGTCTGCGAGCCGTTTGGCGTCACCGCGGTGCTGCCTTTGTGGCAAATGCCACGCATCGAGGCCGCGCGCGCGTTTGTCGATTCCGGCTTTGAGGCGACCATCATCGTCGTCAACACGAAAAAAATGCCCGCGAGTTACGCGGGCAAACCATTTAACCACGAGACAATCGAAAGACTTATCGCCGACGGCATCGATCCCTGCGGAGAAGCCGGGGAGTTTCACACGTTGGTCACGAACGGCCCGACCTATCAAAGAAGCGTTGACCTCAGCATAAAAGGCACATACGAGCGAAACGGTTATTTTTTTATGGACTTTGGCGTCACGGATTAACGACGCATTCGACCTTACCCGTGGTGAAGAAGTCGATCAGGTGCTGCGCCCCCTCTTCCGCCATCATGGAGCGCGACATGAGCGTTGCCGTTCCGATGTGCGGGAACAGCGTGACATTTTCCATCTCAATGAGCTCGACAGAAACGTCGGGCTCATTTTCGTATACATCCAAGCCCGCGCCCGCTATGACGCCCTGCTTGAGAGCGCGGATGAGCGCCGCCTCCTCGATGACCGCGCCGCGGGACGTGTTGACGATAAACGCGTCTTTTTTCATGAGCGCAAGCTCTTTTTCCCCGATCATATGTCGTGTTTCGGGCGTAAGCGGGCAGTTGAGGCTGACCACGTCGCTCACACGCAAAAGCTCCGCGAGCGTTTCACAATACATGAAAGCGTCATCCGTTTTTCTGCGGTTGTGGTAAACAACTTTCATACCGCAAGCAACCGCGCGCCTTGCTAGAGCACGCCCGATGCGCCCCATGCCCACAATACCCAGCGTCGCACCCAACAAAGGCTTCCCGCACAGCCTCCCCGCGAGAGCAAACGCAGCCTTCACGTCGTGCCGCAACAGCCTGTCGTAGCGCGCGGTTTCGCGCATCACGCTCAGGATGAGAGCGAAAGCCACGTCCGCCGTCGCCTCCGCAGTGGACACAGGCGTGTTGGTGATGATGATGCCGCGCTCGCTAGCGGTACGAACATCGATGTTGTCATATCCCGCGCCAACTGAAGAGATCATTTTTAGGTTTTTAGCCGCACCGATCAGTTCCGCGTCGACCGTGCAGCGTGTGGCGTATAGCCCGTCCACATCCGCGATTTTTCCGAGCAACTCCGCGCGTGTCATCAGCGCGCCGTCGTCAGGCAGAACGACCTCAAATCCCGCGTTCTTAAGCATTTGAACCGCATCGCCAACCATGACATACGGCATGACTACCTTGGGCATGTTGTTCCCCCCTCGCATGTTCTTACCCCATCGCGACTGACATGGCGATTTTTTCCCACTCCCACAGCCGCTGCGGTTGTTGCCGAACGGTGGAGATGTCCTTTAAAATCATTTCTAGCGGGCAATTGTTTTCGCGGCACAGCCTGACGGTTTCCTGCAGATCTGCGCGGACATAGTCCGGCTGAAAACTCATGCTCGCGAGAAACGCCGGATTGGGCTTGCGTGAAAAGACGTAGTCTCCCCCAATTTCTCTTGCGCCCCGCTCCTGATTGGCCCACGGGCTTATGGAGACTTTACGCACACCCGGCAGTTTGCGTACCTGCGCCATTTTTCCGTCTAGCGGATCGCAGCACCCGTAGTAGACCAAGCCGAAGCGCTCGCAGATGCGGCTGGCGTATGTGATCTCGAACTCGTCAAACATCGCAGGTGAAACCGTCGAAAACATTTGGGCGAGGCCGTACATCCACAGATCCTTTGCGCGGGGACGATTTTCGTCGTATCCCGGCGCGGGGAGCTCATCCGTGTAAGCGCCCGTGCAGTGAACAAGCGGTTGCGTACGGCAAAGCAGCCCCTGCGCCTCCAACTGATCAATCTGCGAAAGATACGCGCGCGTCATGCGGTCGACGATTTTGTGCATGAAGTCGGGTCTGTCCGCGATGGTGTACAGCGCGTTCTCAACGCCCATCCACTGTGAGATCGGATCCCACAGCGAGAGATATGGGTTGACACCATCGGCTCGCACCTCGAGCACGCCGTCGAAGACCTCGTGCGCGACTGAAAGCCGGCGCTCTGTATCCTCAACGTCATGCGTGATTACGGGCATGTGTATTTTTTCCAAGTCGTCCTCAGTGACGAACTGGTTGACATAGCTGTGGCTGACCACATTGTTCTCTGGATCGCCTGCCAACGTCGTTTCTTCCACACTTACACCCAGCCCAACGCCCCTGACCGCTTTACTGACGCTCAGGTACGGTTCAACCACCATGTCGCAGCGAAAGTGCAACCATTGATAAAGGGTCTTGCGAAGCCTGTCCTCATAAAAGCGAAACTCGGGATCCTCGCAGAGGAGCGTGAGCTCATCGTCCACGTTGACCTCGTTCCAACAAACCTGATCCATCATGACCATGGGGCGCACGCGTTTCTTTGCGTTGAGTGCGCGCCAAAGAGAACGTTTTTCTTCCTGAACGGGCAGCGCCGCAATCTCCGCTACCCGCTTTCCAAGTTCGCGGAGCAGTTGAACGTCTTGCTTGTACACATTATCCCTCCACTCCGGTCAGGTCAAAACGCGGCGTGTACACATCGCTCGCCGACTCTTTGTCCTGAACGTATCCTTCAAGGCCGATGTCGGCCATGTGCGTAATGGCGCGCTCGATTTCATCCCGCTTCAGCCGCCTGTCGAGCGGCGGATGCTCCGTGGCTGCGTGCATGGGCGTGAACTGGGACATCAGGCTAAACAGCGCTCCGGGCATGCGTTCCCTGACAAAATCCATGATCCGCATCGCGCCCGTGGTGTGCCCCGGCAAGAGCAGGTGGCGCACGATCACACCACGCGCGATCAACCCATCCGAGTCGAACACGCACGGGCCGAGACGCTCATGCATGTAAGACAAGCTTTCCATCGCGACTGCGGGATAGTTGGGAGCGCTTGAAAACCTCGACGCCTCCGGCTCCTTCGCGTACTTAAAATCGGGCAAATAGACGTCGATCCAAGGGGCGGCGTCCAGCGCGCGGCGGCCGTCATAGCCGGATGAGTTGTACACGATCGGCAGGCCGAGCGGCCCTGGTTCCAGAGCCTCGCCGATCGCTTCCACAAAGTGAGTGGGCGTGACCAGGTTGATGTTGTGTACACCCTGCAACTTGAGGCGCTCAAAAATGCAACGCAGCTGCACCGTCGTGAGCTCACGACCGAAGCGGCCTTGACTGATCCCGTGATTCTGGCAATATACGCATCTCAGGCTGCATCCCGAAAAAAACACCGTGCCTGAACCGCGTGTTCCGCTGACGCAGGGTTCCTCCCACATGTGCGGCGCTGCGCGCGCGACCACAGCCCGCGCAGGCATGCCGCACACGCCACCGGGCCGTTCCACACCACATTTACGCGGGCAAATGATGCAACCACTCAATCGATTCGCTCGATAAGCCGTTCGGCGAGAACGGCGAAGTTACGCTTGACGGCATAGCACGCCTTCTTGATGTCTACCGGAGGGCGTCCGGGCATGAACGCCGTTCCACGCACGTCGATGAGTGCGAACGGCATGGCCTCAGTTTGCTTCTTGGCGGTCTCGTCGATCGTCTCAAGCATAAAAAAGGGATATGTTCCCGCCTTAGGCGCATCGGCCGAGGCGGACATCGCAGACTCTATCATCGCGCGCGCATCACGGCGCTCCTCACCCTGAACCGAGAGCGAGGGCAGCATGCGCGTTAAAAAACGCGCGTCAGTCAGCGCGAACTTCTTCGCCATCGCGGCGATCAAGCCAAATGCCGCTCCTTTAGCGTCGAGAGCGGGCCAAAACGCATCGGGCGACAAGCCGACTTTACTCTCAATCCATGCGAGATAATCGCGAAACAGCGGTGCGCGCATGGCGCCATCGACAAAATCGAAACGCTCGTCCAAAAGCGAGTCGTTTTGGACGTTTCCTGTCAGCTGGGCACTTCCCTGAGTGAGGTTGAGCGTCATGAGCGGGCGGTCAAACCGAGATCCGGAATTAAGACAATGAATCGAGAGACAGACAGAATCACCCGGCGCAGTCTGAAACACCTGCATATCTACTCTGGAGCCGTGCTTGCTGATCAGCTCATAGAAAATCTGCCACGCAACGTATGCCGCCACGTTGTTCCGGTACGACCTTTGCATGAAAATCACCTAGCCTCTGTTGTTGTGGATAAACGCTTTACTCTGTTTTCCGCCAAGTGGTCGAGCGTGGCGAGCACTAAAAGCAAAAGTGTCGTTAGGAGATAACCAACCCTGAATTGCGCAAACTGGAGACCTCCGAACAATG
This sequence comes from Eubacteriales bacterium, assembly GCA_031548365.1. GTDB lineage: Bacteria > Bacillota > Clostridia > Christensenellales > UBA1750 > JAVBRD01. The sequence continues at coordinate 41,048 of JAVBRD010000007.1, forward strand.
GCACCGCGAGGATCGCGGGCCGCAGAAATGATCCGAGCACGGGACCGACCAACAGCCCGATGCCCACCACCGCGATATACATGCTCTCATACAGGGAGCTGCCTTCGCGCGGTATGAGCAGGTAGCGGCGCGAAAAAATTGCGATGTTGAACGTGGCATTGCCCGCCGCCGAAAATACATACGCGATCGGGATGACAAACCGCATGAGCTGGGGGGGCGTAAAGCCCCAAATGAAGATCTCCGTGCCCATCAACAGAAACGCCGCCTGCATCATACGCGTTGGCCCAAAACGATCCTGAAGCCTTCCCACGCTGCGGTACGCGATAAACTGATACACTGCGGACAGAGAGGACATGATGGTGATGTATGTGTAGCTCAGCTGGAGGTATCTGAGCATATAGACCTGCGTAATTGCACACGACATCTGCACAATCACATAGAAGAAAAAGACGACGGACAGGTAGCGGACAAACTGCGGATTCCTGATCGGGACCGTGAACATGCTCTTGATGCTCGGGCGTGGGGATGGCGCGTACAACGGCTCTTCCATACGGCTGAAGTAGTAGATTTCGAGAAACCCGAAAACCATGGACATGAAGAACACAACGCCGTACGCAAAGAACGAACGCCCGAGGGCGTCAAGCAGCACACCCGCACACGGCGGGAGCGCGACCGACACCATCAAGGCGAACATTTGCCTGGTCGATGTGTACCTCCCGCGAATTTCTTTCGGTACGACCGCGGCAAACCAGATGTTGAGCGCAACCGTGGTGGACGATGTCAAAAGGCACGCAAGCGTAGAGAGCATGACGAATGTCGGTTGCTGCGCGCGCGACGGAAGCGCGGCGGTCAGCGACAGCCCAAAGATCAACACGCGGGCGCAGGACAGCATCGTAAGGATGGTGCGCTTCCGGCGCGCGATTCTTTCCCATAAAAGCGGAGCGAAAATGGCTACAATGCCGATGATGTTCGGAAAGAGCGCGATGATCGAGGTAAGCGACTCGCTGAAACCAAGCTTGAGCATCAGCCCGTTAAGGATCGACATGGTTGATAGAAAGTTGGCGGCCGTAAGCGCAAGACACTGCTGTATAAACAAGCGGTGCTGTTCCTTGAGCGGATGATTGAGCAGCTCAGGGTCGTTGTTGTAGAAAAGGCCATGGATCAGTTTCTGCATCACGGGCGTCAACGCCTCCATCAGCCAGCTTATCGGCGATATTATACCACACCGGCGCGCAAGGCGATACGGTCAAACGCATTCACAGCCACGATCCCATCCCTTTTACTCCGTTCGTTTCTATCCGAACAATCTAAAACGTTCGTCTATACAAGCGGTTGACACCAAAGCGGCTCATGCTAGAATGGACAGGAACCGTGATAAGGAGCTGATTCCGTGAAGAAAATTATTATTTTGGATTTTGGCGGGCAAACGACCCAGCTGTTCGCGAGGAGAATCCGCGAGGCTGAAGTGTATAGCGAAGTCATACCCTATGACGCACCAATCGACCGGCTGTCTTCTCCCGATATCGCCGGCATCATCTTATCCGATGCGGCTTCTACGATAGGAATGGACGCCCCGGTGCTTGATCCGAATCTTTTATCACTTGGAAAGCCACTGCTGGGCGTAGCATACGGCGCGGTGCTTCTGGCGCGTGCCGCAGGTGCGCAAATGGGCGAAAAAAAAGGTGAGATGGGCATTGCGCCATTGAGAACCGCGGGCGGCGCTTTGCATCAAAGCATACCCGGATCCAGTGACGTTTGGATGTCTCCTGGTGAATCCATCCTCTCCCTCCCCGCTGAATTTACCGTGACCGCGTCCACTCCCGGTTGCCCCATTGCGGCGTTTGAGTGCGCCCAGCGCGGTGTCTACGCGGTCATGTATCATCCCGAAAGCGCGCCAACGGTTTGCGGCGCGCAAATTATCAGCAACTTCATTTTCGCCGTCTGTGGCTGCGAGAATGACTGGATTGTGGCCGATCTCAAAACCCAGCTGATCGACGAAGTCAAGGCCCTTTGCGGAGACAAACCGGTTCTGTCAGCGCTCTCCGGCGGCGTCGATTCCGCTGTCGCGTCCGTGCTTGTGAGCAAGGCCATCGGTGACAAGCTGACGTGCGTGTTTGTTGATCACGGACTTTTGCGTAAGGACGAAGCCAAACAAGTGCTGGATGTTTATCGCAACCAGTTCGGCATGAACCTGGTGTTCGTCGACGCGCGCGAGCGTTTCCTTGGCAAACTCAAGGGCGTGACCGACCCAGAGCAAAAACGCAAAATCATTGGCGAGGAGTTCATCCGCGTCTTTGAAGAGGAAGCCGGTAAGCTCGGCAACCCCACACACCTGGTGCAGGGCACGATATATCCGGATATTATCGAGTCGGGCGTGGGGCATTCTAAAACCATCAAGAGCCACCACAACGTGGGCGGACTACCCAAGAACATGAAGTTCACCACGCTTGTCGAGCCTCTCAAGTATTTGTTTAAAGACGAAGTCCGGAAACTGGGCCTTACGCTGGGAATTCCTGAGGACCAGGTTTTCCGTCAGCCATTCCCCGGCCCAGGACTTGGCGTACGTGTGTTGGGCGAGATAACTGAGGATAAACTGCGAATGGTTCGCGAAAGCGACGCCATCCTGCGCGAGGAAATAGCCGCAGCCGGTCTTGACCGCGACATCTGGCAGTATTTCACCGCGCTTCCGGGCGTCCGCTCTGTCGGAGCCTCAAGCGATGGCCGCACGTATGAGCAACTCATCGTCATCCGCGCAATCACGACGACGGACGTCATGACAGCCGACGTCGCACGCATCCCCTATGATTTGCTCATAAAAATCTCCAACCGGATTGCAGCCGAGGTCTCTGGGGTCAACCGCGTAGCGTATGACATCACCCAGAAACCACCAGGCACTGTGGAGTGGGAATAAGATACGAAGCCCAGAATTCCCTGTAACTCAGGACTTTTGAGGCTTAAAATCGCAACACGATAACAGGAGTCAGTTTTTGGTTTATACTGTTCATTGCCGTATAGCAGCATATGAGGCTAATGTTGCTGTCCCTCAGGTTTTATTTTCGTCATGGAAAGCAAACAGTGTAAACTTCTGATAATCAGAAAGAGAGTGACTCATGTTTTCGGAGTTTGCGTACTCAGGGACTATGCAGATTATTCTGATGCTGTTTTCATTTGGATACTGTTTTATTCTAATGTATTTTATTGCTAAACTTATACTTCGTATATATGGAGAAGCTGCAAGCTTTAAGCAGAAAGCGCTTTTTGCATTTTTGACAGGAACAGTTTTGCTGTCTTTTTTGGTATATGCGGTATATTTCATCGGAGGCATGGCGTCGTTCACCAGGATAACATACATATTCATGCTTGCGCCCAATCCCATTTCCGCGCTCCTTTACTGTTACCTGGGGATTAAGATCCTAAGACTTTCCCCAATACGCTGTATAGAAGTGATGGGAAATGTGTATCTGTATTTCTCGTGTGTTCATAGTATGACCATGCTCATTGGGGCGATTTTTTTCGTGCAGCCGGATGCGCAAAGGTTTAATTATTTGGTTGACGCCATGATGTACGTATGCAACTTGATTGTTTTTTTCCTCATATTCAGATTGACGTGGAGCGTCATCGATCGAAAACCGGATTTGATGATTCCCAAGACGGACCGTTTTGCGGATCCAAAAAAAGACCTGCGCATATTTACCTTAAATGCGCTCGTCATTTATTGTGTCCAGGTTATCACACCGCTTGCAATACCAAACATTGTGGCTGCGAACACTGTGAGTTTTATCATCTTGCTTTTATTTTTTGCAGCAACTCTTTTACTGAGCATGTACCGGCACACAAAGGCGGATATTCGCAACAAGGATGCCCACATTAATGCCCTTATCAAGAGTTCTGACGAATTTCGTGCAATAAAACATGATTTCTACAATATTCTACAGACATACAATGGTTATTTTGCAATTGAGGATTATCAAGCGTGCAAAAAATACCATCAGTCTCTCGTTCATATCACTACCCAGACAGGTGAATCGTTGGACTTAAGCCGCCGAATGAGTGAAAATCCCTCACTCATATCACTGCTGCTGGACAAGCGAACGATTGCAGATAAAATGGACATTCAAATGAGCCTGTCCGTCGCTTGCCCCCTTTCGAATCTTCCTATCCGGGAGGTTGATCTTTGCCGCGTCATAGCCTGTCTGTTGGATAATGCGATTGAAGCGGCCAATAAGACGGTACAAAGGCGTGTGTCATTTATCTCCACACTCCAAAAAGGCAGCTCGACACTCATCATTATCGCGAACAGTTCGCCAGAGTTGCCTGATGATGCGCAAATATTCAAAGCAGGCGCATCCACGAAAAAGGGGCATCAAGGTGTCGGGCTAAACAATGTACGTAAAATCATCGAGCGATACACTAACTGTGCCTTTAAAATAAATTACTACAATTCTGAGGTGACTGCCTATGTTGAACTCGGACAAAAATAATTCAGGATGTGAATATATGGACGTGGTTTTGAAAGAAAAGAAGATCAAATGTCTTGTAGCAGAGGATAATATTCATGTTACGGATATTATTGCCATTTTTTTTAGTAGAAACGGGATTGAATGTGATATAGCTGAAAATGGGCAAATCGGATTGCAAATGTATCTGCAAAACCCTGAGAAATATCATGTGATCTTTTGCGATTTACAGATGCCGGTTATGGACGGAACTGAAATGATGCATCGGATTCGAAACAGCGGAACACACACAGCCTTGTCGACACCGATCGTCGCTATGTCAGGAACGATCACCGGAGAGGTGATTAGCAAAGAGCGATTCAGTTATCTATTAAGGAAGCCTTTTGAGCTAAATTGCTTATTGAATGTTATCGAAGAGCTGATTCAGGAAGCTTGAGTACGTATGAGGTGATATGCTTGTGGATTCTGTATTTTGACTTTGCGTACTCTGTTCAGATGCAGATAATTCTTGCCGTTGTGACTTTCATTGAAACATTCTTGACGATGTTAATGATATCAAATGTTATTATGGCTGTTTTCAAAGTGAACATAAGTAGAAAGCAAAAGCTATTGTTTATTTTTGTTAATGGTACTCTTTTACAGACTCTGTTTGTGTACATAATATACTTTATTGGCGGTATGTTGTCATTCAGTCCATTTATATACCTTTTGGTCGTAAATGTAAACCCATTAGCTGCACTGGTTTATTACTACAGTGCGCTTCGGATATTCAAGCTTTCCAATGAACGTTCCGTAAAGCTTATGAGCTACATGTTTCTGTTTTGGGCCATGAAAGTCACCCTTGGCAGGCTGATCGCTATCATATGTTATGTAGATCCTGATCCAAGATACAATTATCTTATGGATGCCGTTCAGCAAGCGGCGGGGCTCCTGATGTTTTTTCTGTTGTACAAAATCGTGCTGTACATATTGGGCAAAACGCACGTAAGCCTCAAATTCTCTGACAATATGTTTTTCAACAAGAGAAAAGAACTGATTATCTACTTCCTGGCCGCTACAATGATTTTCGCGATCAATGTAATCATACCAAGCATTGTAGCGGAGCAAATCGCCGCGAATACTATTGTTATTTTGATTACTCTTCTCTACACGGTTATCAGCATTTGCATTGATATCGTCGTTTACAATAAACAGGCCGACAGTAACCGGGATGCGCATATCGGAGCGCTTTTCAGGGGCATGGAGGAGCTGCGTGGCGTAAAGCACGACTTTAACAACATACTCCAAACATACAGCGGGTATCTGGAACTAAAGGAATACGAAAAACTAAAAGTTTACCATGACTCGTTGATTATGGCAACATCCCACGCCGGAAACATTGCGGAACTCACACGAAAAATGCACGAAAATCCGACACTCATATCGCTCCTCATCAGCAAGATCGAAGCTGCTGAAAACCTGAGCGTAAAGCTGCTCCTCTCAGTAAAATGCAGTTTGGATAATCTCTATATAGACAATATGGACATCGCGAAAATTCTGATGAACCTATTAGACAATGCGATTGAAGCCGCTAGTTGTTCGGAGCAGCGGAAAGCGTACCTCACGGTTGAAAAGCAGAACAATGATGAAAAAATAATTATTGTGACCAACAGTACACCGGCTGCTTTCACAAAAAACACTGTGACAGCGCCGGGAGGTGATGACATGCGCATTTTGACAGTTCGCGAAATACTTTGCAAATACTGCAACTGCTCGTTCCAAATTGAACATCGCGGTCAGGAAATGTCCGCCTATGTTAAGCTTCGTAATGCAAAATGACCTGTTATGATTTTCACTTTCTTGATTACATGAATAAATGACGGAGTCCAATCTCCTCGGTTTGATAAGTGAATCTGTGCGATGGGCATCTCAATAGATGCGGAGGTTACGATGGGAATTTTCAACATGTCCCCATACTCAGATGACATGCGCAACATCGTATTGTGCGTCGCATTTATTTATAGACTCGTTCTTATGTACGCAAAGTTTGGAATGCATTTGCGCATGGGAGAAGTTTCGCTTAAGAGGCTGGAAAAGAATGTTATTGTCTTAATCCTCGCCTGCCTTGCATTTTTGGTGGATATTTACAAGTACTTATTGGCGGACACGTCAGCGATGCATAAGGCTTTACCTATTGTGGCCTCGGTTCCAGGCGTAATCATTACTGTTTCCCTGTGGGCATATTTTGTTAAGGCGCTTCGTTTTAAACCCCTGCACGCGTTTGAGATATCGGTTTACACACATCTTTATTTCCAGACGGTCACCGGAGTGATACAAATGATTGACACAATAATTTTTGCTCAGAATCCAAATCACATGAATTATGCCGTCTGCTTAGCCATGTACGGCGTGAACTTTGTTGTCTCAATCGCTATTTATGGCTTGATGTACCAGATGCTTGATGGGAAACCGAGATTCTTAATTGTCAAGGGCATGGGAGAGGAAGCGTCAAATAAAAGCATTTGGTTCCCCATTTTTCAACTGTGCTTTATTTTCATTTGCTCGGCATATATCATGTTCTTTATTCCCCAAACGGTGCTGGGCAGTTTTTTGAATTTATGCATGCTAGTCCTGTTTTCGGCATTTTGTATTTCGTTAAAATGCAACCGCTATGCTCAGGCGGAAATCCGAGAGAAAGACAGGCAGATGGAATCTTTGTTTAACAGCATAAACCAGTTCAGTGCTATAAAACATGATTTCTACAATATACTTCATACATATAATGGCTATTTTGAACTAGGAGATCTGGATGCGTGCAAGCGCTATCACAAATCCTTGGTCGAAATCACGACAAGAGCCGGAGATTTACTCGACCTGAGTCGCCGCGCTGTTGAGCATCCCGCATTGGTCTCACTTTTACTCAATAAGCACGAACAGGCCGAACGAATAAGAGTAAGCATGGATGTTTCATTGGAGTGTCCGCTTTCTCAGCTCCCTGTCGAAGACATTGACATTTGCCGTGTCATCGCGTGCCTGCTGGATAATGCCATTGAGGCTGCAACCGAAACAGAACAAAAGAGGGTGACTTTCACAATCGCGCATGATAAAGAAATGCAGAAAAAAACCATTACCATTACAAACAGTTCAAGCAAGCCGATTGAGCTTTCAGAGGTGCTTACGCTTGGGTTTACGAGCAAAAAAGGACATCAAGGCGCAGGGCTTATCAATGTTAAAAAAATTATAGACAGATACCCACATTGTGGACTGGAAATAAAAAACACCGATAGTGAGGTCGTAGTGTCGCTTAATGTTGCATGCCCAAAATAAATATGCGGAATGTGATATGCGTTAATACAGAAAAGTGTTATAATCTTCTTAGCAACAATCTGACAGCCAAAAACGGATAGCACTTACTCTATGGATAACTATTGCAACCAGCATACCACGAACCGTAGTATTTGAACATAAACGTTTAGTTTGCGCTTCGAGGGAGCGAGTGGAATAAGTGGGATGCCGTCAAACCACATCAAGAGATTGTGTTTGAGGCGGAAGATCATCAAGTGAGAGGGAATTACAACAACGAACGATGAACAAAAAAATCGCTATCATCGATTACGGTATGGGTAACCTGCACAGCGTAAAGAAGGCGTTTGAGCACATCGGCGCAGATTCTTTTTTTACGCGAGCACCGGTAGACCTGCGTCATGTCACACACATCATCCTGCCCGGCGTGGGTGCCTTTCGGGACGCCATCGCGGCGCTTGAAAGCACAGGCTTTTCCTCTGAGATCGTCTCGCGCGCACGCGCCGGCGTGCCCCTGCTCGGAATTTGCATCGGAATGCAGCTCCTGTTTGATGTGAGCGAGGAGGACGGCATGCACTCAGGGCTTGCACTTTTGAACGGCCGAGTTACCCGCCTGAACACCAGTCTAAAAGTGCCTCACATCGGTTGGAATACGCTTGAGACGCGCGCGAGTTCACCCCTGTTTACTGGCATCCAGGAGCCTGTGTGTGCCTACTTTGTCCATTCCTACGCGGTTCACGACGAGGATCAGCCGTTCGTTGCAGCGACAACACACTACGGATGCGCATTTGTAAGCGCAGTCGCGCAAGATAACGTGTGTGGTTTTCAATATCATCCTGAAAAAAGCGACCTCGCTGGGCTCAAAATGCTGGACAACTTCGTACAGCATTATTCCTAAAGAACAAGGAGTGTCTGCTCATGCTGCTCAAACGAATCATACCCTGTCTGGACATACGAGAAGGGCGTGTGGTCAAGGGCATCCATTTCGAGAACATCCGTGACGCAGGCGACCCCGTCGAGGCCGCCGCGCGTTACAACCGCGAAGGCGCTGATGAGTTGACATTTCTTGACATCAACGCCTCAAACGAAGGCCGTCTGGCGACGCTCGACATCGTGGAAAGGGTTGCGGAGCAGGTCTTTATCCCGTTCACGGTCGCCGGAGGCATACAGAGCGTCGCCCAAATCCGGGATATTTTACTGCGCGGCGCTGACAAAGTATCCATCAACACGCACGCCGTTCTGACCCCGAACCTCATTGAGGATGCGGCGCTCAAATTCGGGAGACAGTGCGTCGTCGTTGCCATTGATGTCAAGCGTGAATCCGATGGACATTATCAGGTCTACACCCACGGCGGACGAAAGCCCAGCGGGCATGAAGCGGTTGAATGGGCGCTGGAGATGGAAACGCGCGGCGCAGGCGAATTGCTCGTAACGAGTATGGACGCCGATGGAACCAAAGCGGGGTTCGACATTCCCATCACCGCTAGTATTTCTAAGGCTGTCGGCATTCCCGTCATCGCGTCGGGCGGTGCGGGCAAACTCAAAGATTTCCACGATGTATTTGTCGATGGGAAGGCTGATGCCGCGCTCGCAGCGTCAGTGTTCCACTTCGGCGCGATCGGAATCGGCGAACTTAAGCGCTACCTCCATGATAACGGCGTGCCCGTACGGATGAGTGCTGAGCAATGAGATTTACCAAAATGCAGGGGTGCGGAAACGATTATGTGTATGTCAACGGCTTTGACGAGCGCGTGGACAACCCATCCGAGCTTGCGCGCGCCATCAGCGACAGGCACTTCGGCGTAGGTTCGGACGGTCTCATCCTCATCCTCCCCAGCAGTGTCGCGGATTTTCGTATGGCGATGTACAATGCGGACGGAAGCTCGGCGGAGATGTGCGGCAACGGCATCCGCTGCGTCGGCAAGTATGTTCGCGATAAGAAAATGACATTAAAAGATACTGTGCGCGTAGAAACAGGCGCGGGGATCAAAACCCTCACATTCGTCGTCGCGGATGGTCATGTCGCCAAGGTTACCGTTGACATGGGCGCGCCAACTGTTTCGCCCAAGCTCGCACAGCTCAGCGCTCTCGGTCTGACCTTCGAGGTCACGCTCGTGTCGATGGGCAACCCGCACGCGGTGTGTTTTATCGATGACACAAGCGCGTTTCCCGTTGATGTCTACGGCCCTGTTCTTGAGAACGATCCCCTCTTCCCCAATCGTTCGAACATCGAGTTTGTCGAGGTCATCTCCCCCGATCATGTCAAAATGCGCGTATGGGAGCGAGGAAGCGGAGAAACGCTGGCTTGCGGTACCGGAACGTGCGCGGTCTGCGTGGCTTCACACTTACGCGGATTGACCGGTCGTAAAACGCGGGTCGATGTACTCGGCGGATCTCTCGACCTTCACTGGGACGAAGTGAGCGGCCACGTTTTCATGGCCGGAAGCGCTGAGTTCGTCTTTGAAGGCGAGTGGCCTTATAGGCACAAAAAGTAGGCAGATCAAAAGAAGCCTTTTCCGGTTTCGGAAAGGGCTTCTTGCTGTACAGTTTTCTTGTTACGGGTGGTCTTTCATGAATTGATCGAGCACGTCTTTATGCGGGATCGAGGGCTGCGCGCCCTGTCGAGACACGCACAGCGCACCTGCTGCGCACGCGTATCGCACGGCATGCGTCATATCGCCCGTCCGCAGGTACTCGACAGCAAGAGCGCCTGTGAACGTGTCGCCGGCGGCAGTGGAATCCACAACGCGAATCGGGAACGCGGGGACGAGCTTGTAGACATCCGGTCCGTTCATGTATGCGCCTTTATCCCCCATTTTGATGATGACCCACTCCGCGCCGCACATCTGCTTGATGCGCACAGACGCCTCGTGTGCGCTCACTTCGTCTTCAGGGTAAACGCCCACGAGCGAATACGCCTCGCTTTGGTTGGGCGTGACGAGGAAAGGCGAGTCAAAACGGCGCAGGTTGAGGTTTTCAGCCGGCGCGGTGTCAAGGAAAATCGGGATCTCACGCTCCTTGGCCGTCAGAGCGATCTCGTAGAGCAGCTCAAGCGGGATCTCGCACTGAAGCAGCACCGCGTCGTACTCGCGGATGAAAGCCTCCACCAGATCCTCATGACAAAGCGACGCGTTGGCACCGCTGAAAACGATGATGCGGTTTTGCCCGTCGTCCTCAAGCTGTATCACCGCGAGCCCCGTGGATTGCGCAGGGTCAACGCGCAGCATGCGTGTATCGACACCGTCGGCCTTTAGCATATCGCGCAAACGGCGACCATTGACATCTCCGCCTACACGGCCCGAAAAGTACACACGTCCTCCCAGCCTCGCGGCCGCGACGGATGTGTTCGCGCCTTTGCCCCCGGCGCAATAGCTGTACTGCGTGCCCATCACAGTCTGACCAGCGTGCGGCGCGACGTGCACTCTGGCCACAAGATCCATGTTGACCGAACCAATCACGAGGATGCGCGGATTTTCCATTTGAACACCTCACCATGTAACATCATTATAATCGATCGAGCAACCCAGCCGCTCCAAATAGCTGTATTTTTTCTCTCGCCATTTTTCGAACTGCTTCTCGGCCCGCACCCATATAGACGCGCGGATCCTCCTCATCCGGCTCGAACGCGAACACTTCCTTGATCGCGGCTGCGAGCGGCGTTTTCAGATCCGTAGCGATGTTAATCTTGCTGATGCCCAGCGTCAGCGATTTTTTTATGGATGCCTCAGGAACGCCCGATGCGCCATGCAGTACAAGCGGCAAGGCGACGCGTTCACGAATCGCTTGCAGGCGGTCGAAGTCGAGCTTTGGCTCGCCTTTATACACGCCGTGAGCGGTGCCAATGGCGACCGCGAGAATGTCGATGCCGGTCCTATCCACATAATCGCGCGCTTCTTCGGGAACCGTGAACGTCGCGTCGCGCTCATTCACCGTCAAGTGGTCCTCAGTTCCGCCGATCCTGCCCAGCTCGCCTTCGACCATTACGCCTACGCTGTGAGCTATCTCTACGACCTTGCGCATAAGCGCGACGTTATCCTTATAGCTTAAATGCCCTGTTTCCACCATCACTGACGTATATCCCGCGCGGATGCACTGTATGATGGTCTCGAACTCTACGCAATGATCCATTTGAAGCGCGACGGGTACCCCAAGAGACTCTGCGCCCGCCTTGACCGCAGCTACAACATACGGCAGGCCCATGTACTTCAGCGATCCAGGCGACGTCTGGATGATCACGGGCGAGCGCTCGTCCGCAGCGGCGAGGAGCGCTCCTTGCAGCACTTCAAGGTTGTGGATGTTGAGCGCGGGAACGGCTACGCCCAGCTCCTGGGCGCGCTTAAGCCAAGAAATCGGGTTGTGCAGCATCATAAATCCTCCGATAAAAGCATATGCTTTGAGTATCGCAAGCAAGGAGGATCGGCCATGTCCAAAGAACTGTCGTTCGTTCTCCCGTACCCAGCCAACGCCCTTGAGCCTGTCATCTCAAGCCGCGCGCTTGAGATGCACTTTCAACTCGCACGAGGTTACGCCGCAAAGACGCCGGTGATTGAAGCGGGCATTGCCGCCGCTGCCGAATCGGGCGAAAACGCGTTGCGGGCGCAGCTGCGTGATCTATCCTTTCAGAGTTCGGGCGACGTACTGCACCGCGTGTTTTTCGCCAACATGAGGCCCGAACAGAAAGCAACCGAACCCCACGACAACACGCTCGCTCTCATCAAAGGTGCATTTGCGGACGTGGCGGAGTTTAAGCAAGTGTTCACTACAGCCGCCAAGGCAGTGGAAGGCCCGGGTTGGACCGTCCTCGCCTGGCACCCCGGATACAGCCGTCTCATGCCGCTCAATGTCGAAAAGCACAACGACAAGTCCATCTCCGGCGCGATCCCCGTCCTTGTACTCGATGTATGGGAGCACGCGTACATGCTTGACTATGGCATTCAGCGCCCGCAGTGGGTGGACGCCTGGTGGAAGCTGGTCAACTGGAACGATGTCGAGCGTCGTGTCGTTGCCGCGCTCAACGGCGCGCTGCCGATGAATTAGTGTATAGGGGCAGTTGAAATCGGATGCACCCTCCCGCCGCCGTGCACACTGTCTACGCGGATTTACTTACGATGCTCCGTTCGCTCTTCCGATTGTCGTCGGATTGGGGTGTTCCAACAGTTTTCTTACGGCTCCTTAATCGGCGCAGTCTTCTAATAACACCAGCGACACTCCATCATGCGGTGTCGCTTTTGTGTTTCCGGCGGGTTGCCGACGACCGCCCGATAGCAGTAATCGACGTGTTGCGACGCACGCCAAGCAGAAAGCGCCGTAACCCGACGAAGGGTGCTCCGGAGGAAAACAGATTTCTTTCGCTCAGAGCGAAGGGTACTAGGACGCGATTTCCGGCGACCTCTCTCCCGAAAAACGCGCCTGTCCAACGACACGGCATGGAATGCCCGCAACGCGGGCATTCCACATAGAGTCCGGAAGTTAGTGCGCGCTCGCCATAATGTCCTGCGCCTGCTGACGAATGAGCTCTTGGCGCTTGAACTGGGACATGTAAAGCTGCTCGTAGAAGCCTTTTTGCGACAACAGTTCTTCATGTGTCCCCCGCTCGATGATGCGGCCCCTATCGATGACGAGTATAGCGTCTGCCTCGCGGATGGTGGAGAGCCTGTGCGCGATGACAAAACTTGTGCGGCCTTTCATGAGCGTGAGCATGGCTTTCTGAATCGTCAGTTCTGTGCGCGTGTCCACGCTTGACGTCGCCTCGTCGAGGATGAGGATCGCGGGATCGGCGAGCACAGCGCGCGCGATGCTCAAGAGCTGCCTTTGGCCATGGGAAAGGTTGGTGCCTTCCTCCGTCAATACGGTATCATAACCGTTCGGCATTCGCAAGACAAAACTTTCCGCGTCCGCAGTGCGCGCCGCCATTTCAACCTCTTCGTCAGTCGCGTCCAGCCGCCCGTAGCGGATGTTGTCGCGCACGGTGCCCGCAAACAGATGGGTATCCTGAAGCACAATACCGAGTTTTCGGCGCAAGCTGTTTTTCTGAATGCTTTTGATATCCATGCCGTCAATGAAGATCGTGCCCGCACCAACCTCGTAGAAACGCATGAGCAGGTTAACAACGGTGGTCTTACCTGCGCCGGTCGGGCCAACGAGCGCGATGGTTTGGCCGGGTTTGGCACTCAGGGTGATGTCCTGCAAAACCTTGACATCCTCGACATAGCCGAAATCGACGTGGTTGAACTCGACGCCGCCCTTCACCCTGTCCAGCGCTACCGCGCCGGGCGTGTCGGTTTCCGACTGCTCATCCAGAATCTCAAACACGCGTTCCGCGCCTGCAATGGCCGATTGAAGCGAGTTGAACTGATTGGCGATCTCGTTGAGCGGACGCGTGAACTGACGGGAATACTGGGTGAACGCTGCGATGGTACCCACGCTGATCCATCCCATGAGCACGAAAGCACCTCCGACCAACGCGACGATCGCGAATGAAAGGTTGTTCAGGACGTTCATGAGCGGAGGAATCAAGCCTGTGAGGATGTTGGCTTTGACCGCAGCCGTGCGGTATTTCTGGTTGTGCGTTGAGAACGTCTTCTCCATCTCGGGCTCGCGGCCAAAGACCTGCACCACACGCTGGCCCGTGATACTCTCCTCGATAAAGCCGTTGAGGTCTCCCAGCGAGGATTGCTGCTCGCGGTAAAACACGCGTGTACGCTTGGCGATCATGGACGTGACTCCCAAACTGAGCGGTATGGTGATCATCGCCGCGAGGGAGAGCAGCGGGCTGTAGTAGAGCATCATCACAAGTGAGCCAACCACGCTCAGCGTGCTCTGCATCAGTGACGTCAGCGACTGGGAAAGCGCCATGTTGATGTTATCGACATCATTGGTCAGACGGCTCATGATTTCACCATAGGGTCGTTTGTCGAAAAACTGCACGGGGAGTGACTGCACCTTGGTGAACAGCTCTGTGCGCAAGCGGTGAACCGTGCGCTGCGACATCGTTGCGAGCGACCAGCTCTGGATCCAGGTAAGCGCTGCGCCAACGAGGTACAGACAGCCCATGAGCAGGAGCATTTGCCAAAGATCGTCGAGTCGCCGCACGCTGATGTACTGGTCGATCACGGTCTTGATGAGCGCGGGTGAGGCAAGCGTGATGAGCGTGCCGCCCAGCACCATGCACAGGATCGCGGCGAACAAGGCGCGCTGATAGCTGAGGTACCCATACATCCGCATGAGCGTCTTTTTCGTGTTTTTGGGTTTTTGCGGAGTCTGTGAAAATCGTCCGCCGCCCGGGCCGCCTCCCCCGCCGGGACCACCGCCAAAACGTCCGCCCTGCATTAGACCGCCTCCAATCCGAGCTGCGAAGCGCAGATCTCTCTATACACGGGGCTTGATTCCAGCAGCTGGTGATGCGTGCCCGATGAAACCAGCTCACCGTTTTCCAGAACGATGATGCGGTCGGCATCCATAACGCTTGAAATGCGCTGAGCGATCAGGATGACCGTGCATTTTTCATCGCGAAGCGCGGTCTGAATCCTTGCCTCCGTGTTCATGTCAACGGCGGATGTCGAATCGTCCATGATGAGGATTTTAGGATGTTTAAGCAGCGCGCGCGCGATGGACAGACGCTGCTTCTGGCCGCCTGAGAGGTTGACGCCTTTGCGTCCGATGAGTGATTCTTTTTTCTCAGGCATTGCGTTGACAAACTCAGCGGCTTGGGCGGTGGTCATGGCATCAAGCACTTCCTGCTCCGTTCTGTCCCTGCCGCCCCAGCGCAGGTTCTCATCAACGCTGCCCGTGAACAACACCGATTCCTGAAGTACAACGCCGATACCGGCACGCAGGTCGGGCAGGCGGTAGTCGCGTACGTCGACATCATCGATCAGGATGCGCCCGCTCGTCGGGTCGTAAAGCCGAGGGATGAGGTTGACCAGTGTTGTTTTTCCTACGCCGGTCGCACCAAGAATGGCGAGTGTCTCCCCGGGTTTTACGTAAAAGCTGATGTTCTTCAGCACGGGTTCACCACCCGCGCCTTCATACTGGAAGGAGACGTTGTCGAACCTCACCTCGCCGCGCTCCACCGTTCTTTGCAGCGCGCTTTCGTCGCTTCTGATTTCTGGTGCGACATCAAGCACCTCAAGGATGCGGTCGCCGGAGACCTTGGCACGGGACACGTTGGTGAGAACAAACGAGGACATCATGAGCGCGAACAGGATTTGAGTCATATAACTGATGAGCGCCATGACTTGGCCTATGGGCAGGTTGCCTGTTTTGACAATGCCCGAGGACAACCACAAAACACCGATGATGGAGAAATTCATGGTCAGGTTGAGTACGGGACCGGTGAGCGCGTTGTTCTTGTTGGCCTTGATTGTCTCGTCACGAAGCGCGTTGTTGCGCTCGCCGAAGCGACCAATCTCATATTCGCCGCGCACAAACCCCTTGACCACGCGGACTCCGGACAGATTCTCCTGCATCACAGTGTTGACACCGTCCAGCGCCTTTTGGACACGTTTGAACATCGGAAAGCCCCTGCGGATGATGATGGTCAGCGCTATCGCCAGAATAGGAACCGATACGACCAGCACGCTGGCGAGCTGTGAGTTCAGACGGACCGCCATGAAGATGCCGCCGATGACCAGGAACGGCGCGCGCACAAAGATGCGCAGGATGGATTGAACCACGTTCTGCATCTGCGTGACGTCATTGGTCAGGCGGGTGACAAGCGAACCGGTTCTGAACCGGTCCAAGTTCTGGAATGTGAACTGCTGGATCTTACGGTAAAGCGCGTCGCGCAAATCAGCGCCGAATCCATATGAGGCAAGCGTCGAAAAGTAAGAGCAGCCGAAACCCCCAACAATACCGAGGATGGCTACGATCACCATTTGGACACCGGTGGCTATGATCATCTGCATATCGCCATTGGCGACGCCTTGATCAATAATACGCGACATGAGCGTGGGTTGGAGCACGTCCGTGAACACCTCACCCAGCATGAGCAGGGGCGCGAGAACTGCCGCCCACCAATACGGCTTCAGGAACGCGCTGAAACGCTTGATCACTTGCTCTCACCTTTCCTTTTCTTGTTCGATGAGATGTGTGATGTTCCCGAGCATCCGCTCAAAAATGCTGCTGAGCATGTCAATTTCGTCATCCGTGATCCCTTCAAATGTCGCCATCTCCACGCTGTTCATCATGTCCTTCATCCGCCCGGCCACCTGCCGCCCTTTTTCGGTGATGGTGATGCGCCGGACACGTTGATCCACCTCATCGTTGGTGCGCCTGAGCAACCCCGCGCTTTCCATGCGGTTAAGAGAGAGCGTCATCGTAGAGGGCGCAACGCCCATCGCTTCCGCCAAAACCTTTTGGCTGATGTTGTTGGTCTTGATCAGCGTGTGCAAAATCGGCGGTTGTCCCCGATGCAGTTCCATGTTGTCCATGCGCAAATGCACCAGCGAATGGCGCAGCCTGAGCAATTTCGAAAAGATCCGAGCGACCTCTTCTTTCCTCATCTTATCCATGCCATCACCCTTCACGAATATTTAGCTCCCTAAACGATTGCAATCATATGTGAAAACTATTTAGTTGTCAACCTATTTTCGTTTGAGTGCAAACAATTTTCTTTGCCCCTGCCCCTTCACATAGTCCGACTTGGGTGATACACTTGAAAAAAATGCGGGAGGCGATTTTTATGGCATTTACCTACAAAGTCGAGGCATCTCTCAACCCGGATACCGCCCGTTCCGGCGACAAGGTTGCCATGCGTGCGAAATTCACCGACATCGAGGGCGAAATTGGCAACGTCTACGTCTCCGAACCGAACTATGGCATCTCATTTCGGCTGACCGCGCAGGGTGACGGTCTGTACACAGGCACCGCAGAGGTCCCCTACGGCGCGCCTTCGGACACTTACACCCTCAATGTTTACGCATTGTCCAAAGAGAACCAGCCGGGCCCCAAACATAAAATCAGCATTCGCGTGCTCGGCTGAGACACAGCGCATACTTGCCCGCCCGCAACCGCGAAACCTTTCGCGACTGCGGGCGGGTTTACTTTCACGCGCTGAATCGGTTGTGCAATATGCCGTAATCTGGTATAATCCGAGTCATTAGAGTGGAGGGATTGTCATGCGTTTTGCGCGCGTCGCGGTCGGGGAAAACGGGTATTACGCGGTGTTTGACCCGACGGAAAACATCTGGCGGCTGCTGGCTTGCGCCCCATACGAGGGCATCACCTACGTCGGAAAAACCATCGCCGCAGACGCCGCCAAACTGCTCGCACCCTGTGTCCCGTCCAAGGTGATGTGCGTAGGACTCAACTACCGCGATCACATCGAAGAAATGAAACACGAAGACGTGCCGGAGGATCCAGTTATCTTCATGAAACCCGCGACAGCTGTCATCGGCCCGGCCGAGGAGATCGTCCGCCCCGAAAAAGCGCAGCGCGTGGATTATGAAGGCGAGCTTGCCGTGGTCATCGGCAAAAAAATGCGCAATGTCGCTGCGGGTGACGCACTGTCGTACGTTTTCGGATATACGTGCCTCAATGACGTCACTGAACGCATACTGCAAAAAAAGGATGGCCAATGGACGCGCGGAAAAGGCTTTGACACATTCTGTCCCATCGGTCCGTGGATTGAGACATCGGTCGACCCTTCGGCGCTCGACATCGAATCCCGCTTGAACGGCAGCGTAGGACAGAAGTCCAATACGAGCCTTCTGATCACGAACGTACCAAAGCTGCTCGCGTTCATTTCAAGCTTCACTACACTCCTGCCGGGGGACGTTGTCGCGACCGGCACACCTGCAGGCGTCGGCCCCATGGTATCCGGTGACAACATTGAGATCGAAATCGCCGGGATTGGCGTACTGCCGAATCCCGTGAAATGAGGCGCACAGGATGCACGACTCAAAACTCAGAAACCCCGCTGTCGACCATCTGTTTGAAGCCATTCTGTCACTCCGCGATCTGGACGATTGCTACAGATTCTTCGAGGATCTCTGCACGGTGAGTGAAATCAAGTCGCTCTCCCAGCGGCTTGAGGTCGCGCGCCAACTGGACGCGGAGATCACTTACCACGAAATCGCTGAAAAAACGGGCGCGAGCACGGCGACAATCAGCCGCGTCAACCGCTGTCTTCATTATGGTGCCGACGGTTACCGTCTCGTTCTTGACCGCGCGAAAGAAGACGCCAAAAGGAACGGCGGCGCATGATCGACCTTTCCTCGCTCAACACACCCCAAAGAGACGCGGTGCTCCACGGCGACGGCCCCTTGCTCATCCTAGCGGGCGCAGGTTCCGGAAAAACGCGCGTGCTGACCTACAGGATCGCGCGGTTGATCGAGCAGGGCACTCCGCCCTACCGCATCCTGGCGATCACATTCACCAACAAAGCCGCGCGCGAAATGCGCTCGCGGCTTGATTCTTTATGCGGCGCGGGCGCGGATGCGTGGGTGATGACATTCCACGCGGCGTGCGTGCGCATCCTGCGCAAGGACATCGAGAAGCTCGGCTGGACGCGCGCGTTCTCTATCTACGATGACGACGAGCAGATGTCGCTGATCAAAGAATGTCTTAAGGCCATTGACTTGAGCGACAAGGAGTACGCACCGCGCGAGATCAAGTCGAAAATCTCGGACGCGAAGAACCACTTGCTCTCACCCGACGACTGGTTCTCGCAGAGCGAGCGCAATTTCCGCGCGCAAAAAATCCACGATGTGTACAAGCTCTATGAGGACAGGCTCAAGAAACAGAACGCTCTCGATTTTGACGATCTTCTCGTGCGCGTGCTCGAGTTGTTCGCGGAAAACCCGCCCGTGCTTGACCACTACCGCGGCAAATTCATGCATGTGCTGGTCGACGAGTACCAGGACACGAACAGCGCGCAGTACCAAATCGTCCGCCTGCTCGCGTCCGGGCACGGCAACCTCGTGGTGGTGGGTGACGACGATCAGTCGATTTACGGTTGGCGCGGCGCGGACATCCGAAACATCCTTGATTTTGAGAAAGATTTTCCCGGCGCGCGCGTGATCAAGCTCGAGCAGAATTACCGCTCCACGCAGGTCATTTTGGACGCCGCAAACGCGGTCATCGCCAACAACACCGACCGCAAGAAAAAAACGCTTTGGACCGACATACGCGAGGGCAAGCCCATCCGCGTTATTCAGGCGCAAGACGAGCACCAAGAGGCCGCGCTCATCGTCCAGCAACTCCGCGACATGCACAGGGAAGGACGTCCATACGGTGAGCTCGCGGTGCTCTTCCGCATCAACGCGCACTCTCGCGTGCCTGAGGAACAATTGGTTCACGCGGGCATCCCTTACCGCGTTGTGGGCGGACAGCGTTTCTATGAGCGTCTTGAGATTCGAGACATGCTCGCATACCTGCGCGCGATTCAGAACCCGCTCGACGACGCGAGCGTTTCGCGCATCATCAACGTCCCACGCCGCGGCATCGGCGATACGACGGTGGAAGCACTGCGTTCATACGCGATGAACAAGGGTGTATCCCTGCTTGAGGCGATCATGGACGCGGACGCTCTCGGACTGTCTAAGCGTGCTTGCGCCGCCGTGAACAGCTTTGGCCTGCTCATGAGCAGTCTGCTCGCCGCCAACGAAGTGATGCCGCCCTCCGGGCTGTTTGCGCACATACTCTCCGAAACTGGCTACGTCGCGCTTCTTGAGCGAGAACGCAGCGATGAAAACCAAGACCGGATCGATAACATCCGCGAGTTTGAGGGTGCGATCGCCGAATACGAGGCCAGCTTTGCGGGCATACCACCTGAAGCGCTGGCCGAGATCGACGAATCCATGCGCGTGCCAAATCTCACGGGCTTTTTGGAGAACGTGGCGCTCATCTCCGATGTGGACGCGCTCAAAGAGTCGCAGGGCGCGGTCACGCTCATGTCTCTTCACGCGTCTAAGGGCCTTGAGTTTCCGTGTGTGTGGATCATCGGGTGTGAGGAGAGCGTTTTCCCGCACTCCCGCGCACTCTTTGATGAGCACCAAATGGAGGAAGAGCGTCGTCTCTGTTACGTTGGCATCACGCGCGCAATGCGCGAACTGACGCTGTCCTCGGCTGAGCACCGCATGGTCTCGGGCCGGACGCAGTCACTGCTTCAGTCGCGCTTCATTTCTGAAATTCCCGAAGAACTCAAAGAAACCAGGGGAACGCTGGGGGGGGAGCGGCAGCCGCGTACGTTCGCGCACGGGAGCTTCAATGGACCGCGCCGCACGCAGCCACCCGGCCCGCAGCTACCCAGCCCGCAGCTACCCAGGCCGGTCACGGAAAGGCGCGAGTGGACCGTGGGCGAAAGGCTCGCGCATGAAAGCTTTGGCGAAGGAACAATTGTCGCTGTAAAACCGACCGTCAACGATGAGCTGCTTTCAGTCGCGTTTGAGGGGCGGGGCATCAAAATGATCTCAGCCAAAATCGCTCCCATCAAGCATCTGGGGGGACAACGCACATGACATCGCGGGAGCTCGTCGACCTCCTCAACCGCTGGGCGTACAGCTACCACGTCCTTGACGCGCCCGAGGTTCCTGATTCCGAGTACGACCGGCTGTATGACGAGCTTGTCGCGCTTGAGAGACAGACTGGAGAAATTTTACCGGACTCCCCCCGCCGCCGCGTCGGCGCGTCTCCGCTCGCGGGCTTTGCGCCGCACCCTCACATCGCGCGGCTGTGGAGCCTTGACAAGGCGCAGACGAAAGCAGAGCTTGCGCAGTGGTTTGCGCGCACGGAAAAGCTGCTCGCGTCATCTGCACTCCCCGCGCAGATATACGCGGTCGAGTACAAGCTCGACGGGCTCACGGTCAATCTGACATACGACAGCGGAAGCCTTGTGCAGGCCGCCACGCGCGGAGACGGCATCGTGGGTGAAAGCGTTCTTGCGCAGGTCACCACGATGCGAAGCATCCCGCTCTCCATTCCATGGCAAGGGCTTCTGGAGATTCGGGGCGAGGTTTTCATGAGAAAAAGCGCGCTCAAGGCTTACAACGAGTCCGCTCCAGAGCCGCTCAAAAACCCGCGCAACGGCGCGGCGGGCGCGCTGCGCAACCTAGATCCTTCAGAAACCGCCAAACGCAAACTGAGCGCGTTTTTCTACAGCGTGGGTACGATTGATAACGCGCCCTATGCCGACCACGCGGGCATGCTCTCCTTCATCCGCGAGCAGAAGCTGCCCGTGAGTCCTTACCTTGAAACAGCGTCAACGCCCGAAGATGTATACGCTTTGCTCGACGCCATCGAACGCGCGCGAGAAACGCTCGACTTCGACATCGACGGTGCGGTGATCAAGGTTTCTGATCTCAGAGCGAGACACACGCTTGGTTTCACCGATCGGTTCCCGCGCGGCGAGATCGCGTTCAAGTTCCCTGCGCTTGAAGTTGTGAGTGAACTGCTCGACGTAACGTGGGAAGTGGGGCGAACAGGCAAGCTCACACCGCTCGCTCATCTGAAGCCCGTGGATATCGCTGGCGCGACTGTTGCGCGCGCGACGCTCAACAACATCGCCGATATCGAAAAAAAACAAGTTTATGTGGGTGCGAGCGTGTGGGTTCGACGCTCCGGCGACGTCATCCCCGAAATTTTGGGCGTTGTCGATACCGGGGCGGCAAGTGGCCAGCCCATCGATATCCCAGAACACTGCCCCGCTTGTGGAGAGAAAGTCGAGATGCGCGGCGCGCACCTGTACTGCGTCAACCGTTACTGTGGGCCGCGCGTGCTTGCGGCGCTGACGCACTTTTGCTCGCGCGAGGCCATGGACATCGAAGGGCTGTCGGAAAAAACGCTGGACACTCTCTGCACCGAGCGCGGCGTGCGCGATCCCGCAGACCTGTTCGCTCTGACAGAAGCCGATCTCATCGGCTTACCGCTCATCGCGGAAAAAAAAGCCTCGCTTCTCATTCGCGGCATCCACACGGCGCGCACGCGCCCGCTCGCGCGCTTCATCTTCGCCCTGGGCATCCCCAATGTTGGGCGGGCGACCGCGCGGGACCTTGCAAACCATTTTCGCACATTGGCTGAGATCGCGAACGCATCCGCAGAGGACTTGGTCGCCATCGCAGAAATCGGCGATATCGTTGCCAACTCGATTCTCGACTGGTTTAAGCAGGACGAAAACATCGTCCTGCTCAAAAAAATGGCGGACAACAACGTTCACCCGATTGAAAGTGCGCCGCAGCTCAGCGCCAGCGCGCTCCCGCTCTCGGGCAAAACGGTGGTGATCACCGGCACGCTCAGCACGATGTCGCGTGAAGAGGCGCAGGAGCGCGCAATCGCAGCCGGCGCGAAAACGTCCGGGTCAGTATCGTCCAAGACAAGCTATGTGGTCGCAGGTGAAAAGGCCGGCTCAAAGCTCACCAAAGCGCGCGAACTGGGCGTGCCCGTGCTCACCGAGGATGAGTTCGCCCGTCTGCTGTCAGGAGAGGCAATCACATGATCCACGCAATCGACGATCCGCTTGAGAAGAGCAACATTTGCCAGACCATTCTGCGAGCTCTCCCCGAGTGGTTCGGAAACCTCGCCGCCATCGAGGAATACGCGGTCAAAGTCAAAGCTCTGCCGCTCTGGGCGGCCAGCGAGAGCGGCACCCCCATCGGTTTCCTCGCGCTCAAGCCACACACGGCGTACGCGGCCGAAATCTGCGTGATGGGAGTCGCGCCCGGACATCATCGGCAGGGGATCGGCCGCGCGCTCATGGAGAACGCCGTGGATCGCGCCATCCGCGACGGTTTTGCTTACCTCACGGTCAAGACGCTGGCCGATACAGACCCGTACGAACCTTACGCGCGCACACGAGGTTTCTATCTCGCGCAAGGTTTCGTTCCGCTCGAAGTCCTGCCGGACTACTGGGACAAGGACAACCCGTGTCTGATTCTGATCAAACCTTTACCAAAATACGTCTGATCAAAAAAGGAACGCCCATTTTTCGGACGTTCCTTTTTGATCGCTAAACGTTGGGCAGGCACTTTGCTCCTTCGACAAGGTCAGCGTCGGTATAGGCAGCGTCGATGAGCTCGCCGCGGTTGAACCGGTCGTAAGCCGCGAGGTCGTAATACCCATGACCGGAGAGGCAAAACAAGATGACCTTCTCTTCTCCGGTTTCACGGCATTTGATTGCCTCGTCGATGGCGACCGCGATTGCGTGGGCGGATTCAGGCGCTGGCAAAAGGCCTTCGGTGCGCGTGAAGAGTTTTGCGGCGTCAAACACGGTCGTCTGCGGGATCGCGCGCGGGGTGACGACCTTCTCCTTCACCAGGTAGGACAGCGTCTGCGCCGCCCCGTGGTAACGGAGGCCGCCCGCGTGTATGCTCGCGGGCATGAACGCGTGACCGAGCGTGTACTGGGGCATGAGCGGCGTAAGGCCAATGGTATCTCCAAAGTCGTAGGCGAAAGTTCCGCGCGTGAGCGTTGGGCACGCGGTCGGCTCCACGGCAATGAACGATGTGTTTTTTCCTTCCGTGAACCTGCCCCGGACAAAGGGCGCGATGATGCCCGCGCAGTTGGAACCGCCGCCGCAGCACCCGATGACGAGATCGGGGTACTCCTCGACAGACTTCATTTGGTCGAGCGCTTCAAGTCCAATGATCGACTGATGCATGATCACATGGTTGAGCACGCTGCCGAGCGCGTAATTGGTGTCATCGTGCGACGCTGCGTCCTCGACCGCTTCACTGATCGCGGTTCCGAGCGAACCGGAGTTCTTTGGATCTCGCTCCAGCATGGTTCGGCCGGCTTGCGTCAACGGCGATGGGCTTGCGATAACCGTCGAGCCGTAGGTCTCCATGATCGCGCGCCTGAACGGTTTTTGCTCTGCTGACACTTTGACCATGTACACCGTGCAGTCAAGCCCGAACATGGAGCACGCCATGGAGAGCGCTGTCCCCCACTGGCCGGCGCCGGTTTCTGTCGCGAGACGCCGCATGCCCGCCTGTTTGTTGTAGTAGGCCTGAGGTAAAGCTGAGTTGAGCTTGTGACTGCCCGAAGTGTTGCCGCCTTCGTATTTGTAGTAAATGCGCGCGGGCGTCCCGAGTTTATCCTCCAAATGGAACGCGCGGTGGAGCGGCGCAGGGCGGTATGTCGCGTACAATCGGCGCAGCTCGTCAGGAATATCGACGTACACATCCTGCGTGAGTTCCTGTTCAATCAATGCTTTGGGGAAAATAGCCTCAAGATCGCGCGCGACCAGCGGCTCTTTCGTCTGAGGATTAAGCGGAGGGAGCATCTCGATGGGGAGATCCGCCTGCATGTTGTACCATTGCTGCGGAATCTGTTTCTCGCTGAGATACACCTTGTTGGGAACGTCCTGCCGTCCTGCTCTTTTCATGATCGTCTCTCCTTGAAACGTAATGTGTTGGATGTTGTGGTTGGCGGCAAACAAAAAAACCCATCCTCACCAAAGGACAGGCCGCCACCTTTGTTTGCGGAGTTCATCCGCCGCCGTCGGAGTGCCAACACACTCCCGCGCTTTAACGCGCGCACGCGTCCTTCCCTACCGCTTGCGTTTCGGGAAGACCCTCGCCAGTCCATTCGCGCCACGCTGTCTGCCGGGTTCACACCCTCCCCGGCTCTCTGAAAGGCAATCCTTGGCGATACTCGTCTGACTCAACGGTTTATAACATGATATCGCTGATGAAGCGCGTTGTCAAGCCCCTGTCACAGCCCGAGTGTGGTTCTCACCCATTTGACGACCGCCGACTCGAATTTAACCTCGGGTGCGGTGACCGCCGTTTCGGTTTCTAAGCAAAGCGAAGGATACATCACACACCACCAATTCGTTCCTTTCCCTTCGCCAATGACCACACGCACCGCGTCATATGTCCCGGCAGGAACGAGGACGCCGTCATATATACGGTCAGGAAAATCGAACTGACCTATAACAACGCAAACGTCTGCAGGTTGATCAAGCTCTCTTAGTCTTTTTTCGGCCGCCTTCGTCAACTCTTTCTTATGCGCTCCAAGGACATCAAGCGCGTCCCTTTTGTCTTGGACATCCTGGAGCCATGCGCGCGAGACATCGAGCACAGCGTCGCGCACCTTGAGCTTGACCGCCTGGTCCTCGGACGTGTCGCTGTTGGCGATCACATGCAGGCGCACCAAATCCTTGGCTTTGACGTGCTCCGCAAGCGCCGTCGGACGGTCTGCACCGCTTTTCCACAGCGCGAAAAACAGGATCAGGATAAAGACGGCGGACAGGGTTGCTTTTTTCATGTCATTCACTCCCGCCCTGAGCGTTGCCAGTTTTTGCATATTTTATACACGCCGCATGCTTGCCCGTCTATTTGGGAAAACTGCCGGAGAGTAACTGTGGGCGGTGATTGGCGTGACCGAAAGTGTTCGGAGGGACAGGACCAAACGCGTGATCAAGCGCGCGCTTGTTGTGCTGGCCATCGCGTTCGCGGTCGCTGGTGTCGCCGGTGTGGGCGCGGTTGTGTACTTTGTTCGCGACGGCGTACAGCATTACGGTGAGTTGAATACTGCAAAAATCGACGATCTGCCGCTCACCACGCAGGTTTACGACAAAAACGGCGTCAAGGTCGCCTCCCTTCACGGCGCGGAGAACCGCATCCCCATCGATATCGACATATTGCCGGACCATGTGATCAGCGCGTTCCTCGCCGCCGAGGATACTCGTTTTTTTGAGCACTTCGGCATCGATGTCAAGCGCATCATGGGCGCGGCGGTACACGACATACGCACGGGTGGGCTTACGCAGGGCGCGAGCACGATCACGCAGCAACTCGTCAAGCTCACCCACCTTTCCGCCGACAAGACCTGGACCCGCAAACTGTATGAAGCCTACCTCGCCATTCAACTCGAGCGTTCGTATTCCAAGCCAGAAATACTAACGCGCTATCTCAATGTCGTTTATTTCGGTTCGGGCGCGTATGGTCTTGAAGCCGCCGCGCGCGGTTACTTCGGCGCAAGCGCTTCCGAACTGAGCGTGGGACAGGCGGCGTTCCTCGCGGGCATCCTCAAAAGCCCAACCTACAACGATCCCTACACCCACATGGACAACGCGCTTGAACGACGCGCGTACGTGCTCAAAACCATGCGCGATGTAGGCATGATCGACGAGAAAGCTTACTTGCAGGCAAATGCCGAGAAAGTTAAGCTTTCCGCGCAGGACAACGGCTACCCTTTCGGTTGGTACCTCGATCGTGTGGCGTACGAATCTCAGCAAGCACTCGGTATCTCAGCCGACGAGTTGCTCTCCGGCGGTTATACGATTTACACGAGCCTCGATCCCGCGCTGCAGTCCGCGTGCGAAGAAATCTACACGAACCCTGACAACTTCCCCAAAGACGCTTCAGATGGCACCAAATGCGAGTCAGCGGCAGCTGTCATCGACAGCAAGACAGGCGGCATCATGGCGCTCATCGGCGGCCGTGAACACAAGTCTCGCCGCGCGTTCAGCCGCGCGACCGACGCGCGAAGGCAGCCAGGATCTTCACTCAAGCCGATCGCCGTATACGCGCCCGCCGTGGAGCGCGGCTCGGTTCCCTCCACGTTCGTCGACGACACGCCGGGCGAATTTGGCAGCTGGTCACCGCGCAACTTCAACGACAGCTACCTGGGTCTCATCACGCTCCGAACGGCGCTTGCAAAGTCGCAAAATGTCTCTGCTGTGCGCTTGCTTGAGAGTATGGGCGTGGAGGCGGCCATGGATAGCATGAGACGTTTCGGTATGACCACTACAAAAAACGACGCCTACCTGCCCGTATCTCTCGGCTCCATGGCAGACGGCGTAACCCCGCTGGAGATGGCCCGCGCATATGCCGCGCTGAGCAACGAAGGCATGCTCCCGACCGCGAGCGCGATCACGAGCATCCGAGATGCGCAGGGGGGCGAGATATGGACGAAAAATGCGCTTCAAACGCGCGCGGTCAGCAAGGAGACGGCGTACATCGTCACCGACATGCTTCGATCAGCCGCGCTGTGGGGAACAGCCAAACCCGTTGGGCTGCTGAAGTTTCCAGCTGCCGCCAAGACCGGAACGGTCGCACAAGCCGGGGGCACCAACCGCGATGCTTGGACGTGCGCTTACACCACAGGTGTCACTGTCTCTGTATGGATGGGCTTCGATTCGCCCAGCGAGACGCACACGCTGCCCGCATCCATCACGGGCGGAACGATGCCCGCTAAGCTCGCCGCATCTCTTCTGTCCGCCGCGTATGATGGCGTTGATCCAAAGTCGGTCGCCGATTTCGCCATGCCATCCACAGTTCACGCGGTCGACATCGACGGATGGACGCTCGACAACGAGCACCGCGTGGTCTTGGCCAGCGGGTTGACCCCAAGCAAATATGTTTACCGGGAAATATTCACAGCATCGAACATGCCCAGCGCGTACACCGATCACTGGATTCCTCCGCAACTGCCTGCAGCGATCGCCGTTGCGCGCGGTGAAAACGACCTGCCCGTCATCTCCATGACCGCCGTTCAGGATTTCGCGCGATATCGCGTCTTCAGAAGGCAGGGTACCGCGGCCGCAGTGGAAATTGCCGCGCTCACAGGACTTCCCGGCGAGCGGATTCAGACCGTGGATTCCACTGTACAGCGCGGCGTGGAGTATCAGTTTTACGTCACCGCTGAAAACGCTGAGTCGCAGGACGCGGGCCTGAACAGCCGAACTTCCCCATCATTCCCCATCACCTACTATGTGCCTCTCGAATCGTGGTTCGAGGTGCTCCCCGGCATCCGCATCCCCCTTCCGGATGCGCCTGCACCCACGCCGGTTCCTCCTGAATCCCTCATGCCCTCCTTGCCCATGCCTTCGGAGTCGACCCCCGAGCCCGTCTCCCCCGAACACACCCCCACGCCCAGCGGACTTTCCCCCTTCGGATTATGGCTCCAACCGTGATTTAGGCCTAGTATTAACAAGGAGCTGCCCCAACGCGGGCAGCTCAGCCCGTCGACAAAGTAGTTGGCGGGCTGAAACTATATCGGCCAACCAAAAGGAAAGGTGGAGAGCGGTGTCGAAATAGATAACGGGTGAGAGAGATGTTGCGAAATGGAAGCAAACAACAGGAAGCGGAGATTGTCATACTTGAGCAGATGATCCCAGAGGGGCATCTGCTCAGGAAGATCGACCGCGCAGTGGACTTTAGCTTTATACGGCAGATGTGCGAGCCTTTGTATTGCTTGGACAACGGCCGCCCCGCCATTGACCCTGAGCTGTTGTTTCGAATGATGTTCGTTGGCTACCTGTATGGCGTAAAGTCCGAGCGTCGCCTGGAAGAGGAAGTCAACTACAAC
>JAVBRD010000029.1:0-8975 GCA_031548365.1 Eubacteriales bacterium
ACGCGCGCCAAACCTCACGCTTCCGATTGGCTCTGATGACGAACCCGGAGCGTCAGCGATGGGTTTGTCATCACGCTGAGCCGACGCCACATAAACGGCGTCGGCTTCTTGTTCGGGCTCAGGCTACAACGGACGACAGAAATCGGTAACCTGCCACACACAGCGCGCGTGGCAAGCACACCTGCAACGCGCGCGGCGCTTGCACGGTTTCCGGCACGGCGGACTCGGCGGGTATGGCGGGCACTGCGGGCACGGCTGACACTCACAGCAAGACGGAAGCGGAAACTCTGCGCACGGCGGGAGCAGGTACGCCCTCGAAGTTATCTCTGGTGCTTTCCCATAATGGACAACCACAACATTTTCAAGGGGGACGCAAGGGAGCTGTGTCGCCGGGTCCCGCTTGATCGGAATCCGGACCATCACGTATTGGCCGATGAGCGGCTGGGGTACCAACGACACGAACCGCATACTGACTTCCCCGTCATCACTCATTTCAATGGTGCTCGTAAACAGATCGGTCACATCGTCTTCACTTGCGTCAACAATGCGCACAGCCGGCAAGCCCTCAGCGTCCGTCACGAAGACGAAGGGAACAGGCAGCGTCTCTTCAAGGCTGATCGACCACTGCCCGTCCGGCAAGCGCAGCGCGACCTCTGTGATCACCTGCTCGTCAACGTTCGCCATGTGGTACACGGTGTCGCAGCGCATGCCATCCGCGCTTCGGAAACGCTTATGCACCATCCACGGCGGATACGGCCCGGCGGTGGGATAAGCAATGACGCCTTCGCCCGAGGTATTGTACCCGCCCATGTCCAGTTCGCCGCTTACGTACACCGAGCGCGCGCTTCCCTGGAACTCGTCCAGCGTCATGCGGACGCGAAGGGTGAGCGTCTTGCCGGTCAGGTCAACCGGGGCGTTGAACGAGAATTTCGGATAATCACCATAAAGAAGCGTCACCGTCCCCTGACTCGTGACATCCACGCCATCCACGAACGCCTGGACGTCAGCTGTTGACGCGACGATCCCCCCATACGCCGATATGGAAACCGGCGTTGGGCCCATCGGCGGCGTTTGGGGAAACGCGACGCTGGCGAGAGCGTAAAAGAAATCGGTATCATTCTCGAGGATGAGCATGCGCGCGGGCGGCGAGAGGTTCATATCTTGCAAACGAGTAACCACAGACAGGCGCGGGTACGCCGGATACGCGCGAGCGGTATAGCTGGAAGCGGTCAGCGACCCATTTACCCACATTTGCGCGATGAGCTCCGCGCCGCTTTGTGTCAGCGGCGGCGCTCCTGTCAGATCCGGCACGAAGAGCAGCTCAAGCGGGCGATTCAGGAATGCGGGATTCGAGAGGTTGAACGTGTAGGAGATGGTATTGGCGGACACGTCATAGGCCGCCGCTCCGTACGTGTTGGTGACATTGGCCATGCCGTCGTATAACCCGACAGCCGTTAAGCCGCCGGAAAGCGTGAGCTCCGGAGGAAGTGGCACGCGAACCTCAAGGGACGTCACGCCCGATATGCTGGTAATCGTAAAGAAGGCACCGGCCGGGATACGGCTCTCACCTTCCTCAAATCGTCCGGTAGAGCTCCACTCGTAGTCGTCCGCGTCCCTGACCTGTATGTAAAAAATATCGAAAGAAAGGGCTTCGGGTCGCGGAAGGGGCGGTTCCATAAGGGTGGGTTCAAGCGCCGCAAGCACGCGCGAGAACTCCTGAAACAAGGCGGGATTGTCTATAGTCGTCTCAAACTCTTTATTCGGACCTTGAGACGTCCGTGATGGCAGCATGAGTCATCCTCCCTTTCTGTAGAAGATGCTTCATGCTATGAGCTTCAAGCTTGTTGCGTGCGCTGAACATTGACAAATCAGAGACCGCGCACTACACTCATGAAACTGGTGCGTAATCCGCGCAACGCAAGATGAAAGTGGTGTTTAGCTTACACGCAGTGATGAGTTCGGTGACGACTGCCCAAAACGAAACACGCATGTAAGACGATTTTCCATGTGTATCTGCCGCTGCGGGATACGATGAAGGCGTGTCCTTTTTTTATTCAAAAACACAGCACTGGAGGATGAAAATGATTCCCATGACCGACGCCGAAGCAAATGCGCTCCTGCGCGCGCTCTCATCCATGCTTGGCGCGCCGGTCCTCGGCGCGGCACACGAATCAAAACAGCTTCAAGGCGGCACTTTGGGCGATGTCAGACTCGTCTATGGCACTTCGGACGTCAAAAACAAAGGAGCAACGCCGTTCTCGATTGTGTGGAAGAAGCAGAAAAAATGGCACCGCCCGGGCGACCCGGGCTCGTGGCGCAGAGAGTATGACCTCTACACGTCAGATTTCGGGCGGATGATGAGCGATGCCCTGCGCTGGCCCGCATGCTATCACGCGGAGTTCAGCGGTGATGAGATACAGCTTTGGATGGAAGCCATCGAAGGCGCTTCAGGCAACGGCTTGCCCATCGAAGCGCTCGAACAGGCGGCATTGGAGATGGGGCGCTTGCAGGGCAGGGTGTTCGCAAAGCCGGGAATCGCGAAAGACATCCCCGCGTTTGGCGACACCGGGTACATGAAACGCGATTATACGCAGTGGCACAAGGGCACGCACACCTACGCGGTACGCTGCTCAGACGCGTTCCGCGTGCCGGACCATGTGAGGGAGCTCATCAGGAGGAATCCGTGGGACAATGATAAAACGCTGGAGTACAACTACCTGCGCTTTGCCGAGTGCTCCATACCCGATCACCTGAAAAGGATGATCATCCAAGTGGACGACCGCATGGAAGACGTCTTTGGCGTGATCGAGCGCTTGCCCGTGGTTCTTTGCCACAGGGATTTCTGGCTGGAAAACATTCTGTTTTCGTGCGGCCAAATCCGCGTGATTGATTGGGACATGGCCAGCTGGGGATATATCGGCGAGGACATCGCCAGCCTGGTGTCCGATGACATTGATTACGCGCACTTTGAGGAGTACTGCCGGCACCTCATCCCGGCGTACCGCAGGGGACTGTCCGAGTCTATGGATGTCTCGGCGCTCACGGCGGATCGTGTCCGCGAGATGATCTTGATCAAATTTGGCTACCGAATGGTGCAGGCGCACCTGTTTGCGAAGTCGGCAGAGGAAAAGGAGCGGTTGGTGCACCAGCTGCAGAAAATACACAACATGCGCGACGACTTATGAGCGTTTGAGGGGAATCGCAGATAGGCCATGAGGGCACTGTCCCGTGGACCTCCACGCATTTGTTTGTCGGGAAGCATCTTTTCCATCCCGTATGCGGGCTCTGAATTGCGGTCGTTTCTGCACATCTGCATGGTAGGAATAATGCGATGCGATTGACATCGAAATCATGGGAGTGAGCGAAGTCGCGTAAAGATGTGTATCCGACAGCGATAAGGGGGCGTATCTCATGTAGTCCTATAGCGCTTTTCATTTGAAATCAGAAAAACCGCGTCCGATTTTCGAACGCGGTTTTACGTTTATATCAGCTGCAGGTTTTGCCATGGTGCGCGCACCGATGCGCGGATGATCTCCTAACCTTTTCGCCTCTCCGGCTCACTAGAACCCACCGCATATGGCGGCGTCCCAAAGTTTCGGCTGTTCAACAAACGGGCGGCGATCCGCAAGCATCGAGCGCAGCGTGTCCCGCTCAAGAACTTGCCCTCCGGCGTACTTGCCGCAGCACGTCACAAACAGCACGCAGCGTTTGCGTGAGATTCCGAGCTGTGCCAACACGTCGTGTGTCACGCGTGTCACGCGACGCGCGCGGATGATCTTCTCGGCGGCAACCAGACCGATGCCCGGCACACGCAGAAGCATCTCCCGATCCGCGGTGTTGACCTCAACCGGAAAGCGGTCGAGATGGCGAATTGCCCACGCCGCCTTCGGGTCAATGTCTTTTTCAAGAAAAGGCTGGCTGTCCGGCGTGATTTCATCCGGTGTAAACTGATAGAGCGCGAGCAGGCGGTCCGCCTGATAAAGGCGCGTGGTGCGCCATGCTGGCGTCTGCGTGGGCGGAAGGTCGTAGCCCGCAGCAGGATGGCGATACTGGAAAGACGTGTAGTAAACGCGCCGCAATCCGTACTTGCGGTAGAGCGCGGAGGACAGTGTCATGATGGTGCGGTCGTCCTCCCCAGTGCTTCCCGCCATGAGCTGCGTGGTCTGCGTTGTCGCGAACCGAGGCCCAAATACGCCTCGCTCCCGCTTTGCTTCCGCGATCATCCGGCTGATTTGCGCCATGGGCGTCAGGATGTTCTCCCGATTTTTTTGCTTGGCGACCCGCTCGTACCCCGCGCTCTTAGCAACCTCGATGTTGACGCTGAGCCGGTTTGCAAGCCTCCCCGCTTCCTTGATAAGCGCCGGATCCGCCCCCGGCATCACTTTGGCGTGGATGTAGCCCCGGAAATCCAGCTCACCGCGCATGGTGTTGAGGGAGCGAATAATCAGTTCCTGCGTATAATCCGCGTTTCTGAATATGGCTGATGTCAGGAAAATACCGCGCCCTCCCCTGACCGCTTCGGCGACGGCCATCCTCGCCAACTCCCGCGGGTCGTGGCAGTAGCGGCGCGTTTCATCGTTGCTTGAGCGGCACCCGCAGTACGCGCAATTGAACGAGCACGCGTTTGACAGAAAGACCTTGGGAACTTGCGGCAGCGCGCGCGCAGAGCGTACATCGCCTACCAGTCTCGACAGATCGGGCGTTTCCCCCTCGCGCGCGAACGGGTCGTCGGCGACGTCAAAGCGCGCGTCCATCCGCATTTGCGCGATCTTCTCTTCAAATGACAGCTCGGGACTGATGATCACGTTCGCCATGTCTGCCACCTCACGTAGAGAATAACATACGAACATATGATTGTCAAACAAATTATCGCAAAGACGGCGATGCCCCCCATGACTTGTTGCCGCGATACAATCGTGCAGCGCACAGCGCGTCCGGGATGGTTTCCGCATGCGCAGCCCAATCCCGACCTCATCAGCAACGATTTACCGGCATGGGCTGGCGCTATGCACCAACAGAGACGACTCCCTTTTACCCACCTCCTTGGGTGTGCGCTTCTCTTGACATGTCCGGATCATAGTCAAGCCAAAAATGCTGCGCGACAGAAACCCGCAGCCACTTTCGGTTTACAAAAGCTCGCCAATCCTCTATGATGATTCGTGTAACCGTGCTTTTCTTTGTGTATGTGAGGCTCTAAAGTATGCGCCGAGGGGGGAACTTGCTTATGACAAACGTCATGGGGATCAAGGTACTGCGGGATTTGGCCAAACAGTACATGGACTGCGCGGCCCACGAAAAGTACAACGAGCTGCGCGAGCTCTGGCGCAAGCACAACTCGCTGATCAAGACACGTCCCTTACTGTTCGTCGGGGGCGGCGGCTGGACAGCTGAAATTATCCGCGACGAAAACCTGGCCTGTGAGACTCCGCTTCTGCGTGCTTTGGAGCGCACGTTACGGGAAGGGATTTATCGTGACACCATCGGCGACGACACCGTAATGGAGCCATATTATGTCGTCGGTCCGGAATACATTGTACCCCAAGGCGGCGTGTGGGGCGTACAAAACAATGTTATCTGGAGCGAGGAGCACGAAGGGCGCAACGAGTACCTCGAGTGCCCCATCAAGTGCTTGGACGACATGACAAAAATGGTTGTGCCCATCCATAAAATCAACGAAGAAGCAACCGCGCGCAAAATTGCCGTACTCCGTGACGCGGTAGGAGACATTCTGCCCATCGTGAGCAGCCGCTGGACGGCCTATACCATGTGGCATGGCGACATAGCAACCGACCTTGCCAAGCTGCTTGGCATGGAGGAGATGATGGTCTACATGCATGAGCAGCCGGAATTCATCCATAAAATGTGCGCGTTTATGCGGGACGGCGTTTTGAAAGCGCAAAAGGAATGCGAGGACGCTGGCGATTTTAAGTCCGTCAACCACGACAACCAATCCATGCGGTACTCCAAGGAGTTGTGCGATCCGACGGATTCAGACGCGGCACTTATGCGCAAGGATCTCTGGATACACATGTCGGCGCAGGAGTTCGCAGTCGTTTCACCCGAAATGCACGATGAGTTTATGCTCGAGTATCAGATTCCCATCATCTCGCAGTACGGCCTGAGCGCATATGGCTGCTGTGAGGATTTGACGCGCAAAATCGGCATTTTAAGGCGCATCCCCAACCTGCGCCGCATCGCGGTTGTTCCCCTTGCCAACGTTGACCGGAGCGCCGAGCTGATCGGTGCGGATTATGTCTACTCATGGCGGCCCAACCCTACGGACGTCAGCCTTGTTTACACCTACGACAAGACGAAAGACATGGTCGCGCACGTGGCCAAAGTCACGCAAAACGGCCACATGGACGCGACCCTCAAGGACATCCGCACCGTTCAGCACGATCCCGAACGCATGCGGCAGTGGGCCAGCGCATTCAAAGCCGGTATTGGCATGTAAGGGTGCTGGCTTCCCGCAGCGCCTTGCTGCGATCTTGATTAGCGTCGCCGCGACTCATTCACCGTGCGCCACAGGTCATACCAAAATGAAGGTCGGGAGTCCGGAAGGAGACGTTTTTACTGGTTGACCTTGACCGCGTGGTTCGTTCCGTTTTGCCGCTTTCGGGTTCGAGGGTGCGTCTTTTGCTCTCCTTCGGCACAATGAAAACGCCGTATATCAGGTGGTTGGCAGTGATGGGCGAAAGTACGCGCTGCGCTTGCACACACCCGCGCCGGATCGCGCAATCACGCATAGAGCGGACTGGATAGAAAGCGAGATCGCTTTTATTGAAGCGCTGTCTCTGGACGGGCGCGTGAACGTTCAGAGACCTGTCCGAACGCTGGGGGGCGCGTGTATAGCCCACGCTACCTCCGATAGCGTTTGGGCCACGATGCTCGGGTGGATTCCGGGCAGCATTTTTGATCAAATGACCGATCGCGCGCCGCATGCCGCGCACGCTGTGGGCACGATGATCGCGCACATGCACAATTTTGTGCTGTCATGGCCGGAAAGTGCTTCCCTGCCGCGTCCATCATACAATGGTGAACGCATCCGAACCGCTGCTTCCGCGCTTGCCGATGGTGTCGGCATGGGGTTATTTTCATCGGACGCGCTCAAGATTCTGGTCGAAGGCGCGCGTGCGGTTGGAGACGCATTGGACATCGCAAACGTGGCTAGGAACCGGCACGGTCTCATTCATGCCGATCCGGGCCTCGGAAACCTGATCGTCAATGGCGATGCCGTTTCTATTATTGACTTTGGATTGTGCGGGCATGGGCCGCTCATGTTTGATTTGGGAGGCTTGATGGGATCGCTTGACCAACGAGCCCTCCGCAATGCTGCGCTGGACGGGTACGCGTCCTTGCGTCCCTTGACGTCCCAGGATCACCGCGACATTGAAGCGGGCTTCATTGGCGGGATATACCTGTTTATGGCGATGCATTTGCGCAACAGGCATGTTGCCGAGTGGTTTGGCCGAAGGCTGTCCCACGTCATCAAGGATTATGTGGAGCCATTTATCGCCCGTCAGCCTTTCCTTCAGCCGTTGCTGCTGTAGCGCTCGATAAACGGCCTCGCTGTTGCGGCGCGCTTTTGTGGCGAGGCATGCCACGCCGATGTCGCGAACGCCGAAGTGGGCAGTGCCCAGCTTGATTCCGGAATCGTCGTCGTCCATAGATTTGCACTTTGTTTTTGGGCTGCGCCAAAGTGCAAACCAACAGTTGGCAATGCCAAGGGATACCGCCACCCTGGCAAACCACGCTCTGCATCCCCCTGTTTTTGCGACAACACACGCACTTCAGCGCCTTGCCCACATGATATCGCGCTCGCGTCAAAACCTTCGCATTGGCGTGCACCGTTTTCGCTACCGTCGTCCGCAGTTCTTGCACAAAAAGTTCGGGTTACCGGCGAACCGTTTCTATGCGACAATTAGCCGGGACCGGCGCGTAGCAACGCTGCGTCAGATCGCCACCGAAAAACTCTGAGATCGCGAGAAGCTTTGAGCGCTGGCAAGGGACCTTGAGAGAGCTGTAGCGGCGCTACGAGTCACTCGCAACCTTGCCAAGGTTACGTTTCCAACCGACCGCATTCCGAAGGGCGACACAGTGCTGCGAGAAAAGGCCCGCGAGGGTAGCGTTCGCGAGCGCGTTTAGTCATCTTAGCCGGAGAGAGTCGCTTTCAGACTAGGTCTGCCCCCGCTATTAGGTCCAAAACGTCAGTTAGTCCAGCGGATCCGGGCATGAGATGCCAGACCCCTCCATTGCCCGCTTGACTGCAAGCGTACGCTTCGTGCCGCCGGTGTGTCAAGGGCGACCGAAGGACGCCGGGCTTGACCCTTGACGCTCCGGCGGCCGGAGCGTATCCTCCCTCACGCGGGCAACGCGACCACCGTCTGCAGCGCGGGAGGCCTTCCCGACAGCCCTGAATGCGGACGGATCTGGTTGTAATACCGCACCCAGCGCGCCGTCAGCGCCTGCGCCTCGTACATGCTTCCGAATAACTCTCCGTTCAGGTACTCGTCCCGCATCCGGCTGTTGAAGCTCTCAATATAACCGTTCTCCCACGGGCTCCCCGGCTCGATGTATGCCGTGATCACCCCCGCGCGCGACAGCCACGCCCGTATCTCCTTGGCCGTGAACTCGCTGCCATTGTCGCTGCGCAGGTACTCCGGCGCGCCGTGAACCAGCATCAGGTCGGCCAGCGCCTCGATCACGTCGTGGTTCTTCCAGCTCCGCCGGGGGATGGACGCCAAGCACTCCCGCGTGTACTCGTCCAGGATGTTCAGAAAGCGGATCTTTCGGCCGTCCATGGTCTTGTCCTCAACGAAATCATAGCTCCAAACGTGGTTGCGGCGCTCCGCCCTCAGACGCACGCAACTGCCGTCCGTCAGCCACAGGCGGCGTTTTTTGTCTGCTTCGCGGGCCGTTTCAGCCCTTCCTCGCGCCAGATCCGTTCCACGCGCTTGTGGTTGATGCGCCGGCCG
>JAVBRD010000028.1:0-36739 GCA_031548365.1 Eubacteriales bacterium
GTGGGGGATTGACATACGCATCCACTCTGGCTATAATAAGCGGGTGCTCATTGCACAAGTATGTGTGCCTGTAGCTCAGCCGGATAGAGTGTTTGGCTACGAACCAAAAGGTCGGGGGTTCGAATCCCTCCAGGCACGCCAAAAACCCAGTGAAATAGGCTTTTTTAGCGGGTACTGTCCGCTGAAAGAGCCTTTTTCCTTGCTAACATAAAGTCGCAGGAGTATCTGGCACTTCATCTTTTGGTCGCATCCTTTCGTCTCGTTTTCTCATCAGCATCGCGGGTTTGCTAACGGATTTGCTAACATCCGCTAACGCGACGGTAGGCGCACTGCGTTGCTCACATGCGCATGAAGCGCCTGCACGAGGACGCCGATCAACGCCGGGTTGTTGGTCAGCAGCTCCTGAAGCTGCTCGGGACTCAGGCCGCGCATGGCCTCCTTGCCGATCTTCCCCTCCAGGTCTTTGTAGAAATCCTGCTCAATCATCTGCGCCAGCCCCATCCTGCGGTCGTCCTGTATCGCCGCGTAGTGCCTGAGCAGCACCTCGGCTGATGAGTGCCCGGAATCGCCCTGCACGGTCTTGACGTCGCCGTTCGATATGATGAGTTTGTAGGACGAGCTTGACCCGCGCAGATCGTGGAAGCGCAGTCTGGGCAGGTCGAGCGTGGATTCGCGCTGCCACGCGACGAACCACTTCTCGCACAGCTTGGGCTCGATGGGGTTGCCGTTGGGAAGGGCGAACACCAGCCCGTAGTCCTTGTACTCATCGCCCAGAGCGGCCTTCTGCATGATGACCTGCTCCCGCCGCCTCAGTAGATCGGCCTTGAGGTAGTTCGTGAAGAACACCACGCGGTCGCTCTCGTCGGTCTTGGGCTTCTTGAGGATCAGGAAGCTCTTGCTGCGCTCCTGCTGTCGAGGGAACATGAAGAGGATGTCGTCGGGGCGTACCATTTTAAGCGCTTCCTCGTCCACCCGCTGGAGCGTCTTGGTGATGCGGATGCTGTTGTCTTCGAAGCTGATGTCGCTCCACTGGATGCCCATGGTTTCGCCGTTGCGCAGCGTGTCGATGAACGCGGTGTGGATGGTCAGCCTTATGAGCGGGTCTTGGATGTTCTCCGGCGCGCTGGACACCTGTTGAGGCGTCCAGATTTTGTTTTTGCTCTTCTTCTTGGTGGGCGCGTCGCACACCACCGGGCTCCGGGAGACGACCTTCCATTCCACGGCCTTGTCAAACGCGCTGGTCAGGATGCTGTGGATGATGCGGATGGTCGTTTCGGAGAGAAACGGAATGTCCTCCTCCGCTTTCCCCTGGGCTTTGGCACCCTTGCACCGCGTCTTTCGCAGAGTGTCGTACAGCCCGTCGATGTGCCGGGGTTCCACCCGCTGCATCTTCATTTCTCCGAGGTGCGGCAGGACGTGGGTGTTGACGAGGTTGATGTTGGTCTGGCAGGTCTTGACCGCCCAGAACGCCCGGACGCCACCGCCTGCGCGTCTTTCGAGTTCTGGAACCAGAAGATGAAGCGCTGGATCAATAAAAGTGCGAAGGGCATCGCGCTCATCGACAAGAGCGGGCCGTATCCGAAGCACAAGTATGTCTTCAATGTCGCCGACACGAGCGGTCGGTCAAGCCCGCCGCACCTCTGGGAGCTGCGCGAGGAACATCACGCGACCATCGCCGAAAGCTTGTCTCACACCTTTGGAAACACCACCGATGACGAGTTCTACGGGATCGACTATCATGTTCTGCAGGCGGTGGACGACACCGCGGCGAATAAACTGCAAGCCTACACCCATGACCTCATGGCTGTGAGCGCGGGGAGTATGCTGGCCGCGTTGTCCGAAACCAATGTTGCGGCAGCCTTCTCCCAACTCATCCGCGTGAGCATGGGCATCGCGACTTGTTCCCGGTGCAAAATTGACGTCGCATCCCTCATCGGGGATGATGATCTCGAAAAGTCCGCGCTGTTCTATACGAAGGAAAGGATGTAAACCATGTCAAATGAGACACTGGATGTGATCAAACGCCGCAGGAGTATCCGGGCATTTAAGCCCGACGCGCTCCGTATGGACGACCTCCGCCAAATCGCGGAGGCGGGGCTTCACGCTCCGAACGGAGGCGGCAGTGAGCCTTGGCGGATTACAGTCATTCAGGATAAGAGTATTTTAGAACAGATCAACCGGTTTGCGAAACAGTACGCTGCAGACTGCGGCGTACCGCATTTGGAACAACTCGGTCGGGACGAGGCGTTTCATTGCCTGTACAGCGCTCCGGCCCTGATGCTTGTCTCGTGTGACAGTAACGGCTACTGCTCCGAATATGACGCCTCCGCAGCAACGGAGAATATCCTGCTTGCCGCCGAAAGCCTCGGGATCTCGTCCTGTTGGGGGTACTTCGCCACGCAGGCGTTTATGGCCGACGAGGGCGGTGCGCTGAAGCGCGAGTTTGGTATACCGGATGGATACCGGGTGTATGCTTCCATCATGCTCGGGTATAGCGGCTGCGGTGTTCCGGCTCAAAGGCAGATCAATACCGGACTAATCCGCTACATTTTGTGACATGGTGGATGCCTGAAACGGAGGAGAGAACATGATCAGTGTGCGAAACCTGACCAAGCGATACGGTAGATTGGTCGCCAACAGCGACATTTCGCTTGCGGTGAATCCCGGTGAGCTGACCGTGTTGCTGGGGCCGAACGGCGCGGGGAAGTCCACGCTCATCAAGTGCATCTGCGGGCTGCTCCGCTTTGAGGGAAGCATCACCGTCGGCGGACACGATAACCGAACCTCTGAGGCCAAGCGGATGCTGGGCTATATCCCGGAAATGCCCGCGCTTTACCCCATGCTGACGGTGCACGAGCACCTCGAGTTTATTGCGAGGGCTTATGAACTGGACGGTTGGAACGCGTGGGCGGATGAGCTGCTCCGGCGCTTTGAGCTGGACGACAAGCAGAACAAGCTGGGCAAGGAGCTTTCCAAGGGAATGCAGCAAAAAGTCAGCATCTGCTGCGCGGTGTTGACAAAGCCAAGCGCGGTCATTTTTGACGAACCGCTGGTGGGGCTTGACCCTCACGCGATCCGGGAGCTTAAGAATCTGATTGCGGAGATGAAGCGGGACGGCTGCGCCATGATCGTATCCACCCACATGATTGAAAGCGTTGCAGAGGACTGGGACACCACCTGCATCATGAAGAACGGCGTCATCGCACGCGCCTGCCGCCGCGACGAACTGGAAAGCGGCAGTGACCTGGAAGACCTGTACTTCTCCATCACCGAAAACCGGGGGGAGGAGTCCGTGTGAACGCACATTTTTACCTTTTCCGTGCAAGCCTGAACAATCGGATTAAAGAGGTGCTTCACAAGCCCGGAAAACTCGCGCTGTATCTGCTGGTCTTTTTGGGCGTCGCCGCGGGGCTGGTCGGCTCGCTGTTCGGGGCAAGCCAGAACGGGGCATCCATGCCGGTAACGTATCTCCTGCCCATTTTCTTCGCATTTTTGCTGTTGTTCTATGTGATCTGCATTCAGAAGGGCCTTGCTTCCGGAGACTCCATCTTTGAGATGAGCGATGTCAACTTATTGTTTGTTTCGCCTGTCAATTCCCGTTCCACGCTGCTGTATGGTCTGATCAAGCTTGTCGGCATGTCGTTTTGGGCGGGTTTTTTTCTTCTGTTCCAGAGCAGCTCCCTGTCCCACTTCGGCATTCGGTATGGCGGAATACTCATTTTGTTTGTCGTCTTCATGCTGAACATGATTGTGCTGACGCTGTTGTCGCTTGTCATCTACAGCACGACGAACGGCAAGCCCGCCCGCAAACGCTGGGTTCGGGTGTTGGCTTTCACGGTGTTCGTCCCCTTGCTGGCCTTTGCAGCCATTCAGTTTCTCCAGGCCGGGGATGCG
Organism: Eubacteriales bacterium; assembly: GCA_031548365.1. Lineage (GTDB taxonomy): Bacteria > Bacillota > Clostridia > Christensenellales > UBA1750 > JAVBRD01. Next base: position 3,895 of record JAVBRD010000028.1, read on the forward strand.
ATTTTAGCCCTGGATGCTGTTATTCACTCGCCGGTTATGGCCGCGACGCCGTTCATCGGCTGGGCATCGGCCGGGGCCATCGCCTTGATAGAGGGCAAACTTCTGGCCGGCTGCGTCTGGCTGGGGCTTCTTGTCCTCACCGGCGCAGGACTGCTGATGACCATCATGTACAGCCGGTCGGATTATTACGAGGATGTTCTGGTGGCAACCGAAACCGCGTTCGAGAAAAAACGCGCCGTGGCAGAAGGAGATATACAAGCGGCCGGTTCTACCGCCGCCCGCGTAAAGGTCAAGCGGACCGGACTGAACGGCCGTGGGGTGCAGGTTTTTATTTATAAGCATCTGCGTGAAACCTTCCGCCAAAACAAGCTGGGCTTTTTGAGCACGTACATGCTCATCACAGCGGTGGCCGTAACAGGCATGTCCTTTTTTACGCGCGGTAAAATGGAACTCACCGTCGTTTTACAGGTGCTTATGTGGATGCAGGTCTTTTTGATCGGGACAGGACGGGGACTGTTGGAGACATATTCCCATTATATCTACATGATTCCGGGCTCCGCATTCAAAAAACTCATCTGGAGCAATATGGAGCTCATGCTGCGCGAGCTGGTGGAGAGCGTGCTTTTTTTGGGGATTCCCGGCCTTGTGATGGGCAGCTATCCTTTCGTTATTCTGGGCATCATGGTGGTGTATGTTTTCTTCTCGCTGATGCTTCTGGGCATCAACTACGTGTTTATGCTCTGGTTTGAAGCCAATCTGTCCAAAGGTCTGCTGATGGTGGTGTACCTGCTCGCGGTCATTTTGCTTCTCGCGCCGGGGCTGGCGGTGGCCCTTGTTGTCGGTTTTTCTCTGGGCGGCCTTGGCGGCACGCTTGCGGGCCTTTTCATTCTGTCCGCCTGGGAACTGATTACGGGGCTTACGTGCTTTGCGCTCTCTAGAAACGTGCTGCGCAGCTGCGATATGCCCAGCGCAAAAACATAAAGCGAGTATCAAGGAGACCCTGTCTGCGCATGAAAAGGCGTCATCTGCGGGTATCACGAGGAGGAAACCGAAGATGAAGTCATGCAAACTGCGCTGACTGGAAAATCTTGTGAACGAGCTGGCTAAGGAAAATCTCTGGAGCAGATTTGCAGAAAGTAGCTGCGCTTGCTTCAGGCCGGAGGGAGGCGCGGTATGAACCCGGATATCCTGATGCTGTTTGGGAAGGTGCCCGGAACGCTGCAGCTATATGAGGCGCTGGAAGCGCGCATTCTTCGGCAATTCCCAGACGTGACCATCATGGCCAAGGCGACGCAGGTGAGCTTTTACAACACCCACGCCTTTGCCTGGGCATGGCCGCCGTTCCGGAGCCGCAAAGGCTGGCCGAAGGTGTTTATGTTCGTGACATTCGGGCTGGATCACCGGCTCGACCATCCCCGGATCGCGGAATCGGTGGAGCCTTACCCCAACCGCTGGACGCACCATGTCATTGTACAGCGGACGGATGAGATCGACGAGGAGCTGATGGACTGGATCGGGCAAAGTTATCGGTTCTCGCTAAGCAAAGGGAGGCGGCGGTGTGGCGGATAATTCGAGGGAGCAGGACGAATCACTTCGAAGCATCGCCGATATGATCGCCCGAAGTGAGAACGCGCAAGTGAAGTTCACGCCAGGGACTTCTCAGCACACGCTTCAGAGGAACCGCATCCACGCGCTTCGCGTCGCGGCGGCGCTGATTCGGCGGGAGGCGGCGGGCGGCTCAGGCGCAATGGCATACACAAAAAACGATCAGGAGAAAGCGCGCGCACCGCTTACCTCTCTGATCAGCAAAAGCGAGAAAGCTCGACAAAAAATAGCGCCGGGAACATGGCAGCACAACATGCTTATAGGCAACCTTGCGGCGCTGCATTGGGCCGAGGCGCTGCTGTCGAAGGCCCTGGAGACGGGGACGGAGGAACAAAACAATGGACCGGAGTGAGAACCTATGCGGAAAATTGCCCCCTGCATTTGGTATGACCGGGACGCCCTCAGCGCCGCAGAACTGTACGTGTCCGCGTTTGAAGGCAGCCGCATCGACTATGTGACGCATTACGTGGAGAACAACCCGTTCCCCTCCGACGTTCCCGCCGGTACGCCGCTGACAGTGCGGTTCACCCTGTGCGGGCAGGAGTTTAGCGCGCTGAACGGCGGCCCGGTTTTCAAGCCCACACCCGCCGTTTCCTTTTTTGTGGATTGCGAGAGCGAGGCGCAGATGGACACGCTTTGGGACAAGCTCGTGGACGGCGGCTGCGTGCTGATGGAGGTTCAGGAATACCCGTTCAGCAAGAGGTTTGGCTGGCTGGCGGACAAGTATGGCGTCTCCTGGCAGATCAGCCTTTCGGGGCAAAAGCAGAAGATTTCGCCCTACCTGATGTTCACCGAAGGCGTTTTCGGCAAGGCCGAGAAAGCGATGCGGTTTTATTCCGGCATGTTCGGGGACGCAAAGGTTCTGGGCATCCACCGATACGGCAGCGACGCGGGCGCGGCGGAAGGAACGGTCATGTTCGCGATCTTCCAGCTTGAAGGCCAACCGTTCATGGCCGCGGACAACGCATATCCGCACGGGTTCACCTTCAACGAAGGGATTTCCTTTATCGTCTATTGCAAAGATCAGGCGGGAATTGACTTTTTCTGGGATCGCCTGACCGACGGCGGCGAGGAGCAACCCTGCGGCTGGCTGAAGGATCGGTTCGGGGTGTCGTGGCAGATCGTTCCCCAGAACCTGGAGCAGTTGGGTGATTCCGCCGACCCTGTCCGGGCCGGGCGCGTCAACGCAGCGCTGATGACGATGACAAAGATCGACCTGCGAACCTTGCAGGACGCTTATGATGGCTTGAGGTGACCGATGCGGCAGGGCACGAACTGTTGCTCATCATGGAACAAAACAATGTCACCACTGCGAACCTTGCTTGTTGCTGGACTGAGGACAAGCGTATGACCATCAGCAATAAATGGCTCCATGCTTTCCCCGCTCACATGCACCACGCCGTTCCCATCGCGCTTTTGACGATACGTCCAGACGGTGGCGAGCCCCTTTCTCGCGTTCACAGTTTGGTGCCCAGCGTAAGTACGCGATCAAAGCACGTCGCGAACGCGTCATGCGAGATGATAAGTGCTGTTTTATCTCTTAGCACCCGTACGACGGATTCCTGAAGCTCCATTTTGGTGACGTTGTCCACCGCCGAGGAGATTTCATCGACCAGGTAGATGGGGGTATCCCGCAGAAAAGAGCGCGCCAGGGCAATACGCTGTCTTTGTCCCGCCGAAATGTTTTTTCCATCCTCAACAATCTGCGTCTCGTAGCCGTCAGGCAGTGACATAATGAAGTCATCAATGCGGGCCAGCTTCGCTGCCTGCTCAACAAGCCGTACGTCGATTGCATCGTTGCGCATCGTAATGTTGTTGCGGATGCTGTCCGAAAAAAGCGCGTACTTTTGGGGAATGTATGTGATCAGTCGGCGTATGTCTTGCGGCGAGAGCGCCGCGACATCGTTGCCCAAAATGATCACAGAGCCAGAGTTGGGTGGACAAAGACCTGCAATCACGCGAAACAACGTCGTTTTCCCAGCGCCGCTCTCGCCAGCAATCCGGATGAGCGCCCCCTGCCTTATTTCGGCGTTGAACCCCAGGAAAACCGGTTTGCTCTCGTGATAGTGAAACGACACCTCGCGCAGCTCGATGGCCGCATCGGCTTGAGTGAAGCTTCTAAGGGGTGTAAAGTGCTTTCGCCTCCACGAGTGACGCACGCAGCGGTTGAGCATTTCCCCAAGTTTTGCGCCATAGAGCGCCGCCTGCTTTTGAGCAGTTCGCCAAGGCCCAATGAAGGCAAAAGGGGTGCTGAAGCTTTGCTTAACCGCAAATATCGCCAGAACCCCAGCGATATCCACGCTCGAACGGCTGAGCAGAATGGCCGAAAGGCCGAAAAAAGCGATATCTCCCACATATTGCGCGATGATTTCGATGCTCTGCAGCAGCATCTGCGCATCGCCGGTCTTGATATCAGCGTTATAAAGACCGGTGTTGAAACTCGCGACCAGCGCGCGGGCTTGGGGTTGTGCACTGAACCATTTTGTGGCCGGTAAAGCTTTAATCGCATCAAGAAAGAGCTGAAGACACTTTTTTTGCGTAGACCTTTGTGCCGCGAGCATCTTCAGCACTCGCTTGTTCATCCACTCCCTCAGCGCGAGTTGAGCGCAGCCGATGCCTATGACGGACAGCGTCAGCACCACGCTTTCACGCAGTGAAACAGCGACCATGATGAACCCGGAGGGAAGCATCATAAAAAGCCCGATGGCCTCCTTCGTCAATTTCGCGTTGGCTTCCACGTCGCTAAACAGTGCCTGAAGCCAGTCGGAGGGCGTGGTTTTATCATACTCCCCGTTATCGAGGTAAAGGAACTCACGAGTGAGCGCATGGCGATATCCGTCCTTGAACGCCGCAAAATAGCGCGCTTGGAAAAGGTCAAATCCATAGCCCAGCAGAAAGTTTACAAAGCCTATCCCAATCAAAAGCGTGAGTATCCATAAATAGTCGTCCAGTGCTTCCTGTGTACCCAGCCCGCCTAAAGCGCGAAAGGCAAAAAACTGGATGAGCTGAACCACAACCACGAGTAAGCTGTACAGCCCGACGACGACGGACAGCGTGCACTGCCTCTTTCGTGAAACCATGCCAAGTGCGTTATGAAACATCTTTCGCCTCCTTTACGAAGCGGCGATAGTTGGCTATTCCCATCAACGTCTCGTGTGTACCAGCGTTAAGTGTACCGTCTTCCAAAAAATAAATCTGGTCAAAAAACTCCAACGTCTCTACGCGGTGTGTAATCCACAACTGCGAACAATCGCGCTTGTGCGCGCGGACAAACACGAGAATCTCGCGCGCCATTTCCAGGCTAACGCCCGATAGCATTTCATCAAACACATACAGCTGGGCATCATGCAACAACGCGGCCAGCAGAATGAGCCGCTGACGCTCGCCGCCCGAGAGGTTGCCCGCGTCTGGATCAAGAGCAAGCTCCCAGCCGACGCCGCCGCTTTGAATCACATGTTCTAGCCGGAGCGCACGCACGAGTTCCGCCACAGCCTCGTGCGGGGCCACATTGAGCCAATCGCACACAAGCTGCGGGATTAGGAAAAAGTCACACGAAACATAGATGAGCGTTTGGCGCTGGCGGAGGAAGTTCAGCTGATGAAAATCGACGCCGTTGTAGCTGATCGTACCGCTGAACGCAGGCGTGTAGCCACAGAGCAGCTTGCCCAGAGTCGATTTCCCGCTGCCGCTTCCACCAATGATCGCCGCTACGCCGCGCGCGCCTACGCACATGGACAGATCATCAAAAACGATTTGATCCTGCGAATAGCCGTACGACACATGCTCAAGGCAGATGGGGAGCTGAGCGGAGAGCACCATATCCGCCACATAGGTTTCATCAGGACTTTCAAAAAAACGTTCCAGCCGTGCGACGTGGCCTTTCGCGGTCGCGAACAGCGCAAAGTAACTGTTGCCTTTGCGGATAGCACCAGAAAAACGGGCGTACATGGTGTACATCGCCACCGCGCCGCCCAGGTCTAGCCTGCCCATCGAAATGGATATGCCAGTGAACAACAATAGAAAGAGCAGCCCTATATTGTGCTGCAGAGCAAGCAGCAGCTTGTTCTGGGCGCTCGTTTTTTCCAGCTTATATTCGCATTCGCGCAGCTGCTCGCTCAGCCGCTCATGCGGGATCAGCATGTTTTCCTGCGCGTTGGCCAGTCCGATATCCAGAAAGCTACGGTTCAGGTTTTCATTTTCTGCGATCAGCTCCGCCCTCGCGCGCAGCATTGCCTTGTTGTCCATGCCCAGTTTATTAGCGAGCTTACGGAGAAACGGCAACGACACCAGCACAACCGCCACGGACAAGAACGCGATGAGCGGATCGAGTGCGATAAAGTAAACGAGCGAAAGCCCCAAAAAAGCAACATCGCTTATCATAGCGGGAAATTGGGCGCAGAGAAAGCGGGCGATCGCGCTGACGTCATCGTTGTACAATGACAACAGGAAACCGGGCCTGAGATGATCCATCGCGGACAGTTGAAGCTTCTCCGCCTTTTGGTACAACGCAAGCCGTATTTCTCGCCCGACCTCCGCGCTAAGCCGCGTAAGCAGCCCTCTCGTTATAAAGAAAAGGATTGCGCGCGCCGCAAGCAATGCGGAAAGCGCTGCCACAATGGAGCCAGCCACATGCGGATCTGACAGCAGCACGTTCACAGTGCGCTGGATCATCAACGCCGCATAAACTGAGAGCACAGCTTCCAGCAATAACACGCCGCAATACAACACGTACTGAGGCCGCTGACTCCGCAACAACATCCACAAGCGCCGAATCACACGAGATCACCTGCCCCCGTTGCATGAGCTTTCGCGCGTTTTCTTTGAGCACGGCAGCTCCGATCGATCCTTTTTCTCATAAAGAAAGTCAGACAATACCGAGCGTACGGCAGGAAACTCCCATGCCTGTTTGGATGCATCTTCCGCTTTGGGCGCTGTGCCGTCAGACGCACGCGCAGCGTCGTAAGACCTATACAGGAACAGGCCTTCTGAACCACCGAACAACCACTCGTGAAGGGGAATAAGCCAGCAATACGGCAACGCAAATGCGGGCGTCTGCGACCAAACGGAGGCGATGGGCGCATTGCCTTGAGCGATGAGTTTCGCCTCGGCTATGTAGAAGGCCTCGTCGGTTAACTCGGTGCCATATCCAAGCAAGCATAACCACCGTGGAGACAGCGACCGCCCAAACTACAATCTCAGATAAACTAATATTCTGCACCATCGTAGATTTTTCATTTTTTGCTCCCAATGCGACGGATTTGTCTCATCACTTCGTTCAGAACGAGGATCATGTGCGCCTCCTTTAGCCATAAAAGGAATACCACATAGACGACCACTCCGAGCGCAGAGGAAATAGCCAAAGCCAAAAACCCAGTTGCTACGGTCTTGCCGACGAGGAGCACGACCGCCATAGCCGCAATCGCTGCGCTGATTTTGACTGTGTCATGGACAAACGCTGTAAACCCCAGCGCGCCGATCTTTTTTCTCAGGGTAAAAAACAGCATGCCGCATTGCATCGTGGCGGCGATGGCCGTTGCCAAGGCGATGCCGTTAACGCGCAACGGCAAAACCAGTGCGAAATCCAGCGCAATGGTCAGCGCTAATGTGATGAGTGCAATAAGAAGCGGTGTCTTTGTGTCCTGAAGTGCGTAAAAACACCGGGTGATGATCATGCCCATGCTCGCGGGAACCAAACTGATAGCATAAAAGAAGAATGCGCCGCTGGTGAGCTGCTTTGCGGCGGCATCAAACGCGCCCCGTTCGTAGACGATACTGATGATATCCGATGAAAAGCACAAAAAGCACATCGTGATGGGCGCTAAGACCAGCGCCATCAGCTCGACAGATTGCATCAGGGGCTTGGCAAGCACGGTCTTGTCTTGCGAGTGAGCCAGTGCGGAAAAGCTCGTGAATGCCGTCAAGACGATGGGGACTACGATGATGCCCTGGACCATAGCGATCAGCTGGGATGCGTAGCTCAGCACGGTGGCGCCGCCATCGGAAACGCCCAGCGCAATGGACCGTTCGATCAGGCTTCCGATGTTGGTAGCGGTGGAGCTGATAAAAAGCGGTACCGCCATCCGCCACGTTTTTTCTACGGCGGATGAATGCCAAGGCGCGTCAGCTCTGTAACGGAATATCCGTCGCAAAAATGGGAGTTGAACCGCGACCTGAAGCACAACGCCCAGCACATATCCTGCCGCCATGGCGTGCACGCCCCAATATTTCGCGGCGACGAGGGGCACCAGAAGCCAGCCGGCGTTGAGCGCCAGGCCAACCAAATTGGCGGGTAAAAAACGGCTGTGTGCGTTGAGCACGCCCGAATAAATGGAAGAAAGCGTAAAAAACGCGATCAACGGAGAAAAAATGCGAATCATGGTCAGCGTGTAACCGACCTGATCCTCGGGCGCGCCTTGGGATACCGCGCGGGCCAGCCACGGCGCGGCGGCAAACAGCACAGCGCTCGCGGCAATAGAGACGACCAGCGAAATGTGGATCAGGGAGCTGACATAGCGGTCGGCAGCGTCATTTCCATCCATGTCCACGGTGGATACGCGAATGGGGACAAGAACGGTCCCCAGCCCGTTGGAGAGAGACGTGACAAAGTTAAGAATACTCTGTGCCATGATGAACGCGTCGGTTTGCCACGACACGCCGAAAATGGCGGCAAGAACCGCGCTTCTGGCGAATGCCAGCAGCTTGCCCGCGCCGGAGACGAGCATCACGCGCAGGGTTTTGATAACCGATCCGCTACTCAAGTCACAGGACCTTTTTGCTTACGCTTAGCGGCTGTCGACATATCCCCAGCGCGTAACACAGACCGAACATGAGAATTGGGGAAGACCACAGTGATCCCGAGGCAAGCAGCGTGACAATGTACCCACTGAGTAAAAGGAAGACAGGAGCGACGCGCGCACAGGTTTTTGAAACCCATGCGAGCCGGAAGAAAAGCGATGCGATGGCAAGGTCCATGAGCAGCCCAAAAACCAAGCCAAGATCGCTCAGCGCTTCTAAGAGAAAGCAGTGCGGGTATGTCCTGTATTTAGCAATAAAACCAAGCGGCCCAAGACCTGCGGTGGGATGGCGCAGACTTTCCTTAATGGCAAGAGTAAACAATGTCGAACGGCTTGTGATGCGGTCAATTACACCTTGGATTTCCGGACGAGATGGTGGGGCGGCAAGGCCATCGGTGCTCCCGCGATTCGTGCGCTTGGGAACAGGTAAATCGAGCATGTCGTCAATGCTGGCTCTTGCAAGTGGATCTTCGTCCGATGTCTCGAACGTGCCGCGAGAGACTCCACCAACAACTATGTTCACCCGCGCGCTCAGACTTGCCATGCCGGCAGGAACGAACACAAACGTAAACAAGATAAATGCTGCGGCAATTGATACGCAGCATATGAGAGGCTTACAAAGGGGCTTTTTGTGAAAGATGCAGTAAACCAGTAGAATGGGCATGAACAACAGCACTGAGAAGATCGGTCCCCGTGTTGCCGAGGTAAGTATGCAAAGCCAGAGTACCAGTGCGGAAACAAAACGGATGATGTTGGCTGTCCGTTTAGCCAGTGGCCATACAGGATCCGCGCCCCATGAAAGTTGGAGGACGTTGGCCAGCAGAAACGGCAACAGAGTGTACGCTATATCCATATATGTCATGACGCCCAAGTTCGGAAACCCCATAGGCGCGGTTTTTACGCCACTTACGCTGACGTAGGTCATCATTCCCAGATACACCGCGCACAAAGGCATCACCAGCAGGCCGAGCCGTTCCAGCGCATCCATGAAGGATCGTTCTTTTGAGTACAATGCGGTTTCAATTGCAAACACGTACATGGGCACACAAAAAATCATGAAGTCGCGTAAATTGGTCATGACGGATGATGTTGGCAAAGCCCACGCCGCTCGAATATAGCAGAGGAGGAAAATTGCGGGGATGGAGCATACAATGAGCGTCGCCTTACGCTGCTCGCGAAACCGCCAGAAAAGGTAGAGAAAGTAGCAGGCAGAAAGAGCAAGAAGGGCAACCAAGGACGCCCCGTATAAGAAGGAGCGTGCTGCGTTTTGTTTCGTAGCAAGACCCATGTAAAAAAGTAGAACGTTTACAAGGCCGCCTGATACGAGCACAGACGCGCGAGCATACCGAATTATTCCTTCTGTCAGCCGCGAACGCTCAAGCATCATGCGATTCAACATAGCTCGATACCTGATGAAAAAACACTTAACATTTTCATGGTTTCAAACCCGTCCATAGGCAGCTTGACAGGCCGCCCGGTCTTTTTGCTTTTGTACATCGCCAAGATGAGTTCCAATGCTTTTCGCCCCTCCCGCCCATCGACCAGCGGCTTTCCGCGTTCAGATATAGCGCGCAGCACGTCTTTATAAAGCCGCGTGTGCCCAAAACCGTACACGTTGGGCGGCGCTTCGCGACACTCTGATTTGACCGTGGCCTCATCATCCGCTCCGTCTAAAAAATGCCACTCCTCGATGAGGTTGACCGAAGTACCCCCGGCCTTTACCATGCCTTTTTCTCCGAATATGTAGAGCGTTTCCTCCAGATTCTTTGGAACCGCGTTGACCGTGCCCTCAAGGAGCCCCAGCGCGCCGTTTTTTCCGCGCACAATGCCGATGCCTACGTCCTCGCCCTCGATATAGGGGTGCTGCCGGTTTTCGATCTGCGCGTATACTTCGTCGATGTCGCCCAGCATCCAGCGCATCAGGTCGGCGTTGTGGATGCACTGGTTCATCAGGCAGCCGCCGTCCGACGCCCATTTCCCGCGCCACGCCGCCTGATCGTAGTACGCTTTGCCGCGATTCCAGCGAACGTGCGCGGCAATGTGAGAGAGCTTCCCGAAACGGCCGCGATCAAGCGCTTCGCGCATCTTTTGCACGGACGGGTTGAACCGGTTCTGGTGGCAAGCGCACAGCACACGGTCCGCACGATCTGCCGCCGAGATGAGCGCGTCGGCGTCCGAAAGGCTCATGGCCAGCGGTTTCTCAATGATGACGTGGCACCCGTGCTCCAGCGCAAACAGCCCGATTTCCGCGTGCATACCTGAGTCCGTGGCGACCGCGATCAGCTCCGGTCGAACCGTGCGGATCATCTCCCGATAATCCGCGTACACCGGGGGGGTGCCCGGAAGGCCCGACGCCGACCACAGCGCGCACGCGGCATCGTGGCGGATGTCGCATAGCGCGGCGATGTCAAGGCCGCAGGCGTTCGCCGCCGCCAGATGGTTTGGCGCGATGCGGCCGCACCCGATGAGCGCGTAGGTCACAAGCGTCACAACCTTTCAATGTGTTCGCGGTGCGCAATGTCCTTCATGCCATTCTTAGTGTCCAACACAGGCACGCCCGCGCGCGCGACCATCTCATAGTCTACGATGGTGTGCGACGCGGTGAGGATGATCAAATCATAGCTTCTCAAGACATCCTCTGCGAGTATGGCGAGGCCCCTCAGCATTCGTCCCTCGTAGTGGCAGCTCGGGATGTACGGGTCATAATAATCCACGACCGCCAACCCGCGCGTGAGCGCACCGTACACCTTGAGCGCGGGTGATTCCCGGTAGTCGTCGATGTCCTGCTTGTAGGCAACGCCCAAAAGGAGCACGCGCGAGCCGTTGAGCGGCTTTTTCGTCCGGTTAAGGATGCGTGCCGCGCGCTCGGCGACATAGTCGGGCATTCGGTCGTTGACGGTGGCGCTGGCCTCGATCATGGATGTGTGAAAGCCGTACTCGCGCGCCTTCCAGCTTAAATAATACGGGTCCAGCGGGATGCAGTGTCCGCCGAGCCCCGGGCCAGGATAAAACGCCTGAAAACCGTACGGTTTGGTTTTGGCCGCGTCAACGACCTCCCAGACGTTGATGCCCATTTTATCGCATAAAATTGCGATTTCATTGATGAGGCCGATGTTGACGTTGCGGTAGGTGTTCTCCAGCAGTTTCTCCATTTCGGCCACGGCGGGAGAGGACGCCTCAAAAACGTCGCTGTCCAGCACCACGCGGTACATGCGCGCGATGACCTCCAGCGCGTCTTGGCCGATCGCCCCCACCACCTTGGGGGTGTTTTTCGTTTTATAAAGCAGGTTGCCCGGATCCACGCGTTCGGGGGAGAAACCGAGATAGAAATCTGTTCCACAAACAAGCCCGCTGCCTTGCTCCAGAATGGGTTTGATCAGTTCCTCCGTCGTCCCGGGGTACGTGGTGGATTCCAAAACGACGATCGTGCCTCTTTTCAGGTGCTTTGAGATGTCCTCCGCGCTTTTGCGCACATAGCTGATGTCGGGCTGCTGGTGACGATCCAGCGGGGTCGGCACGCAGATGGCGATGAAGTCCATGCTCGCGACGCAAGAAAAATCGCTCGTGGCCGAGAGTATGCCGCTCTCCACAAGCTCCTTCAGGTCGTTTCCCGCCACGTCGCCGATGTAATTTTCACCGCGGTTGACCATATCAACTTTCTTCGGCTGTACGTCGAAACCCACGGTCCTAAACCCAGCCTTGGCCTTCTCCACGGCCAACGGCAAGCCCACATAGCCCAAGCCGACCACGCCCGCGCGAAGCGTGCGGGCGTCGATCTTTTGGAGCAGCGTATCCTTGATGCTCATGCTTCTCTCACAGCCCCGCTTTCCATTTCATACGCTATACCGCACGCGGGACATGTCGCCGCGCCTTCTGCAAATTCCAGTTTGCCCGCGCCACAGCGGCAAATATAACCCTTTACACGCGCGGGATTCCCGTAAGCCAGTGCGAAGTCGGGCAGATCGCGCGTTACAACCGAACCTGCGCCTACAAAGGCATAACGCCCCACGGTAATGCCACATACGATGGTGGCGTTTGCGCCAATAGAAGCGCCTTTGCGGATGGTCGTAGGCTTGTACTCATCCTTGCGGACGATGAAGGAGCGCGGGTTGATCACGTTTGTAAACACACAGGATGGCCCTAGAAAAACGTCATCCTCACAGGACACGCCTGTATAAATGGACACATTGTTTTGTACTTTCACGCCCCGTCCCAGGGTCACGCCGGGAGAGACGACCACATTTTGCCCCAGCGAGCACTGCTCTCCGATCACCGCCCCCGCCATAATATGGCAAAAGTGCCAGATTTTTGTGCCTTTTCCAATCGTGCAAGGAAAGTCCACAAAACTAGATTCATGGACGAAATACGAGTCGCTCATCTTATATCCTCTGTAAGTGTGAAGATCACGCGCTCCTGGTCTTCGGGTGTCAGGTAAGGCGACATGGGCAGCGAAAGCGTGCGCGCGCAATAATCCATCGCGTTCTCATACGTCTCGCCATACGCGTTGACACCTGCGAACACCTTGAGCGTGTGCTGCGCAGCGGGGTAATACACCATGGAAGGAATGCCTCGCTCCGTCAGGCGCGCGCGCAGGCGCTCACGCTCTGGCGTGTCCTTGGCGAGCAACGCGTATTGCGCGTAAGCGGACACACTTCCCTTGGCAACCGACAGAAGCTGATAGCGCATACCCAGTGCCGCGTCATAGCGGCGGGCGACGGTTTGCCGCGCGTCCATCTCAAAAGCTTTGAGCGCGCGCAGCTTGGGCCGCAGAATGGCCGCCTGAAGCGTGTCCAGGCGTGAATTCATGCCAACGCGCACGTTGTCGTACTTGCTTGAGCCCTTGCCATGTACGCGTATGGAGCGCAGCACGTCCGCGAGCGCGGCATCTGCGGTCATCACCGCGCCGCCGTCGCCGTAGCAGCCCAGCGGCTTCGCGGGGAAAAAGGACGTGATCGCCGCGCGTCCAAAAGAACCACACATGCTGCCTTTGTAAGATCCACCGGTGCTCTGCGCGGCGTCCTCAATCATGGTCATGCCGTAACGCTCGCATACCGCCCCGATGCTCTCATAATCTGCGGGGCAGCCTAAAAAGTCGATGGGAACAACAACGCGCGGTTTTAAGCGCCCCTCAGCCAAAACAGCTTTGATTTGTCGCTCCAGGCTCAGAGCGCAGAGGTTGTAGTCCGTGTGTCGTACATCGCAGAACACCGGCGTCGCTCCGAGCATGACGGCCGGTTCGATGGTGGCGATGAACGTGATGTCCGGACAGAAAACGGCATCTCCGGGACCAACGCCCAGCGCCATGTATAGCATTTGTAGCGCGTCCGTACCGTTGGCGCACGAAACGACGTGGGGCGTGCCCAAATATTCCCCGAGTTCGCGCTCAAACAGCCCGACCTCCTCGCCCATAACATACTGGCCGTGGGCAAGCACACAGGAGATGGCCTCGTCAATCTCGTCTCTCAAATGGCGGTACTGCGCTTTTAAGTCAATAAACTCCATGGTATCCCTCCGTTTGGGTGACAGTTACCGGTACAACTTCGCGGCCTGCTTGCGGTAGTCCAACAGTTCCCGAGCGATTTTCAGGCTCTGTCCGCCCATCTGATGAAGAAGACCGGGATTGCCCGCCGCCTCACGGAAAACCGCAGTCATATCGTCGACTGTTTTTACAAACCATCCGTTGCTTTTAACATACGGCTCGTGGCTGGGATACGGGTAGAGCATCACCGCCGCGCCGCAGCACATGGCGTTTTGCATGGTGGCCGATTGACTGCCCGGCTGCGCGTAAATGTCACATGCGCACAAATAGGCCATAAGCTCTTCCGCGTTTTTCCAACCGAGGAATGAAACGCGCGAGTCCTTTGCAATAGCCGTTTCCAGCGCATCCTTGACATTGTCGGGCATAGAGCCAATCAAAACAAGCCGCACGTTATTCTCAGTTATGTTCGACAGCGCGGCGAGAATCTCCCCCGTGCGCTTGAGCGGATCCATCTTACCCGTGTGGAGAATCAGCACGTCGGATTCCGAAAGGCCAAGCTCCGCACGAATGCGGGCGCGCGTGGCCAAACGTTCGCTCTCCCCAGGAATAAGCCCGCCCAGCGGGAAAAACTCCATCTTGTCCTCGGAAAGCCGGTAGACGGCTTTCAGGTAATCACGAGTTTCATAGGAAATGTAAAACAGCTTGTCGATCAGCGGGTAAACTTTACGGTTAATCGCCCCGTAGAACAGCCCGTGAAGAATGTGCCGCGAAAGCCAGTTGCGGCCAGAGTTGTTGGCGTCCTCGTGGCTGTCGGCGTAAAAGCGCACGTGGGGATGTGTTTTCTTGTATTTCGCGACGGTCAGAAGCTCCCACGCGGCCATGCCGTGGAAGAGGATGACGTCGGGCGAAAAGCTGTTCAGGAGGGGCAGGAGCCGCGACGCCTTGCGCGCCTTTTCGCTGACATAAGCGTTGATAACGCGATCGTAGGGTATTCTCAAAAGACGAACGCCGCTTTCCAAGACCGTATCTGTTTCAGGGGTCGGGACGAGGTTTCCGCCTTCGAACCGCGAGCAGTTGGAGACGACCAGTACATTATGCCCATCGGACGCGTTGATGTCGGGCAGGATGTTGTCCTGATAGGTCATGCTCTCGGTGTAGGATGAAGCAAGGCAGATGTGCATGATTTTTATGATTCTTGTCATCCCCTCACCATTTCCCGATAGAGCGCAAGATAGTTCGCCGCCATGACATCCGCGCTATATCGCGCCTTCCCGAATCCCGCGCACGTTTCCCTGTCGGCCAGCGCGCCTGACAAAGCCTTGCGAGCGGCGGTCTCCAGCGCGTCCATGTCGCCGAAAGGAACGAACAAACCGTAACCATCAGGCGCGGTTTCGGCGATTCCGCCCATATCAAAGCCGATCACGGGCGTTCCGCAACAGACCGATTCCACGCACACGGTGGGGAAGTTTTCCATTTTACTGGTAATGAGCATGGCGTCGGCCGCACTATAGCACCCGGCGAGCTCCTCCTGGTTTTCCGTGCGCCCCAGCGCGTGGACGTTGGGCGGCAGATTGTCCACCGCGTCCCGGTTTCCCACGATGGTAAAGTGCACATCGGGCATGCGCCGCGCCAGCTCCAGGACGTACCGGCCGCCCTTGCGCTCATCGGAAAAATCGCCGGTGACGTGCAGGATCAGCTTTTTCCCCACATCTCCCATCCGCTCGCGAAGCCCCGGAACCGCTGTCGGGGCAAAAACGCCGGTGTCGATGCCGTTGTGGATCACGGCCTGTTTTTTATCCGCGAGCGTGGATCCTTTGACGCGATTGCCCAACCACTCGGAGACGGAAACCACCGTCAGGTCGTCCCAACCACTGTAAACGCGCTTCTTGGCGCGCAGCATAAACCGGGTACAGTCAAAAAACAAACTCGTCGGATAGCTTTTCTTTTCCGGGCATTGCCCGCATTCCGCCTTATACCGCTCGCATGCGTACGCGTAGCCGCATTTTCCGGTGTACATGTACTCACAGTGGAGCGTCATCACCGTTCTAACGCGCTGCTTTTTCAGATGCTTCAGCAACTGTACCACGTTCAGGAAGTATCCGTGGATGTCGTGAAGATGAACCACGTCCGGCTTTTCACGGCGGATGAGCCGGATGAGGCGCGCCGTAGCGATTGGGGAAAAGCAGGATGTCAGCCCCGTCAAGCGCGTCAGCAGCGCGTGCGCATATACCTCAAAATCCGGGCTAATCTTGTGAATCCCTTCCTCGCGAATCCGCGGCCCGCGCCCGTGGGCGATGACCGCTTCGTGGCCGGCAGCGCGCAGCCCGGCGAAAAGGTCGTAAACGATCTTTCCCGTGCTTCCGCGTTTGCAGTTGACATCCACCAGCAAAACCTTCATCGCGGCCCCTTTTACCTGAAATTTCGTCTCTCCACGCCGACCGCGCGCGCCAGCCTCACGGCGGCATTGATGAGCGGCAAGCTGGATTTGTAGTCACGATACGTTTTGTTGGGGCGGCTCATGATGTCTAGAAATTCCGTTTTTGTCCAGCCCAGCTTTCCGGCGATGAGCTCGAGGTCGGCCATGGCCTCTTCCTCCGGGTACGGCGGCTCGCCAAGGATTTTAAGCGCCTCTTCCCGCTCAAGCTGCCCGGTGAGGATGAGGCTTGAGAAGTGCGCGCGACGTTTGTCGTAGCCGAACTTCCTGATGAGCCACCAGCCCTCGTAAAAGCGCGTGAACACCGACTCGTAGTGCTTGTTCTTGTAGAGCGTCCACACAAACTCGCGCTTGAGCGTCTCGATGGCGTCCGCCTTGGCGTAGGGGATCAGGTCGAGCGGCTTGACCACGCGGATACCCTTGGCGTAGCGGTAGTAAAGCCGGTACTTGAACATCCCGCACAAGGGGAGCGTGGCCAGCGGGCGCGTCCCGAAGCGGCCGTGGATGTCGCGGATCTGCCGGATATCGTTCTGATGCACCCACTCCACCGGTTCGCGTACGCACTCGGTGGCGTAGTTGCCCCCGGTGAGAATGTACTTAAAACCGTTCCTGGCCGCAAAGTTGTAGAGCGATGCGAAAATGACGTGATCCTGCGGCGTGTCCTGATAAGGCACCTGGGAGAGAAAATATGCGCGCTGCAGATCCTTCATCTCATCAAAATCAGGCGTCACCGGGTGGACGTCCGCGCCCAGAGCGGAGATAATTTTATTGCAGTTTTCCACGGCGACCGGCAGGTTCCAGCCGGTATCCACCGTGAAGATCAAGGGCCGGAGACCCCACTTTTTCACGGCCATATAAGCGACATAGGAGCTGTCCACACCGCCGGAGAGGCCGATCAGGCAGTCGTATTTCTTGCCCGCACCGTCGGCCTTGATCTTCTCTAGAATGGCCGAAAGCTCACGCGCGCCGCGCTCGTCCGGGTGCCAGTTGGGCCTGATGTTCTCGTAAAAATTGCGGCAATGGTCGCACACGCCTTTTTCGTCAAAGACGATCTTGGAATCGGTGGTGTCCATCACGCAATGGTTACAAACTTGATAGGCCCTTGTCATGCAATCACCCTTTCCCCCAAATCACCCGGTTCACAATCCCCGCATACCCCTGAATCACGCGCGCGACCTTCTCAGAAACACACGCGTCGGCGTAATCCTGCGGCAGGGGCGCGGGGATATCCCGCGCGGCGACCGCCATGGCCATGGCGCGCAGCACGGACGCCCGGTCGATCCCCCCCAGCACCACGCGCCCGCGGTCGACAGACTCGGGCCGCTCGGTTGAGGTTCGAATGAGTACCGCCGGAAAGCCCAGCATGGCGCTTTCCTCCGAGAGCGTGCCCGAGTCGGACAGCACGCAATACGAATCCTTCTGGAGACGGACATAGTCGTGGAAC
Organism: Eubacteriales bacterium; assembly: GCA_031548365.1. Taxonomy (GTDB): domain Bacteria; phylum Bacillota; class Clostridia; order Christensenellales; family UBA1750; genus JAVBRD01. The sequence continues at coordinate 21,651 of JAVBRD010000028.1, forward strand.
CCGAACGGCGGGTAGCTCTTCACCAGATCATGGAACCTGAACCCCCGCTCCTCGATGCGCTTTTTGGAGCGCGGGTGGGTGGAGAACACGATCGGCAGTCCGGTTTCCTCGGCCACGGCGTTGACCGCGCCCATTAAAGCGTTAAAGTTCGCCTCATGGTCCACGTTTTCCTCGCGGTGCGCGGAGAGCACGATGTACCGGCCCTTCTCAAAGCCCAGCGTATCCAGCACGCCGCTTGTCTTGATGCCGGCATCATTTTGCTCCAGCACCTCGCGCATGGGCGAGCCCGTGACAAACACAAACTGCGCCGAAAGCCCCTCGCGGATGAGGTTGCGGCGCGCGTGCTCCGTGTAGGGCAGGTTGACATCGGAGATGTGGTCGACGATGCGCCGGTTGGTCTCCTCGGGCACGTTCTGGTCAAAGCAGCGGTTGCCCGCCTCCATATGAAAAATCGGGATCTTGAGGCGCTTGGCCGACACGGCGCACAGCGCGGAGTTGGTGTCGCCCAAAATGAGCAGGGCGTCCGGACGCTCCCTGGCCAGAAGCTCATAGCTTTTCGCGATGACGTTGCCCATGGTCTCGCCGAGATCCTTGCCCACGCAGCTTAAGTAAAAGTCGGGCGCGCGCAGACCCAAATCCCTGAAGAACACCTCGTTGAGCGTATAATCCCAATTTTGCCCGGTGTGGCAGAGCTTGTGGTCGAAATAGCGGTCGCACGCCTTGATGCACGCGGACAAACGGATGATCTCGGGCCTTGTGCCCAGGATGGTCATGACCTTGAGCTTGTCCACGTCAAACCTCCTCAAAGACGGTGTCGGGATTCTCTGGGTCGAACAGTTCCCCCGCCCAGAAAATCGTGATCACGTCGTCCTCGCCCACGTTCTTGATGGCGTGGGTATACCCCGGCGGTATGTCCACGATTTCGATCTTGTCGCCCGTTACCGGGTAGGTTACGACCTCGCTCCCGCCGATTTTGCGGAACGTGATCATCGCCCGCCCCTCCACCACGATGAATTTTTCGACCTTCGCGTTGTGCCAGTGGTTGCCGCGCGTCACGCCCGGCTTTGTGCGGGACACGCTGATCTGTCCGAACAGCGGCGACTTGATGAGCTCGGTAAAGTAGCCGCGCGCGTCGGTCTTCATGTCGGCGGGTACGCAGAGCGCGTCCGGCTCAAGATACGACAGGAATGTGCCGTACAGCTTGCGCACGAAGGGCTCCGAGCGGTCGAAGCGGTGGGTCAGGTCGGTTCGCGATGCTGCGAAGCCCGCGATCAGCTCCGCGAGGCGACCCAGCGTGACGCCGTGCGTCGGTCCGGCCCGACAGAACCCGTCCGAACCGGGGACGGTCTGTCCGTCCAGCGCGCTCAAGAACGCCGCGACCAGGTCGTCGATGTGCAGGAGTTCAAGCGTCTTGTCCGGGTCGTCCACGCGCAGCGGCAGACCGTGCGCGGCGTTATGGCAGAACGTGGCCACCACGCTGTTATAGTTGGGGCGGCACCACTTGCCGAACAGGTTGCACAAACGGTAAACGAGCACTGGCGCGCCCGTGTTGCGCGCGTAGGAAAACACTGCGTCCTCCGCAGCCTTTTTGGAAGCGCCGTACGGGTTGTCCATCGCTGCCTGGATGGAGGAGGACAGCGCCAGCGGCGTCCTTCTCCCGGTTTTAACCAGCATATCACACAGCTGCTTCGTCAGTTCCGCGTTGCCGGTCTGGAACTCCGAGACGTCTTGGGGGCGGTTGACGCCCGCGAGATGAAACACGAAATCGGCACGCGCTGCGAGATCCGCCAGTGGTTCGAGCGTGCCTAAGTCATAGCGAAGGATCTCAACACCCTCGCGCAGCGCGAGGGTGGCAGCCAGGTTTTTCCCCACAAACCCCGAGGAGCCGGTGATCAGCACCTTCACAGCTCCGCCCCCCCGAGCGCCGCCTGTATCTCGGGCAGCCTCAAGAGCAGCGCCTTCACGTCCTCGACATCCAGCCGCGCGGTGTTGTCGGAGTTGTATTCTTCCGTCACGTCGCGCCGCTCCCCGGCGTCAAAATAAGCCGAGTAATTCAAATCGCGCGAATCCGCGGGAATGCGGTAGTAGCCGCCCATATCTTGTGCCACGGCCATTTCCTCGCGCGTTAAAAGGCTCTCGTAGCGCTTTTCGCCGTGTCGCGTGCCGATGACCTCCACCGGGTGATTGGGAACGCCAAACAACCCGCACACCGCGCGCGCCAGCGTCTCCACCGTGCACGCGGGCGCTTTCTGCACAAAAATGTCGCCCGGGCGCGCGTTCCCAAACGCGTACATGACCAGATCGACCGAGTCATGCAGCGACATAAGGAATCGGGTCATGCCCGGGTCGGTGACCGTGATGGGGTTTCCCGCGCGGATCTGCGAGACAAACAGCGGGATGACGCTCCCGCGCGAGCACATGACGTTGCCGTAGCGCGTGCCGCACATCACGGTGTCACCCGCGCTTCGGCTCTCGGCGATCATCACTTTTTCCATCATGGCCTTGGACGCGCCCATGGCGTTGATGGGGTAAACCGCCTTGTCGGTGGAAAGACAGACGACATTCTTCACGCCGTGGCGCGCGGCGGCGCGCAGCGTGTTGTGCGTGCCCATGACGTTGGTGCGCACGGCTTCCATGGGGAAAAACTCGCAGGAGGGCACCTGCTTTAAGGCAGCGGCGGAAAAGACGTAGTCCACGCCGCTCATCGCCTCATCAATGGAGGACGCGTCACGCACGTCGCCGATGAAGAACTTGAGTTTTCCGGATCGGTAGCGCTTGCGCATGTCGTCCTGTTTTTTTTCATCGCGGGAGAACACGCGAATCTCGCGCACGCCCGTTTCCAGGAACCGGCCCAGCACCGCGTTGCCGAAACTTCCTGTCCCCCCGGTGACGAGCAGGGTTTTGCTGTCAAATGTCTTGTTCATTTATTTCCTCGCTGCGCGTACTTTGGCGATGGCGCTCGTCGATCAGGTCCAGCAATCATCCACTGCTGGAGTTTGCCTTTCTGAAAAACAGATACCTTGAATCGCGAAATATCTCAAATTCCGAAGGTTCCGTGAATATCCTCACCAACCCTCTGTACTCGAAATATGTCAAATTTAGCAGCGCGGACGCATGACCGCGGATCACGCCTCGCCCGTCCGACGTCGCGTTGCGCGCAAACTCCGAATTGTAAACAATCGTGTGGAAATATGACTCGTCTGACGCATACACAGTTCTAAAAAACCTGTTGAACTTCGGGTGGCTGTCATGGAAGCGAACTACGAATTCCACACATCGCCGTGTCAGCGCGATGTGTGCCCAGCCTTCATAAATCTCGAATGTTTCGCCCGCTTCTCGGACGCGGCAGGGCTTGAACCACAGCGGCATTTTCAGTTTATACAGCACTTTGAATACGACAAGAAACAATCGACTCATAGGCGTCTTATCCCACGTCCACACGTACCTGTACTTATGCTTGACCCCGAATTGCTCGGAACGGGACGCGTTGATCGCGTTTATAAACTCCGTATCCGGATGCGCCTGAAAAAAGCCACTGATCTCCGCGTTGGAACGTATTGGATAATCAAGACCCTGCAGTATCACAAACCGGTCGAAATCCCCGTGGGACAGCGCCTCGCGGAAAGCGTTAATCGTCGCCGACACGCTGGAAAATCCGCCCCAGTACACCTTGACCCGCTTTTGCACAAAGAACACCGAAGGACAACCATGCAAAGCCTCTTCAAACGGCGTGATGTCGGTTTTCAGATCAACATGAATAAAAACCGCATTTTGGGGATCCTCGGCCAGCTTTTTTGCCAACCTTTGGATATGTCCCGGGTCAGTGTGAGCCAGGATGACGTAGGCAATCTTCATGCCCTTTCCCCACCTTTTCGGGTTATGCGCCCCACGCGTGCGCTCATCTGTATCTCCATGTGATCCAGTAACGCGTTTTTTTCGTGGTTGGCCATGTAGTAAGCCCGCGCTCTCGCGCCCATGGCGGCCCGATCTTCATCCGTCATACGGCTCATGGCGCTCGCGGCGTCCGCAAGCGCTTCCGCGTTTCCGGCAGGCGCGCACATCCCCGCGCCGCTCCGTTCAATCACTTCTTTGGTTTCGCCGTCCGCGCAGCCCAAAATGGGAACGCCGCACGCCATACACGAGGGGACCTTGGCGGGCAGCGTCGTCTCGAACACGCGGTTCTTCGCCAGCGCGACCAGCGCCGCGCCGCACGAGGCCATCCACGCGGGAATGGCAGCCGCGGGTTGCGCGGAGTAAAAGCGGAAGTGTTCATCAAGTCCCGCCTCGCGCACATTTCGGACGAGCGTTTCCTTGTACCTGCCGTCGCCCACTACCGCAAACCGCACACGCGCGCCTTGGGCCTTTAAAATGGCCGCCGCGCGCGGGAGAACGTCCAGCCCCTGCGCCTCTCCCACGTTGCCCGCAAAGATCGCGGTGAACCAGACGGAATCGGCAAGCTCCTCCGGCCCGCCGGGGGGCGCTGGGCGATAAAATTCCTCGGCGTATTGTGGCCAGACCGCCAGTTTCTCTGCTGGCACGCCACGCGCCGCGATGGCCGCGGACGCGCTCCGGGTGGCCGTAAAGACCCTGTCGCACCCCCGGTAAACCCTGTCCACAACGCGGCCAATCAGGCCAAGCGCGGCCTTGCTTTTGATGCCCGATAGCATTTCCACGTTCTCCGGCCACAAATCCAGCACATACAGGAAGCACGGAATTTTACGCCTTTTCGCCAGCCACACGCCGAGGAGCGCCTGCGTCATGGGCGAAACCTCGTAGACAAACACGATGTCGGGCCGCTCCCGCGTGAAAGCCTGCCAGAAAAAGCCTGAGACCACGAACGAGAGGTAGTTCATCGCCAAGGGGAGCGCGCCTTTACCTCGCGGCGTAATGGGCAGCCGCAAAACGCGCACGCCGTTCCATTTCTCGCGCCGCCTCCTGAACCAGCCGTAGCCCGAAAAGAACCTTCCCGCGGGATAGTTGGGAACGCCGGTGACGACCGTCACCTCGTGTCCCCGCTCGGCCCACGCCTGCGCAATGTCGTTGACGCGGAACTGCTCGGGGTGAAAGTACTGCGAAACGAGCAGGATTTTCATCGTCCAGCGGTCCTCCTGACGCTTTCTGCAAATCCCACCGTCTGATAATTTCCCGGCGCGGTCATCCCGCGCGCGTAAGCCTTAGTTCCAAGCACCTTGCGCATGGCGGGAACCCCGCACATCAGCCGGATCGCCCAGCGCGGCACGGGAACCAGCCACAGCGGCTTTCCCGCCAGCTTGCGGTACGCGGCGATGACGCCGTCGGTCGAAACGTACTCCTCGTTTTGCGGAAAAAACACGCCGCCCTGCCCGCCGTCGATGAGCGCGCGCACGAATTCACACAGGTTGTCGATGTAGATCATGCTGCGCTCGTTACCCACCCTTGGGAACACAGGCGTTATATCCGCGAGCCGTAAAAGCCGGGGGAAGTTGCCTTTGCACCCCGGACCGTACACGACGGGGCAACGGATAACCGCCGCGCGGAACGCTTCGTCCGCCAGCGCGCGCACGCCCTGATCGGCCTCCCACTTGCTTTGGCCATAAAAATCAGAGGGCGCGGGCGCCGTGTTTAGCTCAATGCGCTCCGCGCGGTCGCCGTAAACGATCATGCTGCTCATGAGCACAAACTGTCTGACGCCCTCGGTCTTGGCCTTGTTCGCCGTTTCCACCGCCAGATCGCGGTTGACGGTCATATATTTGTCCTTCAGCGCGGGGTCCGCCGACACGTGCGCGATCCCCGCGACGTGAAACACCGCGTCCGCGCCCGCGAAGGATCGCTCTTTCCAGCGGCCGTCCAGCATGTCCACGGTCGTCACATGATAATCGTCCGGCCACTGGGTGAGCCAGCGCTCAAAGGACGCGCCGATGTAGCTTCCCGCACCGGTGATGATGATCATTTTCATGCGGGTGTCCCGGGCCCCCCTTCGCTCACGCCCTTTGCCCCAGCCACGGCCAGCACCGTGCGCCATAAAATCCTCAGGTCGAAAGCGATGCTCATCTTTTGCCGGTATTCGCCGTCATACGCGGCCTTGACCGGGATGGGCAACTCGTCGCGGCCGCTCACCTGCGCAAGGCCCGTCAAACCCGGGCGAATGTCGTTGGCTCCGAATTTGTCGCGCTCGGCGATGAGATCGTCCTGGTTCCACAGCGCGGGCCGCGGACCGATGACGCTCATATCGCCCACGAAAATATTGAACAGCTGGGGCAGCTCGTCCAGGCTGGTTCGGCGCAGAAAGCGCCCAACCGGCGTGATGTACACGTATGGGTCTTTCAATAGATGCGTGGGCGTGTCCTTGGGGGCGTCGGTTCTCATGGTGCGGAACTTGATCATGCCGAAACGTGTTTTGCCGATACCCACCCGCTTTTGCTTAAAAAAACCCGGGCCGTGAGAAGTCAGACGAACGGCGGCCCACAACACGATTATTAAAGGCCCAAGCAAAAGGATGCCCGCCCCGGAACTTGCGATATCAAAGGCCCGCTTGAGCGCACGATACATGCCGTTTATCACCGATGATCATGATAACATTCGACGGACGCTTTAGCAAGTTTATGGTTCTCTCAGCTTGTTTCCTCCGCGCTGCGCGCTCATTGTCCTTGAAAAAACCGCGAAAAAAACCTATACTGCTTATATCACATGCCGGGGGTGATTGATTGCGTGACCGGATGAGCCGATTGATGCGGGTACTCGCCTCTCTCGCGCTTGACTGCGCGGTGATCGTCGCGTCCATCGCCGTAACCATCTTCTTATACAATTACCTGCTCAAAGTCAACGCGGGTTATCTCCCGGTGTTCCTCCGCTCTATCCTGCCCGTGTGCGCGGGCTGCGCGGTGTCCTTTATCGCCTTTGGCATCTACGACGATTTGTGGGATTACATCTCGCTCTCCGCGCTCATCCGGCTTGCGGGCGCGGCGTGGCTTGCGTCCGTGCTGGCCTTCGGAAGCCTGCGGTTGGTGGCCGGGTACTGGCTTTCGCCCATCATGGGTGTGACCCTGTTCTATCTTTTCGCCACGTTCGCAGCCGCGTGGCGCGTCGCGCCCTCGCTGCTGAGCGCGGCCAAACGACGGTTTCTGACGCTGGCGCTCAACCGCGAGCACCTGACGCCTCTTTTGATTGTGGGCGCGGGCGAGGCCGCCGCGATGCTCATCAAGGACATCGAGAACCAAGGCTCAAAAGCCTACCACCGCGTGGTGGGTCTTGTGGACGACGACACGCAGAAGCACCACCACACGCTGCGCGGCGCGCGCGTGCTAGGCAAGGTGGATGACATTCGCGCCATCGCAAAAGAACACGGCGTTCAGGAAATCGCCATCGCCATTCCCTCCGCCACCACGGTGCAGCGCAAGCGGATTTTCTCGGCCTGCGCCGCGACAGGCCTCAAGGTGCGCACCATGGGCCGCGTGGGCGACCTTTCAGACGCCGCCGTCACCCGCCTGCGCGAAGTCAACGTAAGCGACCTGCTCGGGCGGCGCGAGGTGGTGCTCGACCCCGCGTTCATGGCCACATACATCACAGGCAAGACCGTGATGGTCACCGGCGGCGGCGGCTCCATCGGCTCGGAGCTCTGCCGCCAGATTTCTCGCTTTGACCCCGCGCGGCTGGTCATTTTTGATATCTCGGAAAACAACGCTTACAACCTCATCAACGAGCTGACCATCGCGCACAGACTTGGCGCGGACACGCTTTTCGCGCGCATCGGTTCTGTGCAGGATTCCGAGCGGCTAGGCGCTGTGCTCACCGAGTTTTCTCCCGATATCATCTTCCACGCCGCGGCGTACAAGCACGTCCCGCTCATGGAGGAGTGCCCGGAGCTGGCCATCCGCAACAACGTCTTTGGCACGCACACCGCCGCGCAGGCCGCCATCGCCCATGGCGTCAAGCGCTTTGTCATGATTTCCACCGATAAGGCCGTCAACCCCACCAACGTCATGGGCGCGTCCAAGCGGCTGGCTGAGCTGGTGATACAGTCCTTAAATGGCCGGGGTACGGAGTTCGTGGCCGTGCGTTTCGGCAACGTCCTTGGCTCCAACGGCAGCGTGGTGCCGCTCTTTCAGCGGCAGATCGAAGCCGGCGGCCCGGTGACGCTGACGCACCCCGATATCATCCGCTACTTCATGACCATCCCCGAGGCCGCGCGTTTGGTGCTTCAGGCCGGGGCCATGGCGCGCGGCGGCGAGACGTTTGTGCTCGACATGGGAGAGCCCGTGAAAATCTACGACCTGGCGGTCTCCATGATTGAGATGGCGGGGCTCACGCCCGGTCAGGACATCGAAATCAAGTGCACGGGCCTTCGCCCCGGCGAAAAGCTCTATGAGGAGCTGCTCATCGCGGGAGAGGGAACGGAAAAGACCGCCAGCGATAAAATCTTCGTCGCGCATTCAGAAATCCCCTCGGACGAGGAACGGGAACGGATTTTAGACGCTCTGCATCACTGTCTGGACGAAAAAGACGACGTTCGCGCATGTATCAAAGATTTGCTGCCCGTCTACCAACCACAGGATTAATCCGTAAAGTGCGCGACGTTCATTTCCGGAGATCGGGCATCGCTCGCGAATAGAGTCGCGCGGCGGGCTTGATGATCGTCAGGAGGAAGATCATGGAAGAAGAAGTACGGCGTTCCCCCGCTCTCCAGGCGCTGTTTGACAAAGTGGCCGCCGTGCGCGGCGTCAACATCGCCACGCTTGTGCACTGGCCGACCGACCGAAAACAATGGGACGAGTCGCTGCTCCACCGCCAGATCGCCTGGGCCAAACGCGCCGGGTTCAACACCGTTAAGCTGCCCATCAACTGGAACCCGTTCATGGGGCCGGAGCCGTCCCACGAGATCGCAGGAGACTTTTTGGATGTGGTGGCGCGCGCCGTAGACGAAGTTCGCTCGCACGGGCTGCTGGCCATCATTGACCACCACAAGGCGGCGTACGCTCCACATGATCCTAATGGTTCCCATAACCGCGTATTTGCCGTATGGCGTCAGGTCGGCCAGCGTTTTGCGGGTATTCCGGATCATGAGTTGTGGTTTCAGCCGTTCGCCGACTATACGCACAACATCTATGGCACGGTCAGCGCGCAGGCGTTTGACCTGAACAGCGAAGACGTGGATGGACATTCGTTCGAGGCGTATTCCACGGCCGTTGATCAACTGCGCGCGGATCATGCCGACCTGATGATGGCTGGAAGGCTTTCCGAGGCCGCGTCCCTGCTCCGACCTGACAGCACGCTCACCAAAGAATCCAACGAAGCGCTCAGCACAGTCACACCGCGTGCGCTGGCCATCATTCGCGAAAAAAACCCAACGCGTCCCGTCCTCCTGCGCAACCTGACTAAAGCGCATGCCTGCTTGTCCCCTTGGATTATCAATCCGGAGGAGGACGACGCGCTCATCGATTATATCCATACCTACCACCCCAGCGTTTTTTGCCAGCAAGGCTCCGCCATGTTCGCGCCCAGTGATCGCGGTGCGCGGTACTATACGATGACTTCAGGCGTACGCTGGCGCGGAACCAATTCCGAGCGCCGCGCCGTCCGTTCGGTACTTCGGGCATATCTTGTGCGCGGAAACCTGCGCGAACGCCCCGTGCTCGTAGTGGAGTTCGGCTGCGTCCGCGCCGCGCGGACGCGCGACCGCATGGCGCACATCGCATGCGCGCGCGAAGAGTTTGAGCGCGCGGGCCTGGGCTATATATACTGGGAAGCGTTTGAGAACTTCGGCTTTGCCGACCCCCGCACACAGCGCGTGTGGGACCCGGGCGCGCTTGCCGCGCTCTTGCCGGATTCACCCCTTCTTCCGCTCAAGCGGCTCATGCCCGCCGCGGTCGCGGTTGCGTCGTTGCGTTCGTGCGTCTTGCGCACGTTCCGGCGGGCGCGGGCGCGCATTAAGAAAAAGTAAAGTTCGCCCGGCGAGCTTGATCTTCATAGATGGGGTGACGCAAATGGATTACACGGTCTTGGTCAAGAACTACATCCAAATGGAAATCGACGTTTTGCTCGCGCTGGATCCTCAAGCGGTGAGCGCCGCGCTCAACCTGCTTCACGAAGCCTTCGAGGCGGAAAAGGACATCTACATATTCGGCAACGGCGGCAGCTCGTCCACCGCCTCTCACTTCGCCAATGATTTCAACAAGGGCGTGTCCGAGCACACGCAAAAAAAATTCCGGTTCATCTGCCTCTCTGACAACGTCCCCACCGTCATGGCCGTGGCCAACGACATCGGTTTTGACGAGGTGTTCCGTTTCCAGCTCAAAGGCCGGCTTCGCCCGGGCGACTTGGTGATCGGCATTTCCGGGAGCGGAAATTCTCCCAATGTCATCAACGCCGTGGAGTACGCGCGGGCGCGCGGCAACAAGGTCGTCGGGCTCACGGGCTTTGACGGGGGCAAACTTCGCGGCCTGTGCGATGTCTCCCTCCACGCCCCCGTGCGCAGCATGCAGATCACCGAGGACGTCCACATGATCTTCGACCACCTCATGATGGCTGTTTTCTACAATACGCTTGCGAATATTGAGCACCTAAAGCAGTAAAGCCATCGATTTTCGCCTAGCCCCGGCCGCGAATGGCCGGGGCTGTTTTTTGCCAGGGTCAGGCTACGCCACCTCCGTCCATCCCCAGACGCCGGGCTCGTAGAAATTGCTGACTTCGTCGCACGTCCAGCGCTTGCTGTTATGGCTCACCTTGTCGCCCGGTTGATAGGGCAGGTCAACGCCCGAGATCGGCTGGCTCCACGCGGGCCACTCGTCCGCCGGATCGCCGATGGCCTTCCACAACGAAGGCGATTCCGACGGCCTGAATGCGCTCTGCCCCGCGCCCACGTCGTGTAGAGCCTTGTAAAGGCCGCCATTGTCCCGCACGATGCTCCCGCGTTTGCCGGTGTAATGCTCGCCCCATCCCACGAACACATGGGCGTTGTCGATGAGCGTCTGCGCATCAAAGCGGCACGCTTCACTCTCGGCCTCCAGCACGAACATGATGGCCGACACGCGGACGCCGCCCTTGGCCGCAGCGCCCAACTCACGCATGATTTGACGCTTATCCATTTTGGTATCCCTCCAGCAACGCCGTGATCAAGTCTTCCGCGTTTGGTTCCGTATCCGGTGCGAGGGGCGGCGGCGTGCCGGTCTCTACCCACAGGTTACCCGTCCATTTCGCATAGTACAGGCCATCAACGGGGCGCACGGGCGTGCAACGCTCCGGGCATTCCGAAGCGTGCACAGGTTCTATGTAATACCCATCCGCGTCATAACGGTAATACTCGTTCATTTTATCCCTCCGCCAAATAGGGTTGTATAGAGGCAAGACTATAGGTCGACGCGGCCGACAAGGCTCCTCCGACAGCGCCCGTTGTTGCCGACAGTCCCCCAGTATGGGAAAACCACAGCCCGCGGTTCACCCCTGTCCCGCTTACGCTGGGCGCGAGGCTGCCGTAGTTGGAATCCAGTCCAGGCCTGTATCCCACGGGAAGCGTCGTGAACTGTATATCCGCAGTTGTGTTAATCGCAACGTTACCGCGAAAATAAACCACGCCGTTGACTTTGCAATACTGTGGTTTCCTGCCGCTCACGGTCGCCCCGTTTTGCAGCACCATGTCGTACCACGTCGGCGCGACGAGGCCGCTGGACAGCACCTGAGCAAACTCGTTGGCGTGTTTCCCGTCCAGCTTGTCCGCGTCCAGTCCGTTTCCCGCGCCTTGCGGCAGCTGATCGAGCGGCACCTTCATCCCCGCGTCCAGCGATGCAACGCCGTTTGCTGCGCCTTTCTGCGACGCCGGGATGGGCGCGGGCATGGCCGATGCTTTTCCGCCAACACTGCCCAGATAGGAGCCTTCCCCGAACCCCGCGGCGGCGGTCTGCGCGTTGATTTCGTTTGGGCCAGCCGGACCCTGGAGTCTGCCGAAGTCCGTCCAGCCGCCTTCTCCGTACACATATACATGGTTTTCGCCGGTTGAACCCACAGCGTACGCGTCGCCGACGGCGGCGAAAGGGTGCGCCGCTTGGAGCGCGGCAAGCGTGGGATACAGCCCCAGCAGCGTAAAGCTTGTTCCGTCCTCGCCCTGATCGCCCTTGAACTGCGCCGGGTTGTCGATCCATCCCTGCACGACGCTCATTTGCGCCTGCGTCTGTGTGATCAACTGCGCCAGCGTGTTCAGCTCCCCGGGGACGGATACGGGACCGTCCAGTCCGGCACGGACCTGGATGGCGAACTGTGCCGTCGTCAGACGAGAACCGTCCGCGGAATACAGCCTCACCTCACACGTAAGCGCTCCGGGCACCGCGAGTTCGGCGCTCTGCAGGGTGTAGACCACGCCGCTCGCGGTCAACTGGCCAATGCCCTCGCACGCGATGTTGTCCGCGCGTTTAAAGCGCAGGGCCACCGCGTCAAACAGGCCATAGTCCGTGTCCCGTTCCCCGTCCATCACGCGAATGCTCAGCACATGCACGTTGTCGTCCCCGCTGACGACACTCGCCGAGCAGTCGCCCAACAGCCTTCCGCGCGCGCTGACCAGTATGTCGTGTACAATCATGTGCTGTCCCGCCTTTCCCTGTGGCTGCTTCCGATCACCATTCAGAGCACCTCCCATTTTATCCAAACAATTGTTTGGTGTAATTCGATTGTACAACACTTGGCACGAAGTTTCATAAAATCTAAGACAAACTTTCATGGTTGCTGTATTGTGCCGAAAAGAGCTGTTTGACCTCTCAAAGACCGCGACGAGTTCACAACGTCGCAGGTGAACTGGGCTACGCCGCCGATTTCGAGGACATGACCAAAAACGCCAAGGCTGGTAATGGCGTGCCACGGGCGGCAACGATGCCGCGATCCTCCGCGACGCGCTCAAGCGCGCCGAACAAGCCGAAAGCGCCGATGGTTGAACGCGTCCGTTTTGCGTTTCGCTTCCTGCCGCTGTACTCCCGAACGGGGCGAGAGACAAGACAAGAAAGTCAGGGGCGCTCCTCTGGCGAAAACAGAGAGAGCGCCCCTGATCTGGTTTGGGGAGGAGTTTGCAAACGATCACTTGGTTGCCGGATTGGCTCCCATCAACATATACGCTGGGCATCACTGGACACGCTGTTCGCCTGACTCACTCGGTCGTGATAAGCGCATGCGGCCGGGCCATGTGCGAAAACAATGCCCAGCGCCTGGTTGTCGATACCATGCGCATAACGCCTACCCGCGGCAACCTCAAATCATGGCTGATTGACCACGCGGAGCACTGCAGCACGGTTTGCTGTCATGACTTTTAACGACTCCTAAGGACGCGCGGCGCTGTATCCGCCATGAGCGCGAACGGCGACAGCCACGGGAGCTCGTGCGCCGAGTAGTCGGACGTCCGTAGACGCAGCCTTCCAAACAAGAAACGAAGCCACTGAGCTCGCGGCTTAATTCCTCGAAATGTGTTGCTACCGCGCTCAGGCCTTATCGGGTTTAGGCTTTCCCGCTCAACAGGTACAGCGTACGGCGTGAACCCGTCACGGGCTCAACACGCAGAAGTTCAAAATGCATGGAAAAAGCCGACTCAAATCCTTCCCGCGTATACTCAGGGAAGATGTCCTGCCGGGTTGAGAGCAGCACCTGAACCTGGGAATCCTCCTTGGGCACAAATTCGATGATCAGGTGGCGGGTCAGGCTGTACAGCCACGCCGCGATGAGCGGGAGCGGCAGGTTATTGGAGATGGCCATGTGGTGGATGACCGCCAACATCATGATCGCGTCGGGACGCTGCCGCTCGCGGATGCTCCCCCGCTCCTTGTTTGCAAAGCCGATACTCGGACTCGGATTGGTCAAATCCAGCAACAGCGGAAGCATGTGCGCGTCCTTTTCGCGCTTCACGCGCGTGTGATTCTTCTCCACCGCCACGGGATCCATGTCAAACGCGACCGTGAACGCCCCCGCGTCGCGCGCGATACGTGTGTACCGACCGTCGTTTGCTCCAAAGTCCCAGACGGTCTTGGGCGCGCATTGCCCGATGAAATCCGCTACCAGGTGTTCTTTGGCCTGGGCCGCGGCGTCGGAGTAATTGGTTTTCTCGTAGTAGTCACCCCACTCGGTCTCCATGCGCGGGACAGTCAGGCGCTCTACCCACGCGATCAGGCTGTCGATCATGGCCTTGTGCGCAAACGGACTGATCTCCGGCGGCTTAACGGGCGACGCGCTTCTTCCGTCGGAGGAATGCCTCGACACACTGGCCGCGTGCAGGTGGATGTGCTGCCAAACCGCAAGGCTTGGCGCGCCCCCCTTGAGCAGACGCGACGCCAAATCCAGTGGAATGCCGTCGATGTACTCCCGCATCATGCCGGAGAGCCGAACATCCACGCGCGCCATCAGCAAAAGAGGCGCCAGGAAATGCCGGCAAAACTGGCCGTAAGCCCCCCACGGCTCTCCCGGCCTATAAAAGTCAAAGGAGAGCGTGTCGATGAGAACGGCGCGTCCCGAATAAAACTGAATGTTGTAAGCGCTCGCGTCCTTAAGCGCCATGCCGCGCTCAAGCGCAACCCTGTGGACGCGCAGCGTGGTGAGCGCGGCGTCTTTATAAAAGCCGAACGGCCATTCATACGGGTAAGAAATGAACGGTATTTGCTCCGGCCGGATGACCGCAAAAGCGCACCCGGAAAGAGGCGGTTCGTTTGTGACTTCCTCATGAGGGATAAGCAAGCCGTTCCGCGTAAGCTCGCCGTAGAGCCCGCTGTTCATCAAGTGACGGTACGCCTCGGCGTATCCGGTATTGATCTGCCGATAAACCGTTCCGCCGCGCCGGAACACAACACCGGAAGGATCGCGGAACGACGCGGCATCGGGCGTAGCGTCACGCGTCATCGCGAGCGTTCCGTCCCTTTTTCTTTTTCGCGAAAAATGCTTTGATGTTGCGCTTGAACATGAGCAGCATTGCGCCCCCGGCTGCAATGGCCGCCACAACGACTTGAACGATCATACTCCCTATGCCCGGATCAAAATACATCGCGGTTCACTCCTCATTTACACGGCTTGTATGCATTATACTCTCTTTCCAGCGTTTGAAAAGAAGAAACGCACTAACGGCGATCTTGTCTTTGGGGGGCAAACATATTATA
>JAVBRD010000006.1:0-100617 GCA_031548365.1 Eubacteriales bacterium
CATCCTCTCCTTTTTTGATACGCCTGAGCCCAAGTCGGACTCCGTGACGCGCAAGCTCACGCCCGCGGACCTTGATGCCGCCTCTCGCGTGTCATGCGCGCTGGATGCGTTCATCGCGCAGAAGAAGCTGGACGGCATGGCGTACTACTACGAAGGCGAGCCGGACTCACTCACGCGCAAGGTGGTCACCAACTTTATCGTGGGTAACTCGCTTTTGTGCGCATCCGGCTTTCCGATGTGCGGGGAGCTCGACCTCAAGACCTGCGTGGCCATGCTCATTATGGACACGCTCGATATGGGCGGGAGCTTCGCCGAGTTCCACCCGCTCGACTTTGCGGAAGGTTTCATCCTCGTGGGGCACGACGGTCCGCATCATCTGCGCATCGCCGATGGTAAGCCCGCGCTGCGCTCGCTGGTCAAGTACCACGGCAAACCGGGATATGGAGCGTCGGTTGAGTTTAAAATCAAAGAAGGACCGATCACCATGCTGGGCATCGGCGTGAACGCAGACGGGAGCTTTAAGTTCATCCTGGGCGAAGGGGAGAGCGTGGCGGGGCCGATCCCGCCCACAGGCAACACCAACACGCGCGCTTTTTTTCAGCCGGATGCGATCACGTTCTTAAAACGCTGGCTCGCAGAAGGTCCGACGCATCACTTTGCGTTAGGCGTCGGTCATCGCGCGGAGTTGATCGCCAAGGTGGCTTTCGCGCTGGGTATCGAGTGCGCCATCGTGCGCTGAGGGGGAAATGAGCGTGGACATTCTGGTCGATCGTGTGTGCTTTGAGCTGAGCCTTAAACCCTTTAAGGTGCTTGAGGAGGGCGCGGTCCGCGCGGTTGCGCGCGAGCTGTTTACCCAGTGGCTGCCGCTGATCGGGAAAGCCGCGTCGGTGGCGGTCATGCTGTGGTCGTCGGATGGCAGTGAGATCCTGGACTACGACGGCAATGAGGAGACGTCGTTCGAATGGGCGTACTTCATCGGGATTGCCAATCCCGCTTCGGCACGGGATGCACGCTCCGATGTGATCAGCCTGCACATCGAGCCGGCGTTGTACACTGAAAAGCCGGCGCGCATGACGTACGGATGGCTCAAACGCATCTGCGCGGCGCTTCGGGAGGAAGGCACGCGCATCACGGGCAAGCCGGTGGAGATCGGCACGACGTTTGATCCAGGGCCGGAGTTCGCAAAATCGGACTTCAAGTATGAGCGGCACAAGGAAATCGCGCCCACGCGGCTGACCGGATCACGGTTCTTTTGGGTTGCGTGCAACACGGTTTTGAGCGCTGAAAAGCGCGCGTACGCCGGCTATCCGGAAGGGATACCCGAAGGCACGGCGTTCGGGACATTTCTGGGCCGCCAAAGCCGCATTTTCATGGAGGATATGGGCATCGACTACATTTGGTTCTCCAACGGCTTCGCTTTCGCGCTGCACGCGTGGAGCGCAACGGGCGAGGTGTTCGATGGGGAGCGTTTCGATGCTGCGCGCATCGGCCCGCTGCAAGAGGAAATTCTCTCTTTCTGGACGCGGTTCCGCCTTGAGTGCCCGAAAAACAGGATCGAGACGCGCGGCTCAAACCTGTCCACGGGGATGGACATCGCGGCGCACGGTTCGCCAGTTCGCGCGATCTACAAAGGCGGGTTTGATCTGGCCGCGCCGCCCAACTCGCCGTGGGCCGCGCTCAACGGCAACTATGGGCTTGAGCTTGTGGGCTGGATGTCGCACATCGCGGAGCTGCCTGACTCGGGGCTGATGCCCTTTCGGTTCTACACGCACGACCCGTGGTGGCTCAACTCTCCGTGGTTTGACCGCTACGGGCGCTGGCCGCACGACATTTACCTCCCGCTGGCCATTGCGCGCATCGATGAAAACGGGGATGTCACGCGGCCGACATCTGTCAACTTTCTCTCCGCCGATAACAGCTACGGCGATCTGCCCGACCGCTGCCCGATTGAGGTTACGCCCCACATCATCCGCGCGCTCGACGACTTCCCCGATGAACCCGGGCTTGTGACGTGGGTGTACCCGTTTGACGAACTGCACGACATGGCGTTGGAAGGGCGCGTGGACGAGGTGTTCTTCGGCGACTGGTACGTCTGCGGCGCGGTCAACCGCGGCCTTCCGCTGGGCACGGTCGTTTCGTCGAGGAGCTTCACCGCGCTCGCTGAGACGGGCAAAGACACGTTCAAGCGCACCGTACTCTTCTCGCCCGTACCCGACGGTGGCTCCGCGCTTGAGTATGCGCTTTTGCGCGCGGTGGAAGGTGGCGCCAATCTGCTGCTGTACGGCCCGACGGCGTATGCGTCGGAAGCGCTGCTGGCGCGCATCGGTGTTGCGCACGATGCGCAGCTCGAAGGCGAGTTTGCGTATGAGGGCGAACGCTTTTGCGACTCCGCCCGCCATGGGACGGTGGCCGGTACGTTCGAGCACCGCGCGCTCGTTTCGGCGGGTGGAATCGGCACATCGTACGCGGGCGGCGCGGAGCTAATAGCGCTCGCCCGGCAGGGTGTCAGCGCGCGGGCGATTGCCACGTTTGCTAAAGGCGTGAACGGGCAAGGGTCAATCGGTTGGGTGCGCGGAACGTACAATTACCGCGGCGAAGCGAGCCGTCTGCCCAAAGCGTGTCCGCCTTCGGAGGCGTACCCTGTGGACGCGCTTCCCCGGCAAATGCTCTCGTTGTTTGGAATCACCCTCGGCGTTGACAAGCCGTCGGTGTCCACGCGCGAACCGCTCGTGCTCTGCGCGAGGCACAAATGGGGGTTGACGTTCTCGGGCTATTCACCGCAGGCAACCGTCGCGCTGCGATTACGGCTACCAATGGGCGCGCCCATTCTGTGCGAGGGAGACGCTGTGCTCGAAGGCGGCGTGGCCGTCTATCACCTGCCGCGCGCGTGGCATCACGAGTGCCGCGTGCTCGTCGCGCAGGAGAACGGGGAGATTTCGTGCCAGGAGTCGCATCCGAGGATGCCGGACACGTCGCGCAGGATCGTCGTGCGCGGGCTCGACCGCGCGACTCTCCGGTTCATCATGGAGCCGGGCGGGCACGGCGCGCACTTTTCGGCGTTTGTGGAAAGCGACACCATCCCCCGCGAGAGCATGGCGTACGAAGTGGAGGACGACGGGCGCGTCGCGGTTTTGACGGATGTGAGCGGCGATATCCAGATCTCATGGAAGCAGAGCGAGATCGCGCCGCCGCAGTTTTCGGCCCAAAAATGCCATTGGGTGCCTGTGCCCGACTGGCCGTAATCAAAAATCTCCCTCCGTCGTGATGATGACGGAGGGAAATTTTTTCGCTTATCTGTCTTCGAGAAGCCCTGTTGTCATGTACTTGTACATCTCGATGAGGTAACGCGATTTGACGTAGCGCATGCCGAGTGGGTAGGGGATGTCCGTGCGCGTATCGCGGGCATCACTCGGGATCTCGAGGTTGAACAGCCCGCCGTACCCGATTTCGCGCAGAGCGAGGATGATCTCGCGGAAGTCGACGTTGCCGTAGGTGTATGGCATGATGTGCTGATCGCGTGAACCGTCGTTGTCGTGGACGTGCGTGGCGCGCAGGCGTTTGCCAGCCGCGCGGATAAAGTTGCCTTGGCGGTACTGCGGGAGGCATGCGTCGTTTTTCCAGAACGTCATGTTGAGGTGGCCCGTATCAAGGCAGATGCCGAGGTGGGTATCGCCGATGGGATCGATCAGTTCGTTGATCTCTTCGGCGCAGCCGATATAGCCCACATTCTCAAGGCAAATGCTCATGTCGGTGTCCTTGATGAATCCCACGAGCTTTGTAAGCCCTTGGATGCGCAGGTCGAAAAGTTCGCGAGCGCTCACATGCGGATTCTTTCTGCACAGCACGTGTCCGCCCGGATGGAGCACCGCGGTTTTCACGCCCATGGCCGCGTACAGCTCAAGCCACGCTTTGAGCATGTCTGTGACTTGCCCGCCATGATCATCGGTAATATCGCACTGGAGCGCGAGGTGCGCCTGCGGAATGTCCACGCCCAGGTCGTGCGCGTGACGGATGAAAGCCGCGCCTGTCTTCTCGGGTTTTTCTCCGCGAGCGATCAGTTCGGCGGTGTGTTCGGTGGACAGCTCAACGCAATCCCATCCGGAGTTGGCAAAGTGCCGGATGGCCTCTTCCGCGGTGAACTCATAATAATAGCAAGTCGCGTTTGAAAAACGCATCATATCCCATCCTTTCACAATTCGAAATATTCGCCGCAGGAGCCCATTTTCCTTCGGCGCAAAAAACGGCGGAATACCATCACATCTTCGGCGTCGTGCCGGCGCTTCAAAATGACAAGGCAATTCCGTAAATCGCGCCTTAATCGCGCTGTCATCCTGTGCATGTGCGGGGAACACCCTTAGTCGCAGACAGCAGCACAAAGGTTTTTTGTGCTGCGGCCTTGCCTTCGCGCGCGAGTTGGGGTATTCTAAAGTGAAATTCACAGGGCGAGCGCCTCAACAAAGAAGGAAGCGATGACATGCTAACACAAGCTCCCAAGGGCACAAAGGACGTCACCCCGAGGCAGAGCGCGCATTGGCATGCCGTCGAGGGCGTCATGCGCCGCGTGTGCGATCTGGCGGGATACCGCGAAATCCGAACGCCCGCCTTTGAGCACACGGAGCTCTTTATGCGCGGCGTT
The DNA here is from genome assembly GCA_031548365.1 of Eubacteriales bacterium. Lineage (GTDB taxonomy): Bacteria > Bacillota > Clostridia > Christensenellales > UBA1750 > JAVBRD01. The sequence continues at coordinate 4,637 of JAVBRD010000006.1, forward strand.
GGCGAGACGACGGATGTCGTGCAAAAAGAGATGTACACATTCGAGGACAAGGGCGGACGCAGCATCACCCTGAAGCCCGAAGGCACGGCGGGCGCGGTCCGTGCGTATCTTGAGCACGGCATGGCCAACGACCCGCAGCCGATGAAGATGTATTATATGTACAGCCCGGTGTTCAGGTACGAAAAGCCGCAGTCGGGCCGTTTTCGGGAGCACCATCAGTTCGGTCTGGAGGTGTTCGGCGCGAAGAGCGCCACGGTGGACGCCGAAGTTATCGACGTAGCCATGTCGGTGTTTAGGAATCTGGGAATCACAAAGCTTGCGTTGACGGTCAACTCCATCGGATGCCCGGAGTGCCGGAAAACCTACAATCAAGCGCTCAAGGCGTTTCTCGAGCCCCTGATGCCTCAAATGTGCCCGACCTGCGGCACGCGGTATGAGAAAAACCCCATGCGCATCCTCGACTGCAAAGACCCCTCCTGCCAAGCGCTCACCAAGGACGCGCCCACCACGTTTGATAGGCTGTGCGGCGACTGCGCGGCGCACTTCGCCGATCTTGAGAAGCTTTTAAGAGCGATGGGTATTGGTTACACCATTGACAAGCGGCTGGTTCGCGGGCTGGATTACTACACGCGCACGGTGTTTGAGATCATCGGCCAGTTTTCCACCGGGCCGCTGACGGTATGCGCGGGTGGCCGGTACGACGGCCTCGTCGAGCAGCTGGGCGGCGCGCCTACGCCGGGCGTGGGCTTTGGCATGGGCATGGAGCGCCTGATCATGGCGATGGAACAAGAAGGCCTGTTAGCACAGGATCAGCCATTGGTCGACGTGTTTGTCGCATCCATGGGCGCGACAAACGAGGCGTTCCAGATAGCGCGCGAGCTGCGCGCGGCGGGCGTGCGCACAGACTGCGACCATGCGGCGCGATCGCTTAAGGCGCAGTTCAAATACGCGGGCAAGACTGGCGCGGCAATCGTGCTCGTGCTTGGCGAAGACGAGCTCCGCGAGGGCACGGTGACGATGCGTGATATGCGCGCGTCGAGCGAAAAACGCGTGCCGCGCTCCGACATTGCGGCGACGGTACGTGCGGCGCTTTGAGCTCCGGACACCGTTTGATGCTCATCGGCTCTGACGGAATCGGGAAAATGTTCTCGCGCGGGAACTGGGCTACGTCACGGGCTTGCACGTCACGCATATGGACAAGGCGCGTTGGCCGAACGGCAAGACGCCATATCCCGGTGTTTTGACGGTAAAACGCAGTGAGCTTGCGCGGGACGAGCCGTGAATATTGGATGGTATTTTCGACGTCAACCACATGGACGAACGAGTGTTTACGCGTGGACACGGTCAAATCCCCCGATCCATCGCGCCGGGATGTCTGCGGCGCGGCGCGACGCGCCGTATGATGAACGCCGACGGGCCGCAAACCATCCGCGAGTACGGTTGTCCATGCAAGCGCGATCACGAGTTTCTGCGCTTCGTGTGGGCATTCCCAAAAGCGCGAACGCCGCTCATCTGCGCCAAACTTGCGCAATACTCGAAAACACGCGGGATCAGTCTGAAAACACCACGCGGCGCGCGATTTTTCTGAGTGATATCACCCGCGCATATTCATCGTGATACGGAGGGCCTGGATATGGCAGAATTGCTTCTCGACTGGAAACGCGACAAGATGTGCGGCATGGTGAGCGAAGCGGACGTCGATTCTACGCTTACGCTCATGGGCTGGGTGGCGCGCACGCGCAACCTGGGCGCGCTCATTTTCGTGTGGCTGCGCGACAAAACGGGCGTCGTCCAGTTGGTGTTTGACGAAAAGACGTGCGGCGCGGAGTGCTTCAAGCAGGGCGAATGCCTGCGCGGAGAGTACGTGATCGCCGTGCGTGGCGCGGTTGCTATGCGCGCCGCGGAAGCGATCAACAAAAAACTTGCGACGGGCGCGGTCGAGGTGCTGGTCGGCGAGATGAAGATCCTCAACAAGGCGGAGACGCCCCCCATGTACATCGACGACGAACACCCGGACGAATCTGAACTGTTGCATCTGAAATACAGGTATCTCGACATCCGGCGGGACTCGCTTCAGAACATGCTGCGCTTCCGTTATGAAGCGGCGCGAGCCGTTCGCGCGCACATGGACGCGTGCGGGTTTACCGAGATTGAGACGCCGATATTCACAAAGTCCACGCCCGAGGGCGCGCGCGACTTCCTCGTGCCCTCGCGCACACGTCCGGGAAAATTCTACGCGCTCCCGCAGTCGCCGCAGATTTACAAACAGATGCTCATGGTGGGCGGGTGCGACCGCTATTTCCAGATCGCGCGTTGTTTCCGCGACGAGGACAACCGTTCCGACCGCCAGCCCGAGTTCACGCAGGTCGACATTGAGATGAGCTTCGTTGATCGCGAGGACGTGCTCTTGGTGGTCGAGGGCGCTTTCCGCGCGGTTTTTGAAGGCGTTGTGGGCGTGAACCTGCCCGACCCGCTCCCGCGCATCACATGGCTTGAGGCGATGGACACCTACGGATCCGATAAGCCCGACCGCCGCTTCGGCCTAAAGCTCGTTGACGTGTCTGGCGCTGTCGCATCGTGCGGGTTTTCCGTGTTTGAGGGTGCTGTCGCGGCAGGCGGCACGGTGCGCGGCATCAACGCCAAAGGCTGCGCGGACAGGTTGTCGCGCAAAGAGATCGACGGGCTGGGCGAGTTTGTCAAGACGTACCGCGCCAAAGGACTCGCGTGGGCGCAGATCAAGGCTGACGGCCTTAAGTCCTCCTTTGGCAAGTTCCTCTCAGAAGAGAAAATGAGCGAACTGCTCCGGGTGATGGACGCCGAAGTGGGCGACGTCGTGTTTTTCGTGGCCGATAAACTCTCAGTGGTTCGTCAGTCGCTCGGAGCGCTGCGTGTCGAGATCGCAAAAAAACTCTCGCTCATCGACCAGAGCGTGTACGACCTTTTCTGGGTCCTCGAGTTCCCGCTGTTTGAATACAATGAAGATGAAAACCGCTTGGACGCTATGCACCACCCGTTCACGAGCCCCATGGATGAAGACTTGCATCTGATGCAGAGCGACCCGGGCAAAGCGCGCGCCAAGGCGTACGACCTGGTTTTGAACGGCATCGAGATGGGCTCCGGCTCCATCCGCATCCACGACTCTGAGCGTCAGCAGAGGATGTTCGAGCTCATGGGCATCGACAAAGAGACCGCGTGGCGCAAGTTTGGGTTCATGTTGGAAGCGTTTAAGTACGGCACCCCCCCGCACGGCGGGTTTGCGTTCGGGCTTGACCGGCTGGTCATGCAGGCCATGCGCAAGGAGAGCCTGCGCGACGTCATAGCCTTCCCGAAGTCGCAATCGGGCGAGTGCCTGATGATGCAGACGCCTTCGGAAGTGGACGCAGAGCAGCTTAAAGCGCTTCACATTGCAGTCGATGAGGAACCCGGCCGTGTTTGAGCGGGGATGATGCGGGTTATGATAGACACAACGGACTGGCAGAGCCGCACGCAAAGGCTACTCGGTACGGAAGCGGTCGATGCGCTCTCCCGTGCGCACGTCATCATCGTAGGTCTTGGCGGAGTTGGCGGCGCGGCGGCTGAAGCCGTGGTTCGTGCGGGCGTGGGACGCGTTACGTTTGTGGACGGAGATGTATTCACCGCATCCAACCTCAACCGTCAGATTCTCGCGACGCTTGACACGTTGGGTGAGAGCAAAGCCGAAACCGCGGTCAAACGCGCGCGCCGGATCAATCCTGTGATCAGCGCATCCGCCATCGCGCGGCGCATCACGCCCGAGGATGTCGGACAGCTGCTTGATGGCGCGCCCGACATCGTGATCGACGCTATTGACGACGTAAAGGCAAAAACCGCGCTCATTTTAGCTTGCAAGCAGCGCGGCGTCACGGTTGGATCGTCCATGGGCACGGGCAACCGCGTTCACCCCGAGATGCTGTGTGTTTGCGACATTACCGAGACAAAGAACGACCCCCTCGCGCGCGTCATGCGCAGGGAGCTGAAAAAAGTTGGCGTGACCGCGCTCACGGTCGTTTGCTCGCACGAGTTGCCGCGCCATCCCCCTGCCGACGAAAACGGCGGACACGCGCCGGCGAGTTGCTCCTTCGTGCCGCCGGTCGCCGGTTATCTGCTCGCTGGGGCGATGCTGCGGGCGTTGGCGCTCGATGGTGGTCAAAATCGCGGGAGGTGAGACGGGCATGAGGGAGAGCGGCGTGGTGGTTTCTGTGCGCGATGGGCGCGCCGTTGTGCGCTTTGAGCGCAGCGCCATGTGCGAAAAGTGCGGGATGTGCGGCGCGGGTCGGGAGGCGAACCTCGAACTGCCGTGCCCGGAAGGCGTGCGCGAAGGAGAGACGGTGCGCGTGGCGCTCCCGGGATCTCGCGTACTCGCCGCGTCGCTCATCGCCTACGCGGTGCCGCTTGCGCTCCTGCTCGCGGGCCTGCCTGTCGGCATGTGGATCGGCGGGGAGCCTGCCGCAGCGGCTTGCGCGCTTGTCGGCGCAGGGATTGGCTTTGTCGTCGCCCGTGTGCTCGATCCATGGATTCGCAAGACAGGTTACTTTTCACCGAGAATCATCCCCGAATCGGAAGGAACGAGCGAGGGATGAACAAAGGAGGATCAATCATGGCCAGTGAACAGATCGTACAGCTGACCGCTGAAAGCTTTGACACCGAGGTTCTGAAGTCCGGCGTGCCCGTGCTCGTGGATTTCTGGGCGCCGTGGTGCGGACCATGCCGCATGGTCGCGCCCATCCTGGACCAGCTCGCTGAGGATTACGAAGGCAAAATCAAGATCGCCAAGCTCAACGTGGACGACTTCCCGCAGGTGGCGGGACACTACGGCGTCATGAGCATCCCAACGCTCATCTGCTTTAAGGACGGCCAGCTCAGCCAGAAGGTCGTAGGCGCGCGCGGTAAGCCTGAGCTCAAGACCGTACTCGACGGCCTGCTGTAAGCGGTGATGCATACATAAGCGCGAATGCTGCGGCGTTCGGGCTTCAGTGTGATGGCAAGCCCTCGCTGTTGCTTTGGGTTCGTCATCAAAGCCGATCGGAAGCTGAGGTTTGCCGCAAGACTCTGCGGGTTGTTTGCGGATCTCCAGGCAAGCACGACGAAGCCGAAATCCGACTTTGTCACCGTATGAAGCGCGAATGCTGCGGCGTTCGCGCTTTTGCTATCCGGCGCGCGATTTTGGACTTGATGTGACGGTTCATCGCTGTTATCATGGAAAACACACGTCGTGGGGGTGAAAAACATGCCCGTTGAGAACGCGAGCTGGATTTGGCCGGGGACGCGGTTTGTCGATCTGGTGTGTCGCTTTGCGCAGTTCAAGCGTGTGTTTGAGCTGACGGCGGAGGAAGCGCGCTCCGCGCGCGCGTTGGTGTCCGCCGACAGGCTGTACCGCCTGTACCTAAACGGCGTGCACGTGGCGTCCGGGCCTGCGCGCGGGTTTCAAAATCAGTGGCATTATGACGTGGTCGATCTTTCCGCGTACGCGCGGGAAGGTGTCAACCACATTGCTGCGGAAGTTTATCAGCCGGGCGTCAACACATTCTCCTACAGGCACGAAGGCAGCGCGGGTTTTATCGCGTCGGTGGAGGCGGGGGAGCGCGAGATCGTCACGGACAGCGACTGGCATTGCCGCTTCTCGCCCGGAAGGCGCAAGGATGCCGCGATCATGAGCATTCAGCTTGGGCATCAGGAGCATATCGACGCGCGCGAGGACGATCGAAGCTGGATGCTCACGCGGACGTTGGACGCAAGCTTTGGGCGGCCTCACACAGCCGTTTTCGGCAGCATGCCGTGGCCATACATGGCAAAGTCGCCATTGCCCATGCTTTCGGGTGAAAAGGTGGACGCAGATCCCGCGTTTTCGTGCGATACGCCGCTTTATACGGAATGTCTCAGCCTGACCAACGCCACACACTCCTTCATCCACGCGACGGAGGGAGCGGTCTATGGGCGTGCCGATGAGGCGAGGCTTGTGTCGGGGAAAGACACCGCGCGCGTGCTGGTCATGGATCTGGGCCGCGTATGCGTGGGGCGCGTGGAGCTGTCGTTTTCGGGCGCGCTGGGCGATGAGGTTGTGGACGTCGTCTACTGCGAGGTCGTTGACGAGAGCGGTAAACCCAAGGTGTACTTGGGCGAGACGAGCATCGCGTCACGCGTGATTCTGCGCCCTGGTGATCAGACGGTCACCATCATGCAAAAGATGGGCTTCCGCTACGCTGCGCTCTGCCTTTATGGCAAAGGGGATTTGCGCGCCGCCGTGACGGTATTCGAGGAAATCTACCCGTTAGATGTGACCGGAGGGCTGATGTGCTCCGATCCACAGATCAACGACATCCTCGCGATGTGTGAGCGAACGCAGCGCATCTGCTCCCTCGACGGATACGTGGACACGCCGTGGAGAGAGCAGGGCCAGTGGTGGGGCGACGCGCGCATCCAGTTCAAGAACACACTGGCCATTGCGCGCGAACTGAAACTATTTTCGTTTGGTACGGCGCAGACCGGGTATGTACAGATTGGGAACGGGCTGACCTATGGTCTTTCGCCCTCCCGCGCGCATACCTGCATTTTGCCGGATTTCACGCTCCAGTGGCTGCTCGGAATCGTGGAGCTGTGCCGTGCGCGCGGCGACATGAAGCCCTTCGAACGCCACTACAAGGGGATCAAGCGCGCGCTGGCGTACTTTGGCGAGAGTGCGCCCAAGATTGGCGCCTTGCTTGCGCACGACAAGCGCTACTGGCTCTTTCTCGACTGGGCGAACATCGACCGGAGCGGCGCGCCCGCCGTGTACAACCTGTGGTGGCTGCTCACGCTGCGAAACGTGTCCATTCTGGCGCGCGCGTCGGGCCATGAAAAATTCGCTGTTCGGCTTGAGGAAAATGCGAGCGCGCTCCATGCGGAGATCATGCGCGCGTTGTTTGACGAGGAACAGGGGCTTCTGTGCGACGGTCTTGACGCGGAGGGCAACCGCCTTCCCACATGCGGCGTACACGCGCAGACGCTGGCCATACTTTGCGGCGTCGCGGGGGAACACCACGCCGACATGCTGGAGAAACGTTTGCTCCCCTTTTTAAGAGGAGAAAGACAGCCGGATCAACCCTCGACGTATTGGACCGCGTATGTGCATGAAGCGGCGCTGCATTACGGATATCGGCGCGAGGTCATCGATCACATCCTTCGCGAGTGGACGCCCATGCTTGCGGACGGATCCTGCCACGAGCTTGCGGGCGTTCGCGACGGGCGGAACTCAATCAGCCACGCGTGGTCGGCGCACCCGCTGCACATCCTCCCCCTCGCGCTGTTTGGGGTTGACCCGCTCGCGGGCGCTGACAGTCTCGCGCATATCGCGCCTTGGTTTGACGAAAGACTTTCGTTTGCGCGGCTGGCGCGACCGTGGAAGAACGGTACCCTCGTGTGCGCCTGGCGGCGCAATGGGAGCGAGATCGCGCTTGAGATAGAGTGCCCCGAAGGGCTGACGCTGATTGTCGAGCTGCAGGAGGGCGCGCGCGTGGTCACGCATAATTCGCGCATCACATTATCCGGAGGACATGAATGAAGTTCAGCAATCGGCTTGACGCGCTCTCGTCCGGCGTATTCACACGGCTCGCGGAGAAAAAGCGCGAGCTATGCGGACGGGGTGTCGACGTCATCGACCTCTCCGTCGGCTCGCCCGACCGCGCGCCCGCTCCCCACATCGTCGAAGCGCTCGTTCGGTCCGCGCAGCTGGCAGAAGCAAACTACGCGTACCCCATCATGGACAAACCCGAGCTGCGGGAAGCGGTGTGCGCGTGGTACGCCCGCAGGTTCAACGTTACTTTAGACCCAAAGGCACAGGTGCACTCACTGTGTGGCTCTCAAGATGGACTTGCGCACATTGCGCTCGCGCTGTGTGATCCTGGCGACGTCGTGCTCGTACCCGGTCCGTGTTACCCGATTTTCAGCGCGGGACCGATCATCGGAGGCGCGAAGGTGTACGAGGTACCCCAGCGCGAGGAGCTTGGGGGGATGATGGATCTCGGGGCCATTCCCGCCGATGTTTTGGCGCGTGCGCGGCTGATCATCGCGTCCTACCCGAACAATCCGACGTGCTCGCTTGCGCGTCCCGGGTTCTTTGAGGAGCTGGTTCGGTTTGCGCAAAAGCACGACATCGCCATCCTGCACGATAATGCATACTGCGAGTTGACATTCGACGGCGCGCGCTCGGGAAGCTTCCTCGAGGTCGAAGGCGCGTGCGACGTAGGTGTGGAGTTCAACTCGCTCTCCAAGACGTACAACATGGCGGGGTGCCGTGTTGGGTTCGCGCTTGGAAACGCGGAGATGATCGCGCGGATTGCCCGCATCAAGAGCCAGTTGGATTACGGCGTGTTTCTGCCGGTGCAGGACGCGGCGATCGCCGCGTTGAACGGCCCGCAGGATTGTGTCGCGCAGACACGGAGCGCGTACCAGGAGCGGCGAGATGTGCTCGTGGCCGGGCTTCGCGAATGCGGATGGCCCGTCAAAATGCCCGAGGGTACGATGTTTTGCTGGGCAAAAATGCCGGATTGCGGCATGGATTCTCTCTCGTTTGCGCTTTGGCTAGCGGACGTAGCAGGTGTGATCGCCACCCCCGGCTCAAGCTTCGGCTTGGGCGGAGAGGGGCACTTGCGCTTTGCACTCGTCGCGGATAAGGCGCGTACTGCTCAGGCAGTGGAGCGCGTACGCTGCGCGGGGCGTCCATGAAGCCGCATTTTTCGCAGATCGACCTGCACACACATTCAAGCGCGTCGGACGGGTCACTGTCTCCGCGCGAGCTTGTACGGTGCGCGGCTGTTGAAGGCGTGACGACGCTGGCTGTATGCGATCACAATACCGTATTGGGTGTAGCCGAGGCCAAGGACGAAGGAGTCAAGCTGAACGTCGAGGTCGTCGCGGGCGTTGAGCTGAGCATGGGCGAACGCGCGGAGTGGCACTTGCTCGGGCTGTTTGTGGACGCTGCCGCGCCGTCGCTCAAGGCTGCGGAGGAAAAATTGTGTGCGGCGCGGCGCGAGCGGCACGCAGGTATCCTGGACAGACTGTCTGCGCTCAACATCACGTTGAGCGCGGACGATATACTGATGGGGAACATCCCATCCCGTGTGCACATCGCGCGAGCTCTGGTCAAGGCGGGCGTGGTCAAGAGTGTGGATCTGGCGTTCAGCAAACTCTTGACCCCGGGGCGACCCGCGTTTGTTGAGCTCAAGCGGATCTCCGCGCGCGAAGCCGTGGACGCGGTACTCGGCGCCGGCGGCGTGGCCGCGATCGCGCACCCGCTCAGGCACGCGCGGCTCGATGGCCGGATGCTCGACCACCTCACGCTCCTCAGGGAGATGGGCATGCGTGCGGTTGAGTGCCATCACCCCGCGCACACGCCTGCCGACGCACTCGCGCTTGAGCGGTTCTGTGAACGCGAGGGATTGCTTGTCACCGGGGGTAGCGATTTTCATGGCGATCTCGGCGCGACTCCCGGAGACACGGGCTCGCGCTGGCCGCTTGCCGCAGCTCATCTCAGCGCGCTTAGGCAGGAGGCCTTCGCGCAGCACCACACAATGGAGGAAAGTTCATGAACCGTCGTTCGCACCAATCGGCGAGCGAGCTTAAGCGAAAACAGCAGCGGCGAAAGCAAAAACTGCTCCGGCAGCGCATCATTGCCGTTGCGCTGACAGCGTTCGCCGGCGCGCTCATTTTTTTCCTGATCCAGGCGTTTGATCAAGGTGAGGGACCGGTGTCCGGTCCGGGTACAACCGGGCAAGCGCGCGCATCGGCGACGCCCAAGGTATCCGATGCGCCGGTTGTGGTCAAGAATGTTTTTGTCGACGGTGTGGACATCTCGGGCATGAGCCGGAGTCAGGCGAAGGCTGCGGTGCTTGAGAAAAACGCGGAACGCATCGGGGGCATGAAACTCACGGTGACCAACGGAACCGATCAGTGGGCGATCGCGCCCGAAGACATCGGAGCGTCGGTCAATGTCGATAAGGCGCTCGACGAGGCGATGACCATTGGGCGTACAGGCACATCGGCCGAGCAGCGCGAAGCCGCGAGGAAGCTGGAATCCCAGCCGTATCAGGGGACGACCAAGCTGACGTTTGACAAAAAACTGCTGGAGACATCGCTCAACGGCATCAAAAAGCAGCTCGACGATCCCGCGCAGAGCGCTGGCGTTGAGTTTACGCCGCGCGCCAAGAACCCGTTCAACTTCACGCCGGAAGCGCCGGGCAGAGAGTTTGACTTGGATGACGCGATGCAAAAAGCGGAGGAGCTTCTCAACGCCGGGCATGGCGGCGTGGTTCCCGCGGTGATCAAGAGTGTCGCGCCCGCGACGCGCGTCGCCGATCTTGAAAAGGCGACCTCAGAGATCATCACTGTGACCACATCGCTGAAAAACAGCACGGAAAACCGGACGTTCAACATCCAGCGTGCGCTCGCGCACTTTGACGGGCTGATTGTCCAACCGGGAGAAGAGGTCTCCTTCAACGACATCGTGGGGCCGCGGACGGAGGAAAACGGCTATCGCACCGCGAAGGTCATTTTGAACGACGATTTTGTTGACGGGCCTGGTGGAGGCGTCTGCCAAGTGTCCACGACGCTATACCACGCGGCGGTCAGATCGGGGCTTGAGATCGTCAAACGATCCAAACACACGCTCAAAGTCGCGTATGTACCGCTCGGGCAGGACGCGACGGTCGATTACGGCACCAAGGACTTTATCTTCAAGAACAACACGGAACTGCCCGTGTTCTTTGAGTGTCAGGCCGACGAGAAAAACGTGACGATCACGGTGTTCGGACGGCCCATCCCTGGCGGCGAGAACATCAAAATCGTCACCGAGATTCTAGAAGAGACGCCTGCGCCGCCGCCCGAGATTATTGTGATTGACGATCCCAACAACACGATCATCCCTAAGGGTAAAAACTCCATCGAGAAGCCCGCTTCGCGTGAGGGATACAAAGTCAAGACATGGCGCGTGTTTATGAAGGAAGGCAAGGAAGTGCGGCGCGTGGGGCTCTACACCGACACGTACAAGACCGTGACCGGCACGCTCTACTCAAGAACCGAGCTGCCTGCCGTTCCCCCGGTCACCCCAAAGCCCGCGCAATAGTTATTCGGAGGTCGACCATGGACATCAAGAGAATCGGCGTGATGGCGGACTCGTTCAGGCTTGGATTTGCCGGCGGGCTTAAGCGTGCTTCTGCGATGGGCGTGGGCGCGGTGCAGGTATACGCGTCAGGGGAGTTAGCGCCATCCGAGATGAGCGCGGTCAGGCGCGCGGAAGCGCTCAAGCTAGCGCGCGGTATGGGGCTTCGGTTTTCCGCGATTTGTGGAGAGCTTGGCGGTCACGGGATCGCGAACGCCACGGAGAATGAATGGAAAATCAGCGAGCTCTGCCGCATCATTGAGCTGACGGCCGACCTTGATTGCGATGTGATGACCACGCACATCGGCGTCATCCCCGCTGACCCGCAGCATCCGCGCAGGAAAACTATGCGCGAAGCGATGGAAGCGCTCAGCCAGCGCGCAGCGCCGCTCGGTGTGCGCATCGCGATTGAGACAGGTCCGGAGCCAACGGATGTTCTGCGCTCGTTTCTTGATGAATTTCAGGGGGTTACCGTCGGCGTGAATTACGATCCCGCAAACATCGCGATGGTGCTGGGGCTTGATCCCGTGGCGGGCGTCTCGGTGGTCAGAGACAGGATCTTTCACACGCACGTCAAGGATGGCAGAATGCTCAAATTCCTAGGAGCGGAGCCGATTTACGACTTTTTCGCCGAGGGCGGCATCGGAGATTTGCGGCTTTCAGACTATTTTGTTGAAACGCGGCTTGGTCAAGGAAGCGTGGACTTCAAGGCGTGGGTTGCCGCGCTGGGTGCGTATACCGGCTTCTTTACGATCGAGCGTGAAGTTGGGGAGCATCCTGAGAAGGACATCGCGGACGCCGTTGCGTTCCTTGAAGCACTTTAGCCGCTCGCGTGAGCTGCCGCGATTCTCTCCACAGAAAGGCTGATGTGACTTGGCGCGAAAGCGCATATGGGCATGGTTTGCGTTCGCGTTGTCGCTGATGATGGCGGCTGCGCCTGTGCGCACATCCCTGGCTGAAACGCCTATGCCTTTGCAGACCCCCGCGCCTTCCGCGCTGGGAACGCCCGATGCGACGCACGAACCAACGCCCACGCCTGAACCGTTTTTATGGCCTAACACAGTTGTCAAGGACGCCACGGTCATCAAGCAGGGCGATTCGCACGACGGCATCATCCTGATTCAGCAAAGGCTGAGGGCGCTTGGGTACTTCAACTACAAAATTACGGGCGAATTTGGCAACGTGACAAAGCTCGCGATCATGGCGTTTCAGCGTGAGAACGGTCTTGAGGATGATGGCGCGATCGGCGTCAAAACGAACGAGTTGTTGTTCTCCAACATGGCTCGGCGCGGCTTTGGCGCGCGCGGTCGCCCCACGCCCACGCCCAAGCCCAGAGTCACGCCCACTCCCAAGAAGGACACGAGCGCGCCCAAGTACGGTACGCTGATCGAGTGGAGCAGGGCGCAGAGCCTTGTCAGGCCGGGCGAGACGTTTACCATCATCGATTATTCGACACGCATCAGCTGGAAGGAGCGCCGCTTGGGCGGGGACAACCATCTGGACAGCGAACCGCTGACAAAGGCGGACACGGCCAAGCTCAAGCAGGTGTACGGCGGACGGTTCTCGTGGTCGCGCCGAGCGGTGCTGATCAAAGTCGGGTCAAAGTACTATGCGGCGTCCATCAACGGGTATCCGCATTCTCCCTACCGCATCAAAGACAACAACTATCCGGGGCACCACTGCGTGCACTTCTACAAGAGCCGCACGCACGGCTCCAACAGCTCAGACCCCGACCATCAGCGGATGGTCAAGCGCGCGGCGGGGCAGTAATAGGCTCTGTGGCCGCGATTGATGAAGTGGGCGGCGGCGCGAGGCATAAGGTCTTGGCGCCGCCGTTTCCTTGACGAGCGGGCGGCGCGGGTGTTACTATGATAGCCACTCCGCAAAGCGTGCCGGTTTTGCGAGGATAGAACGGGGGATGGCGTGGACAAGCCCATTCAATGGTATCCGGGACACATGGCCAAGGCGAAGCGGATGCTCGAGGAGCAGATTCGCTTGGTCGATGTCACCGTGGAGCTGTGCGACGCGCGCGCACCCCTCGCAAGCCGAAACGCCGACATGGCGGGCGTCCTGACGCGCAAGCCCTGCCTTTTGGTTCTGAGCAAGGCCGATCTTGCAGACCCCGCGCAGACGCGCGAGTGGCTCAAGCGACTAAAACCATCAAATGGCGAGTCGATCGCGCTGTCGGCGAAAAACCCGAGAGACATCAAGCATGTTGAGGCGGCTGTCGCGCGGCTCGTCGCCGGCAAAGTAGAGCGCTTGAGGGAGAAGGGCATCAAGAAAACCGTGCGCGCCATGATCGCGGGCATACCCAACGTGGGCAAGTCTACGCTCATCAATGCGCTGTTCAAAGGGAGCGCCGCGCGGGTGGAGGACAGACCGGGCGTTACGCGCGGGAAGCAATGGGTCAAAGTCGGTTCGTATCTCGAACTGCTCGACACACCCGGTATGCTTCCGCCCAAACTTGAAAATGAGCGCGCAGCGCTTATGCTTGCGTTCATCGGCACCATACGAGATGAGATCATCGACAGGGAACAGCTTGCGTGTAAGCTGTTGGAAACGCTCGCGAGACTCGCGCCCGACGCGCTGCGCGAGCGGCTCAAATTGCCAAACGCGGAGGGGAGCGGCATCGGCATGCTCGAGCTTGCGTGCAAGGGACGCGGTTGGCTTTTGAGCGGTGGCAGGCCCGACCTTGAACGCGGATCCACGCTCGTTGTGGATGAGTTTCGCGCGGGAAAAATGGGCAGAGTCACACTCGAACTCGCCGCGGAGGAGGCTGGCGATGAGGCCTGATGTCAGCGGCACCCTCCACGCGTATGATCTGACGGCTGCGCCGAACGCCGCGTTGATCGCCGGTATCGATGAGGCGGGCCGGGGGCCGCTCTTCGGGCCAGTTTTCGCGGCGTGCGTCGTCTTGACTCGAAATACCATCATTCTGGGTGTCGACGACTCCAAAAAGCTCACAGAGAAAAAGCGAGAGATGCTTTATGCTGAGATCGTGGAGCGTGCGGCGGCGGTTGGCATCGGCATGTGCGAAGCGCGTGAGATCGACGAGATGAACATACGCGTCGCCTCGCGCGAGGCCATGCGCCGCGCGGCTGACGACGCGATCAAGCGTTTGGGCGCGACGCCCGATGTCTTTGTGATCGATTACGAAAAGGGCATACAGCTTCCGGCTCCCGCGCTCGCGATCACACACGGGGACGCGCTTTCGCAGTGCGTCGCGGCGGCGAGCATCGTGGCCAAGGTGACCCGTGACCGCCTGATGCGCGAGTTGAGCGCGGTCTATCCATTGTATGGGTTAAGTCGGCATAAAGGCTATGGCACGCGAGCGCACATGGAAGCCATACGCGCGTTCGGCCCCACGCCCGACCATCGCCGATCGTTTCTTGGTAAGGTGATATCGCCTTGAACGGCAGCGCGCGCACCGGGAAACGCGGAGAGGATACCGCGCTCGCCTACCTTGTGGGATTGGGCTTTTCGCTTGTGTGCCGCAACCATAGATCCGCATACGGCGAGATCGACCTGGTGATGACGGACGGCGGCACGCTGGTGTTCGTCGAGGTCAAGACGCGCACCAAGAAGACGCACGCGAGCGCGCTTGAGTGCATCACGCCCAGTCAAAAGGCGCGCATCATGCGCGCGGCGGTGGATTATCACGCAAAGAGAGCGCCGGAGCAGTTTATGCGCATCGACGTGGTCGCGCTGGATTTTGACGGCACGGGCTACGCGCTCACACACGTTAAAAGCGCGATCACAGGCTGATGAGGAGTTGATCATCATAAAGCGGGTTATGTTTTTTATGCTTGTTCTGGCGACTTTCTGCGCCCTCACGTTAGGAGAAACCGCGAAGGCGGAAGCGCTCGCCATCGTCAACCCGGGGTTTGAGCAGGCCGAAGGGCAGCTGCCCGCCGGGTGGATGTACGACGCGTGGGAACCGGGAAAAACCGGCTGCACGGGGTTCGTGATTGATGATGCGTACTCCGGTGCGCGCGCGGCCGTGATTGAGAACCTCGGGTTTAACGACGCGCGGTTTGAGCAGGTCATTTCGGTGGAACCGAACAGTTATTACCGATTTAGCGCAATGGCCAAAGCCGAAGGCTGCATGGCGGACAACGTGGGCGCGAACATCTCTATCCTGGGTGTGCTTGAGATGTCCAACCAAATTCGCGATACGGGCGGCGAGTGGCAAAAGCTGGTTTTTTATGGAATGACCGGCCCCTCACAGCGAGAGGTCACGCTGCTTTTGCGCGTGGGAGGCTACGGCTCACTTAACACCGGGCGCGCGTGGTTTGATGACGTGCAGGTGGAGAAGCTGGACGACGCGCCCGTCGGAGCGGATGTGGCCAGCCTGGTCGCTGCGCCTCTAGGCCACGGCGATGAAGATGACACGGACGGGGAGTCCGGTTTTCACGTGCAAGGCGACGAGCGCCCGTTTACCCCGTTGATCTTGCTGGTTGCTGCGGTGTTTGCCGTTGCGTTTTTCGCGGTGTACAACCAGCTCGAGCGCGGGCTTAAGCCCGCTGGGCCGATGGGTATGCAAAAGCCGTTGCTCTGGTGCCTGCTGGGCGCGCTCGCGCTCCGGGCGATGCTCGCGGTGATGGTGGAAGGCTACAGCGTGGATATCGGCTGCTGGCGCGGCTGGTCGCAGCGCATGATTGAGGTTGGTCCGTTCGCTTTTTACACCGAAGGATTTTGCGATTATCCGCCGGGATACATGCTCGCGCTTGGCGCGCTGGGCGTCATTCGGATGGCGTTCGGGCTGGACCTCACCGGCAACGCGTTTCTGCTTATCCTCAAGCTCCCCGCCATCGCGTGCGATCTCCTGACCGCATACTACCTCTACCGTGTCATCGGTAAGCGGCTGGGCGAGGCGGTGGGATTTGTTTGCGCGGTTCTCTTCGCGTTTTGTCCCGCGATTCTGGTCAACTCGGCTGCGTGGGGGCAAATCGATAGCATCCTGACGCTCCTGCTCGTCCTGTCTGTGGACGCGATGACCGAAAAGAAGATGATGAAGGCCTCCTTGATATTCTGCGCCGCGCTGCTCTCCAAGCCGCAAGCACTCATCTTTGCTCCGCTTCTGTTGTTCGGGTTCATTGAGGAAATCGTTGATTCGCCCAAGGAAGGCCTTCGATGCCTCGGCAAGTGTGCGCTCGCGGCGGGTGGGCTGTTCGTCGCGGTCATTCTTCCGTTTTCATATGGCCAAAGCCCGGTTTGGATCATCGAGAAGTACCTGAGCACGATGTCGTCCTACGGCTATGCCTCGGTCAACGCGTTCAATTTGTTCGCGATCCTGGGCGGCAACTGGATTGAGCAGACCGACATCCCCTTCCTGTTTTCATGGCAGGTGTGGGGGACGATCGGCATGGTGCTTGCGCTCGCGTACGCGACGCTTCTGTGGGTGCTCGCGTCCGACAAGCGCAAAGCGCTGCCCGTGGTGGGCGCGGTGTTCGTGTGCGGTATGTTCATGCTGGGTGTGCGTATGCATGAGCGGTATATGTACCCGGCGTTCGCGCTAATCCTTCTCGCGTACGCGTACTGGAAGGACAAACGGTTCTTGCTGTGCTTCGGTGTGCTGAGCGTGCCTCACTTTGTCAACGTCGCGCTCGCTCTCCAGAGCATGCATATCCTCAAGCCTGACGAAGTCTGGATGCGAATATTCACGGTCGTCAATCTCGCGGGTTTCGGATTTCTGTGTTTCGTCGCCTGGTCGGCGCTGGTAGCGGGCAAACCAGCTGTGGTGGTGGTTGGCGAGCCGCCTGTTCAGGAGTCGGAACCTATTCCCGACAGCGTGGTTGAACCCGTGCAGGAAAGCGCGGAACCCGTTTTGACTCGGCCTGTGCCGGTCGTTGAGCCTCCGTTCACCCTCCCCACGCTCAGAAAAGCGGGCAGGGGAGAAAAAGTGTCCATGAAGCGCACCGACATCTTGTGGATGCTCGGTTTGACGCTTGTGTACGCCGCAATCGCCTTCTTTCATCTGGGAGATACCAAAGCGCCGCAATCGCTGTACGAGTCGGCGGCGGTGGGGCAGACTGTCACGGTGGACTTCGGCTCGCCGCAGGACATCGACCGCATGATGTACTACGGAGGCGTCACCCGCTCCGCGGTCGGGCTTGATGTGTCGTTCTCAGATGACAACGTGACGTGGTCGCGTCCCGTTCGCGTGACGTACGAGGAGAACACGATGTTCATGTGGCATCGTGTTGATCTTCTGCGCGAGGCGCGGTTCGCGCGTGTGTCCTTCCTCGACTTCGGCCTGCCCATGTTTGAGATCGGCTTCCAGAACGCCAGGGCGGAGCTTTTGCAGCCGCTCGCCATCGAGCAGAGCGAGGGCGGGGTGAGCCGCGTTACCTCCGACGCGTCGCGCCTTTTTGACGAGCAGGAGCTTGTTCCTGTCCGCCCTGACGCGATGAACAGCATGTATTTCGACGAAATCTACCACGCGCGCACCGCATATGAGCACAACCACAACATCGAGTGGTACGAGACGACGCACCCGCCGCTGGGCAAGGTGTTCATTTCTTGGGCGGTCAGTTTGTTCGGCATGACCCCTTTTGGCTGGCGGTTCGCGGGCGCGCTCGCGGGCGTGCTCATGGTGCCCGCGATGTACTTTCTTGCGCACCTTCTGTTCAGAAAACGCTTCCTCACCATCTCTGTCACGGCGCTCTTGACGTTTGATTTGATGCACTTTTCGCAGACGCGTCTCGCGACCATCGACAGCTATCCCGTGCTCTTCATCATCCTCGCCTTCGCGTTCATGGCGCTCTACATGATGCGCTCCATGCACAGGGACAGCCTGTGGAGCACGCTCTGGCCGCTCGCGGGGTCAGGGGTGTGCATGGGGCTTGGCATTGCGAGCAAGTGGATCGTAATTTACGCGGGCGCGGGGTTGGCCGTGATGTTTGCGTGGACGCTTGTCATGCGGCACATGGAGTGGATGCGCCGCTCCGGCGACGCGGATGACGGCGAACTCCCACTCTATGTCGGGCAGTATCCGAAACGTGCGATGCTCACGCTCGCGTGGTGCGCCTTGTTCTTTGTGGTCATTCCCATGCTCATCTACGTCGGTTCATACTACCAGTACTTTCGCATCGCGGGACAGGGGCATGACCTCGCAGGCGTGTGGCGCGCTCAGGTCAGCATGTTCGATTACCACTCCACGCTCGAAGCCACGCATGATTTTTCCTCCCCGTGGTGGCAATGGCCGCTCATGCTCCGTCCCATGTTCTACTTCATGGGCGAAGGGCTGCCGGTGGGCGTCGTCGAGTCCATCAACGGCATGGGCAACCCCGCCGTGTGGTGGCCGGGGTTTGCCGCGCTGATATGGGTGATTTGGCGAATTGTCAAAGGCGGGGGCAAGCGCGACCAGCGGCTATGGCTGGTCATCGCGGGCTTCGCGGCGCAGTTCCTGCCATGGGTGCTTGTTACGAGGTGCACGTTTATTTACCACTACTTCGCGTCGTTGCCGTTTGTCATCCTGTGCATCGGCCTATTCCTTGAGACCGTGCTTGAAGCCGATCCCGTTCACGGCAAGAAAGCTGTCATCGGCTATATCGCGGTGGTTGTTATCGTGTTCGCGCTGTTCTACCCGGTTGTAGCCGCAATACCCGTGCCGCTGGAGTACGCGCGTTTTCTACGATGGCTCCCGAGTTGGGTTTTGTTTGGAGGATAAGCATGCTGGCTTGCGTGCGGAGCTATGCGGTGGTGGGCATCGACGCCGTTCCCGTGATGGTGGAGGTCGACGCCTATCCCGGTCTGCCTTCGTTTGACACGGTCGGGCTGCCCGACGCGGCCGTCCGGGAGGCGCGCGACCGCGTGCACTCCGCAGTGCGCAACTCCGGCTTTGAGTACCCCGCGCTCAAAATCACCGCCAATCTCGCACCTGCCGATCTTAAGAAAGCGGGGTCGTGGTACGACCTCCCGCTCGCTGTCGGGCTTCTTGCCGCGACGGGCCAGGTGCCCAAGGACAGGCTCGGAATCCCCATGCTGGGCGAGCTTTCACTTGATGGAGATGTCCGCCCGTTGCGCGGCGCGCTTCCTGTCATCATCGCGGCGCGAGCGCAGGGCGTTTTGCATATGCTCGTGCCTGCGGCCAACGCCCCTGAGGGCGCGTGTGTGGAGGGCATCGAGCTTTTGCCTGTACGCTCGCTGAGGGACGTCGTGCTTTTCCTGCGAGGAGAGCGGCACATCGCGCCCTCTCCTCGCATCTCTTTCGATGCTCTGCCGCAGGCGCATCAGAACCGCTCGCTCGATTTTTCCGACGTCAAGGGACAGCGCTTCGCCAAACGCGCTTTGGAGATCGCGGCCGCGGGCGGGCACAACGCGCTTCTTGTCGGACCGCCGGGATCGGGCAAGACCATGCTCGCCGCGTGCGTATCCGGCATCCTCCCGCCCATGACATTCGAGGAAGCGCTTGAAGTCTCGCGCATCGCCTCGGTTTGCGGGGAGATCACCGAAGGAGGCGGCCTGATCGCCGAGAGGCCCTTCCGCGCGCCGCACCACACCGCGTCCGCCGTATCGCTCGTGGGGGGAGGCACAAACGCGTCTCCCGGGGAGATCACCAAGGCGCACAATGGCGTGCTGTTCCTCGACGAACTCGCGGAGTACCCGCGCGCGGTGCTTGACGCGCTGCGTCAGCCGCTTGAGGACGGCGTCGTATCCGTCGTGCGCGTGGGCGCGCAGATGACGTACCCTTCGCGCTTCATGTTGATATGCGCGATGAACCCCTGCCCGTGCGGGCACCTTGGAGATAAAACCAAGGCATGTTCGTGCACAAAGGTCGCCATCGAGCGCTACCGTGCGCGCGTGAGTAAGCCGCTGCTCGACCGCATCGATATGCGCGTGGACGTTGAGTGCCTTCCCGCACGCGAGTTCTTGAACGCGGGCGGCGCGGAGGAGCGCTCCTCCGCCGTGCGCGAGCGCGTGCTCGCCGCGCGGCGCGTGCAGCAGGAGAGATACACGAACCTCCCGATCTACGCCAACGCGCACCTGACCGCGCCCATGCTGAAAACGCACTGCGCGCTCGACGCCGACTGCCGTTCCATACTCGAAATGGCCGCCGAACGCTTCAGTATGTCCAACCGCGGCCAGGCGCGCGTGATCAAGGTTGCGCGCACCATCGCCGATCTATCGGGCGCGGCATCTATAGAAGCCACCCATATCGCGGAGGCCGTACAGTTTCGCGGCCGCGACGAGATATAGGCGGGACGTCCTTGGGATGACGGTTTGACCGCGGGACGAGCTGACGGAGCGATATGCCCCCGTTTCTCGGCGTTCCCGCGGCGCATGGCGCCAAACGGGGTTTCGGTCCGTTTTTCGCGAATGCGGCTGCCGGAGGCCGCCCCTTGTTTCTGGGCGTTTCCGGCATAGGAAAGGGCGTGCGCATATGGACGCCGAAAAGCACTATCGGGTGTGGCTGACGAACGTGCCGGGAGTGACGGCGCTGCAGTTTTATCGTCTAATGGCCCTTTACGGAAGCGCAAAGGACGTGTGGCTGCGCGCCGACGAATCCGGGATTGAACGCGCGGTGGGGGAGAAAACCGCCAACTTGGTGCGCGGCGCACGGGATATCAGAAAGGCGCGGGAAATAATTGAAGCGCTGGACGAAGCCGGTGTCCGAGCCGTGATTCGCGGCGATGACGAGTATCCGGCGCGGCTAGAACACGTGTTTGATCCGCCTCCGCTGCTTTATGTCAAAGGCGTAATGGCGAACGAAGAGCGCTCCGTGGCTGTGGTCGGCTCGCGGATGGCGACGGTGTACGGGAAGAACGTCGCATACAAGCTGTCCAGGGAGCTTGCGGAAAACGGTGTGACCGTGGTGTCCGGACTGGCTCTGGGCATTGACGCAGAGGCGCACAAGGGTGCGCTCGACGCGGGCGGGAGAACGGTCGCCGTGCTCGGGTGCGGCCTGGACGTCGCATACCCTTCCGAGCACGCGCAGCTGATGGAGCGCATCGTCGAAAACGGCGGTGCGCTCATCAGCGAGCATTATCTGGGCGAAAGGCCGCTCGGC
This sequence comes from Eubacteriales bacterium, assembly GCA_031548365.1. Taxonomy (GTDB): domain Bacteria; phylum Bacillota; class Clostridia; order Christensenellales; family UBA1750; genus JAVBRD01. Next base: position 25,798 of record JAVBRD010000006.1, read on the forward strand.
TGGCATTTTCCGGTGCGCAACCGCATCATATCGGGTATGTCGTTTGGCGTGCTTCTGGTCGAGGGATCAATGACATCGGGCGCGCGGCACACGGTAGAGTGCGCGCAGGAGCAAGGACGTGAAGTTTTCGCGGTTCCAGGCAACATCACGTCCAAAAACAGTTTTCTGCCCAATCACCTGATACAGGACGGTGCGAAGAGCGTGCTGACCGTCGCCGACATTCTCGATGAGTTCGACTGGGGTGTGCGCGCGCCCGCTCCCACGCTGCTGGAGCGCCGCGTTCCTGCGTTGGACGAAAACGAGGCGAAAGTTGCTTTTCTTTTGGAAAACGCGGAGCTGACGTTCACTGAAATTTCTGAAACCATCGGGTGTGAGGCGAGTTTTCTAAATCTCGTCTTGACAAGAATGCAACTAAGGGGAATACTAAAGCAGTTGCCGGGACAGGTGTATGTATTGTCGCGGCAGGAAGGCTGATGGCCCGCCGCGCCTTCCATTCCAACACGGAGGTAAACCATGCCGACAAAACTGGTCATCGTCGAATCCCCCGCGAAAGCCAAAACCATTGGCAAGTTTCTGGGACGGGGCTACAAAGTGGAGGCCTCTAACGGCCATGTCCGCGATCTGCCAAAATCCCAGATCGGCGTGGATGTAGAGAACAACTTTGAACCGAAGTACATCACCATTCGCGGTCGGGGTGAGATTCTTGAGAAGATCAGGAAAGAAGCCAAGACCGCGTCGCACATCTTCCTCGCGACAGACCCTGATCGCGAAGGCGAGGCCATATCGTGGCACTTGATGCGCGTTCTCGACATCAAAAGCGACACGCCATGCCGCATCGAATTCAATGAGATCACCGGCCAGGCGATCAAGAACGCGATCAAGCATCCGCGCGTGATCAACCAGAACCTGGTCAACGCGCAGCAGGCGCGTCGCGTGCTGGATCGTCTGTTCGGCTATAAACTCAGCCCGCTGTTGTGGGCAAAAGTCAGAAAAGGGCTCTCGGCCGGGCGCGTGCAGTCAGTCGCGACGCGCATGATCTGTGACCGCGAGGACGAGATACGCGCGTTCACCCCCATTGAGTACTGGACGGTGGAGGCTGTCATGACCGCCGCGATGGGCAAGGCATCCTTCAAGGCCAAGCTTTACGGCATCGACGGAGAGAAAGCGGAGCTTTCAAGCCAAACCAGCGTGGACGCGGCGCTCGCCAAGGTCAAAAAGGCGGGCAAGCTCACGGTCACGTCGCTTAAGACAGGCGAGAAGAAGAAAAATCCCGCCGCGCCGTTTACGACCTCCAACCTTCAGCAGGAGGCGTCGCGCAAGCTCGGGTTCACCACGCGCAAGACAATGCAGCTCGCTCAGCAGCTTTATGAGGGCGTGGACATCTCGAGCGAGGGCACGGTGGGTCTTGTGTCCTATATCCGCACAGACTCAACGCGGCTTTCAACCGAGGCACAAGACGCGGCGCGCGGCTACATCGGCGAGCACTACGATGCCGCTTACCTGCCTGAAACGGCTAATGTCTACAAGAGCCGAAAAAGCGCGCAGGACGCGCACGAAGCCATCCGGCCGACGGACGTCAACCGCACGCCCGAGTCCATCAAGGAATCGCTGGGGCGTGATCTGTACAAACTGTACCGCCTGATCTGGCTGCGTTTCATCGCCAGCCAGATGACGCCCGCCGTGTACGACACGCTCTCAGCGTCGGTCACGGGCAAGGATGTGGAGTTCCGCTTCTCCGGAATGCACAAGAAATTCCCTGGCTTCACCGCCGTCTATGAAGAAGGCGCTGACGAGCCTGAAGATCAGGAGACGCTCTTCCCCAAAATAGACGTCGGTCAGGAGATCAAGTTGGGGGAGATCACGCCGGAACAGCACTTCACGCAGCCGCCACCCCGCTATACGGAGGCTTCGCTGGTGCGGGCGCTTGAAGAGAAGGGGATCGGCCGCCCCAGCACGTACGCGTCCACGATCACCACCATCTTGACGCGCGGCTACATTGAACGGGACGGGCGCGCGCTTGCGCCCACCGAGCTTGGTGATGTCGTCACAGACATGATGAAAGAGCACTTTACCGAGATCGTGGACATCGAGTTTACGGCCAATCTCGAGGAAAAACTCGACGACGTGGAAGAGGACGGCGGAGATTGGCGCAGTGTGATCGCTGAGTTCTACGCGCCTTTCGAGCAGCAGCTGGAGAAGGCGTCCGAGACGATTGAGAAGGTCGAGGTTGAAGACGAGGTCTCCGACATCGTGTGCGACAAGTGCGGCGCGCTCATGGTTTACAAAAACGGTCGCTATGGGCGGTTCCTCGCGTGCCCGAGTTTCCCCGCTTGCCGCAACACCAAGCCGATTCTCGTCGGCATTGAAGCGCCCTGCCCCAAGTGCGGCGCCAAGCTTTACGAGCGCACATCGCGCAAAGGTAAAAAGTTCTTCGGGTGTGAAAAATACCCCGAGTGCGACTTTACGTCGTGGGACATGCCGGTCAAGGAAAAATGCCCGGAGTGTGGAGGCATGATGGTCTACAAGCGTGACCGCAAGGGCGGCGCGTATCACCATTGCACGAAGGAAGGCTGCGGCATGCGCTACACGCTGGAAGTGGCCGACGAGTCGCAGGACGACGAATGAGGAAAGCGGCGGTCATCGGGGCGGGACTTGCAGGGTGTGAAGCCGCGTGGCAACTCGCGCGCGCGGGCATATCTGTGACGCTCTATGAGCAAAAACCGCTCAGGCGAAGCCCCGCGCATCACATCGACGGCTTTGGCGAGCTGGTTTGCTCCAACTCGCTTAAGGCCGAACGCATCGCGAGCGCGCCTGGGCTGCTCAAGGAAGAGATGCGGCGGATGGGTTCTCTCGTCCTGCGTGCCGCGGACATCTGCCGCGTGCCCGCGGGCGGCGCGCTCGCCGTGGACCGGGACAAGTTTTCCGCGGTGTTGTCGAATGCCATGCGGGGCCACCCGCTCATCCAGGTGCGCGCGGAGGTCGTCTCTCGCGTACCCGACGGGCCTGTCGTCGTCGCAACAGGCCCGCTGACGGATGGTGCGCTCGCGGAGGATATCGCGCGCATCACGGGTGAACCGCTGTTTTTTTACGACGCAGCCGCGCCCATTGTGTCCGCCGATACGATCGACATGAGCATCGCTTTCCGCGCGGCGCGCTGGGGGAAGGGCGAGGACGACTACGTCAACTGTCCGATGACCCGCGAGCAATACACGGCCTTTCATCAAGTGCTCCTGACCGCCGAAAAGGCAGAGGTGCACGCGTTTGAGGATGTCAGGGTGTTTGAAGCGTGCCTGCCGGTGGAGGAACTGGCCGCGCGCGGTGAGGATACGCTGCGCTACGGCCCGCTTAAGCCCGTCGGCATACGCCATCCCGTGACGGGGGAACGGTTCTACGCCGTGGTTCAACTCCGCGCCGAGGACGCCGAAGGCACCAACATGAACCTCGTGGGGTTTCAAACGCGGCTCAGGTTTGGGGAGCAAAAGCGGGTGTTCTCCATGATTCCCGGGCTTTTAGGCGCGGAGTTTCTGCGGTACGGCGTGATGCACCGCAACACCTACATGCGCTCGCCAGGATTGCTTACGCGGCAGTTTGAGATGAAGTCGCTGCCTGGCGTCTTCTTCGCGGGACAGATGACGGGTGTCGAAGGCTACATCGAGTCGGCGGCGAGCGGGCTTGTGGCGGGACTGGCGCTCGCGCGGGCGCTGCTTGGGAAACCGCTTCCGCCGCTCCCGAGGGTGACGATGATGGGTGCGCTCGGCGCGTACGTGTGCGAGACGAGCGGCGATTTTCAGCCCACGCACGCGACGATGGGGCTTCTGCCGAGTATCGCGGGCGTGCGCAGCGGCAAAAAACTGCGTTACGAGGAATACGCAAAGCGCGCGCTCGACGCGCTGAATGAATATTTAACGCGCGAAAACGCGTAAGCGGGGTGCTTTCATGTTTCAAGGAACGACGATTGTCGCCGTCAAGCGCGGCGGGTGCTGCGCCATCGCCGGAGACGGACAGGTCACGATGTCACAGAATACCATTTTCAAGCAAAAGGCCGTCAAGGTGCGCAGGCTTTACCAGGGGCGCGTAGCCATTGGCTTCGCGGGTTCGGTCGCGGACGCGATGTCGCTTTCGGAAATGTTCGAACAGAAACTCGAGCAATACTCGGGGAATCTGGCGCGAGCGGCGGTGGAGCTCGCGCAGCAGTGGCGGGGCGACAAAATCCTGCGCCGCCTGGAAGCCATGATGATCGCCACGGATGGGCGCGAGCTGCTCATCATCAGCGGCACGGGCGAGGTGATCGACCCGGACGACGGCATTGCGGCCATCGGTTCAGGTGGCAATTACGCGCTTTCCGCCGCTCGCGCGCTTGCGCAGAACACGGACATGCCCGCGCGTGACATCGTGCAAAAGGCGATGCACGTGGCTGCATCCATTTGTGTGTTCACCAATGAAAACCTGACCGTTGAAGAGTTGGGGGAGGTGTAGCATGACCGTTCAAGAAATTTCGCCCAGGCAGATTGTGGAAGCGCTGGACAAGTACATCATCGGGCAAACCGACGCCAAGCGCGCCGTGGCCGTGGCGCTCCGCAACCGCTGGAGGCGCTCCCGCCTTCCCGCCGAGATCCGCGATGAGATATCGCCGCACAACATCCTCATGGTCGGACCGACAGGCGTTGGCAAAACCGAGATCGCGCGCCGTCTCGCCAAGCTGGTCAACGCGCCGTTTATCAAGGTGGAGGCAACCAAGTTCACCGAGGTCGGCTATGTCGGCCGAGACGTGGACTCCATCGTCCGCGACCTGATTGAGGTCGCCATCCGCCTTGTGCGCACACGTATGCGGGAGGGCGTCAACGTGGAGGCGGCCCGCGCCGCACGCGCCCGCGTGCTTGATATTCTTGTGCGCGACAGCAAACACCGGCAGCCAAACGCGCTTGAGCAGCTGCTGGGCGTCGCGCCAAAACAGCCCGAAATGTCGGATGAGGAAAAGCAGCGCTATACATTCCGCCGCACCGAGCTTGAGGAACAGCTTGCCTCCGGCGAACTCGATCAGCGCGTTATTGAGATCGAGGTGGAGGAGAGCGCGCCGTCGCAGCAGCTTCCCGGCACCGATGTCAGCATTCAGGACATGCTGGGGCCGCTTATGCCCAAGAAGAAAAAAACACGTAAGGTGACGGTCGCAGAGGCGTGCCGCCTGCTTGAGACCGAGGAGTGTGAAAAGCTGATCGATAACGAGGCCGCGACAACCGAGGCTATAGAGCTTGCGGAGCAGAGCGGTATTGTGTTTATTGACGAAATAGATAAAATCACCGCGAAGGGACAGGGGAGCGGCCCTGACGTTTCCCGCGAGGGCGTGCAGCGCGACATCCTGCCCATCGTGGAGGGCGCGACCGTGATGACCAAGTACGGCCCGGTCAAGACCGATCACATGCTTTTTATAGCGGCGGGCGCGTTCCACATCGCGCAGGTCAGCGACCTCATCCCCGAGCTCCAGGGACGTTTTCCCGTGCGCGTCAACCTCCTGCCCCTGACCGCCGCCGACTTCAAAGCCATCCTGAGCCAGACCGAGTGTGCGATCACGCGGCAATCGCAGGCGCTCCTCGCCGTGGACGGCGTCGCGCTTGAGTTCACCGACGACGCGCTTGAGGAAATTGCCGCGATCGCTTATTCTGTCAATGAAACGCTGGAAAACATTGGCGCGCGCCGCCTGCACGCGCTCATGGAAACCCTGCTCGAGGACGTCTCCTTCAATGCGTGCGGAGATCCGGCCGATGTCAAGCTCGTTATTGACGCCGCGTATGTCAAAATTCGCCTCGCCGGCAAGGTGAAGGAAAAGGATTACCGCAGGCAGATCATCTAGGTCGAGGTCGGCTCTATCTTCGGTTAAAGTATCTATCATGGCAGAAAACAGGTGACCCCGGCTCCCGACATGAATCGGGGACCGGGGTTTTCTGTGTGGCGGACACTGGCGCGGCGCGCTGACAGGCAGTGTACGTGGGTCTCAAATTTTATCGCGGGAGTGCGCAGAACAGAACACTCAGGCTACTCCGCGAGCATGTCGTTGAGCAGGTTGATGTTGCCGCAGCCCACGGTGAGCACAAGATCACCGGGGTGCCAGTGGTTGAACAGGTACTCACGGACGTCGTTGAACGTGGGGCAATACGTAGTTTTCAGACCATGCTTGGCCATGGCCGCGACCAGTTGCATGGCGTGAACATCGCCGGGATCGACCTCGCGCGCTGCGTAAATGTCGGTGACGATGACCTCGTCCGCGCCTTCGAAGGAGGGCGCGAAATCGTTGAAGAGAATCTTCGTGCGCGAGTATGTGTGGGGCTGGAAAACCACCCACAGCTTCTTATGCTCGATACGCGCGGCGAGGGGAACGACGGTCTTGAACTCGTTGGGGTGGTGGCCGTAGTCGTGGTAAAGCTTGACGCCTGAGACCACACCGGTCATCTCGAAGCGGCGGTGCGTCCCTGAGTACGCCTCGAGCGCCGACTTGATCGCGGACGATTCAAGGCCGGAGATGAGCGCGCATGCTACCGCCGCGAGCGCGTTGAGGGCGTTGTGCTCCCCGAGTGCGCGAAGCGCAAGCGACATGACGGGCTTCCCCTTGTAAGCGACATCAAATGAGGGGTGTCCGAGCGCGTCCAGCGAAAGGTTTGAACCGGCGACATCGGCCGCGGGGTCAAAGCCGTAGGAGACCGCGGGACAGGCACACTTGTCCATGAGTTTTTTCACGCGCGGATCGGTCAGGCATCCGACCATCGCGCCGCCCTCGCGCACGCGCCCGACAAATGTGGCGAACGCTGTCTCGATGTTTTCGATGGTTTTATAGTAGTCGAGGTGGTCGGCGTCGATGTTGAGCACGACCGCGATGTGAGGTCTGAGCGTAAGAAATGAACCCGCGAACTCACACGCCTCGGTAATGAAGTCCTCCCCGTCACCAGTTCTCACGCTCCCGCCCATGGCGGGCAGCTCGCCTCCGATGTGCACGTTCGGATCTTTGCCCGCGCCGATGAACACGGATGCGAGCATGGCGGTCACGGTCGTCTTTCCGTGCGCGCCGGATATGGCGATGGTTTTGCCAAAATCGGATGAGAGCTGACCGAGAAGCTCGGAACGCTCCATTTCTGGAATGCCGCGCAGACGCGCCTCGCGGCGCTCAGGGTTGTCGGTAGGTATGGCGGCGGTGTAGATGAGCAACTCGGCGTCGGCCACGGTTGACGCGTCATGACCGATCACGACCGGGATACCCATCGCTTTGAGCTTGTCGGTTGACTTTGATGCGGTTCTATCGCACCCGCGTACAATAATTCCACGCGTTTTGAGAATCTCGGCAAGGCCGCTCATGGAGGAGCCGCCGATGCCCACCATCAGCACAGGGCGCCCCGCGTAATCGCCTATTTTTGTATTCTGCATCATAAAGCTCCTTGTGAGTGATGCCTTATTATACGCCTGAGTTCGCCCGCTTAGCAACGGCTATGAAGATTGTGACAGCGCCCGGCGTGTACGAGCGCTTACATCGGCTCAGAAATTCTTTGGAGTAACATGCGCTGACAGTCAGGAGGTATACTCCGAAGCGCGTTATTAAAGGTTGCCCAATGGTGTTGTTTCGTGTACAATAACTTGGTGAGTAAAAACCGGAGGAAATGCCGATGCTTTCTCGCCTGAAAAGAACATGCGGATTCGCCGCCGCAGTTGCGGCTAGTTTGGCGGTGACAGGTTGCACATACCTGTTCCCCGTTGAAGAGGAGATGCTCGCTCCACCGTTGATCGAACCGCAAAAAATCGAGTTCAAGACCGTTCCGGTCACGGTCGGGGATATCGTCAACAAGCTGCAGGTGAGCGCGTCATTTACGCCCACAGTGTATAACGATGTCGTTTTTCCCTACTCGGGGAGGCTTTTGGCATTGTACGTCAAGGAGGGGCTCGATGTCAAAGAAGGCGACCTGCTCGCCGAGTTTGACACGGAATCCATCGACAACAGCCTGCGCGATCAGCGTTATGTTGTTGAAAAGGCCAAGCTCAACTACGAGCAGAAGAAGAGCGGCCAGTCTGACAGCAACTATATCTACGCGTCCGCGGACGGCGTCGTGACCGAGGTGCATGCGCAGGCGGGCCGTGATGCTGCGGCGCTCGTCAAAGCGTACGGCGGGCTGTGCGCGATCTTGCCGGAGTACCGGCTGCGTGGCCAGGTAGAGCATGTTTCCACCAAGCTCAACGTCGGCCAGGTGCTCGAGATTCGCTACGATGGTGCCACGCATGTGGGTAACGTGACATCCGTGACTGGTGGTGCGCCCGCCCCGGAAGACAAGAAGACACCGTACTTTTGGAATGGCACGATCGGATTCGAGCTTGAAACACAGCAGGTGCCGGACGGCGCGCGCGTTGAAATCACGGGTTATAAACAGAACGCCGAGAACCCGGCGTACTACGAAGTAATCAGCGTCGGTCAGGCTGACGTCGAACTGGTCGGGCTTACATTCGTGTCGGGATCGGGCGTTATCGAAGAGGTCTTGGTCAGTCCTGGACAAACGGTGAAAAAGGGCGATCCGCTGTTCACCACGCGTCTTGATAAGCTGGCGATTGAGACTGCGCGCATCGACTACGAGGCGGCAAAAGCCAAGCTCGCGGACCTGCAGCTCCAGTTTGACCGCGCCCGTGTGCTCGCGCCCATCACGGGACGCGTCGCATGGATCAGCACGCTCAACATCAACGACTGGATCAACTCTTTTACCGACCTATGCCGAATCGCCGACCCCGCGTCCATCATGCTGGAATACAAAGGCGACAAAGCGTCGCAGTTCGTCATCGGCTCCGCGGTGACCGTCACCTTTAAGGCCAAAGAGTACGTTGCCGAGGTCACAGCCAACCCGTCCAGCATCCCGCGCGATAAAAATGGAGCGCAGGTCAACGCGGCGCGCTTTGTCGTCAAGGACTTTGATATGAACACCGTCGCGTACGGAGAGAGCGCCTCCATCGTGAGCATCCTTGAAGAAAAAAAGAACACCATCGTCCTGCCCAAGAACTATGTGCAGTCGTTCTACGGGCGCAAGTATATCAACGTCCTTGTCGACGGCGCAAAAGTGGAAAAGGATGTCAGGATTGGCATCGAGACAGCGACGCAGGTGGAAATTCTCGAGGGCATCACTATAAATGACCTCGTGATCATCCAGTAAGGCGGCATAGCGATGCTGTTGATCGTTCTTCGGAAAATGCAGGCGAACAAGTGGATGGTGCTATGCCTGTTGCTTGGCACTGTGCTTGCCGTCGGCATGGTTTCCTCCATCCCGCTCTACACGGAGGGTGTGCTCAACCGCATGCTCAGGCTGGATTTGGAGCAGTTCCAAAGGGACACCAACATCTATCCCGGGCGGTACTCCATCAAGGTCAACCTGGAGTCGCTCTACACGGAGTCTTCACAAACAGAAGCCTTCCGATTTTTTGATAACTACATGCACGAGAGCGTGTATTCGGAGCTGCGCTTGCCGGTGATGACAGAGGCCAAGCAAAAGACATCCGCCGCCATGGAAACAACGATGAAAAAAACCCCGCAGAACCCTGAAGGCAAGGGCATCACGCGGTTTTTCACGATTCCGGGTTTCGAGAATCACGTCACCATCGAAACCGGTACGTACCCGTTGGATGCGGTCTATGATGAAAACGGTCGGCTCATCGTCGAGGCGATGATATCGCGAGAGATGCTCGTCCGAGACGGATATGAGGTCGGCGTGGATTATCCCGCGATCGCGCTCAACAAGAAAATGGGCGGCGTGGTTTTCCGCATCAAGGGCATTTATATCCAAAACAGCGGGGATCCATTTTGGTACGACATGAATTCTTCGATGAATGAGTACATGATTGTGGGTCCCAACGCATTTGACGCACTCGCGTTCGGGAAGCCGGAGCTGCCTTTCATCAGCTCCGTGGAGTGGTATTACGCGCTTGATTATCACGCGATCTCTATTGAAAACCTAAGCCATGTTCTGGAAACGTTTCGCCTTCATGCGAAAAAGGTCGAAGGGTTTGGCAGCGGCGGCTTGCGCATTCCGGCGATGACCATTTTGGAAGGGTACGAAACGCGCGAAACTGAGCTTCGCTTGATGCTCACCGTGCTTCAGGTGCCCATACTGCTCATGCTCGCATTTTACATCTTCATGGTCGCGCAGCTCATTGTGGAGTTTGAACGCAATGAGATCTCCGTGCTCAAGAGCCGCGGCGCGAGCCGAAGACAAATCATTTATAGCTACATGATCGAGAGCGTCATCATCGGCGGCATCGCCCTTGTGCTTGGGCCGGCGCTTGGCTGGTTTATATGTTCGGTGCTGGGCGCTTCCAACGGTTTCCTTGAGTTTGTGTCAAGGACCAAACTCCCCATGGCATTGAGCGTCAACACGTTCAAGTACGCGCTTGCGGCGGTGTTTTTCACCGGCGTGATGATGCTCATTCCTGCGATCATCCAGTCAAAGCGGGACATCCTTGAGCAGAAACTCAGCCGTTCCAAGCCCAAAGCGCCCATATGGAAAAAGTTCTTCCTCGATATCATCTTGCTGGGCGTGTCGTTTTATGGGTTGTACTCCTATCAAATGCGCCAGGAGACACTGGCCGCTACGCCCGTTTCGGGCAGCGCGGTGCCTGTCGACCCGCTGCTGTTCATGATCTCAACGCTCTTCATCATGGGTGCCGGGCTTTTGTTCCTTCGGATCTATCCGTACATCCTCAAACTGGTTTTTGCGGCGGGGCGCAGGTTCTGGTCTCCCCAGCTGTACGCGTCTTTCATCACGGTTTCGCGCTCCGGCGGTCAGGAGCAGTTTTTGATGATTTTCCTGGTGCTGACGCTTTCGCTCGGTATTTTCAACGCCAACGCGGCCAGAACCATCAACCTCAACGTGGAAGAAAAACTGGTGTACCAAGCGGGCGCGGACATCGCGGCGGTGCCCGTCTGGATGTCCAACCAACGCGCACCTGATTCGGAGGAAGGCCCGGTTTCATCGTTCGCGCCCAGTGTCAACACCATGGACGCGGGTTATGGCGACGACCGAATCGTCACCTACATAGAGCCTTCGTTTGAGCCGTGGGAGAACCTCGAGGGCGTGGAAAACGTCGCCAAGGTGTACGTCAACGACCGCGTGTCGCTGACGGTTGCGGGCACGTCGAACGCGGTGACAAGAATCATGGCCATCGAACCATCCAAGTTCGCTAAGGTCGCATTCATGCCCGACGGGCTGCTGCGGCCGCACTGGTACAACTACCTCAACCTGATGAGCTACGAACCGGCCGCGTGCCTCGTGACACGCTCCTATCAGGATCAGTATCACATCAAGCCCGGAGACACGATCAAGATCAGCTGGGCGCGTCAAGCGCCGCTTGAGCTGAGGGTGTACGGGGTGGTGGATTACTGGCCGACGTTCAATCCTTACGACAAAACCAAGGGCGACAAGATGGTCGTCTGCAACCTTGACTTTGTGCGTGCAAAGCTCGCGGTTGAACCCTACCAAACCTGGATCAAGCGCGCGCAGGGCGCGACAAGCCAGGATGTGTACAATGCCATCGAGGCATCCGAACTGCGCGTAACCGAGCTGATCGACTCGCGGCAGCAGCTCGTTCGGGTGAAAAATGACCCCATTTTGCAGGGAGCGAACGGCGCGATGACCATGGGTTTCATCGTGACGATGCTCGTGTCCTCCATCGGGTTCATCATCTACTGGATACTCTCGATCAAAGGGCGTGTGCTCCAGTTCGGCATACTGCGCGCGATGGGGCTGTCGCTTCCAAAGCTCGTAGGCATGCTGTTTTCCGAGCAGATCATGATCTCCGTTGTAAGCATCTTTATGGGCGTGCTCCTTGGGGGCATCGCGGCCAAGGTGTTTGTGCCCATGCTGCAAATGGTATACTCAGCGCAGCAGCAGGTGCCACCTTTCCGCGTGGTCGCTTCGCCGGATGATTATATCAAAATCTACATTATAATCGGCGCCATGCTCGTCGTGGGGTTCACCATTCTTGGCGTCTTGCTCTCGCGCATCCGCGTGGCGCAAGCGCTCAAGCTCGGTGAGGATTAAGGCACGGAGGACGATATGGGAGCCATCATTCGCGTTGAGAAGATCAATCGCTACTTCAAAACGGGCGGCGGTACGCTGCACGCGCTTAAAGACATCGACATGACCATCGAGGAAGGGCGGCTGACCATTTTGCGCGGCCGCTCCGGCTCGGGTAAAACGTGCATGATCAACCTGCTGGGCGCGCTGGACAGGCCGTCCAGCGGAAGCATCGTATACTACGGAAAAAAGGACATCACCCGCCTGGCTGAGTTCCAGCGCGACGCGCTCAGGAGAAAGGATATCGGGTTTGTGTTTCAGTCTGTCGCTCTCATCGGCATCATGAGCGCGTACGAAAACGTTGAATTTGGACTGCGCGTATCCGGCGCTCCGGCTTCGGGTCGCAGACAGCGAGCGGAGGAAGTCCTTGGGCTGGTTGGCCTGACCCCGCGCATGCAGCACCGCCCGCAGGAGCTCTCGGGCGGAGAGCAGCAGCGCGTGGCCATCGCCCGTGCCATAGCGCACAAACCGCGCGTGCTGTATGCCGATGAGCCAACCGCTGAGCTCGACACGCACATGGGGCTGCAGGTGATGAACGTCTTTAAGGATCTGGTGCGCCAGAGTGGATTGACGGTGATCATGACCACGCATGACCCCGCCATGGTCGATCTGGCGGACGATGTGTACACGCTCGAAGATGGCCGGGTGATCGATTATCGGAATGTCACGCCTCCAAAGGAGGTGCCCGCCCCATGATCGTCGCGGAAAACCTTGTCAAGATCTACAAAACCTCGCAGATTGAGGTGGTCGCGCTTCAGGGGCTTGACCTCGTTGTGGACGATGGCGAACTCATGGCCATCATCGGCAACTCGGGCAGCGGCAAGTCAACGCTTCTCAACATGCTGGGCGCGCTGGACAAACCGTCCGCAGGCAAGCTTTTTGTCAACGGAAAGGATCTCAACAAAATGTCGCCCAAGGATGTCGTCGCCTACAAGCGTGACGTCGTGGGCTTTGTGTGGCAAAACAACGCGCGCAACCTCATCCCGTACATGACTGCGCTTGAGAACATTGAGGTGCCTATGCTCATCACCGGCGCGAGCAAGCGCCGCGCGCGCGCCAAGGAGCTGCTTGAGATGGTTCGCCTCTCGCATCGCTCGCGCAACAAACTCTCCCAACTTTCAGGCGGGGAGCAGCAGCGCGTGGCCATTGCCATCGCTCTCGCCAACAAACCAAAGCTGTTGCTCGCTGATGAACCGACAGGATCGGTTGATACGGCTACCATGCATACCATCATGGAGATTTTCAGGAACATCAGCCGCGAGACGGGCATCACCGTCACGATCGTAACGCACGATCAGCAGCTTTCCAACATGGTCGACCGCGTGGTTGCCATCCGCGACGGGCGCACGTCTTCCGAGTTTTTGCGCACCAAGTCTTACGCTGAGGAACTCGCCGAGATGGGCGCGGGCGGCAAGCTGTCCATCGACGGCGGATCATCGCACGTCGAGCTTGTCGTCGTTGATTCTGCGGGCCGCCTGCAGATCCCGAGGCCCTATCTTGACGAGTTGGGCATCAAAGGTAAATCCAGGCTTCGCGTCACGATGGAAGACGGAAAAGTCATCATCGAAGCGCCGCAGGAGAATGGGGAACACACATCGAAATAGGGAAAATGTGGATGCGGTGTGAAAGGTGGTGAAGACATGGAGATATCGGGCATGATGGCTCAGCAGCTACAGAGCGTGCAAGCGGCAGTGAGCACTGCGATGCTGTCCAAGGTGATGAATGCGCAGAGCGGTGCGGTCGCGCAGCTTTTGCAGGGCATGCAGCAGACGGTCGCGCGCGACGTGCGCCTGTCGGTTGAGCCACACATCGGAGTGAACTTGGACATCGAAGCATAGCGATCATTTGGCGTTGTTCGTCTCGTGGAAGCGCGAGGCGTATTTGGTTTATGGCTGTTTGTGCGCCCGGACCGGGGGCGAGTTGCTCACTCGCCCGATATGCTTATTGACCCAGCAGCCTTACGGCGTTTCGCGTCGCGTTGCGGATGAGGCGCGGCGCTTCCGCGATGCACGCTTCCAGAGAGAGCGGCCCGTCGGCGATTGAAAAGCACGCGGTGATCCCGCAGGAGTAGAGCGCTTCGTAGCCTTGTTTGAGCGCGCCTGAGACGCAAATGGCCTTCGCGCCGACAGCTCCTGCCATTTGTCCAACACCCGCGGGTGCTTTGCCGTTTGCGGTTTGCGCGTCGGTTCGTCCTTCGCCCGTCAGGACGAGGTCACACCCTCGCATGCGTTCGCGAAGCGACGTCGCGGACGCAACAAGCGCAAAACCGGGGGTGAGCGTCGCGCCGCACATGGCTTTGAGGCCCCCGCCCAGGCCGCCTGCTGCCCCTGAGCCGGGGTCATTTGAAATATCGACGCCAGTTGATGCCGAGAGCACGTGCGCCCAGACGCCAAGCGCGGTATCGAGGGTACGAACCATACCGGGTGTAGCGCCTTTTTGCGGCCCGTAAATCGCGGACGCGCCGTCCGGCCCGCAGAGTGGGTTGGTCACGTCGCAAGCCGCCTGTATGCTCACACCGGAGAGCAGGGTGCGCAGCGCACTCAGATCGACGCGCGCGGCGTTTACGAGCGCAGCGCCGCCCGGAGGGAGATCATGGCCCGCGGTATCGGTGATGCGCGCGCCCAGAGCCTGCGCGAACCCGGCACCGCCGTCATTTGTGGCGCTGCCGCCAATGCCTATAATTACGCGCTTAGCGCCCGAGCGTACCGCATGCGCGACCAGCTCGCCCGTGCCGTAGGTTGTCGCTGTGAGCGGGTTGCGCTCGCTGGAGGAAAGCAGGGGCAAACCGGATGCCATGGCCATTTCGACGACTGCACACCCGTCGGGTAACACGAGGTACCGCGCGTCGATCAGGCGTAAAAGCGGGTCATGAACGCGTATGGTTCGCATCTCACCGCCGCACGCGATGAAAAACGCTTCCAGCGTGCCTTCTCCGCCATCCGCGATGGGGACACAGTCGATGGACGCGTCAGGGAGCGCGTCGAGCGCGCCCAGGCGCATGGCGTCGGCGACTTTGGCGGCGGATAGACAGCCTTTGTAGGAATCGGGCGCGATCAGAATCCGCATGGTCATCCTCCGTTCAACGACAGATTATCAGCTCCGCGTGTGATTCGTCAAGCGGACAGGGAGGATTAGCACGCAGCGCGGCGAATTGCGTATGCGACTGGAGGGATCGCCTTGAAACGCGTGTGTTTTGACAGAGACTGGATGGTTCGCGAAAGAACGGATCGGGGGCTTGGGGGGGCGCTAAGGGTTGACCTGCCGCACGACTTGAGCATATCTCGGGAGCGCCGCGCGGATTCTCCCGGAGGCCCGTCCAACGCATACTTCGGCAGCGCGTACGCTGAGTACACCAAGACGTTCGACGGACCGGAGTTGGGCGCGGGCGAGCGGTTGTTTTTCCAGTTTGACGGCGCGTATATGAACGCCGAAGTGCGCGTCAACGGCCATCTCATCAGCTCGCACGCGTACGGATACACGGGATTCCGAGTCGACGCGACGGATTGGCTGAAAACCGGCGCGCAAAACCTGCTCAGCGTTAGCCTCTCAAGTCCCATGCCTAACACGCGGTGGTACGCGGGCTGCGGGCTGTACCGCCATGTGTGGATGTGCACGGCCGCTAGCGCTTACCTTGATCCCGAAGCCTTGTTTGCGAAAACGGTCAAACGCTCCGACGGGACGCTCGCGTTTGAGGTCAGCGCTGCCGTGCGCGGGAAAACTGCAGGTGAGGTGCTCCGCGCCACGCTTGCAGATGATGAGGGCACGGTGGTGTGCGCGGCCGAAAAGTCCGCGGATTCCCCGTGTGTGCTGACGCTTGATCCCGGCCCCACAGCGCGCCGCTGGTCACCCGATGACCCGTATCTGTACACGATGCGTGTGTCGCTTGTGTCGTCAGGCGTTGAGACTGACGAGGAAACGGTTCGGGTGGGGTTGAGGATCATCAAGGTTGATGCTGTCAACGGACTAGCAATCAACGGCAAGACCTACAAAATGCGCGGAGCATGCGTTCATCACGATTGCGGTCCGCTGGGCGCGGCGAGCTTAGACCGCGCCGAGGAGCGCAAGGTTGAGCTATTGAAAGCATCGGGATTTAACGCCATCCGCTGCGCGCATAATCCGCCCGCGCCTGCGATGCTTGACGCGTGCGACCGCCTGGGCGTGCTCGTCATTGACGAGGCTTTCGATTGCTGGCGGGAGGGTAAAAACCCGAACGACTACCACGTCGTGTTTGAGCGCGACTGGCACAGCGATTTGTCCGCGATGGTCACGCGCGACCGCAACCACCCATCGGTTGTCCTTTGGTCGACCGGGAACGAGATCATAGAGCGTGACGGCCGCTCGGATGGCGCGAAGTGGGCGCGGGCGCTTGCGGACGCGGTTCGCGCACTGGACGATACACGGCCCGTCATGAACGCGTTGTGCGGCCTTTGGGACTTCGTGGATGTAGTGCCCCAAGACCGCGAGGCGTTCTGGGCGGAAGCGACCCGAGATTTTGCGGCTCCGCTGGATGTGGTTGGCTACAACTATCTGCTTGACCGATACGAACGCGATCACAGCCGGTTCCCCTCGCGCGTTGTATGCGCGGCGGAAACATTCCCGCTCGAGGCGTTTGACAACGCGCAAGCGCTTGAGCGCTTTGACCATCTGATCGGCGAGTTTGTGTGGACGGGCCTTGACTACCTTGGAGAGTCCGGCATCGGGCGCGTGTGGTACGACGAGGGTGAGAGTTGGCTGGGCGCGTACCCGTGGATGCACGCTTGGTGTGGGGACATCGATATCAGCGGGGTCAAGCGCCCGCAATCCTATTACCGCGATATTTTGTACGGCATCGCAAAAAAACCCATGGTCTTCTCGACCGACCCGGCTCTGGACGTTTCGCGCGAAAAAATCGCCCGCTGGGGCTGGCCCAACCTCTCGCGGCGCTGGGACTGGGCTGGGCGCGAAGGGCGCGCGTCTCGCGTAGTTGTGTACAGCGACGCGCCAGAAATTGAGCTTCGGCTCAACGGCAATGTCGTCGGAAAGAAGAAATGCGGAATAGAATGCCGCTACACGGCGGAGTTTACGCTGCCATATTGCCCGGGAAAACTTGAAGCCATCGCATTTGACGGCGCACGTGAAGTCTCGCGCGATGTTCTCCTGACGGCGGGCAAAGCCGTTTCTCTTCGAGCGATCGGCGATCGCGCTGAGTTGACGGATGCGTACGGCGACCTATGCTATATTGAAGTGGAAGCGGTCGACCTCGCGGGCAACGTGGTCCACGGGGAGACGCGCCCGGTCACCGTGAGCGTCCATGGCGCGGGCGAACTCGCCGCGCTCGCCAACAGCGACCCGAAATCCGAGGAGTCGTTCGTTTCGTCATCGCAAAAAATGGTCGACGGACGGATGCTGGCTGTCGTCAAGGGGTATGGGCAAAAAGGCGTTATCATGGCGACGTGCGTCGCGGAAGGGCTGATGCCCGCGACGGTCAGAATAGCAGTCAAGGGGTGAGCGGATGTCATATCAGGATGGATTAGGTGCGATTAACCTCGACATGCCTGCGCGCGTGCCTCGCACAGAATACTCTGTCGATTTTCATTGGAAACTCGTTTCACGCGTGACGGGCAAAAACGTTGACGAAAACAGCGCGGAGTCCGAACGATCGGCAGCGGCGCACGCATTTCGGCGCGCTTGGGATTACTCCATGATCTGGCGCACCATATTTTCCGGGCCGGAACTCGGCAAATACCGCACCGACATGGGGCACGCCATCTACGTGCAAGGCGGAGGCGACTACAGGCAAAAAAAAGAGGATCTGTTTGCCGATCCGGAACAGGCGCTTCGCCTTGATCCGTTGAGCGACTTTCCGCAGCCCGATGTCGCGAGCATCATTGCGCGTATCAACAGCGACTACGAAAAGGCAAAAAACGAGTTTCCCTACGCGGTCGCGACCACAGGCGTCTACATCACATGCATATCGGGCTTGATCGAAATTTTCGGCTGGGACATGCTCTTAACGGCGTGCGGGACCGATCCGGAGCGTTTCGGCGCGCTGACGAACCGTTACGGTCAATGGATGATGCGCTACTACGAGGCCCTCGCGCGCAGTGATGCGCCCGTGATCATGGTGCATGACGACATGGTCTGGACGCAAGGCGCGTTCATCCACCCCGATTGGTACAGAAAGTTTGTTTTTCCCAACTACAAGCGCTATTTCGCGCCGCTCATCGAGGCGGGCAAGCGCGTGCTGTTCACCTCTGACGGCGGATATACGCAGTTCATCGACGATCTGGCGCAAACAGGCATTCACGGGTTTTGTATGGAGCCCATGACCGACATGGCGCTGATCGCCGAACGGTACGGAAAGACGCACGCGATTATCGGCAACGCGGATACGCGCGTTTTGCTTTACGGCAACAAGGAGTCCATCCGCGCCGAGGTAGCGCGGTGCATGAACATCGGGAAAAGCTGTCCGGGGTTCATCATGGCTGTGGGCAACCACATTCCGCCCAACACGCCGGTGGAGAACGCGCTCATCTACAACGAAGCCTATGAGCAAATGGCGAAAAGATAAACGCCGCGCCTTTTCCGCGCTTGGATGAAGGACACGGCGCCACACACTGGACGTTACGATTGTGTCCTGCGATTTGGCGCGCGATACACGCCGAATCGATTGAAGTTTTTGCCGTCACGGATTGACAACGACCGTCTTCACCATTATAATATCAAAATGGTCGAGTTACAGAGGGCAGAGTCATGAAAATTGATGTACGTGCGGCGCTCAAGAGTCCGGGAGAGGCTTTCGATTTTCGTTTTGAAGAGAACTGGGGGCCGCTAGAGGGTGAAAACGAGCAGCTGCATTTCACCCAGCCGGTGACACTTGAGGGTGTGTATACCTCCTTTGACAACAATGTCGCGTTTCGTGGCAGGCTGTTGACAAAGCTAACCGCATCGTGCGCGAGATGCCTTGACCCTGTGGAGTTCAAGGTGGACGTGCAGTTCGAGGAAGTCTTTTACAAAGAAGCCGACCCCGAGCACGCGGATGACCGTTTTTGTCAGGGAGACATGGCGCAGCTCGACGAAGCGGTGGAAGAAGCCATTCGGCTGTCCTTCCCGATACGGTTTCTCTGCGGGCCTCGCTGCAAAGGGCTTTGCCCCGAGTGCGGGTGCAACCTAAACCAACTCACTTGTACTCACGCGGCGCAAGTGTTGGATGAACATCAATAAATAACAGCGCAGGCTCAGGAGGTGGAACCATGGCAGTACCAAAGGGGAAAACATCCAAACAGCGCAAGCACATGCGTCGCGCGAATTGGAAGCTGGCGGCCCCGGGCGTCAACGAGTGCCCGCAGTGCCACAAACCCAAGCTTTCTCACCATGTGTGCAAATTCTGCGGCTACTATGACGGGCGTCAAGTGGTCGTTATGGACGAAGCGAAGAAGGCGTAAGCTATCTTTGCCTTGTCGCATCTGCGGCGGGACGATCTTCCGTCCGCGGGGGGGAAGCGCCTTGGACGGCATTGCGCCGTCCTTGGAGCACGGCTTGCGCTCTGGGCGTGAGGCGTGCTCTTTTTCGGATTGCGCATTGCGGCGCAAAAGGATAGAATGGGGCGGAGGTGAGCGCCGTGATCACAGTGGCTGTTGACGTCATGGGCGGAGACAACGCGCCGTCCGCTATTGCAGAAGGCATTCGGATCGCACTTTTGGAGCTGCCTGATTTGCGCGTGCGCGCGTATGGCCCAAAGTCCCAAATTCAGTCTCTCCTGAGCGAGGGAGAGCGTCTGGCGATCTTTGACGCGCCGGAAGTCATCACCAACAACGAGCATCCCACGCAAGCGATTCGCACGAAAATTAACTCGTCTTTGGTTCAGGCCCTGTTGGCAGTCAAGGAAAAGCAGGCCGATGCGTTCGTCTCCGCAGGCAGCACCGGCGCGCTGCTCGCGGGTGCGGTTTTCCGCGTTGGGCGCATACAAACCGTCTCTCGGCCCGCGCTCGCGCCGCTCTTTCCAACACTCAAAGGCCCGCCTGTTCTGGTGTGTGACATTGGAGCCAACATGGACTGCAAACCGGAGTATCTGGCGCAGTTTGCGGCGATGGGGTGTGCCTATATGCGCGGTGTCGCAGGTGTAAAAGAGCCAAAGTTTGCGCTGCTCAGCGTGGGTGCGGAGGATGAAAAGGGGAACGAGCTAACCCGCGCGGCGTTTGAGCTTTTGCGCGGCAAACCTGGATTTGTGGGCAACATGGAAGCGCGCGATGTTTTGTCCGGGGAAGTTAGCGTCGTTGTGACGGACGGCTTTGCGGGCAACGTATTTCTAAAGTCTGTCGAGGGCACGGCGGGCATGATGATGGCGATCCTCAAGCAGGAACTCTCATCCACATTCCTGACCAAAATCGGCGCAGCCCTTGCCAAGCCCGGCCTTCGCCGCATGAAAAGAAAACTCGACTACACAGAGACAGGCGGCGCACCGCTCCTCGGTGTGGACGGAATCGTGGTCAAGGCACACGGCTCATCCAATGCGCGGGCTTTCGCAAACGCCATACGGCAGTCCGTGCGGATGGCGGAAGCGGGCCTTGTCAAGGAAATTACCGGTCAGCTAATCAGTATCGCCGCCGCAAAGGCGGGGGAGGATCAGCATGTTTGAAAAAATCGCGGGCATCATCGCGGGGCAGTTGAATATCGACGTTGAAAAAATTACGCTCGACTCGAGGTTGGGCGAAGACTTGAAGGCGGATTCGCTGGACATCGTGTCCATGGTTATGGAGATTGAACAGCTGTTTTCCATCGAAGTGCCCGACGAGGAACTGATGAATGTCAAGACGGTGCGGGACGTCGTCAGCTACATCGAGAAGACGGTAAAGTGAGTTTGGCGTTTGATCAAGTGTATTATGCTCACAATTGGGGTGAAACATTGCGGGATCTGAACCGGCTGGAACAGAATATTGGCTACGTGTTTCGCGACAAACGTTTGCTTGAAGTCGCGCTGACACACGCATCTTGCGCCGGTTCTGATCGGTCGCTCAAGCACAACCAAAGGCTTGAGTTTTTGGGCGACTCCGTGCTTTCGCTTTGCGTGAGTCAGTGGCTGTACACCGAACACCCCGAACTGCCTGAAGGGCAGCTCACGCGTCTTCGCGCGATACTCGTGCAGGAAACCACGCTCGCCGAAGTCGGTTTTGCCCATCAAGTCGAGCAGTTCATCCGCGTCAGCCGTGGCGAAGAGCTTTCGGGCGGCGGTAAAAAACCATCCGTGGTCGCGGACGCCGTTGAGGCCCTCATCGCTGCGATATTTCTGGATGGCGGGCTTGAGAACGCGCGCGCGTTTATTCTAGGGGCCATCAAGCCGCGCCTTGAGGCAGCCAAGGAAGGCCAGCTGCGCCGGGACTGCAAGAGCGAGCTGCAAGAGATCGTTCGCAAGCGTTGGCCGGATGAGTCACCCGCGTATTCCATTCTTGAGGAGTGGGGGCCGCCGCATGAACGGATGTTCAAGGCTGACGTCCGCTTCCTTGGCAAAGCTTGGGGTGAAGGCGAAGGCAAATCCAAAAAAATTGCGGAGCAGCGCGCCGCGCTCGCCGCGCTCAACCAGCTGTAAGGAAACAGGACGCGTGGGCTGATCGCGGCGGCACCGCGGCTGCCCATGGTATACCCATCGCTAAGGCGCCCTCCCACTCCGTCGTTCCCGCGTTCTTTCGCGGTTATGGCAGGAAATGGAAACTGCGCGTCGAAGTCACACCCAACAGGTGATGGAGGTGGTGTGCCATGGATACATTGCGCGTGTCCACCCGATCTCAGCCAAGGGCGGTCGCGGGAGCGCTTGCGGCCATGATTCGAGACAACAAGATTGCGCACGTTGAGGCGGTTGGCGCGGGCGCGGTAAATCAGGCGGTCAAAGCCATCGCGATCGCGCGCGGTTTTGCCGCGCAGAGCGGGCAGGATTTCGTGGCGGCACCCTCGTTTTCCTCGGTTGCGATTGACGGACAGGACGTGACATGCATC
Organism: Eubacteriales bacterium; assembly: GCA_031548365.1. GTDB lineage: Bacteria > Bacillota > Clostridia > Christensenellales > UBA1750 > JAVBRD01. The sequence goes on from JAVBRD010000006.1 coordinate 47,853, forward strand.
CATTTCACGGTTGAGCTCCGTTAAGGCAGCTGCTTAAAGCGTGTCACCTTATGAGACATTCGGAGGCCGATTCATTGCACTTAAAGCATCTTGAGCTGTACGGCTTCAAATCCTTTGCCGATCGAACTGAAATGGCCTTTGGCAAAGGCATAACGGGGATTGTTGGCCCAAACGGCAGCGGCAAATCGAACATTGCCGATGCCGTTCGTTGGGTTTTGGGTGAGCAGTCCGCAAAAGCGCTGCGCGGTGGAAAGATGGAGGATGTTATATTCGCGGGCACACAGTCTCGAAAACAGCTTGCGTACTCAAAAGTCGCGCTCACGTTTGACAATCAGTCGCGCATGCTCCCGGTGGACTACGCCGAGGTCACCGTTACCCGCCGCGTATTCCGAAACGGGGAGAGCGAATACTTGCTCAACGACACGCCGTGCAGGCTCAAGGACATCATCGACATGTTACGCGACACCGGCATAGGCAAAGAAGGCTACTCACTGATCGGGCAAGGCCGCATCGACGAGATTTTATCGGTTCGTCCGGAGGATCGGCGCGCGGTGTTTGAGGAAGCGGCCGGCATCGTCAAAACCAAGACGCGCAAGCTGGAAGCCGAAAAACGGCTGGGTGCAGCGAGTGCCAACCTCGTTCGCATTGAGGATTTGCTCCAGGATTTGACCGACCAGATCGAGCCGCTGCGCGCGCAAGCGGACAAGGCGCAGGCATGGCTCAAGCTCCGGGAGGAACTGCGCGACATCGATATCAACCTCTTTTTGCGTGAGCACGAGGCGTGGGAAGGCCGCGTTGCGCAACTGGGCGGGCAAATCGCGCAGATGGAGACCGAACGCGCCTCGCTGCGCGCTCAGCTTGAGGAAATGGGCGCTTCGCGTGAAAGCGCGCACCTAGAGGGCGAGCGGGTTTCCCGGCACCTCGCCGAGGCAAGGGAAGCGCTTCTCGCGGGGACGCGGTCCGCGGAAGCCGCGGAAGGCAGACTTGCGGTGCTGCGCGAACGCGTTATCGTGCTGGAGCGCGAGATCGCGCGCGTGACGGGTGACCGCACCGCCGCGGATCAATCGCTCTCGGGCACGCGCGCGGCCATTGAGGCGCAAATCCAAGCTGAGAGCGGAAAAAGAGAACAGCTCGCCATTCTGGCAGAGAGGAAGCGCGTCGCGGAATGCGAGATCAATCGGCTCGCGGCGAGTGAGGCAGAAGCTGAGGAACTGCTCGATAGCGCGAAAACCGCCCGGCTCAACGCCATCAACCGCGCTTCCGACGCCAAAGCGGCGGAGGCGCGCCTGCTCGCGATTCGGGAGCAGCTCTCGCGCAGCCTTGCTGATGCGCAGGCGAACGCGGTCGCCCTTCGCGAGGGGCTTCCCGCTCGAATAGACGACGCGCGCGACGCAGAGGAAAAGCTGACGCGGTCCGCGCTCGCGCTTGACAGCATCCGTCAGGAGCTCGCGGGTGCGCAGAAGCAATCTGACGAAGAAGCAAAGCGCATCGCGGAGCTCGACGATCTCGCCCGAAACCTCGAGGGCAAGGAGCGTGAGCTCAAATCGCGCCTCAAGATGCTCGAAGAAATGGCGCGCGATTACGAAGGCTATGGGCAAAGCGTCAAGGCTGTCATGCGTGAAGCGGAGAAACGCGGAGACGCGGGCGTTCGCGGCGTTGTGGCCACATTGATGGAAGTTCCGCGCGAGCTTGAACGCGCTATTGAGATGAGCTTGGGCGGCCAGATGCAGAACATCGTCGTTAATCGTGAAGAGGACGCCAAAGCGATGATCGAGTTCTTGCGCACAGCGCGGCTGGGTCGCGCGACATTCCTGCCGCTCTGCGCGATGCGTCCACGGCTGCTCTCGCCGGCGGAGCGCGCCTGCCTTACCCTGCCCGGTTGCGTCGGCATCGCGAGTGAGCTCGTATCGTATGCGCCGGAGTTTAGGCCGGTGATGGAGAGCTTGCTTGGGCGAACGGTCGTCGCGCGCGATCTGGACAGCGGCATCGCCATCATGCGCAAGGGCCAGCACGCGTTCCGCTTGGTCACGCTCGAAGGTGACGTGATGCATTCCGGCGGCTCCATGACGGGCGGCAGTGTGCAGTCGCGCATGACCAGCCTGCTCTCCCGCGAGCGTGAGATCGCCGAGCACTCGGGCGCGTGCGCGGAGAACGCGGCGCAGCGGGCAAAAGCGGCGCAGGAGATCGCGTTGGCGCGTGAAAAGCGTGTAATGACCAAGGAGCGCTTGGTCGAGCTTTACGAGAGCGAGCGTCAGGCGGACATCCTGCTCACACGCGATACGCAGAGCCTTGCGCTCTTGCGCGAGCGCAAGGATGAGTATGAACTCAAAATTACTGATGCGGAAAACGGCCTCGCGCAAGTTGCCGATTCGATTGCCGACATCGACGCCGAACTGACCAAGCGCAAGACGGAGACCTCAGACGTCGCGCTGAGCGAGGAAGAGTGGGCACGGGACATCGAAGCAAAGCAGGAGACGGCGCGTCGTACCCGTGCCGCGCTTGAGCAGGCGCGCACGGAGCACGCTTCACTCAGTGTCGATCTGGCGACCGCTGAACACGAGCTGTCCTCGCTAGCGCGCGAACTTGCGCGTCTTAGGGACGAGTCGGTCAGGGGCGAGGGGCACACAGAGCGCATGCTGAATGAACAGCAGCGGCTTGAGGGGGAGCGTGTCCATACGGATGCGGAGCTGACGGGCGCCACGACCGAACTTGCGCAGGTCAAAGGGCATCTTGAGGTCGTGAGGGTTCGCGCGGCGGAGCTTGAGACCGGGTTTGAGGAGCTGGGCGCGCGGGAACGCGACTTGAGTGAAGCCATTGAGAAACTACACGCAAGAGTGGAATCGTCGGGCGAAGGTATTCACCGTGCGCAGCTCGCGTTAGAGCGCGTGGAGAGCGACAAGAAGGCTTTGATTGAACGCGTGTGGAATGAGTACGAGCTGACATTCGGAAACGCGCGGACGTTCTTTCGCGAAGACTTTGAGGAAAAGGGCGCAAAGAAGCGCGTCGAGGAGATCCGCGCCCAAGTCCGCGCGCTCGGACCGGTCAATGTGCACGCCATCGACGAGCACCAGCGCGTATTCGATCGCTTTGAGCTGCTGAAAACGCAGAGGGACGACGTTATTTGCGCACGAAATGATCTTGAAAAGATCATCGCGGAGCTCGTTCGGCACATGGAAATGCAATTCAAGGAGCAATTCGCGCTCTTGAACGGGCATTTCGGGCGCGTTTTCTCCGTGCTTTTCGGCGGGGGAACGGCGGAGCTCGTGCTGCAGGACGAGCGTGATGTGCTGAATTGCGGCATCGATGTGGTCGCGCAGCCGCCGGGCAAAAAACTGCAAATGTTGTCCCTGCTCTCAGGCGGGGAACGAGCGCTCACGGCAATCGCCATATTGTTCGCGATGCTTAGCATCAAGCCCACGCCGTTCTGCATCCTTGATGAAATCGAGGCCGCGCTCGACGACGCCAACATCGAGCATTTCGCGGACTTTCTCGCACAGTTTTCACTCACCACGCAGTTCATCGTCGTCACGCACAGGAAACCCACCATGGAGCGGTGCGACGTGCTGTATGGTATTGCCATGGAAGAAAAAGGCGTATCACGCATGGTTTCCGTGCGTTTGACCGACCAAAAGGAGGCGTAGCCTTGGAAACCCCTGAAAAAAAAGGTTTCTTTTCGCGGCTCAAGGAATCGCTCAGCAAGACTCAGCAGAGCATTTCCGGCAAAATGGAGCAGCTCTTTAAGAACACACGCGAGATAGACGACGAGTTTTACGAGGAGCTTGAGTCCATCCTTCTGCAGGCCGATATCGGAGTCAAAATGACGACCGCTGTGCTGGATGAGCTGAAGAGCGCCGTCAAGAAACAACACATCAAGGAAGCCGATAAAGCGCGTGAGATCATCCGCGAAGCGATGATTGCGCGCATTGCCGCGCCCGAACCTTTTGTCCCAGGCAAAACCGCCGTCCTGCTCATCGTGGGCGTCAACGGCGTGGGTAAAACGACCATGATCGGCAAGCTCGCCGCCATGTACAAAAAAGCAGGCCGGAAGCCGCTCATCGCAGCCGCGGACACATTCCGCGCCGCCGCCGCCGAACAGCTTTCCATTTGGGCGGAACGCGCGGACGTGCCCATCATCAAGCATGGTGAGGGCGCGGACCCGGCTGCTGTCGTCTTTGACGCGATATCGGGTGCAAGAGCCAGGGGTTGCGACCTCATCCTCGTCGATACTGCGGGCCGCCTCCAGAACAAGACGCACCTGATGGAGGAACTCAAGAAAATCCACCGTGTGATCGCCCGCGAAGCCGCCGACGCCGATATTCGCTCGCTGCTCGTCATGGACGCGACCACGGGCCAAAATGGCCTTGTGCAGGCCAAAGTGTTCACCGACGCCGTCTCGCTTGACGGCATCATCATCACCAAACTCGACGGCACAGCCAAAGGTGGCGTCGCCATCGCCGTCAAGGAAGAGCTTTCGCTGCCGGTGCGTTTCATCGGCGTGGGGGAAGGGTTGGACGACCTGCAAGCGTTTGACGCGCGGTCGTTTGTCGAAGCCATATTCTGATTATCGGGAGGCCACATCATGTCAGGACACTCAAAATGGGCCAATATCAAGCACAAGAAGGAAAAGACCGATTCACAGCGCGGCAAGGTATTCACAAAAATTGGCCGCGAGCTTGCCGCCGTCGTGCGCGAAGGTGGCGGCGACCCCGTTTCGAATACGCGCCTGCGCGACGTTATCGCTAAAGCCAAGGCGAGCAACGTGCCCAATGACACGATCGAGCGAGCGATCAAAAAAGCCGCGGGAGAGCTTGGGGACGTCGTCTATGAGCACATCACGTATGAAGGCTATGCGCCAGGGGGCGTCGCCGTTATCGTCGAGTGTCTGACCGAGAACCGCAACCGCACCGCGTCCGATGTCCGCCACTATTTCGACAAGTGTGGCGGGAGTCTCGGCACCACGGGGTGCGTGGGCTATATGTTCGACCGCCGGGGAATCCTTGTCGTCGAACGCTCCGCGATGGACCCGGATCAGCTCATGGAAATGGCGGTCGAAGCCGGCGCGTCCGATTTCGCCGAGATGGACGAGGTTTACGAGATCACAACCGATCCCTCCGATTTTTCCGCCGTTCGCGATGCGCTGGCCCAAAGCGGCATTTCCTTCCTCTCCGCCGAAATCGAGATGATCCCTCAGAATACCGCCAAACCTGAGGGAGAGAACCTTGAAAGCGTGCTCAAGATGATTGGCCTGCTCGACGACCTCGACGACGTGCAAAACGTCTACCACAACGCAGAGCTGCCCGAGGAACCTGAAGAAGATTAGGGAGGCGCCGGCTGTGTCCAAAGCCACGATCACCGTTAACCGCGAGTACACGCGCGGCAAGATCGACCCGCGCATCTACGGTTCGTTCATTGAGCACCTTGGGCGTGGTGTGTACGACGGCATTTTCGAACCGTCCCATCCGAGCGCGGATGAAAACGGCTTCAGGCGCGACGTGATTGAGGCGGTCGCGCCGCTCAACGTCCCGATTGTCCGGTATCCGGGCGGCAACTTTGTTTCGGGCTACAGTTGGAGAGACGGCGTGGGGCCGGTAGAATCAAGGCCGCGCAGGCTTGAGCTGGCGTGGCATGTAACCGAGACCAACCGTTTCGGAACCAATGAGTTCATGAAGTGGTGTTCCCTTGCCGGGACGGAAGCGATGCTCGCGGTCAATCTTGGCACGGGCACGCCCGCGGAAGCCGCCGCGTTTGTCGAGTACTGCAACCATCCGGGCGGGACGCAGCTTTCCGAAATGCGCGCGGCGCACGGAGTGAAGCATCCGTATGGCGTTAGAACGTGGTGTCTTGGCAACGAGATGGATGGTCCATGGCAGATTTGTGCGCAGACGTCCGCCGAGTATGGCCGAAAGGCATGCGAAGCCGCTAAAATGATGAAATGGGTCGATCCATCGATCGAGCTTGTCGCGTGCGGCAGCTCATCGCCTCACATGAAAACGTATCCCGAGTGGGACAGGACGGTGCTCGAGCACACGTACGAGCACGTCGACTTCATCTCAATGCACCGCTATTATGGCCCGAACAAAAGCGTCGATGGATCGATGGCCGATTTTTTGACGTCGTTTGCCGACATGGGCCGCTTCATCGACACGGTGGCCGCGTGCGCCGATTATGTCAAAGCGCTCAAAAGGTCGACAAAGACACTCAGTATCTCTTTTGACGAATGGAATGTGTGGTATAACACGCGCGGTGTAAGCACCGCGGAGCGCTGGGCTGAGGTTGCGCCCATCCACGAGCAAAGCTATACCATGCTGGACGCGCTGGTCTTTGGCGGCCTTATTTGTGAGTTGATCAATCACGGTGACCGGGTCAGGATGGCGTGCCTCGCGCAGCTCATCAACTGCCTTGCGCCCATACTCACTGTGCCTGGAGGCGGCATTTGCCTCATGCCCACGTACTACCCGTACCTGCACGCATCGACCATGGGGCGCGGAGAGTCGCTCATCGCGCGCTACAAGGGACCGATTGTGGAGTCCAAACTCAACGGAGACGCCCCCGCCCTTCAGACAGCGTTCACCTACGATGAGGCCAACGGCACCTTAAGCATGTTTGCGGTCAACATTACGAAGGAACCTGTTGATGTTGCGATTTCGCTTCAGGGTTTTCGGGCAGGCGTTCAGCCGGGACAATGCCTGACTATGCACAGTGCCGACCTAAACGCGACCAATCGCGCGGGGGAGACGCCCGCCGTTGCTCCCGCGCAAGGAGCTGCGGCGCGTGTTGAGGATGGCGTGGCACACGTTGCTCTCGCGCCGCTCTCGTGGAACGTTGTGCGTTTCACCGGCGCATAGTTTCAGATTGCCGGCAAAGCTGAATGGCGACTTGATTTTCCCGGTGATCAGCAAGTACCCACTGGTTCTTGCGGCAAAACGAAGCGTGAGGTTTGCGGCATGTGCGCCAAACCTCACGCTTCCTATTGGTTGTGGTGTCGTACCGGAGCACAAGAGATGGGTATAACATCACGTTGAAAGGCTGAGAGCAATCTCGGCCGTTTGCATTTAGCTGGGCTGATCTTCGATGGAGTAAAGAAGGTAGTCTCCGCTAAGGCTTTCGTAGTCAGGAAATGTCCTGTGCTGTGTGCCGATGTATTGCATGCCCGCCTTGCTTAGCACCCTCCCGCTCGCGGGGTTGTCCACATGGTGGCGTGAGTGAATCGTTTTAAAACCAACCGTTTTGAACGCGAACTCGATCACACCTTTCACGGCTTCGGTCATGTATCCTTTGTTCCAGTACGGTCTGCTGAGCAGGTAATGGATAGCGCAGGATTTTTTTTCGCAGACAATCTCGTTTAGGTAAAGGTAGCCGATCGGCTCATCGCTACTGCGGAGCACGATGATCCAGTGGTAAACGTCCGCTCTTTGGCCATCTTCAACCCAGGTTTGCAGTAGCGCCCTGGTTTCCTCAATGCTCTTGTGCGGTTCCCAGCCCCAGAAGCGCGTGACCTCCCGATCCGTCACCCAGTTCCGGTACATGCCCTCCGCGTCTGACGTTTCGTATTTTCGCAGCACAAGGCGATCGGTTTGGATCGTTTGCGTTCCCTTGTGAAGCAATCGGTTGCACCTCCATGATGCAAAAAAGCGGCGAAGCGCATGCGCTCCGCCGTTGTTTGCTGGTGGAATTATTTGATCTCGATGGTGGCGCCGACTTCGACGAACTTGGCCTTGATCTTCTCGGCCTCTTCCTTGTTGACGCCTTCTTTGATGGGCTTCGGAGCGCCGTCAACGAGGTCCTTGGCTTCTTTGAGGCCCAGGCCGGAGATGACTTCACGGACAACCTTGATGACCTTGATCTTCTCAGCGCCGGCATCCTTGAGGATGACGTCGAACTCGGTCTTCTCCTCGACAGGAGCGGCTGCGGCGGCGGGCGCGGCGGCGGCTACGCCCACGGGCGCGGCGGCGGAAACGCCGAACTTCTCTTCAAGGGCCTTGACGAGCTCGGCCAGCTCAAGAACGGTCATGGTTTCAATAGCGGAAATGAGTTCTTCGCGAGTCATTTGAAAAAACCTCCATAAATTTGTAGTCAATTGGCGGACGGCGGATTCTTAAGCCTCTTTTTGATCCTTGATGGCGTTGAGAGTGTACAGCAGGCTGCGGAGCGTGCCGGCCAGAACGTTGACAAAGCCGGTGATCGGAGCGTTCATGCTGCCGAGCATCTTGGCGATGAGCACCTCGCGCGGGGGAAGATCGGCCAGCGCCTTGACGCCGGCTGCGTCGATGACGCGACCGTCCAGCACGCCGCACTTGATGACCATTTTCTTGTTCTTGGCGATGTATTCGCTGACGATCTTGGCGGGAGCGACCGGATCGGACATGCCGAACGCGAAAGAAGAGGGGCCGTTCAGGTGAGCGTCCATTTCGCTTAAGCCGAGCTCAGCCGCTGCGCGTGTGACGAGCTTGTTTTTCAGAACCTTGTAAGTGACGCCCGCTTTTCTGAACTGCGTGCGCAGCGCGGTGTCTTCCTCCACGGTCAAGCCGCGATAATCGATGACCACCATCGACTTGCTCGACTTCATCAGCTCAACGATCTCACTGACCAGCGCCGCTTTTTCTTCGTGGGCTTTCTTGAGGAACACGATGTTTTCACCTCGTTTCGGTCTTTGATGCATAGAAAAACCCTCGCGCGCATGGCACGAGGGCGTTGATCATTCTCAACGATCCTGCATGCCTCGGCAGGATTTACGTCTTGCGACACCTGCTATCTACGGCGGCTAAGGTTGTTGCTACTCGGGAATTATATTGCAGTCGATTTGCTTTGTCAAGTTTTTCGCAAAAAAAGAATTGCGACGTCTTGATTTGGTGATTCCGATGTGATAATCTCAGAGGAGCGCAATTACACACCTGTTCTGAGCCGGTGTCCTGCCCGATGGGGTGTAAACCGGACGACGACGAACAGGGAGGCGTACATTTTAAGGAGGGAATCCCCTTGGCAGTCATTTCCATGAAGCAGCTTCTCGAAGCGGGTGTTCACTTTGGTCATCAAACCCGCCGCTGGAACCCCAAGATGGCACCGTACATCTTCACCGAGCGCAATGGCATCTACATCATCGACCTTCAGAAGACCGTCAAAAAGATCGACGAAGCGTACATGTTCATCCGCAATTTGTCAATGGAAGGCAAAACCGTCCTCTTCGTCGGCACGAAAAAGCAGGCGCAGGAGTCCATCGAGCAGGAAGCGCGCCGCTGCGGCATGTACTTTGTCAACGCGCGCTGGCTGGGCGGCATGCTCACCAACTTCCGCACCATCCGCAGCCGCATTGACCGCCTCAACCGCATCGAGGCGATGGAGAATAACGGGCAGATGGAAGTCCTTCCCAAGAAGGAAATTGCCAAGTTGATGAAGGAAAAAGAAAAGCTCGTCACCAATCTGGGCGGCATCCGCGACATGAAGAAAATGCCCGGCGCGCTCTTCATCGTGGATCCGCGCAAGGAACACATCGCGATTCTTGAGGCGCACAACCTGAACATCCCGATCGTCGCGATTGTTGACACCAACTGCAATCCTGACGACGTTGATTACGTCATCCCGGGCAACGACGACGCCATCCGCGCTGTTAAACTGATCGCGGGCAAGATGGCGGACGCCATCATTGAAGGGCGTCAGGGCGAGCAGCTCACCGATATCGAGGCGGATAATTCCGAGGACGATGTCGCGGAAGACGAAGCGGAACAGCCCCAGGAAGCCTAATCGAGCGAAGAAAGGATGACCCAATATGTTCACAGCCACGGATGTTAAAGCGCTCCGCGATAAAACCGGCGCAGGCATGATGGATTGCAAGAAGGCCCTTACGGAGACCGACGGCAACATGGAGAAGGCCATCGAGTTCCTTCGCGAAAAGGGCCTCGCCGACGCCGCCAAAAAGCAGTCGCGCATCGCCGCCGAAGGTATTGTCGAGAGCTACATTCACATGGGCGGCCGCATCGGCGTGCTCGTTGAAGTTAACTGCGAAACCGACTTTGTCGCCAAGACCGACGATTTCAAAGCCCTTGTGCACGACATCGCCATGCACATCGCCGCCGCAAAGCCGGAGTATCTCTCCAGCGCTGACGTTCCCGCGGACGTGCTCGAGAAAGAAAAGGAAATCCTTCGCGCGCAGGCGCTCAACGAGGGCAAACCCGAGAAGATCATCGACAAAATGGTCGAGGGCCGCATCAAGAAGTATTTTGAGGATTACTGCCTGCTTGATCAGGCGTTTGTCAAGGACACGGACAAAACGATCAATCAGTTGGTGACAGAGAAAGTCGCGATCATCAAAGAGAAAATCAGTATTCGCCGTTTCGTTCGCTACGAGATGGGCGAAGGCATTGAGAAACGCAAAGATGATTTCGCCGCCGAGGTCATGGGGCAAGCGACGAAGGCGTAAGGCGACCCAAGGGAACACCGCGGTGTTCCCTTTTTTTAGCGGTAGAACGCATTTTTGGGGAGGTAAAACGGTGCAAACTAAGTACAAGCGCGTGATCCTCAAGCTCAGCGGCGAAGCGCTCGGAGGGGAAAATGGTTTTGGCCTGGATCACGATGTGATCAATGGCATTGCCGACCAGATTATTGAGTTGCGCAAACTAAATGTGGACGTGGGCGTGGTGGTTGGCGGAGGGAACTTCTGGCGCGGACGCCAGGGCGCGACCGTCAACATGAACGCGACGACCGCCGACCATATGGGTATGCTGGGTACTGCGATCAATGCGCTCGCCATGCAGGACGCGCTTGAGCGCAAGGGGCAGGACACGCGCGTGATGACGGCGGTCGAGATGCGCACGTTTGCGGAACCGTACATCTGCAGGCGCGCGACGCGCCATCTCGAAAAAGGCCGGGTCATCATTTTCGCGTGCGGCACGGGCAACCCTTTTTTCACCACCGACACGGGCGCGGCGCTTCGTGCTGCGGAAATTGGTGCGGACGCCGTTTTGATGGCGAAAAACATCGACGGTCTTTATGATGATGATCCGAACAAAAACAAGAATGCGAGCAAAATTGAATCAATCAGCTTTGATGAGGTGCTCGCGAAGAACCTAAAACTCGTGGATAACACGGCGGTCGCGCTCTGCAAGAACAACAACATACCGATCATCGTTTTCGCGCTGGGCGGCAAAGGCGAGATCACGCGCGCGATCAGCGGTGAAGTGAGCGGGACGATCATCTGTGGGTAGCACCGGAGATGAGTTTGGCGGCTTGATGGAGCCCGTGGAGCTCAAGCGGCTGCTGACGTCCTTTTCGCTCTCGGCAAGCGTATGCGCGCGGTATGTGGGTATGGACGGTGCCATCATTGCGCCTGACGAGCCCGGCGCTTCGTGCTCGTTCTGCGACGCCATGCAGCAAAGCCGCGCGGGCAGGGAGCGGTGCGTCGCCGCTATGCAGGCGGGCGCGCGGGAGTCCGCGCGTTTTGGTGAGCCCTATGTCATGCGCTGCCACGCGGGAGCCGTTGAGATTGTTTCCGCAGTAATCGATGCCGGGCAGCTCGCCGGCGGCGTTTGCTGCGGCCCCCTTTTCATGTGGGAGTGGGACGCGCTGGCCGCGACCGAGCTTTCAGAGCGCACCGAGGGCCTTGATGTGCCCGCGCACGCGTTGGCGGAGGCAGCTCGCGGCGCGCGCGTACTTGACGCGCGATCCGTGCGCGCCATTTCGGACATGCTGCACGTGCTGGTGGGCCATATTGCGCACACAGGCGAGGAGATGCTCCGCCAGCGCAAAGCCATCAGCGAGCAGCAGGCGCTGATCTGGGAGCTGGTCATGTCCCAGCAGGGAACGGGGGTGCCCGTCTACCCGCTGGAAATGGAGCGGCGCTTGATGGAACTTGTGCGTTGCGGCGACCGCGCAGGCGCGAAACGCATCCTCAACCAGCTGCTCGGACGCGTATTCTATGCGACGGCGGACGTCGCCGTCATCAAAGCGCGTGTTCTGGAGCTGGTTGTCATGCTCTCGCGATCCGCTGTCGAAGTGGGCGCTTCGCTCAACGTGCTGCTCGGTATGAACTACCACTTCATCAGCGAGCTGTCCGAACTCGTCAGCTTTGAGGACGTGTGCGCATGGGTGGTGAAGGTGCTTGACTCTTTCTTGGACGCGTCCCTTGAGAGCCGCGCGTCCATGAAAACCGAGCATGTGCTCGAGCGCGCGATGGCTGTGGTCCGCGGGCGGTTCAGTGAAAACCTGACGCTTGACAAGGTCGCGCAAAGCGTGCACATCAGTCCGTTTTACCTGAGCCACCTGCTCAAGGAGAAACACGGTTTTACGTTCATTGAATACTTAACGCGCGTGCGCATAGATGAGGCCAAGATGCTGCTCTCGGGCACGGGTCGCTCCATTCGCCAGGTTGCGGCCGATGTGGGGTACGTCGACGCGGGGTATTTCACCAAGGTTTTCAAGAAGATGGTGGGCACGACACCCGGTGAGTACCGCGAAAAGAACGCGACATTGTAGTCCGCTGTCAAGAATCGCAAAAAATTACCATTGGTTAACGTGTTTGTCCCTTTCACTTGAAGCGCTTGGTGTGGTATAGTGAGCGCAACTTATACTAGGAGGCGTACGAATGGCAGATTTCAAGGCGATTTCTGAAGCGCTCAAAGCCGGTAAAGCCCCGGCCGTCAAGCAGCTCGTGCAGGACGCGGTCAACGAGGGCGTCAATCCTGAGGAAATCCTGAACAAGTCTCTCGTCGTCGGCATGGGCGAAATCGGTGAGCTGTTTAAGAACAATGAAGTGTACGTTCCCGAGGTGCTCATCGCCGCGCGCGCGATGAAGGCCGGTATGGAAATCATCAAGCCCCTTCTGGTCGCCAAGGATGTCAAGCCCATCGCCAAGGTCGCCATCGGCACCGTCAAAGGCGACTTGCACGACATTGGCAAGAATCTCGTCGGCATGATGCTCGAAGGCGCCGGCTTCCAGGTGATCGACCTCGGTATCGACGTTGGTCCCGAGAAGTTCCTCGACGCTTGCGTCAATCAGGGCGCAACACTCATCGGCCTTTCTGCGCTGCTCACCACCACGATGCCCAGCATGAAGGACACCGTTGAAGCCCTCAAAAACGCTGGTATCCGCAACAAGGTTGGCGTCATGATCGGTGGCGCTCCGGTCACGCAGAACTTCTCCGATGAGATCGGCGCTGACGGTTACACACCCGATGCCGCGTCCGCGGTTGATCTTGCTAAAGCGCTCATCGCCAAGCTGTAAATCGTTTCGCCAAAAAACGCTGACTCCGAAAGGAGTCGGCGTTTTTGTTGCACGGAACGCGGCCGGAGGTTATAATGGACTAGAGAAGCGTGAGGGTGGTTCACGCACCGAAAGGCTTCGTCTCATCCGCACGCCTCTTTAATCTTCGGATCTGTGCGGTGATGCTTACGCAGGCGAGCGCGAGTGACATCGCCAGCGCGATCCACGCGCTTGTCAACACGTAGAATACGACCAGTAGCGCGGCGTAGAGCAAACTGGGTTTTGCGATTTCGGGACGCGCGATGCGGTCGAGCACACGCGTTTTTTCACGTGAGGCGATGTGCGCGATGCCGGTCAGGTCTAGCATGGGGAGCAGCGCGCGCAAGTGCTCACTTCCGAGCCAGACGAGAGTGGTGACGGGCATGCACAGCGCATCGCGAGGGCGTTTCTCCGGCGGGATGGGCGCGAAAACAGCCGCGATGTCCGCGCCGCAGCGTGCCGCGCATCTTCTAATGGCCAGCGTTTTTCTAGCGCTCAGTCCTTCGTTCGCAGGGCATGGCGCGGCAAAGACGAGTATGGTTTTTCCTCCGATCGCACACAAGGCGGACGAGCCGTTCACCCGTAAGATCGAGGCACCGTTATGTTTTGCGAATGTGGGCAGAATCCATGTGAGCGCGTCGGAGGGGGTCAGCGCGTTAAAGTGCAGTACCGCCCGTTCAAGGTCTCTCTCTTGGGAAGCGCGGTTCGACTTCCTGCGCGACATCGCGCGCTCGGCGAGGCCAAAGCACATTGCCACCGCCGTTGTCGCGGGAAGTGCTACAAGCACTGCCTGGGGTAGACGAAGGCCGGATGCGCTGAAGAGCAGCACGGTGACGGCCAACAAGGCTATGGCGATGAACCCGTGATCGAGAACACGTCCGAGCGCTGAGCGTTGCATGGCGATCTCCCTTCAGGGTTTATATATACAGTGTAACCGATCAGGCTTGTAACATGCATTCCCTCAGATGTGGGTACAATGACTTGAGTTTGTGAAAGGATGATGCGGTATGGCCAAGCGTCTGCTGATCGTCGATGACGAGCCCAGCATAGTCAAGGGGCTCAAATACAGCCTCGAGCAAGATGGATATGAGACGCTCGTCGCGACGGACGGGCAGGAAGCGCTTGATGTTTTCGCGGCGAACAAGGTCGACCTGATTTTGCTGGACGTCATGCTCCCCAAAATCGGCGGTCTTGAGGTGTGCCAAAGGATCCGCGAAGTATCCAACGTCCCCATCATCATGGTCACGGCAAAAGGGGAAGATCTGGACAAGATCCTCGGCCTTGAGTACGGCGCGGACGATTACATGACCAAGCCTTTCAATCGCCTGGAGGTCAAAGCGCGCATCAAAACGATTTTGCGCCGTGTGGAGAACTCCACGACAGACAGCGCGCCGCGTGAGATCACCGCGCGCAACATGGTCGTCAATCTCGTCAAGCGCACGGTAACGGTCGATAACAGGGACATTTATCTAACGGCTAAGGAGTTTGACTTGTTGCAGTTGTTCATCACCAACCGCGGCAAGGCGTTCTCGCGCTCTGAACTGCTGGATACGATCTGGAAAGATGACTTCGACGGCGAGGACCGCACGGTAGACGTGCATATCTCACGACTGCGCGAAAAAATAGAGGCAAACCCCAAAAAGCCCGAGTTCATCATCACCATCTGGGGAGTGGGATACTATTTCGCAGACAAGTAGCCCCTGGCTTTCGGTACGCGTCAAGATCGTCTCGGTTATCTTGGGACTGGTCGTGTTCGCGTTTGTCATCGTCGGGGTGGTTGTCATGCAAATCACGGCCAATACGCTCATTCCCGCGCGTATTGAGGAAGAAACCGCGGATGTAGATGCGCTTGCGGTCAGATTAGCTCCCGTATTGCTCGATCACGACATCGACAGTATGCAAAAGGTCGCGGAGTCCGTGCCCAACGCGCGCGTGCTTGTGCTTAATCCGAGAGGTGTCGTGCTCGTGGATTCGGGCAACTCGCTCTACGGTGTTCGCCTGCAACACGCCGAGGTTGATCAGATTGTGAGCCGAAGGTCGGAGCGCGAACATGGACTTGCTCGCGTACAATCGGCTAAAAAAACCAGGGAATCCAGGTTTTCACTCAACACAATCACACGGCCGGGCGAGGAATGGGTGGGTTACTACGTCGCCTCCATTGTCAGTCAGGGTAACAACATCGGAATGGTTTTTGTCTCATCGTCCATTCAGGATGTCGCGGACAGGCTCTGGCAGGTGCAGAGTGCGCTTTTGCTCTACTTTATCGTCGTCGCGGTCGCGGTCATTCCGCTTGGGCTTTTGCTTGCGGAGATCATCACAAGACCGATCAACGCGCTCAACCAGGTTATGGTCAAGACCACGCGGGGCGACTTCACCGCGCGCGCGCGCGTAAACGGTCATGACGAGGTCGCGCAGCTCGCTGAAACTTTCAATATGATGAGTGAAAAATTGGAGAATATTGATAAAACGCGTTCAGAGTTCATCTCAAACGCTTCGCACGAGCTGAAGACCCCGCTCTCCGGCATGCAGATTCTTGTTGAGTCCATGGCGGAGGATCCCGACATGCCAGAGGAGACGCGGCGCGAGTTTCTAGCGGACATATCGGGTGAGATCAAGCGATTGACCGTGATCGTGAGCGATCTTTTGACCATGGTGCAGATGGATTCGCAAAACATGCGGCTTAAGAAGCGCGACATCATGCTGCTCAACATTGTGCAGGAAACGGTGTATAGGCTGCGGCCCATCGCGCGTGACCGAAAGATCAGCCTGACGATCGGCGCTGAGGACCCTGTGCTCGTGCACGTCGATCCGGACCGCATGTTGCAGGTGGCGTACAACCTGGTCGACAACGCGATCAAGTACACGCACGATGGCGGCTCGGTGACGGTGGATGTGCGCAAAAGCGGCCAGAGAGCGCTTATGGTCGTCACGGACACGGGCGTTGGCATCCCGAAGGAAGAGATTGGCCACCTGTTTGAACGCTTTTACCGTGTTGACAAAGCGCGTTCACGCGGTACAGGCGGCTCAGGGCTTGGATTGAGCATCGTACGGAACATATTGGCGCTTCACAACGGGGACATCAGCGTGGAGAGCGAGGCGGGTAAAGGATCGGTGTTCACAGCATCCCTGCCCTTGAGCGGCGTATGATGCTTAGCGATAAAGGAGAACGGTACGGTTTGAGAAAAACGCTTGTGATGATATGCGCGCTCCTTCTGCTCGCCGGATGTACGGGCGGGCTGCTTGAGGAGCGCGCTCCTGCCGGAGGCACGCCGCAACCCGTACTGCCGCGCGTGGAGGACGCTCGCGACACCATGAGCGTGATGATGTTCTACCGTTTTTTAGATGAGCCGCGCTTAGCGCTTGAGCCGCGCGAGATCACGACCAGGCTTGACAACCGGCTCTTGCTCGCTGAGGAAGTGGTCAAGGCGTGGCTGTCCGGACCCACCAACGTCGAGTTGCGCGCGCTGGTCAACGCCTCGACCACGCTCCTCGCGATCAGCGAAGAGGGCGACTTGGTCAACGTGACGCTGTCCTCCGACTTCTTAAAGCCGCTTGAACGCATGCCGCTTAATTGGCAGGCCGTCCCACAGCTCAAAGCGGAGGCTGCCGTCGATCACGAGCAATCGCTTTACGCGTTGGGCGCGACACTGCTTGAGCTCGGGATATGGTCCAAGGTGCAGCTGCTTGTGGCGCAAAACGCGAGCCTTGAGGGTGCGCGCGTCACATGGAACGATCTTGGCGTAGTTTCAAAGGAAGACCGTTTCGTCGAGCCGGTCGCGTGGTCCGATGAGATGGAGGATCTGGTGCTCACGCCGGTGAAAGCGCTTGAAATCGTTTTGAAAGCATATAATCAGCGCGACGTCAAAACCCTTCGCAAGTACCTCGCACAGGTCGGGAAAGACGGCCGCCAGAGGCCCATCGAGAGTGAACTGGAAAATTTCCTGCTCCGCTCGGTCGGTATCAAGGATGATTTTACCATTGATGCAAGCTCCGCGGTGATCACCACCAACGGTCAACAGGCGTGCGTCATCACGGACTTAACGCTCGTGCTTCAAAATGGCGCGGTGAAAGAGATGAGAAGTCATCCGATGCTGTTATACCGCGAAAATCAGCTGTGGAAACTCGACTACGCTTCCTTGGAATGGCTCAATGAACTCGCGCAGCGTTAGGCGCGCGCTTGCGTGCGCGGTGTCGGCGTCGATGCTGGTGTGCCTGTGTGCGTGCGGATTTTTTACTCGTGCGCCCGAACAGAGCGTTGGCCAAGCGCCGACTCCGGTGAATGTCAACGATGTCATGCGGCATGAGAACGCGCTGCCAAGCGTAGCCAATGTCTATTTTGCCGCTGAGGAAGCATATTCACTAAGAAGCGAACAACGCCAGATTGGCTTGTCACCAGGCGAATCCTTTGTGCACGGTTTGGTTTCAGCAGTGCTGGGAATGCCTGAACGCAGCGAGCTCAAGCCGGTTGCACCTGCCGGCGTGCGTTGCCTATCGGTCGAGGTTTCGGGCGACATCGCCACGGTAAACCTATCGCACGAAGCGCTGAAGGCCGACGAATACGGCCGCTACATGCTCAGAATGGCGATTCTGTACACGCTTACGGAGCACAGCGCCATTCGCTGGGTTTCTGTGCTTGTGGGCGGCGTCGCGCTGCCGTGGCAGCACTTGCCCGTAGGGCCGATGACGCGGGAAAACAAGGATTTGCTCACCATCCACAAAGACAGGGAAGGCGAGCTGCTGCGTATTCAGCAGTCTGTTCCCGAACTGGCGCGCAATATCTACAATGTCGCGCTTTACTTTCCCGACATCACCGGGCGTTACCTCGTCCCCGAGGTTCGGAGCGTGGAGGTGCGGGGTCGCGACGCTCTCGATTGTGTCTACGCGGTTCTTGATGAACTCAGCCGCGGTCCGCTGGACTCCGACTCAAAACAGAAAATGTTTTTACAGCACAGCGCGTTGATGGACATGGGCACGTACTTGCCGAGCGGGTCGATCGAATCTGGGCTTTACCCAAAAGTGAGCATGGTTGTCGATTCTAACGGCGTTCTATCGCTGCAGCTGGTGCTGACGGCATACGGGGTGCAGTACTTCTCGCACACATCGCTCAGCGAGTCGATGTTCTACGGAGCCATCGCACTCTCGCTGTTTGGCATAATGCCCGACCTTTCCACGATCTCTTTTGCGATAGACAACAATGAGGTCAAATCGCTGGACGGAGTGCCGATAATCGGAGGCCTGACGCGCGCGCATTTCGAGGGGTTGGTCGGCGCGTTTGTGGATTTGCATGTTCCGAGCGAGGGCCAAAACGCCCTCACCATCAAACGGCGCGCCATGCCCCAGGCATCCGCGAATGAACCGCGTGAGGTGCTCAAGGAGCTCTTTCTGTTGCCTGAGGAGGAATTTGTCACGTCACGAGTGCTCCCATACGGCGTGACCGATCTTTCACAGGTGATCGCGGGTGTCTATGTCGACGGCGATCTTGTCAATATCGACCTGAGCGAGGAGCTGGGCGCGGCTTGCGCGCACCTTGGCCCGCGCGAGGAGCGGATGTTTGTCTATTCTATCGTCAATACAATGTCGGAACTCTCGGGCATCAAGCGCGTGCGTCTTTTTTTCGGCGGGAAGACCGAAGAGACGCTCGCGGGCAGGATTGACATTCATGATCCCCTTGTCAAGGCTCCGGGCTTGGTCATCCATAGCGATTAGGAGGAGTATGCTTGGCTTGTCGTTTTGAGCGTATCGATCCGGGTAAAGTCAAGAGTTATGCGCTTTCCAGCGGCGCGAAGATGCCCGCCCTCGGCATGGGTACGTTTGGGTCGGATTCAGTTTCGCCGGCGCGCGTTGCGCGCGCGGTGGGTGAGGCCATCCACATCGGGTACAGGCACATCGACTGCGCGATGGTCTACGGAAATGAGCGCGAGATCGGAGACGCGCTCGCGTTCGAGTTTCGTTCGGGCCTGAAACGAGAGGAATTGTTCATCACATCAAAGCTGTGGAACGACAAACACGCACCGTCGGATGTGGCGCTGGCGTGCGAGGCTTCCATGCGCGACCTCGGGCTCGATTATCTTGACTTGTACTTGATCCACTGGCCTTTTCCGAACACACACGAACGCGGCTGTACGGTGGATTCACGTGCCGCGGGAGCCAAACCCTATATCCACGAAAACTACATGCGCACCTGGCGTGAGCTTGAAAAGCTGGTTCGGCGGGGTCTGGTGCGCAGCATAGGCGCATCTAACATGACGATGCCCAAAATGACGCGATTACTGCGCGACGCGGAGATCAAGCCCGCAGCGGTCGAGCTGGAGCTGCATCCGCACTTCCAGCAAAAAGAGCTGCTCGGGTATCTCAAGCGCGAAGGCATCGTCCCTGTCGGGTATTGTCCGCTCGGTTCGCCCGGACGCCCCGAGAGGGACAGAACGGACGACGACAGCGTGGATCTGGATGATCCGGTGATCAAGAGAATGGCCGCGGAGCGCGGTGTGCACCCTGCAGAGATCGCCATCATGTGGGCGGTGACTCTTGGCGCTGCGCCTATACCGTTTTCCAGCAGCGCGCCGCATCTGTACAGCAACTTGCGCGCGGCCACGCTCGCGCCTCTTTCACGGGATGAGATGGACGCGATTTCAGGCATTGACCGCAACTGCCGTCTGATCAAAGGGCAAGTGTTCCTGTGGAAAGAAAACCAGACGTGGCACGACCTGTGGGATGAAGACGGTACGATTGCGAAATGAAGTGAGGTTCGTCCATGAGTGTGTTTGAGTGTGCAATACGCCTTGTTTTGGCGATGCTGGTAGGCGCTGTGATTGGCTTTGAACGTGAAGTCAACGGCCATACGGCCGGTTTTCGCACACACATTATCGTTTGCATCGGCTCAGCGTTGGTCATGATCACAGGGTACTGGATACTAGCGGACGGCAAAGGAAGTGACGTCGGACGCTTTGCGGCGCAAGTGATCTCGGGCATTGGCTTTCTGGGCGCGGGCGCGATCATCAAGAACAAGAGTAATGTCAAGGGGCTGACGACCGCAGCGTGCCTTTGGACGACCTCCGGCCTCGGGCTGGCGATTGGCGCAGGTGCGTACGCTGCGGCCGGAATAGCGGCGGGACTGTTTATGATCACACTGCATTTTCTGAAGATTCTTGAGAAGAAGCTCCTCGCCAAGGACTCAAAGTATGCGGTGGAAGTCATTTTTGAGCAGGAGGACACGAAGAACGCCGAACGTGTTATGGAAAGTGTAAAAGCTCAGAAACTGGATATCAGTGACTGGTCTTACAGCTCGAAAAAAGAAGTGCGCTTTACCGGGAAAATTGCGAGCAAAATGTCCGTAGAGCACTTTATCCACACGCTCATGCAGCTGGAAAATGTGGAGAGCGTACAAACGAAGCAGCTCGAATAGCGCTTTCGCTTACCTCGGATAATAAAACAGTTAGAATTGTTTAGTTTGCCTTTGATTTACAAATGGAATATAATGTGGATGTACAATCACGGGGAAGGAACATCGATATGAGCAACATCAATCGTCGGCTCATCGTAAGCGCCTTTGCACACGATCAAGAAATGATCAGCGAGATTTCGTATTATGCGCTTCGCGTCCTGCCGATGATCAAAAGACAGCTGTTCGGGCTTGAGAACAGCTCTAGGTGTGACCTGCCAATGTCGCATGTTTCCATCCTTGTCATGCTTGACCGCTGCGAGGCAATGTCCTTATCGGCGATAGGCGAGTGCTTCGGCATAGCCAGGCCCAACATCACGCCGATCATTGACCGACTGATCGAACACGGTTACGTAATGCGGAAAAGAGACGACAGAGACCGAAGGGTGACCAACATCGTGATCATGCCTCCGGGTCGGGATGTTGTCGCCCAGATATTACGCAAGCAAGCGGACAGCGTAGGCCGTCAGATTGCCCATATGAAGTCAAGCCAAGTCGAGGAACTGCTCGTTTCGCTTAAACGGGTCAGCGAGCTTTTGGGATAGACAAAATGAGTGGCCGCTGGATGTAAGCGGCCACTCATCTTTATTGGTGCACAGCGACGGCTACCAGTCTCCGACGATGTCGCTGATTGCCTGTACGACTTCCTTGATCGCGAGCTGCTTTTTTTTGCTGATGCTGCTGATGAGAGCTGGCTCCACAGGGCTGCGCAGCGAATCTCTGAGCAGGGCATCCACGCTGACATTGAGTGTGTTGGCCAGGGACACCAGCGTTTCCAGGCTGGCTTTGCGGGTGCCTCGCTCGATGTGCCCGAGGAAAGAAACCGAGATGCCGACTTGCTCCGCCAGCATTTCCTGCGTCCAGCGCCGCGAAAGACGTGAGGTGCGAACGTGCTTCCCAAGAGCAATGTAGTCCATGCGTTACCTCCCTTGCCAACACAGCTTATGTTACACATTTTCCGTGCGTTGTACACGGACTATGAGCGTGGAATGATTCTAACAAGTCATGTAGAGTGTGCCATTGAAGCTTGATATTATTCCGTTGAAAAAATGCTGTACATTTCGACAAGGCTGTGTTATACTTCGTTTGCACCCAACAAGGAACCAGACCCAGCTAGCCTCACCAAGTGTCTTCACTCGGCGGAACAGCAAGCAGGATCCAAGAGTGGGGAGCACAAGGAGGTTATTTTTTATGTTCGAAGACAAGACGCTTATTTGCCGCGATTGCGGTGGCGAGTTCATCTTCACGGCCAACGAGCAGCAGTTCTATGCTGACAAGGGATTCCAGAATGAGCCTGGCCGCTGCCCCGCGTGCCGCTCGCAGCGCCGCTCCAGCCAGGGTGGCGAGCGTCAGATGTACGAAGCGACCTGCGCTTCTTGCGGTGGCGTTGCCCGCGTTCCCTTCCAGCCCCGCAATGACAAGCCCGTCTATTGCAGCGCGTGCTTCGCGGCGTCCCGTCAGGGCTAAACCGCAAAGCTTCCGCCAAAAACGACAGAAAGCACGATTCAGCGTTTCGCTGGACCGTGCTTTGTTTTTTGTTTTCAGGGTACACTAAACCGGGTGATTGGGATTGATCAATGTCGTTTTCAGAGCGGCGTTTCTGTTTGTTGTTGTATTTCTGGCTCTCCGGCTTATGGGCAAACGGCAGATCGCGCAACTCCAGCCGTACGAGTTGGCCTTGACGCTGGTGATCGCCGAGCTTGCCGCGGGACCGATGAATGACAGCGGTATTCCGCTGTTGCATGGTGCGTTGCCCATCATCGCGATTGTCGTCGTGAACGCGCTGATAAGCGTCGCTGCTTACAAAAGTGTCCGCATGCACGTGATTCTCGGAGGGAAAGCGAGCGTTGTCGTGCGCAACGGCGTCGTTGACGAGAAAGAGATGAATCGCGCGCTCTTGACGCTGGATGATTTAATGGAACAGGTTCGCATCGCCGGTATTCCTTCGATCACCAACGTAGCGACAGGCGTTATGGAATCAAACGGTGTGGTATCCGCCTTCTCCGTGTCCCAGGAAAGACCGCTTGCGCCTAAAGACATCCATGTGATGACGCCGCCTGAGCGCGTACCGCTCACGCTTGTGATCGACGGCTCGGTCTTGACCGACAACTTGAAGCTGATCAGCCGCAATGAGGCATGGCTCGCGCGAGAGCTTGCCTCTGTTGGAGTGAGAGAGCCGAAGCGTGCGCTCTTCGTCATTGTCGACGCGCAGGGAACGCTCATCGCACAAGAAAAAGGCGCCGATAAACTCTGCTTTGTGGACAGCGCTTTGCGCGACGCCAAGGCGGTGGTTTGGTGAAAAGAACGATGTGGACGTTGTTTGGCTGCGTAACGCTTCTCGTTGCGATCACATTCGCGGGCCAACGGGTCCTGCTCAGCCAAATGGGCTGGTTTGCGGGAGAAGCGGAGCGAGCGACATCCTGCGTTCAATCCGGCGATGTCAGCGCCGCGATGGATGTGATCGCGGGTATAGCCGCTGCATGGGACGCTGAAGAGATGACGCTCAGGGCGCTTCTCGACCATGGGCGCGTCCACGATATCGCCATGCTGATCGCATGCGCGAAGTCGCTTGGTATAGACGACGCGCCGGACATGCTCATTGTGTGCGCACAGCTACGTCTCTCGTTTATTTCAATCGCCAATGAGGAAAAGCTGAGCATACAGAACATCTTTTAGCCAAAAGGCGTGAGACTCAGTACTGCCTGAGCAGAGCGACGACCTTGCCGAGGATGGCGCACTCTTTGACGATGATCGGCTCAAGAACAGGGTTGTGGGGCTGCAGTCGGATGTGATCGCCTTCGCGGTGGAAGGACTTGACGGTCGCGGCATCGTCAATCATCGCAACGACAATGTCGCCGTTGATCGCCGTTTCCTGTTGGCGGACCACGACGTAATCGCCGGAAAAAATGCCCGCGTCAACCATGGAATCGCCTTGAACCGTTAGAATAAAGTGATTGCCTTCGCCTACGAAGGAATCCGACAGCGTAAAACGGTCTTCAACGTTCTCGACCGCCGTGATGGGCACGCCTGCGGCCACTTTGCCGACAAGGGGGAGAGAGACGACATTGCGCAGCGGCTCGTCGCCCACGACCTCGATGGCGCGCGGCTTGGTTAAGTCTCTGCGGATCAGCCCGCGCCTCTCAAGGCGTTCCAAATGGCCGTGCACTGTCGAAGTGGACTTGAGGTTGACCGCTTCGCCGATTTCACGCACAGACGGGGGAAAACCGCGAAGCCGGATCTGTTGCTGTATGAATTTCAGGATCTGATCTTGTTTTTCGTTGCGCGGCGATGACCTCGGCATAACAACACCTCATTATTCATGCTGCTTTTCCACAGTATAGCATAGTCCGGCTAGAAATGAAACGCCTGTTCTTGTGATATTTGGGCGAGTCTCACCCAATGTGAACGGGCGTGCGAAGCTGTTTGACAAGCTCAAACGCAATACACTATACTGAAGAAAAGGAGTGTGACTCCATTGAGCATCAGAGAACAAGCGCAGACCGCAAAAGAGGCTGCGTTATCGCTCGCGGTAACCAGCCACGAGGTAAGAAACAAGGCACTTTATGAGATGGCCTCGGCGCTGCGCGAAGCAAGACCGGCCATCCTTGAGCAAAACGCTATAGACATCGCGCACGCGCGTGAAAAAAAATTGTCGAGCGCGTTGATTGAGCGGCTCACGCTCAACGACCGGCGCGTGGAGGATATGGCTCGGGGACTTGAGGACATCGCGTCCCTGCCCGATCCGCTTGGGAAGGCGGACGCAGGGTGGATAACCGCAAGCGGCATCGAGATCATGAAGAAGCGGGTTCCGCTGGGCGTGATCGGCATTATCTACGAGTCGCGGCCAAATGTAACCACAGACGCAGCGGGTTTGTGCGTCAAGTCCGGGAACGCCTGCATATTGCGCGGCGGGAGCGAAGCGCTTCGCACCAACTGCGTAGCCATGGACGCGCTTGAACGCGGGGCCTGCGCGGCGGGGCTTCCTGGCGGCTCGGTTGCGCTTGTGCGTGATACGTCGCGTGAAATCGTTCGTGAGATGATGGGTCTGCACGGCCTGATCGACGTGCTCATTCCGCGCGGCGGTGCCGAGCTCATCAAGACGGTCGTGGAAAACGCGCGCATACCGGTGATTGAGACGGGAACGGGAGTTTGCCACGTCTATGTTGACCGCGGGTGCGACGTCGATATGGCGCTCGATATCGCGGTGAGCGCAAAGATCTCGCGGCCATCGACGTGCAACTCGGCGGAGACGCTCCTGGTTGATGAGGAAATCGCTGCCGCGTTCCTGCCCGCGTGTTGCGAGCGGCTGCGGGAGAAAGCGGTTGAGATGCGCGGGTGCGAGCGCACGCGCGCGCTTTGCGGTGAGGTCATCCCAGCGAGCGCGGAGGATTACTCAACAGAGCATCTCGACCTGATTTACAACATCAAGATCGTCTCCGGCGTACAGGAGGCGATTGGTCACATCAATCGTTTCGGCACGCGGCACAGCGAGGCGATCATCACCCGAGACATGGCGCGGGCGCGCGTGTTTTGCGACAGGGTAGACGCGGCGGCTGTCTACGTCAACGCATCCACGCGCTTCACGGATGGCGGTGAGTACGGCTTTGGCGCTGAGATCGGCATTTCCAACCAAAAACTGCACGCGCGCGGGCCTATGGGCCTTGCGGAGCTGACGACTTACAAGTACATCGGTATCGGCAACGGTCAAACCAGATGAAGGCAGTGCTGGGAACAAACGCCGGGATTGACTCGTTTGATAGGCGGTGAACACATGGATGCCAGAAATGCGAGCGACATTGAGGGTTTGATCCGCAAGTACGGCACCATGGTGTTGCGACACGCTTATTTTTACTTGCACGACCGGCAAAAATCGGAAGACGCGTGTCAGGAAGTTTTCCTGCGTATGTACAAAAAGAAGCCGGTGCTCCCGGATGAGCAGAGCTACCGCGCGTACATCCTGCGCGTGACGATCAATGTGTGCAAGGATATGCTCAAGAGCGCATGGAACCGCCGGGTCATCCCTCTCGCGGAGGGATATGAAATCGCCTCCGACCAACCCACGCCGGAAAAGCAGGCGGTCTCGGATGAGACGGGCGAGGAGATCATCACAGCGATCATGGAGTTGCCCGCGATTTACAAAGACGTCGTGCTCCTGTATTACTACGATGAGCTGAGTACATCCGAAGTTGCGAAAGTACTGTCCGTACCCGAAGTGACCGTGCGCACGCGACTGATGCGGGCGCGTGGCAGGCTTGAAGAAAAACTCAAGGGGAAGGTCTAATGCCGGACGAGCTGGGTAACATCAAGGCGTGTTTGGATCGGTACGCGTCGTCTCAGACCATGGACGAGGCGGATGTGCAGCGAATGCTCGTCAACGTCCACATCAAGTCCGAGGAACGCGTACGCCGCGTGCCTTTCGTTGGGCTTGTCGGTGTGGCCCTCCTCGTCGGCGGAGTGCTGACAAGCGCGTCGTACTTAAGCCGGCCCGAGGGTGAAGCCGCGTTTGACGCGTTTTTGCGAAGCGCGGTCAGAACGCCTGCTGTGCAGGAAACGCCGCGCGTTGTCGCAAGACCAGTGCAGACCCCTGCCTTGCCCATCCCAGAACCGGTGCGCGCCCCGGTCAACATGGGCTTTGATCCCGGACCCGTGCCGGGTGCGGCGGTTGGCCTAGCGGCAGCGAACGTCGAGAGTGTCGCTCGGGTGTCGCCCCCTTCCATATATCCGATCACTCTGGATTCGAAGACCGGGTTCATCGATGCGCAGGGAAAGTTGCTTGTCGCTCCCGAACTGACATATGTGGCGCCGTTTACGGACGGTATCGCGATTGTCGCGCGCGGCGAAGGCGACGGCGCGCGCTACGCGGTGCTGACCGAGCATGGCGTGATCAGCCCTTTTGCTTACAGGATGATTGGGCGATTTTCAGACGGACTTGCACCTGCCCAGCATCAAGATACCTTGCGCTGGGGATACATCGACGCAAGCGGCGAGTGGTTCATCGCGCCCATTTACGTCTGGTCGCTGGAGTTCGTTTCCGGTTATGCGCAGGTTTGGACGTCCGATGAAAGCTTCTTGATCACGCCCAGCGGAGCGCGCTATGAGGGTGATGCGCCATTTGCGACACCAGAATCGACCTCCATGCCTGCCGACATAAAACCGGCGCTGAGAATCGTAGAAAAGATGGTCGGGTCGCGTATCTTGTACGGCGTGGAGAACTTCAAGGGTGAGACGGTCGTGCCGGCCGTTTGTCGGTCCGCGCATCTGTTCTCCGGAGGCATCATCTATAGCACGGACGCGGCCAATTCGCGTTTCGGACTGTTCAACGCGGATGGCAGCATCCGCATCATGCATCAGTTTGGCTTTTTGTCCGTCGTCGATGGCGACACGGCCTCTCTCATCGCATCGACCGCGGGCAGCGCGCTTTGCGGCGTGATTGACCTTGACGCTCAATGGCTTATTGAGCCCAAGTTTTTGCAGGTGATGTTTTTCGACGGAGTGCTCGCGCGCGTTCGCGGCGTGGAAGCGGGCCGCGAACGGTCCGGGTATATTAACACCAAGGGCGATTGGGTATACGTCGAAAGCGAAAAATAGAGTCGCGAAAACCCGCATCTTCGGCGAAGTGCACCCCGGAAGTGAGCCAGTATGATATCCTGAAAACGAATGGGGTGCATTTTTATGCCCGATGGGATGCCGAACGAGCGGATGTCCGCCAGAGTATGAGCCGCAAGGATGAGGTCTGGACAATTCGGCGTCGGGATCATCTTTGGTTTACTCATAAGCGAACGGCTCTGCATCTAGTATTTTGACTCGATGGAGCACTTCAAAGCAGAGTTGATTGATTATCTGCATATGTTACCATCTTCGGATGAAAGCCAAACAGCAGGGCTTGCCGTCTGCTTTGCACAGACAACAAGCCCTGTTTGCCGTTTAACCTGAAGATTTGCCTTATTTTTTGAGGTCACTTCGCTTGAAGCGCGGAGTTTTCTCATTCAGTCTTTGGAGGCGGGGAGGGCGCTGGAGTTTCCGATTCACCGCCGGGCTTGGGTCCGTGATGTCGGCGGCGTCCGCCGCGTCGATGTGAAGAAGAGGGGGCGGGCGCGTTGGGATCGCGCGCGCCGAACGTGTCGGGCGTCAGGTCGGTCGAGGGGTCGGACATCGGGGGAAGCGCTGCAGGCTTTACGCGCTGATCGGCGTTTGCGATGCGCGGCCGCGGGGGCTGCGTGCGCTTTGCCGGATCAGTCTGCGTGCGGCGCTGGTTGTCAGGCGCGTCGGGACGTTTTACCGCGTCCGGGGAACCAGCTGGCCGTGGCTGAGGGCGGGTGTCACGCTTCGGCTGCGGGGTGATCGCGGGGCGTCCGTTTGCGTCGACGGATGCGGAAACGGGCGCGGGGCGCACATCGCGATTGCGCATGTCGGCCGAGCCTCGGAAGCGGTTGGCGCGCGAAGCTTCCTGCGAGGGGGGAGAAGCGGGCGTGCCTTCAGAGGTCTGCGCAGGGCGGGGATCGCGCACGCGCGGGGGTCTCGCGGCGGGCGCTTGCTCGGCGCGTGGAGGCCTTTGCGCAGGTGCGCTCTCAGCGCGAGGAGGTCTGGGCGCGGGCTCAGTGCGCGGCCCTTTTGCGGCTTGGGGAGCGGTCTCTGACTTGGGCGCGGCGTGCAGCGGTTCGCGCGGAAGAACCGGTACGCGCTGCTCTGGTGTCGTCGCGCTCTGCACCATGCGTTCGGAGCGGTTGCCAGACCTGCGCTCTCTTTCGGCGGGCGGGGGAGAGGTTTCGCCGCCTTCCGTTTTTTTCTCATCATCAGGGAAGGGAAGAATGGGTTCGTTGGGGCTGTATGGCCTCACGCGCGAGAGCGGATACTCGCGGAACGTATAAGCGTTCTCAGGCGTAACGAAGCGAACGCGCACCAGTTCCTTGACTGCGTACGTCTCCTGAACGATGCCCACGCCGTCTGGTGTACTGACTTCCTTGCCAACTTTTGGAGAGAGCTTGCGGAACGCCTCGTAGCTGTCCTGCTCGTACTTCAGGCAACACAACAAGCGACCGCAGAGGCCGCTGATTTTCGTGGGGTTGAGCGAGAGACTTTGCTCCTTGGCCATCTTGATGGACACAGGCTGAAAGCTGGGCAGGAAAGTGCGGCAGCAGATGCCCCGCCCGCACGGTCCCAGTCCACCGAGCATTTTTGCTTCGTCGCGCACGCCGATCTGCCGAAGCTCGATTCTTGTGTGGAACACGGCCGCGAGGTCCCGAACCAACTCGCGAAAATCGACACGCCCTTCGGATGTGAAGTAGAAAACGATTTTGCCGTCAAACGTAAACTCAACATCGACAAGCTTCATGTCAAGCTTGTGATGTAGAATCTTTTCTTCGCACAGCGAGAACACTTCGCTTCGCCGTTCGCCGTTTTTGCGAATGGTCGCGATCTCTTCCGCAGTCGCCTCGCGCAATAAGGGCTTGAGCGGTGTGACGATCTCGCTGGGAGCTGCCTCGCGTGCCTCAAACACGACCTCGCCGCACTCAACGCCGCGTGCCGTTTCCACGATTACCTGATCCCCGCTTGCCGGGCGGATTTCACCGGGATCGAAAAAGTATGTTTTGCCTCCTGTTTTGAAACGGACGCCGATGACGTTTGCCATCGTGGTCCCCCTTCCTGTATGGGACTTGTGGTGGGGCGGATCACCGGGCATTTGCGCCGTCTACCCCAAATGATCGGCGACTTCGGTCAGCACGGTGCTCGCCATAACGTAACTGGTCAGCCGGCGTCTCCCGATTTCAACGGCGCGCAGCGCGGCGATCTTCTCTTGGGGCGTGAGTCGCGCTGACGCCCAGTGGCGTGATGCGGGGTCTTTAAGCGCGCTGTGAAGCAATGCCTCGAGGATGCGAAGCACGGTGTCCACGTCCATCTTAGCGGCTTCGATCTCGCGCAGCGCTCTGAGGCGTTCCACTGTTCCCGAGAGCAGCCCGATCGCTTGTGCCCTGCACGCCAGCACGCGGTCGTCATCGGCAAGCGAGAGCGCGCGCCCGACAACGCCTCCGGACAAATGCAGGGCTGTCTCAAGCCGCTCGCCGGACACGCCGCGCTCTGTCAGCAGGCGATGTATGTCGATTTCGCTCACGACAGGCATGCGAAAAAGCTGTGAGCGTGAGCGCACAGTCGGCAGCACCGCGCTCGCGTCGGATGCCCCAAGCAAAAAAAACGTGTTTGCGACCGGCTCTTCCAGCGTCTTGAGCAGCGCGTTTTGAGCTTGTGGGGTCAGCGCGTCCGCGCGAGGGATGCGCACTGTGCGCGCGCGGGATGAGAACGCTTTCAGCGATAGTGTGTCCAGCAATTCGCGGACATCGTCAACGCCGCGCGCTTCCAACACCAAATCATCGGGGTGTTCGTGTTCCAGCACAGCCCTGCATCCGGCGCAGCAGCCGCATGGGCGCGCGCTATCTTCCGAGACGCAGTGCAGCGTGAGCGCGCATAGTTCCGCGATGCTGCGCTTGCCGCTTCCTTCCGGTCCAAGGAAAAGAAGAGCATGAACAAACTGCCCGCCTTGAAGCGCCCTGTGCAGCGCTTCGATGCGGGCAGTTACACCCAGAAACTCAGAAAACGACTTCACTTGAAGCTGTTCTACCCCCTGACCGCGTTACAGCTTGATGAACTGCTCCACGTTCAGCACAAAAATAATCGCACCGCCGACCATGACCTCAATCGGATACGGCACATACACGCCGGTCGACCCTGCGACGGGAGAAGGCGATGTCGCAATCTGCTTGCGGCTCTTGCAGACTTTCTCGATGATGGCCATCGCGCCTTTGAACTTTGTTTCGTCTACGCCCAGAAGAAGCGTTGTGTTGCCGGCGCGCAGAAAACCGCCTGTTGTGGCCAACTTGGTTACCGAGAAGCCATCGTTCATGAGTGTGGAGATCAACCTTGCGGCATCTTCGTCCTGTACGATCGCGATGATAAGCTTCATACGTAACCCTCCCGTTCATATCTGTTATGCCATTATATATCAGTTGGTGTGTAAAAGCAATGGCGGTTCATGCTTTGCGAGCGATTCGCGCGGAGGGAAGAGCTTAAAGCACCGCCGTGAGTGCCGTGACGAGAACTGCTCCCGGGAGGCCAAGGATGCCCACGATGAGCGCTGTCAGCACGTTAAGCGCCGGCGCGACGCCGGTGTAGGGCGCGAGCAGACCGATACCGTAAAGTGCGACGCCGCCCAGCACAGCGTTGCCGAGCAGACGCGCGATGAGCTTTGAGGGGACGGTGAACAGCCAGCCGATGCCGTAAAGCAACAGCATGCCCAGAGCGAAGAAGAGCACTGAATCCCACTGTATGTTGACCACGGCAACTCCTCCTGTTTGTCTTTATGGCGCGTTCAACTCCTGGATGTCGCCTGCCGCTTGCGCCAGATGTTTTTCTGCGTTGCGCAGCATGTAGATGTAGCGACGGCGCGTCGCCTCAACGTCGTAAATCGCGTAGTCCACAAGGTCGGGATCGCTGACTGAATTGAAGTAGGCGAGTGAGGTCTGCCACTGTTCCCATGCCTTTTTGACCTCGAGTTTATACGCCTCTTTTTCCTGATCGATCATCACGAAACCGAGCTTGTCAAGGACTTGATTGATAAGTGCCATACCCTCGACTCCTTTTCCATTTGGGTTGTCCCCTTACATCATAGGCAGGGAAAAGGGAAAATATTCCTCCCGGTGAGGCAAACAAAAAAACGGGCGCTCCTCGCGTCCGTCTTTTGCTTGCCTCACTGCTCCATTTGCCGTCCCACAAACCCCGCCGCGGTTTCGGTGACCTTGACCTCAGTTTCGTTCATGCGGCAGTTGGGATCGCGCGAGAGGAGGATGACCGCGCCGACGGGATCGCCGTCCACGATGATGGGCGTGATGACCTGGGAGGTGAAGTGCGCGTTTTCGTCCTCATCTTGCGTAATGGACACGAATTTCCCGCCTTGCGAGCGGTTGTTGATCACGGTTTGCCGGTTCTTCATGACCTGTTCCATCTCCGTGCTGATGGGTTTGTCGGTTAGTTCTTTGCGTTGCGCGCCGGAAACAGACACAATCATGTCCTTATCGCAGATGCACGCGACGTGCCCGAGCGAGCGAAAAAGCGATTCGGAGTACTCGCGGGCAAAGCTTGAGAGCTCGCCGATCGGGGAATACTTCTTTAAGATGACCTCGCCGTCGCGGTCGGTAAAAATCTCGAGCGGATCGCCCTCGCGAATGCGCAAGGTCCGGCGAATTTCCTTGGGAATGACGACGCGACCGAGCTCGTCGATTCGCCTGACGATGCCTGTAGCTTTCAAATCAAAGCCCTCCTTGATGATCATGTCCTCTGTACGGAGGTATTGTTCATCATGCGAAGGGCTTTTATGCACCAAGACTTGGCGATGCTCCCATGGCAATTTTTAATGCCAATGGTCGAGAATGCGCAGCAGAGATTCGTAGACGCCGGGCAGACCAATGTCGAGAGAAGGGTAGACTGGGATGACGGCGATCTCCTCGCCGCCGACGGTCACCGTCAGCCTGCCGACTGCCTGATCCTTGCGCAGAGGGGCTTTGAGAGTGTCCGGAACATCCAGCGTGAGCGTGGCTTGCGTCTCGCTTCCTTTTTTACCGAGCGTGGACGCGCCGTTCCCCGCGACGAGGTCGACGGTCGTGTTTCCCGCTTGCTTGACGGGCACGTCTTTCTTGACAATATCGCCTGTTTTAACGTGGGACTGCATTTGGTAGTGGTCGAAGCCGTATTTGAGCATGCGTGAGGCCAAATCGAAGCGATCCTTGCTCGTCTTTGAGCCGAGTACGATGGCCAGCATGCTCATGCCGCCTTGCGTGGCGCTCGCGGACACGCAGTATCCGGCTTCCGCGGTGGAGCCGGTCTTGACGCCGTCAGCGCCGTCAAAAAAACGGATGAGGCGGTTGGTGTTAACCAGCTCGGTTTTTCGCCCGTTCTTGTGCGTGATCTCGGTCAGCCACACCTTGGAAAACTCCTGATACCCCGGTCTGATGGCAAGTGAGCGCGAGAGTGTGGCGATGTCTCGCGCGGACATGCGGCTGGATGTGCCGCCCGAAACGGGCAAGCCCGTTGTGTTGGCAAAGTTTGTGTTTTTCAGGTCCATTTGCCTCGCGCGCTCGTTCATTTTGTCCACGAACGCCTTCTCCGAACCGTACAGGTGCTCGGCGAGCGCCACGCACGAGTCGTTGGCTGACGCGACGATCACACTTTTAATCAGATCGTTCGCGGCGTAGGATGCGCCTGCGTCGAGGAAGGCCTCGGAACCCTCGGTTGCCGCAGCGTTTTTTGAAACGGATACTGCCTGGTCGGGCGCGAGGCGGCCGTCCTCCATCGCGTCGAGCACGAGCATGAGCGTCATGGTCTTGGTCACGCTCGCGACCGGGAGCGGCTGATCGGCGTTTTTTTCAAAAATGACCGTGCCTGTGCCCATGTCAACGAGCATTGCGGCAGACGCGTCAAGCGTGAACGGCGGCGGGATGAGCGGCTGCGCGGCGGCATGGGCAAGCGGGACCGCGGCCAAAATGACAACGGCGAGAAGCAAAAACAGTGCGCGTCTTTGCATGTCGAACACCTCCGTCGGACTTCCCTATATCCTATCCTCGCTTGGTGCCGTGATATGACAAGCAAAGACAAATGTCCGACAGGGAAAAAAACCTCAATGTCGAACATACAGACGGATATACATTCTGGAGGATGAAATATGGTTCGGATCGTGGCTGACAGCACATGCGATATCGGCTTGGAAAACGTCGCTCGGCTGGGCGTCACCATCGTGCCGCTCTACGTGGTGATGGAGGAGCGCTCGCTCAAAGATGGCCTTGAGGTAACCCCACACGAGTTGTTTCTGTGGGCGGACGCACACAAGGAGACACCCAAGACGGCCGCGGCCAATCAGGATGATTTTGCGAAGTGCTTCTCGTCTCTTTTGCAAGGGACCGATGAGATCGTTTTTTTCGGAATATCGGAGGACATGTCCGCGACGTGCGGCAACGCGAGGGTCGCAGCGGGCGCGTACCCGCCAGGTAAAGTACGGGTCGTCGACACGAGAAACATCACCTGTGGCAGCGGGCACCTGATTTACCAAGCGGCCGAAATGGCGCGCGCGGGCGCGTGCGCGGAAGAGATCGTACGAGCGTCCGAAAAAATGATTCCCAAAGTGCGCACAAGTTTTGTGGTCGACACGCTTTTATATCTGTACCGGGGTGGACGCTGTTCCGCGGTTGCGGCGATGAGCGCGATGGCGCTGAGGATCAAGCCGGAGATCGCCGTAGAAAACGGGGTCATGCATCCCAGGCAGAAGTTCAGGGGGCGTATCGAGCACGTGGTGGACCGGTATGTCGCCGCGCTAGCGCCCGCGCTAGAAAACGCGATGTCAAAACGTGTGTTCATCGTGCACACCATGGACGACGACACGACCGTGAGCCGCGTGCGTAATCAGATCGCGGCCATGAACCGTTTTGACGAGATTGTGGTGGAGCGCGCGGGATGCGTGATCTCAAGCCACTGCGGACCGGGCACGCTGGGCGTGATTTATGTGGAGGATTAAGGTCTCACAACCACAACCGGATAAACACATCGCGCGATGCCCTATTCTGCTCATGAGAGGTGCTGTATGAGCGCGCTTGAGTTGTTTCACCCTGCGACCCGCGCGTGGTTTAAGACCACACTCGGCCAACCAAGCCCGCCGCAGGAGGAAGCTTGGCCGCTTATTGCGCGTGGGGACAATGTGCTGGTCTGCGCGCCGACCGGAACAGGCAAGACACTCTGCGCGTTCATGGCGGGCGTTGACGCGCTTGTTCGCTCCGCGGTTGCGGGCGAGCTGAACGCAGGGGTTCAAATCCTGTACATTTCGCCGCTTAAAGCGCTGGGTAATGACATCGCCGTCAACCTGGAACGCCCGCTCAGCGGCATATCTATCGAGCTTGATAAAATGGGACTACCGCACACGCCCATCACCCGCGCGGTCAGAACGGGCGATACGCCGCAGTATGAACGCGCGCGCATCCTGCGCACGCCGCCGCATATCCTGATCACCACGCCGGAATCACTCTACCTGTACCTCTCGACCACGAACGGCATGAACCTGCTGTCCGGCGTTAAAACCGTCATCATCGACGAGTTGCATGCGCTCATGGAAAACAAACGGGGGACGCATCTCTCGGTCTCCCTTGAGCGTCTCGCCAAGCTGACCGCGTTCCAGCGCGTTGGGTTGTCAGCGACGATCAAACCGCTTTCGTCCGCGGCGAGTTTTTTGGGCGGACACGAAAAAGGCTCACCGCGAGCCGTGCGGGTCGTCAAACCCGATATGAAAAAAACGATTGATGTGACCATTGAGAGCTGCGCACCCGAAGACGGGCGGGAGGAGAGCATTTACCAGGGTTTGTTCACGCGCGTGCGGGAGCTCGCGCTTTCAAGCCAGCGCGTGATGGTGTTCTGCCAGAACCGCATGGTGGCTGAGCGGGTGGCAGCGGGAGTTAACCTCGAGCACGGAGGCGCGCTGTGCCGCACGCACCATGGCGCGATGTCACGCGAGATGCGGCATGACGTGGAGCACCAGCTGCGCGAAGGAAGTCTGCGGTGCCTGATCGCCACGTCTTCCATGGAGCTGGGCATTGACGTAGGCGAGATCGATTTGATCATCCAGATCGGCAGTCCGCAGTCGGTCTCTCGCGCGCTCCAGCGCATCGGGCGCGCCGGGCACAGGCTGGGCGCGGTCAGCCGTATGATCATTTTACCTATGCATGACGCCGACATCTTAGAAAGCGCGTTCATCTCGCGTGCCATGGCCGATGTGGACGTGGAGCCAATGGCCACCCCGCGCGACGCGCTCGACGTTCTCGCGCAGCACCTCGTCTCCATGGCGTCTGCGCGCGAGTGGGGCGTGGACGAGGCGTTTGAGACGGTGCGCGGCGCGGACGGATACAAGAATCTGAGCCGCGAAGAGTTTGACCAGGTGCTGCGCATGCTTCGCGGCGATTTCGAGCGCGGCGACGCGCCCGCGCGCCCGCGTATTCTCTGGGACGAGTCGCGCGGCACCATCCGTGCGGACGGCTACGGGCGCATGCTGTCCCTGTCCTCGGGCGGGACGATCCCCGATCGCGGCTACTACGGCGTGTACCTGACAGACAACACGACAAAACTTGGCGAGGTCGACGAAATCTTTGTTTTTGAATCCCGCATGGGCGACCGCTTCATGCTGGGCAGCTTCTGCTGGCGCATTGTGCGTTTCACGCGCGACAGGCTCTATGTTGAGCCAGCGGTTGGGCAGGCGCGTACCAGCTTCTGGATGGGCGATCCCATTGGCCGCGCCCCCACGCTGGGCGAGCGCATGGGCGCGGAGTGGCGCGAAATCGAACGAAGCGCGGAGGAAGGGCGCATCCGTCAGCTGCTGCGCGAACGATACCCGGTCAACGAGGTCGCGATCGACCGCGTGGGCGCGCTCATCGAGAAACAGCTTCAGGCGACCGGGTGTCTTTACAGCGACAAGTCGCTCCTCGTGGAGCAGTACGCGGACGAAAACGGGCTTTCACAATGGGTGCTCCACTGCCCGCTGGGCCTAAAAGTCAACGGCGCGCTGGCCGCGCTCCTTCAGCAGATCGCGTGCGAAGCGTTATCTCGCAGCATACAGGCGTATGCCAACGACGACGGCGTGCTTCTTGCGAGCGACGGCACCGCGCCTTTTCCGCGAGGTATGCTCAAGATGCTTGATCCCGCGTGCGTGCGCCGGAATCTCGCGGCGTGCCTGCCATCCCAGCCGTCGTTTTCCATCGCGTTCCGTAACGCCGCCGCGCGCGCGCTCCTCACAGGCATGAAGAAACTTGGGCAGAGAAGCCCGCTCTGGCTCCAGCGCATCAAGGCGGCGGAACTGCTGGAATCCGCAAGCCACAGGGACGACCATCCGATCATCCTGGAAGCTTACCGCGAGTGCATGGAGCGTGTGTACGACGTGGATCGTGCCAAACGCCTGCTTGAGGACATCGCTTCGGGTGAGGCGCAGGTGATCGAACGTCACACGCCCGAAGCGTCCGCGCTGACCAAGGCGCTGCGCTACAAACACATGGGTGTGATGATGTACGAGGATCAGGTGCCGCGGGGCGTGCTTGAAAAGGGCGCGCTCATCGACGACAAGTGGCTTACGCCGCCGGAGCAGGACGCAGGCCCGCCCGAGCTGTCGGAGCGGCCTGCGCCCGTGCCGCCCATGAACGCGGAAGCGCTCATGCTCGCGATCCTGCGCGATGGCGGCTGGCCGCGCGCCGAGACCGTGGCGTGTGGGCAGGCGGATCACGCGCGTTCGCTTGTCGCCGAAGGCCGGGCGGTGTGGATCGACGATCGCCTTTTTGCGTCCAACGAAGCCGGAGACTTCGCTCGCTGGGCGAGAGGAGACATCTCTGCGCTCGGCAGGCTGGCCGGCCGGCGCCTCTTCTCGCGCGGGCCGATGTCGTCTCGGGCGCTCGCGGAGGGCTTTGGGGTTTCGACGCAAGCGATTGGGGAGTCGCTTGATGCGCACTTGAATGAAGGACGAGCGGTTGCCGTCCTGGTCGGAGGAGAGCCGGGTTACGCGCACCGGCGCGACGCGGAAAAATCGATGCGCTCGCAGGCGTTTGAGCGTCGGGCTGAGGTGACCACACAGCCCGCTGCGCACTACGCCGCGTTTCTGCCCCAGTTTCAGACGCCGCCGGGCGGATCCGGTGAAGACACGCTTCGTTTCGTGCTCGCGCAGCATCAGCGCGTTTTTTTGCCGCTGGATGTTTGGCTGGAGGTCATCTTCCCTTCGCGCGTAACGGCTTTTAAGCCCGCCAAGCTCGATGGGGCGCTCAAAGCGGGTGAGTGGACGTATCGCTGCCAAAACGGCGATGTGGCGTTCTATCCGTCGGATGCCGTTTCGGAGGAGTATGTCGTTTTGCCTGAGCTGGCTGGCGACGCCAAGGAAGTTGGCAACGTGCTGGCGGCCCGAGGCGCTGTGTTTGCCTCCTCGATCTCACAGGCGTGCGGCTTTGGAGGAGTGCGCCTGTCCGCGGCGCTTCGAGACCTCGTGGAACGCGGTCTTGCCCTCAACGACTCTTTTGAGCCCGTGCTCATGTGGAGCGCGGAAAAGGACCGCGCGGACATCCGCTCAAGCACGCGGCTGCTGACCGCGGGCGGCAGGTGGGAGCTTGCGCGGAAGATCAGACCCGCGCCCCCCGCGGAACAGCTCGCGCTCTTGCTCGAGCGATGGGGAATCGTCTCCCGGGCGTCCGCTCTCGCGGATGGCGTAACATGGGATTCGCTCGACGCCGTGCTCACCGCGCGCGAACTGCAAGGCACGCTCAGGCGCGGGTATTATACCGAGGGCATGCCGGGAGCGCAGTTCGTGCGGGCGGATGTCCATGAGCGCGTCACGCGCGCGCTCTCGTTTCCCGATGACGACGTGCGCTGCTTGTGTGCCGCTGACCCCGCGCTTGCCTACGGACGCGTCTTGGATTGGCCCGTCGACCGGCAGGTCATGCGTCTTGCGAGCAACGCCGTCGTTCTCTATCGTGGTGACGTTGTGATGACGCTCACGCGCGGCGGACAGATCATCTCCTTTTTCGGCGAACCGGGTCTTTGGCCGGACGCAGCACGCGCTTTTGTTTCCGCGTTCGAGGACAAGCGTGTGTGGCCCGGTAAACGCCGCGTCACTTCCGCCGAGGTCGCGCCGGCGGAAGGAATTGAAGTGCTCATTGAAGCAGGGTTTTTTAAAGAGGCGCAGAATTTGGTCAAAGAAAGAACGCGATGGTGACAACATGCGCCATCCAGAGGAGGCTTTTGCGTGAATCAAGTCATCGACGCATTGATGTCGCGGCGCTCCTGCCGCGCTTACAAACCCGACGCCATCCCCGCAGGGACGCTTGAGCAGATTGCGCAATGCGGCCTGTACGCCCCCAGCGCGATGAACCGCCAGCCTTGGCATATTTCCGTGATATCGGATGCTGCGCTCATCGCCGAGATCAACGGTATCTGCAAGGAAAAAGCGCTTGCCTCCGGAAACGAGCGGATGATTGAGCGTGCGAGTCAGCCCGGTTTCGACTTGTTTTACGGCGCGCCCGTGCTTATCATCGTTTCGGGCGATATGCAAAACAAGTTCGCGGAGGGCGACTGTTCAAGCGCGGTGGAAAACATGGCGCTCGCGGCGCACGCGCTTGGGCTGGGTTCCTGCATCATTGCCATGTTCCGGCCCGCCTATGAAGGGAACGCCGATCTTGCGCGGCGCACAGGTATCCCCGACAGCTTTACTCCCCTGTTTTCGCTCGCTGTCGGCGTGCGCGCTCAGCCGGACAACGCGCCTTCGCCGCGCAGAGAGAACACGCTGACGTACGTGAAATAAGGCGAACGAAATACGTCTACTTAGCTTTAGAAAAGGAATGTGCATATGAATTTCAGCTTGCTTCATCCGGCCGACCAACTCGTTATGATCATGGACAGGATCTACCGCTTCGGCATGACGACCACGTCCGGCGGCAATCTTTCGATTCTGGACGACGCGGGCGATCTGTGGATAACGCCCAGCGGTGTGGACAAGGGATCGCTCACGCACGGGGACATCATCTGTATAAAAAAAGACGGACGGATGGTGGGCAGGCATAAGCCTTCGGTCGAGCTTCCCTTTCACCAGCACATCTACGAGATTCGGCCCGACATTCGCGCGATTGTCCACGCGCACCCGCCGGGCCTGGTCGCGTTTTCGCTTGTACGCAGGGCGCCGGAGGTGCATCTCACGCCTGATGTGACGGCGGTGTGCGGCAAAGTGGGCATGGCTGCGTATGAAGTCCCCGGTTCGGCGGAGTTGGGAGAGAGAATCGCCGAGCGTTTCGAGCAAGGCTGCGGGTCGGTGATGATGGAGAATCACGGATGCGTCATCGGCGGAAACGATCTTTTTCACGCGTTCAAAGCGTTTGAGACGCTTGAGTTTTGCGCACGGCTTGAGATCGACGCGCTCAAACTGGGCAAGCCGCGCGCCCTCAACGAGGATCAGATTGCGCTGCACATGCGCAGGCAGACGCCGGCGTTTGACGAGTTCGTCCCGCGTGTCCACGAAAGCTTTGAGCGCGAGGCACGTCAGGAACTGTGCGAACTGATCCATCGCGCGTACGCGCAGCGGCTGTTCTCCAGCACGCAGGGGACGTTCTCGCGGCGTCTGGCGGACGGTTCCTTCCTCATCACGCCTTATAATGTCGACCGCATGTACTTAGAGCCTCAGGATATCGTGCGCATGAAGAACGGGATGCGCGAGTCCGGTAAGACGCCAAGCCGCTCCGCGTCGCTGCACGCGGCAATTTACGAGAAGCACCCGGACGTGGGCTCGGTGCTCATCGCGCACCCGCCCGCCATCATGGCGTTTGCCGTCACGGACACGGTGTTCGATTCGCGCACCATCCCCGAGAGCTACATCAACCTCCGCGATGTGCGCAAGCTTCCCTTCGGGTCGAGTTTCCTGGACATTGAGAAAACCGCATCCGAGTTTTCCGAAAAAACGCCCGTGCTGCTGGTTGAGAACGACTGCGCGCTCGTCGTGGGCAAGACGCTTTTGCACGCGTTCGACCGGCTAGAGGTCGCGGAGTATAGCGCGCGCGCGCTCATTTCCACGCGGGAGCTTGGCGAGGTGGTCGCGATCAATGACGAGCAGGTGGCGACCATCAACAAAGCGTTTGGCCTGACTTGAACGCTCAGGGATGCGAATGAAAGGGTGAACGCGATGGACAACGGCCTAGTACGCGAGATCAGGAAAATTCTGCCCGTGAACACTGTGGGACGATACGACCTGCTGCCCATTTTCCGTCACGTCGATCTTTTTGACGCCATTGTGACCGAAATGAGCGCGGCGTATGTCGGCAAAGTCGATCTGGTCGTCGCGCCGGAAGCGATCGGGTGGATCATTGGCACTGCGATCGCGCGTGAGCTCGGCGTGGGCTTTGTGCCGATTCGCAAGCACGGACGCCTTCCTTATCCGCAGCAAGCAGTGGTTTCCCGCCCGTTTGTCGACTACACCGCCACGACGAAAGCGCTTGAGCTCGCCATCAACGCTCTTGAGGCGGGCAGCCGCGTTTTGGTCGTTGATGAGTGGGTCGAAACAGGCGCGCAGGTGCGCAGCTGTATGGAGCTTGTGGCGCAGCTTGATTGCCCAACTGTCGGCATCGCCACCATCGGACTTGACTTGAACGAGCACACCAAAGAGTGGATCGATGAAGGGTTTGTCTCGTACATCATGCTTGAGGTGTAAAGAGTGAAACGGGAGAGTGCTCTGTTTATGCGGACATTCCGTGAATGCACGATATTTGGCGTGTCCGCTTTGATTTCGGGTGGTGATATGCTATGATAAACAGGTACGGGTGGGACGCGCGAAAGGGGATTTTGGATGAGCGGAGCGGTGCGATGGGGCGTCTGGGGCACGGGCAGGATCGCTCACAGGTTCACGGCGTGCGCGGGGCTGTCGCAGGATGCCTCGTTCCTCGCGGTGGCGTCGCGTTCGCTTGAGAAGGCGCACGCATTTGCGGCCGAGTTTCGTTTGCCTCGCGCGTACCAGGGGCTTGACGCGCTGCTTGCCGATCCGGATGTGGAAGCCGTGTACATCACCTCGCCCCATCAGGCGCACGCGGGCGACACCCTTCGAGCGCTCATGGCGGGAAAGCACGTGCTGTGCGAAAAACCGTTTTCCGTCAACGCACGGGAAGCTGAGGATATGGTCGATCTCGCGCGCGAAAAAAGGCTTTTTCTGATG
Source organism: Eubacteriales bacterium (assembly GCA_031548365.1). Classification (GTDB taxonomy): domain Bacteria; phylum Bacillota; class Clostridia; order Christensenellales; family UBA1750; genus JAVBRD01. The sequence goes on from JAVBRD010000006.1 coordinate 89,262, forward strand.
GAAGGCATGTGGACCCGTTTTTTTCCGGCAACCAGGCGCATCATGGAGGTCATCGCGTCTGGCGCGATCGGCGACGCGCGCATGGTGACAGCGAGCTTCGGCTTTCGCACGACGGCGGGCGTTGAGTCGCGCATCATCAACCCCGAAACAGCCGGAGGAAGTTTACTGGATCTGGGCGTGTACGTGCTCAGCTATGCGTCCATGGTGTTCGGAGGAGACGCGCCGGAAGCGGTTGAGGGTGTTGCGCGCATCGGCGCCGAAGGCGTGGACGAGCAGTGCGCGGCGTCTGTGATGTATTCGGGCGGGCGCATCGCGGCGGTGCAGTGCGGTGTTCGCACGCGAATGGTCACGCGTGTGAACGTATACGGCGAAAACGGCATGATCGAGGTGCCGGATTTTTACCACGCATCGCGTTTTTACGTCGAAAAACCGGGTGAAACGAAGGTTGAGGAGTGTCATCCGTACGAGGGGGAAGGCTTCCAATTTGAGATGGACCATGTGAGCCGGTGCATTCGCGGCGGTCTGACGGAAAGTCCGCTTGTGCCGCTCGACGAGTCGGTGCGCGTGATGCGGACCATGGACGCGCTCAGAAGCAAGTGGGGTCTGTCATATCCATTTGAGATGTCAAACGAAGCATAGGGAGTAGAGGAGGTTTCGCATGTCCAACTTTGTTTTGTCTGGCTTTGGAGACGAGATTGACGCAAGTCTCGATGTCCAAATGGAAGTCATGGCGGGTCTTGGGATCCGTCACATTGAGCTGCGCGGCGTCGACGCGCGCAGTATCGCGGCTTTCAACCCCAGGGAAGCGGCCGTGCTCAGACGGCGCATGGACGCCAAGGGATTTAAGGTGTCCGCGCTTGGATCGCCGTACGGTAAAATCGGTATCATGGACGAGTTTGAGCCGCATTTGGTGCAGTTCAAGGTTTCGCTTGAGGTCGCTGAGATACTGGGCGCTCCCAACATCCGCATGTTCAGCTTTGTGGTTCCCGAAGGCGTCGACCCGGCGTCGGTGCGCAGCGAGGTCATGCGCAGGCTTGAGGCATTTGTTGAGGCGGCGCAAGGGAAAAGCATCAAGCTATTGCATGAGAACGAGAAGCACATCTTCGGCGATGTGACCGAGCGCTGTGTGGATATCATGGAGACGTTCAAAGGCGCGATCCGCTTCACGTACGACCCTTCGAATTTCGTGCAGTGCGGCGTTGACAATGCAATCAGCTTCAAAGCGCTCCGCCCGTATATCGACTACATGCACATCAAGGATTCGGTCTATTCGAAGGAAAAAGCGGCTTTCGACAAAGGTTTTGACACCGTGTCCGACGTCCACCGCCCTGCGGGCTACGGCGACGGCAAGGTTGAATGGATACTCCGCGAACTCGTGAAGTCAGGCTGGACGGGTTTTGCGTCCATTGAGCCGCACTTGACGCGCAACGACGCGGTTCCCGGCACGGGTGCGGACAAGTTTATCTGCGCAGCGAACGCGCTCACGGAACTTATCGCCAAGATCAGCGTTTAAAGGGATTCCCCATAAAACAAGGAGGTCATTGTCATGTCCAAGGTTCTTAAGTCCGCCGTCGTCGGATGCGGTGCCATCGGCCCCACGCACGCCCGTTCTTTGCAGGGTATTGAGAACGGTCAGCTCGTCGCCGTATGTGACATCATCGCAGAGCGCGCGCAAAAGGTCGCCGACCAGTATCCGGGCGTTGCGGTCTACACTGACTTTGATACCATGCTCAAAGAGTGCGATTTTGACATCCTTCACGTTTGCCTTCCGAGCGGCATGCACGCCGACTTCGGCTGCGCGGGCGCGAAAGCGGGAAAACACATCATCACGGAAAAGCCGATTGACGTAACGCTTGAAGCCGCAGACCGCCTGATCAAGACTTGCAAGGATTGCGGCGTAACGCTCTCAACGATCTCCCAGCACCGCTTCGATCCCGATATCGCCAAGCTCAAAGAGTGGGTGGACGAGGGCAAACTCGGCCGCCTGACAACGGGCTGCTCGCACACCAAGTGGTATCGCAGCCAGGAATACTACGACTCCGGTGACTGGCGCGGCACGTGGGCGCTGGACGGCGGAGGCGCGCTGATGAACCAATCGGTTCACTATGTCGATATGCTCCAGCACATGATGGGCGAAGTGGATGAGGTTTCCGCGGTTTGGGGCACGCTCACGCACGAGCGCATTGAAGTGGAAGACATCGTTCTGGCGACACTGAAGTTCAAGTCCGGCGCGCTGGGCATTCTTGAGGGCAATACCACCTGCTACCCGGGGTTCAGCACTCGCCTTGACGTTTACGGCACCAAGGGCGGCGTTGTCATCGAGGGTGATCAGCTCAAGGAATATCGCTTCGAGGGCGAAAAGTGGACGTTTGATCCGAGTAAGGTCGAAGAAAAGGGCGGCGCGGGAAGCGCGGCAATCCGCGGAAACAGCCATCAGCGCCAGATTCAGGATGTCATCAACGCCATCAACGAAGGCCGTCAGCCCAAGATCACAGGCGAAAGCGCGCGGCATCCGCTCGCGGTTATCCTCGCCGTTTACGAATCCGCTCGCACCGGCAAGTGGGTCAAAGTGAAGTAAGGAGCAGAGAACGGGGTACGGGAGGCATGGCCTCCGGCGGCCACTTGACGTGAAAAGTGGAAAAGCACTGTATGGCACGCCCGCGCAGGCGGGCGTGCCAAGGGTTATGTAGCGGCTGGAACGCGCGTTACGCATAAGGCTCGCTATCCGATTGTGCTTCCGCACTCGCCCTGCTTAAGAGGGATGAAAAGGAATGGCTAAGATTTTTCGCGTTGCGGTCATCGGTTGCGGCGGTATTAGCAATGTGCATTTCCATGTGCTGTCCTCAATGGAGGATGTGAAAATCGTTGCGTGCTGCGACATCGCCATAGAAAAAGCGAAAGCGGCTGCGAAGAAGTACGGGTGCGAAGCGGTTGTCGATTGGAAGAACCTCCTGGGCCGAGACGACATTGACGTGGTTCACCTGTGCACGCCGCACTATCTGCACGCGCCCATGGCCCTTGCGTTCCTGGCGGAAGGCAAGCATGTGCTGACTGAAAAGCCCATGGCAAGCGAGCTTGCGGACATGGACGCTATGATCGCCGCTGATCAGGGTCGTCTGGGTGTTGTATTCCAGAACCGCTACAACACGTCCTCCCAGGCGGCAAAGCGGTATGTGGAAAACAAGGAATTCGGCGAACTGCTGGGCATCCGAGGACAGGTGTGCTGGCACCGTACAGTACCGTACTATGTCGACAGCGGCTGGCGCGGCAAGTGGAGCACAGAGGGCGGCGGCGTGCTGATCAACCAGGCGATCCACACGTTGGATCTGGTTCGCTGGCTTGGCGGGGAAGTGGTCAAGCTCGCGGGCCGCGTGTCCACGGACTACCTGACGGGTGTGATCGAGGTCGAGGACACCGCGCACGCGACGCTCTTCTTTAAGTCGGGTATACGCGGCGTGTTCTACGCCACAAACGCGTATGTATCCGATTCGCCGATTGAGGTCGAGCTGATGTTTGAGCACGCGTCGCTCAGAATCAAGGGTGACTCGCTCACCATGGAGAAGGACGGCATGGTCCGCCAGCTCACGCTCCCGCTTATCGCGGAAACCGGGGGCAAGGGTTACTGGGGGACAGGCCACGCAGCACTCATTCGCGACTACTATGACCATATCATCGCGGGCAAGCCGTTTTGGATCAACGGCGCGGAGGGCGCGCACGCGCTGCGTCTGCTCAAGACGATCTACGCTTCGTCACAAGCAGGCGGCCCGGTTGAGGTACGTGATCAGTAAAGAGAGGCACAGATGCTGAATTTTGATTTTTGCAGTCCCACGCGCTTCATCTTTGGGCGCGGTGTGGAGGACAATGTAGGCAAGCTGTTCAGGGACATGGGCGTCAAGTGTGTGATGATGCAGTACGGTGGCGGCTCGATCAAGAAGAGCGGTCTATACGATCGTGTCGTTGCTTCACTCAATGCCGCCGGTGTCAAGTTCATCGAAAAGGGCGGCGTCAAGCCCAATCCCAGGCTTTCGTTCGTCTATGAAGCGGTTGAGGAAGGCATCAAAGCGGGCGTTGACGCCATGCTCGCAGTGGGCGGCGGGAGCGCGATCGACTCGGCAAAGATAACCGCGCACGGCATCGCCAATCCGGGCGTGGACGTTTGGGATTATTTCATGCGCAAGCTTGACCCGCCCACGAAAACACTGCCGTTGGGCGTTATTCTGACGATCCCCGCAGCGGGCAGCGAAGGCTCGGACAGCGCGGTGATCACCAACGAGGCCGAAGGCCTTAAGCGCGGACTGTCCTGTCAGGCCAACCGCCCCGCGTTTTCACTGCTCAACCCGGAGCTTTGCTTCACTCTCCCGAAAGACCAGATTGCGTACGGCGCGGTGGACATGCTGGGGCACATCATCGAGCGGTACATCAGCAACACGCCCGACGTCGCGCTCGGCGACCGTTTGGCGGAAGCCGTCATGAAAACCATCGTGGAGAGCGCTCCCAAGCTGATGGACAACCCAAAGGACTACGAAGCGTGGGCAAATCTTTTATGGGCTTCCACGCTCGCGCACAACAATTCGCTGGGTCTCGGCCGTCAGCAGTGCTGGGCGAGCCACCAGATCGAGCACGAGTTGTCCGCGGTCTATGATGTGGCGCACGGAGCGGGGCTTTCGGTCGTTTATCCTTCGTGGATGCGGTATGTTTACAAGGCCAACGTCGCGCGGTTTACCCGTTTTGCGGTCGAAGTGTTTGGCGTTGACATGGATTACTTCAGCCCCGAAAAGACCGCCCTTGAGGGCATCTGCCGCATGGAGGCGTTCTTTAGGTCGCTGGGTGCACCGACGCGGCTGTCCGAGCTGGGTATCGACGAGAAGAACCTGCGAAAGATGGCCGACAATGTCAAAAAGACGAATGGCGACGGCACGGTAGGCGGTTTTGTCAAACTGACCGCCGCTGATTGTCTCAGCATCTACCGAAACGCGCTGTAGACGCGGGATAAGCATCACAAAGAGAGGCTTTCGGGCCTTTCTTTTGTTTCCACCGCTGTGTCATACTGGCGCGCCGCGTGTAAAGAATGTATAATGGAGCATCAGGACAAGCGAAACGAGGAACAGCATGTCGATATTCGGTTGGCTCATCTTTATATGGGTGATCACGTCCATCGTCAACGGCGTGAAGAAAAAAAGCCTCAAGTTTGAGCGGGAACGGTTGGGAAAACGCGGATATGGCGTTCCGTCGGGTGAGCTTGCTGAGGCGCGGCAAAACCTCTATGTGCTGGAACAAGCGAGAGGATCGCTTGAGAATGATGAGCTCAAAGGGCCAGTTGACGACATCATCCGCATGACACAGCGTGTGCTGTACACAGCGGAAAAAGAACCCGTGCACCGTGGCAAAACAAGCGAGTTTCTAGGACGTCTCCTGCCAAGCCTCACAGATTTAATCGCGCGTGTTGAAAATCAGGGCCTGGATGCGGCGGGAGAGGGCGCTAAACAGCTCAAAGCGCTCTCCGCATCGCTGGGAAAGCAGGTCAGGAGTTTTTATTCGGGCAAAATCATGAATCTCGCGGAGCCGACTCAAATGGTCGCGAAGATCGGAGCGCTCCTCCCCGGCGTTCACTCGGGCACGGGTGTGAATTTGGCGCGCGCACACGCACAGATAGATCGTCTGGACGCGTTTGCCAAAGACACGAAAATGGGGCCTGTTGCGCAGCCGTTTTCGGACATGGTTGCCCTGAGCCGTTACATTGCGGACACCTCCGGGCAATACCCGCAAGTAATGGCAAAGTGCTGGGCGTTTTTTTCGGCGTACCTCCCCAACTTGGTATCGCTTGTGGAGGGCATCGCGTTGGCGTCTGACGGCGCGGTCGTGGATTTGACGGAGGCATTCGCGCTTCTTGACAAACGACTACGCGAGAAAATTGAGGCCATGCGCACCGGTACACCGCTGGAATTCAGCGCGGATTTGACCATCATGGAGACCATGCGGCAAAAGATTGACATTCAAGAACCGGCTTCCGCCCGCGCGCGCGCTGAAGCGCCGCAGACCAGCCGAATTGAACGCGCGCGACAGCTCTGCGTTCAGCTTGCCGCGGTTCAGGAAAAGATCGTCAAGCCTTCGATGCGGGCGCATGTGATGGAGCTTGCGCATTTGAGCGCGCGTGTGTTGGAGTGTGCCGAACGGGACCCCAAGAGCATGAGCGGCACGCAGGCTTTTTTCTCGGATTACCTGCCTGCGCTGCTCGCGCTGCTTGAGCGCTACGGCGTCATCGAGCAAAACAAAATCGATAACGGCGATTTCATTGCGATGGTTGAAAAACTCATGCAGCGCTTGAGCCGCCGCTTTTCGTCATACTTGCAGGCGATATACTCCGATCAGCCCATTGAAGTGGCCGAAGACGTCCGACTCCTGCGCGCCGCGCTCAGCGGTGAGAGCGCTGATGACGCGCCCAGCGTACTGCGCAGGACATCGGGAGTCGCGGTTGAGCGCGCGCGCAAAGACTTGGCCGAGATGGCCGCCAGTGTCGCGAAGATCACCAAGCGCCGTATGAAAGAAGGCCTGAACGACCTGATCGCGCTTTGCGAAAAAACGGTCGCGCTCATCGAGCGCTCGCCGGGCATGCAGGAAAAGGCCTCAGAGTTCTTCTCGGAGTATATTCCCAAGCTGCTTTCCCTGGTGACGCGCTACGAGCTGTTTCAGGATAGGCGGATGGGTCAGCCCATGGGGCAGTTTGCCGCAGACGCCGAGGAAGCGCTGTTTGCGCTCCAACGCTCGTTTGCCACGCGCATGCGCACCGAAAGCGGACTGCCCGACTTCGCGGGCGATGTGGCGCTGCTCAACGATGTGCTCGACGGCGTAATGACGCTCGAGGATTCATCGTGGGTGAGTCAGTTTGTCAAGCGCCGACGCGCGATTTTCCGCAACACATGGGCGCTGGGCGCGGCGGCTCTCACGGGTGCCGCGGTGTTTGCCGGGGTGTTTATGTGGTCGGCGCTGCCTGTGCTGCTCGACGTGGCGGCTGGCTTTATCGGCGCGAGCTGTGGCTTTATGCTCACGCGCCTTGTGACAGGCGCGCGCGCACAGCGAGAGCTCGTGTCCGCCGATCCCGACGGGCGGTCCGAGGAAATCGCGCGCGCGTCCAATACGCTCAGCCGCCTTTCAAGCTTCACGAGTTTGATCGACAACAAGGACATTACCGAGCCGCTTAAAAACATCGTGTCGACGCTCCACAGCATCCTGGAAACAATCGAAAAAAACCCGTCGAAGTACGAGTCGGCGCGCGGCTTCTTAGAGCGCTATCTGCCAACCCTCATCGGCATTCTAGACCGGTACAACGTGATGGAAGACAAAGGCTTGGCGCACCACGGCAGCGAGTTCCGCGCGCAGGTCGAAGGATTCATGCCCGAGTTTGAGCGTGCATTCGCCAAACAGCTTCAGGCGCTGTATAAAGACGACGTACTCGACGCGTCCCTGGACATCGACGTGCTCCAATCCACTCTGCGCGCTGAGGGTTTGCTCGACGCGTTTGGTCCGCAGATGGGCAGACAAAGCGATTAGCCGGCAACGGGGACATTGCTCCGGCTCATCCAATGTTAGAGGAGACAAACAATGCAAAAAGTGACGCTTCACATACAGGGCATGACGTGCGCGGCGTGCGCGAAAGCGGTCGAACGCGCGGCGATGAAGGCGGGCGCGGCTTCGGCGGATGTCAATATGGCGACGGAGAAGCTGGTCGTGACGTATGAAGATCCCTCGGTGTCGCTTGCACGCATCAAGCAGGCTATTTCAAACGCGGGATACAAGGCGGTCAACGCGCTCACAGACGAGGAGCAGGAGAGGCGCAAAGGCCGTGAGCTTGCGGAGCTGAAAATCAAGCTGCTCATCGCGGCATTTTTCGGCGCACCCCTTCTTTACGTGGCGATGGCACCCATGATTACGTTTGCTTCGCTTCCACTCCCCGCAGCCATACGCCCGCACGCGCATCCGCTCGCGTACGCGCTTTTTGAGCTTGCGCTCACGCTCCCGATTATCGCGGCGGGGTACAGGTTCTACTATGTCGGGTTTCGCGCCATCTTCATGGGAAACCCAACCATGGACTCGCTGGTCGCGATGGGGACATCCGCCGCGTTTTGCTACTCCGTTTATTCGGTCGCGCGCGTGATGGGCGGGTACGCCGAAGCCGCGCACCATCTGTATTTTGAGAGCGCGGGCGTAATCATCGCGCTTATCTTGCTCGGAAAAACACTCGAAGCGGTGTCCAAGGGAAGGACATCGGAGGCGGTCAAGCGTTTGGTCAAGCTTGCGCCAAAAACCGCGCGCGTGGTGGGAGCGGATGGAACAGAGCGAACCGTGCCCGTGGAGGACGTGCGCGTAGGGGACATATTCGTCATTCGTCCCGGTGAAAACCTGCCTGTGGATGGCGAAATAACCGATGGTCGCTCATCTGTGGATGAATCCATGCTCACGGGGGAGAGCATGCCCGTAGAGAAGCTGCAGGGGGATCCCGTTTACGCGGCTACGTTGAACCAGAACGGCGCGATGGTGTGCCGCGCGACGAAAGTTGGCGAAGACACTGCGCTCGCGCAGATTGTCCGCATGGTGCGCGACGCCCAGGGATCAAAAGCGCCGATCGCCAAGCTCGCAGACAAGGTGTCCGGAATATTTGTCCCTGTGGTTTTCAGCATCGCGTCGCTGAGCGCGCTTGCGTGGCTGATCGCGGGGCGCGATATCGAGTTTGCGCTCACCATCTTTATCTCCGTGCTCGTTATCGCGTGCCCGTGCGCGCTCGGATTGGCGACGCCCACAGCCATCATGGTGGGTACGGGGCGCGCGGCGGAGCTCGGCGTGCTCGTCCGCAGCGGCGCCGCGCTTGAGATGCTGGGCCGCGTCACGACGGTCGTGCTCGATAAAACGGGTACGGTGACCCAGGGAAAACCGGTTGTGACCGATGTGTTTTCCGCAGAGGGAGTCACCGGCGATACCCTTCTCGCAATCGCCGCCTCCGCAGAATCGCTCTCCGAGCACCCGCTCGGGCAGGCGGTCGCGCGGCACGCGGCTGAAAAGGGTGTGCGGCTTTCACGGGCGGACGCGTTTGAAGCGGTGCCGGGGCATGGCATACGGGCGATTGTTGATGGCGAACCCGCGCGCGTGGGCAACGCTGGGTTTGTTGGCGAAATCTGCGACGTTTCGGTGCTCTCCGGGGTGGCATCGTCGCTCGCGTCAAAAGGAAAAACGCCCATGTTCGTCGCGCGTGGCGGGCGGCTGCTGGGCCTGATTGCCGTTTCGGACGCGATCAAACCGACGAGCGCTCAAGCGGTACGCGAGATGCGGAGCGCGGGTCTGGAGGTCGTGATCATGACGGGCGACAACGCGCTCGCGGCCAAGAGCATCGCCGCTGAGGCGGGGGTATCGCGCGTGCTTGCCGAAGTGCTGCCCGGAGACAAAGCCGCGGAGGTGGCCACGATGATGTCAAACGGTTCGCGCGTGGCCATGGTGGGCGACGGCATCAACGACGCGCCCGCGCTCGCTCGCGCCGACATCGGCATTGCTGTCGGGACGGGGACCGATGTGGCCATTGAGTCCGCCGATGTGATTTTATCTCGCGGCGATCTGCGCGGTGTGCCGATGGCAGTATTGCTAGGGCGCGCGACGATGCGCGTAATTAAGCAAAACCTTTTCTGGGCGTTCGCATACAACGTACTGGGCATCCCCGTGGCGGCGGGCCTCCTGTACGCGCTCGGCGGGCCGCTCCTGAACCCCATGATCGCAGCCGCTGCGATGTCCCTAAGCTCGGTTTCGGTGGTCACGAACGCGCTCAGGCTCAAAACATACAGGACGTGACATCACAAACATTTCACAGGCGCGTTACTATGCGCGCGCGCCGTGTTCGTGTTAAAATATCCTTTGAGGTGAGATCCTTGCTAAGGAAAACTATCGCGGGCGCGATTGCCGCCATGTGCATCGCGTCGCTATCGGTCGCTCCGGCTTTTGCGTACGGTGAGACGATCGTCAATTATCATGATTTGCCCCGTCTAGTGGGATCGCAGAACCCCACTGTGCGCATCGCGGGTAACGGCCAAACGCTTGCCAGCGAGGGTGCTGACGCGATCGAGTCGCAACTCGGCCTATTGAAGAAGCAAATTGAGCAGCTCGAGCAGGCGTATGCCGCCGCTCAGCTGGACCCTACGCAAGCGCTGACCGCGGTTGCGCTCGCAACATCGGTTGCGCAGGCCAAGGCCCAGCTTTCGCAGCTTGAGAGCCAGGCATCCAGCCTGCGCGACACCTCGGTCAAGACAGGCTTGCAGGCCAATCAGGCGTTCACCGGTTCTGTTTCCGGCGCGCAGCAGCTGTACACCGGGTATTTCGCCCTTGCCGAGCAGGCCAAGATCGCCGCGTCCAAGCTTGAAGGGCTGCGCAGGAAGATCAAAGTCGCCGAGGTCAAGCAAAGCCTCAACCTGTTGTCCAAGAGCGAGCTGGACGGCATCCAAAGCCAGTTGGGGCCTGCCGAGGACGCGGTCGCGCAGGCTGAAAGCCAGATGAAGTCCATGCTCTCTCAGCTCAAACAGCTCATCGGAGCGCATCCAGACGCGCCCATCGCGCTTTCCGGTCTGCCCGCGTTCAATCCCTCGGACATCGCGCTCATGAACAACGGTTACGACCGCATGATGGTCACGAGCGTCAGCTCTGCTGTGCGAATTAAGCAAGAAGAGCGCAATCAGGCCGGGAGCGGGCTTGCGGCGACCAACGCCCAGATCGCGCTTGATCAGGCGCGCGCCAAAGCGCAGACGGATCTTGACGCTTGTTACAACACACTGCAAGTTGATTACCAGAAATATCTGACGACCAAGTCGCAGGTCGAGCTGCTCCAAACGACCCTTGAGAACATGCGGGCAAAGTTTGACGCGGGCATCGTCTCGCGCAACAGCGTGCTCGACCTGGAGGAGCAGCTTGAGCAGGCCCAATCCGGTCTGCGTGCGCTGGAGATCGGCCTGTTTTCAAAGCAACAGGAGTACTACGGGCTGCTCAACTAAGCGGTGATAGCCCGTCAGAACGCAAAAAAACCGTTGACAAAAGCTACGTCCGGCATGTATGATAGCTACTGCCGCGCGCCGGAATGGCGAGGGCATGCGGGCGTGGCGGAATGGCAGACGCGCCAGATTTAGGTTCTGGTGCCGAGAGGCGTGGGAGTTCGAGTCTCTTCGCCCGCACCAATTGAATGTGGAGCATGCGGTAGTAGCTCAGTGGTAGAGTGCCACCTTGCCAAGGTGGATGTCGCGAGTTCGAATCTCGTCTACCGCTCCATTTGCGGGTGTAGCTCAACGGTAGAGTTCCAGCCTTCCAAGCTGGCTGCGTGGGTTCGATTCCC
>JAVBRD010000017.1:0-48343 GCA_031548365.1 Eubacteriales bacterium
ATGCGCGACGGCGCGGGCAACGCCATCACGATCTGCTCCATGGAAAATGTCGATCCGGTGGGCATCCACACGGGCGACTCCATCGTGGTCGCGCCCGCCGTGACGCTCTCCCCTGCCGAGTTCGGGATGCTGCGCACCGCATCGCTGGACATCGTCAATGCGCTGGGGGTCGAGGGCGGCTGCAACGTGCAGTTCGCGCTCCACCCGTCGAGCCTGGAGTACGCGGTCATTGAGGTTAACCCGCGCGTGTCGCGCTCGTCGGCGCTGGCTTCCAAGGCCACGGGCTACCCCATCGCCAAGGTCGCGGCCAAAATCGCCATCGGCTACCGCATGGACGAAATTTTAAACGCCATGACCGGCAAGACTTACGCGTGCACCGAACCCACCGTGGACTACATCGTCGTCAAATTCCCGCGCTGGCCGTTTGACAAATTCGTCTACGCCAAGCGCACGCTGGGTACGCAGATGAAGGCCACGGGCGAGGTCATGTCCATCGCGCCCTCGTTTGAGATGGCGCTGCTCAAGGCCGTTCGCGGCGCGGAGATATCTAAGGACACGCTCAACGACGCAAAGTACGACGCGCTGACGCTGGACAAGCTCATGGACATGCTCAAGGAGACGAGCGACGAGCGGCTGTTCGTGGTGTACGCGGCGATGAAGAAGGGCGCGTCCGTCGATGCCCTGCACGAGCGCACCATGATCGACCGCTGGTTCCTGTACAAGCTGGCTAATCTGCTTGCGTTTGAGCGAAACCTGGGCGCGGGACTGACGCAGGAAAAATATGAGGAAGGCAAGCGGCTCGGCTATCCCGATAAAGCCATCGAGCGCATTTCGGGCGGAAAAATCGAAATTCCGCTGCGCGCGGCATACAAAATGGTGGACACGTGCGGCGCGGAAGTTGAGGCACAGACCCCCTATTTCTACGCCACCTACGACGAGGACGATGAAGCCGAGGCCTTCACGCGGGCCAACTCCACCGGAAAAAAGCGCGTGATCGTGTTCGGCTCCGGACCCATTCGCATTGGCCAGGGCATCGAGTTTGACTATTCCTCCGTCCACTGCGTGCTCGCGCTCAAGAAGGCGGGGTACGAGGTCATCATCGTCAACAACAACCCGGAAACGGTCTCCACCGACTTTGACACAGCCGACCGCCTCTACTTCGAACCCGTGACGCCCGAGGATGTTTTGGGCATCGTCGCCGCCGAGAAGCCTTACGGCGTGGTGGTCGCGTTCGGCGGGCAAACCGCGATCAAGCTCACGCGCGCGCTCTCGGGCGCGGGGGTCAATATCCTTGGCACACCCGCCGATTCCATCGACGCGGCGGAAGACCGGGAGCGTTTCGACGCGCTGCTTGAAAAGCTGCGCATCAAGCGCCCCGAGGGCAGCACGGTCTTGACCGTTGAGGAAGCGCTGGTCACTGCGCGCAAGCTGGCCTACCCCGTGCTCATCCGCCCTTCCTACGTTCTGGGTGGACAAAACATGATCATCGCGTTCTCCGACGACGACATCAGGGAATACATGGCCATCATCCTCGCGCAGGGCATCGAAAACCCCATCTTGATCGATAAGTACCTCTCGGGCATCGAGATCGAAGTCGATGCCATCTGCGACGGTGAGGACATCCTCATCCCGGGCATCATGGAGCACATCGAGCGCGCGGGCGTTCATTCGGGCGATTCCATTGCCGTTTATCCGCCGTTCAACGTCTCCGACAGCCTGGTCGAAGAGCTCGTCGAGTGCTCGCGCCAGCTCGCGCTCGGTCTGGACACGCGCGGGCTTGTCAACATACAATACCTGATCTACGACGGCCAGATCTACGTCATCGAGGTCAACCCGCGCGCGTCGCGCACCGTGCCCTACATCAGCAAGGTGACGGGCGTGCCCATGGTCGATCTCGCCACACACGCCATGCTGGGCGAAAAGCTGCGCGATATGGGCTTCGGCACCGGCCTTTACAAGACCTCACCCTATGTGGCCGTTAAGGTCCCTGTCTTCTCCTTTGAGAAGCTCACCGATCTCGACACGCAGCTCGGTCCGGAAATGAAATCCACGGGCGAAGTGCTGGGCATCGGGAAGACGCTGGACGAAGCGCTGTACAAGGGTCTGATTGCGTCCGGCGCGAAAATGGAAAAGAGCGGCGGCGTGTTCATCACGGTGCGCGATACCGATAAACACGAAATCGCGGATGTGGCACGCAAATTCTACGACCTCGGCTTTACGCTCTACGCGACCAAGGGCACGGTCGAAACGCTCGCTCAGGCGGGCATGCCCGCCACAGTGGTCGACCGCCTGGGCGAGTCCGACAACAACGCCATGACGCTCCTGGAGAGCGGCAAGGTCAAGTACGTCATCTCGACATCCTCTAAAGGCCGCCTCCCCAGCCGCGACAGCGTCAAGATCAGACGCAAGGCCACGCTTCTGGCCGTGCCCTGTCTGACTTCTCTTGATACTGCGAACGCGCTCGTCGGGAGCCTGAAAAGCCGCTTTTCACAGCGAACGACCGAGCTTGTGGATATCAACGCCATGCGCACGGAGCGTCTCAAGCTCAAGTTTTGTAAAATGCAAACCTGCGGGAACGATTACATCTACTTCGACTTCCTGGGCGAAGAGTACCAAAGCCCTGAGTCGCTCGCGGTACAGCTCTGCGACCGCCACTACGGCATCGGGGGCGACGGCATCGTGCTCATCTGCCGCTCGCAAATCGCGGACGCCAAGATGGTCATGTACAACATGGACGGCAGCGAAGGCAAGATGGCGGGCAACGCCATCCGCTGCGTGGGCAAGTACCTCTACGACAACGGCATCATCAAGTCCGACCGCGCGTTCATCGAGACCGTGACGGGCGTTCGCGAGCTTCGGCTCTACGTTCAGCGCGGCAAAGTCACCTCAGTTCGCGTCAACATGGGCGAGGTCGCGCTCTCGCCCAACCGCGTGCCCGTGCTGCTCCCCGGCGCTTCCGTCGTCGACGCGCCCGTCAAGATCGCGGACGTCGCGTACCGCGTGACCTGCATGTCTCTGGGCAACCCGCATTGCGTGGTCTTCATGGACGAACTGTCGTCCATCGACGTGCCGTCCATCGGACCTCGGTTTGAAAACGCGTCGATCTTCCCCGAACGCGTCAACACCGAATTCGTGAAAATTATCGGGAAAAACAAGCTCGCCATGCGCGTTTGGGAGCGCGGTAACGGCGAGACGCTCGCGTGCGGCACGGGCGCGTGCGCGGCGGCCGTCGCCGCCATCCTCACGGGTCAGTGCGGCAAGGATGAGGACATCACCGTCAAGCTCAAGGGCGGCGATCTCATCATCCGCTACAACGGGCAATACGTCTACATGACCGGGAGCGCCGAAAAGGTGTACGAGGGCGTCGTGGAGATATAGGACTGAGACGGCAACAGCAAATGCGATGCGCATCATGAAAAGCAGGCGAGTATCATCTCGGCCTGCTTTTTGATTTGGATATCAGCTTTCAGCGCTGGCGATGTTGCACATGTGCCGGTTGGGATCATTGATAAATGTGAGCCTCACAGCCGGAATCACGGCTCCCCAGCGCCGCAGCACGGCAGCGGCGTTCATCACGATATCCCGCGGCGCATTGTCGTCGTCCAGGGAATAGGCAAACGTTTGCCTCGGCTGGACACGTGCATCCAGGACACCCATGAGCTCCAATACAGGGGACAGAGATTTTGCGCTGGCCAAGGAGTCAGCAACGCAACTGAACTGAAACCAGCCATAGTTGTTAAAACTCCAGAACTCCCGCTTTCCCCAATTCGTAGCCGCGTAATCAATGTGCGAAATACCAGACGCGATCGGACGCGTCACATGGGCCAAAGCATGGGATACAATGCCTTTCAAGGCCTCCACTTTGCGTTCTTCGCCGTAGTAAAGCCAAAAGGCGACGGCAAAATCGTTAACCAGCCGCTCTTCCTCAACAGGATGTGGCCGGATCGCCCCATTAAAGCACATGATGCCGTGGCCCAATTCGTGAATCAAATTGTACCAGTGAAAATAGAGCTCAAAGTTCTCTTTCGCGCTTGATCCCCCAAGGATTGAATCGACCGCGCTGTTTTGTTCCTCCGTCCCCAACCCGTACCTGCCCGTGATGATTTCGATGGATTTCGCAGCCAACTCCACCTCGTTCTCCCCCCGCCTAGTTCGGCCAGAGAAACACGCCGAGTACACCCCACTGTCTGACTTGTTCGCGATCGAAAGCGGGTGCTGCGCCCGTGAAGTAATCCGCAAATGCGGGATCTCCACCAAGCGAAACACTCATTTCCTCATATGTCGGGTAAGGGAACAGGCCGGAGATGGTCGCGCGCGCGAAGCCGCGCTCGCTGGAGACGCCGGGTGGCATGGCACACAGCACGTCGTCATTGAGGCATAGCGAGCGGTTGGCCGGATCGCGCAGGATCGTCCCGAACGTCGGATGCCCTTCAAGCAGCGCGTCGAACGACTCAAGCGAGAGGTGGAGCGTGCGCACCGCATGGCGGTCGCCAAATAACCGCGCGGCCACGTCAAGCAGGGAGTTGCACATCTCCACCTGTGGCCGGCGCACGCGCGGCACGGCCACGAGATCGGGCACGACCATCACGCGCGCGCCCGCCGACAGCCCCGCCTCCACACCCGCGGGGCTGTCCTCGACGACAGCACACTCATGCGGCGCGACACCCAGCCTCTTCATCGCAAACAGGAACAGATCAGGCGCGGGCTTTCCGTTTTGAACGTCCTCGCGACACACCATGAAATCGAAGTTCTGCTCAAGCGGGATGCCCGCCAGAGAGAGCTTGTCGGTCGCGTCCCCGCGCGGAGATCCCGTGCACACTGCGAGACGCACGCCGTTTTGTTTGGCAACCTCGATGAGCCGCTGCGCGCCCGGCATGGCGGAAACGCCGTCACGATGGATGATCTCCGCGCCGTACTGTATGCGCAACGCTCTCATGTCCTCGAGGGGAACCGAAACGCCGTGCAACGCGAGGACGCCCAGTTTGGTCGCCTCCACGCCTTTGCCGATATATTTTTCAACAAACCCATCGGGTATTACATACCCGAGCCGCTCCCCCGCGCGTTTCCACGCGGCAATGGCCACGCGCTCCGTGTCCACGAGCAGCCCGTCCAGATCCAGCAACAGCGCTTTGAGCATGATATCCCTCCTGTCGGCCGGTATTCAATCGCAATGAAACGCTCTTATATCGACGGTACGCGCGCGGCGCAAACCATGGATGCGACTGGGCATCACCCTACAGCCTTCCCAGCCTCTCCAGCCCCGCCAGAGCTTCCTCGCGGGTGAAGTTTCCGCGCGAAAGGCTGTCCTTGCTCATCTCAAGCAGCCGCAGATAAAACGCGCGGGCGTCTTCGTGCGTGAGAACGCCTTCCTCGAGCGCGATATCGAGTGCGTCTTCAGCGCGCGCGTACGCGCCGGCCTCCATGAAAAAGCGAAAGAGCTTGTCGGAGGCGACGTACACGCCTTTTGCAAGGAGGAGAGAAAGCCTTTCCTCGGCAAAACCCATCGCTCCCGGACCGAGTTCGGCCAGCAGCGCGGCGCTCATCTCCATCTCGCTCGCGATGCGCGCGTCGTCCGGGAAGTCGTCCTCACCGAGCAGCATGGCGTGCATGCGCAACAGCTCGGACGCCGCCAGCACGCGCTCTTCCGCGCCGCGCCCGCCCAACATGACGTAGAGCGCGTCCGGAGAGAGCGACAGCGCGGTGTTCATCTCAAGACCTGTGAGCCGCAGAAACTCCGCGCCAATGAGCATTTCACCCTCTGCCTTGCGTTCTTCAAGCGACATCATGTCCATGATTCGCCTGTAAAACGCGCCCAACTGCTCGATCATGCGCAGCACGGTGTCACTCTGGAAGTACATCAGAGCTTGCCGACGGCCGCGAACATAGAGGACGCGAGCGCGTCTAAGCGCTCCGCGGTCTTTTCCGGATGATCCGTGCGCGAATTGAAGTAGAATTTGATCTTGGGCTCTGTGCCGGATGGCCGTACACACACCCACTCCCCGCCAACGAGCTCGTAGTAGAGCACATCGGACACCGGCAGGTCGATCTTTTCTGTTTTACCGCCGCACACGCGCGCGCTTGACAGATAGTCGCGCACGGCAAGCACGCCCGCGCCCCCAATCTCGCTTGGCGGTGCGGCGCGCAAGGCGCGCATCACGCGGCCCATCTCCGCGATGCCGTCCTTGCCGGGCATGGTGACCGACGCGGACTTCTCGCCGTAATAACCATACTCCTTGTAGAGCGCCTGCATCGCGTCATA
This sequence comes from Eubacteriales bacterium, assembly GCA_031548365.1. Lineage (GTDB taxonomy): Bacteria > Bacillota > Clostridia > Christensenellales > UBA1750 > JAVBRD01. The sequence goes on from JAVBRD010000017.1 coordinate 6,260, forward strand.
AAGCGCTATTCCGCGGCTTTTGTACCAAGCGGCGGTCTCCGCGATGAGCATGGACGCGATGACCGCGTCCTTGTCGCGCACGAAGGATCCCGCAAGGTACCCGTAACTCTCCTCAAACCCGATGATGAAGGCGTGGCTGCCCGTGTCCTCGAAGAGCTGGATTTTCTCAGCAATGAACTTACAGCCGGTGAGCACGTCAAACGTGACGGCGCCAAACGATGCGGCAATGGCGCGCGCCATCTCCGTGGTGACAATCGTCTTGATGACGGCAGGGTTCTCCGGCATTGTGCCCGACGCCTTTTTCCCCGACAGCGCGTAGTGCGTGAGCAGGCATCCGATTTGGTTGCCGCTGAGCACCTGATAACTGCCGTCCGGCGCGCGCACAGCGACGCCCAGACGATCACAGTCGGGGTCGGTGCCGAAGACGAGGTCGGCGTTGGTTTCGTTCGCGAGCTTGATGGCCAGCGTGAACGCCGAGTGATTCTCGGGGTTGGGCGTGCCCACGGTGCTGAACGCCGGGTCGGGGTTTTCCTGTTCGGGTACCACGCACACGTGCTCAAAGCCTATCTCGCGCAGCACGCGCCGCACGGGGACGTTGCCGGAACCGTTGAGCGGCGTGTAAACGATGCGCATGTCCTTGCCCATTTGGGCGCACATACCGGGCTGGACGCAAAGCGTCTTGACCCGCGCTGTATACTCATCGTCGAGCTCCTTGCCCACGATGGTCAAAAGCCCAGCGCGCTCGGCGTCTCCTCGCGGCATTTCCACGCAGTCCTTGTAGTCGTGTGAGCGGATGTAGCCAACGAGGGACGCGGTGTCCTCCGGCGGCATCTGACCGCCGTCGGGTCCGTAAACCTTGTAGCCGTTATACTCCGCGGGGTTGTGGCTTGCGGTGATCACGATGCCGGCGGCGGCTTTGAGCTCGCGCACGCTGAAAGACAATACGGGCACCGGCCGGAGCGACTCAAACAGGTACGCCCTCACACCGTTTTTGCAAAGCACGAGCGCCGCCGATAGGGCGAACTCGGGCGAGAAACGCCGAGAATCGTACGCGATGACTACGCCGCGCGCCGCGCCCCCTGTTTTGAGGATGTGGTCGGCCAACCCCTGCGTCGCCCTGCGCACCGCGTAAACGTTCATGCGGTTCGTTCCCGCGCCGATCACGCCGCGCATGCCAGCGGTCCCAAACTCAAGCTCGGTGTAGAACCTCTCCTCGATGGCCTTTTCCTCATCCCCGATGTCCCCAAGCTCGCGCACAAGATCCGCGTCGCCCGCGAAATCGGTCAGCCATTTTTTGTACATCTCTCGTGCCGTCATGCGCATGGCCTCCTCATCAAAGCATCTGCTGAAGTTGGGACAAGTGTTCTCTCTCTTCGGCGATGAGCCGCGTTAGCGCCTCCGCTAGGCGCAAAGAGGCATCTTCTTTCGCGGCGTAGTAATAAAGCAGGCTGTCCTTCTCCGCCGCGATAGCCGCGCGAATCAGGGCACCCACGGAAGAAAACTGCGCCTCGCTGATGCCCGCGAGCACACCGCCCGGGAAAACGACCTCCCCCGCGATAGCGCTTAAGAACATGCTGGTTTCGGGTCTATACTCGTCCTGCATCCCCATATCGGCACCCTCGACCATCATCCGCTCGAACTGGATCGCGTGCGAAAGCTCGTCCGCCTCCAGCTTTTTGAGCATGTCCATCACATCGGGCGATACGTCCAGCTTCTGCGCGCGCGCGTAGAGCTGTGCCCCGCGAAGCTCAACCTCGCGCGCGACACGCAGCATCTCAGCGTCGGTAAACTGGTGGTATTTCATGAGAGTCCTCCTGTCAAACGAACGGGTATCCACTGTTATTCATTCGACGCGCGCGGCATGATTCCTTGACATCGCGGCGCATCACGCTAAAATAAGGCTGAGGTGACATCATGCGCGATTACAAGATCGAAGCGGAAAAACGCGTGCGCTACATCGCCGATTTGCTTCAGTCGAGCGGGGCACGGGGAGTCATATTCGCAAACAGCGGCGGCAAAGACTGCGCGCTGGTTGGCATTTTATCCAAATTGGCGACCGCGAACGTGCTGGGCGTTATTTTGCCGTGCGGCTCAAAGCGAAACTATGAGCAGGACGCAGCGCACGCGCATCTGCTCGCGGGGAAGTTTGGCATCGAAAACGTAAAGGTCGACTTGACACCCGCGCGCGACACGCTGGTCGCGGCGTTTCCGCCGGAGATCCCGCTTCCGCCGCTCGCGCTGCAGAACATCGCACCCAGACTCCGCATGACGACCGTGTACGCGCTGGGTCAGGCGAGCGGATACCTCGTGGCGGGAACGGGCAACGCGTGTGAAATATATCTTGGCTACTTCACCAAGTGGGGCGACGGCGGTTACGACTTCAACCCCATTGCCGACCTGACCGTGACGGAAATTTTCGAGTTCCTCCGCTATCTCGGCGCGCCAAATGAGATCATCGACAAGCCGCCGTCCGCAGGGCTTTACGACGGACAGACGGACGAAGACGACATGGGTGTGACGTACGCGCAGGTCGAGGCGTACATGCGCGGCGAACCTGTGAACGCGGACGCCGCGGCGCGCATCGCGCATATGCACGCGCGGTCGGAAAACAAGAGGCACGCGCCTTCAAGGTACGGTGAGTAGACAAGGAAACCGCGGCGGTCACCGGCAGCTTCATTGAAATGATGCACTTTTTCAATGGCTACGCATACGCTCTCCTGATCGAATGCAAGTTCACAAAATGAATGTAACCCTGCGCCATCGCCGGCGCAGGGTTTTTTAAGCTGTCGCATCGTGTTGCGCGCCGCCTAATTTTCTTCGCAGTGCACCTCGAAGTAAGCACGCGGGTGTTTGCACGCGGGGCACAGGTCGGGCGCGTCGGGGCCCTCGTGGACGTAACCGCAATTAAGACAGTGCCAGCGCACGGACTCCTCTCGTTTGAACATCGACCCGTCGGTCAAGCGGGTGGCGAGGCGCGTGAAGCGCTTCTCATGCTCTTCCTCGACTTCGGCGAGCTCCTGATAAAATGTGGCGATGTCGGCAAAGCCTTCCGCGCGCGCGTCGGCGGCGCACTGTTTATAGTACTCATGCGCCTCGTGCGCCTCAAGTCCCGCGGAAATCGTCAGGTTTTCCGCCGTCGGGTGGTCGCGCATGCCAAGGTAGCGGGCCATGATGCCCGCGTGTACAAACTCGTTGTCCGCGGTCTCCCTGAAGATTTTCTCAACGTGGACATAGCCTTCTTTGGCGGCGATTTTGGCGTACAGGTCGTACCTCGTCCTCGCCTTGCACTCCCCGGCGTACGTATCCATCAGGTTTTTCTGTGTCTTGCTTCCTTCAAACGTCATGCAGCACATCCCCTTTTCATCCTCAATCAAGCGTATTATGGGATAACCGAACCGGCTTCATGCGCCGCGGCTACTTCTCCGGCCCAAATCCGCTCAGAAGCGTTCCCACGACACGCGCAAACGCCAGCTCATCGCGCTCGCGCCCCTGCTTGATCGCGGTTTCCGCGTCCGCGCATAACGCACAGGCACTTCGCCACCAAGCTGCGCCTTTCCTGCTCGCACGCTCCGCTGTTCGCGTGGCGGCGTAGCCGGTGATGCCCATTTTCGCGGCCAGGTCCGCGCCGCGCGCGCCTGTGTCCAACCATTGCCGCGCGCGGTACGCGGTCTGGAGCGTGCGCGCGAGCAGCATCAACAGGCCGACCGGGTTCTCGCCCGCCTCGTCCAGCTCTTTGAGAAGCTTGTAACTGCGCGCGCCATCACCCGCGAGAAGTGCGTCGCACATCTCGAACACCGTGCTCTCCACCGTGCGCGTAACGACCGCCGCGATGTCTTCAGGCGTGATCTCGCCGCGTTCCCCCGCGTACGCCGCGAGCTTGAGGATCTCGCCGCCAAGGCGGGTCAAATCGCAACCCGCCGTCATCACGAGCTTTTCCGCAACAAGAGGCGCGATGACCTTGCCCGCCTTGCGCAGCTCTTTGGCGGCCCAACCCGCCGCTTCCCGCTCACCCAGGCGCGCGAATTCGACCACCGCGCTCTCCTTGAGAGCCGCCTTGAACACCGCCTTGCGCGCGTCCGCGCGGTCCCTAACATAGAGCAAGAGGATGGTGGAGGGCGGCACGTTCGCCATATAAGCAGTCAGCCGCTTGACGTCCTCTTCGGCGGGCTTTGACGCGCAGAGCGCGGGTATGTCTCGCGCCACGACCAGCCTGCGCGGGGACATCATGGGCAGCGTCTCACACGCCTCCGAGAGCGCCTGCGGCCTCACATCGCCGTCGTAGACCGTCATGTCCACCGCCTCAAAGCCAGGCGCGACGACAGCGCCGCGTACGTGCGCGAGCGCCTGCTCCTTGATGTACTCCTCCTCGCCGTGGAACAGCAGAAGGGACGGAAACGCGCTAGAATCCTTGATTTTGAACACATCCGCGTAATTCAATGTGCGCCTCCGTCATTTTGATTGTACTGCGCCGCTTGCACGCCGTCCTTTGTAAGGCGCACGGTCACTGCGCCTGACACATCGGTCCTGAGCACGCGCGCGCCAATATCATCCAGGCGTTTGAGCGTCTCAGGGGAGGGATGGCCATACGCGTTGCCCGCGCCCGCCGAGATCACCGCGAGCTCGGGGCGCGCGCCGCGCAGAAACGCCTCCCCCGACGCCTCGCGCGCACCGTGGTGCGCGACCTTGAGTACGTCGACGTCGCCAGCGAGTATGAACGCGTCCTCACGCAAGCCGATATCCCCTGTGAACAGGAGCGAGCGGCCCTCATAGCCGATGTCCAGCACGAGGCAGGAGCGGTTGGCGTCACCGCCCTCGACCGTCACCGGCCAAAGCACGGCGGCCCTCGCACCCCCGCCAAGATCAAAAATGTCCCCCGCCGACGCGGCCACCACCTCCACGCCCAGCGCGCGCGCAAGCCCGATGCCGCGCAGGAACCCGTCCTCGGCGTCCGAAAGCGGCATGTACTTGGGCACCACCACGCGCTCAACCGGAGCCTGCCCGAGCAGGGCCTCAAGCCCGCCAGCGTGGTCGTCATGAGGATGGGAGATGAACACCGTGGCGATCCTGCTCCCATACGCGCTTACCGCGCCGAGAAGCGCGGATGTGTCGCGAGCGCCCGTGTCGATCAGGTGAACTCGACCATCGGGAGCGCGAAGGAGAGCGCCGTCCCCTTGTCCCACGTCGAGGAAAACGCAGGTCAGGCCATTCGGGCGAACCGCCCACGCGGACGCAGCGAGCGTAACAGCGAGCGCGCCCGCGAACGTCAGCGTCAGCACGCGACGCACAGGCTTGGATGGCACGAACCTTCGCTGAGCCACGCACATGAGCGCGTAAAACACAGCGCATCCCGCCATGCCCGCCGCGGTTAGCAGCATCGCGCGCGGGAAAAACACCTTGCTGTCCGCGAGCAGGCCGATCGCCAGCGCGCCGCCACCCGCAGCGAGCGGCGTAAGAAGCGCCGTCATTCGCCGTTTTCCCGTGCTTTTCCCGGGAAATGCGACAATCATCGCGCACACGGCCGCCATCCAGGGCGCGATTTTCGCGCGGGCAAACCAAGCCGCAAGCGTGGCCAACGCGCGGATCAGGCCCGCAACCACATACGCACACACGCGCGCGAGCGGCGCCAACCCGAGCACGGAGAACGCGAGCATGGCCAGTCCCGCGTACACCGCCGCCGCCGCCACGGGCACGATGGGCAGGTTGGCCACCACGGAGATCAGCGGCGATCGGCCATACACACGCAGCAAAACGGGAGCGATGCCCGCCTGCGCTGCGGGCGAAACCGAGAGTGTATCCGAAACACCCTTTGGCAGGCCAAGCGCGCAGAATCGTGCTGCCACCGGCTTCTGGAGGAGCACAATGCCCAACACCGCCGCAAAGCTCATCTGGAAGGACGTCGACAGCAGGTCAAGCGGACGAAGGAGCAGGGAGACGATGAACGCGGCGGACAAAGTGTTCAGACCGTCCTGCTTTCTCCCCGTCGCGCGAGAGAGGCACAGTGCCGTGGCCATGATCGCCGCGCGCGTCACCGGGGGCATCATGCCCACCAGCCACGCGTAGCTCCACACCCCAACCGCGCACAGGATGTCCGCCGCCTGCTCGGGCAAGCGCGCGAGCCTCAGGAGCCCCAGGAGCGCGAGCGCGACGAATCCGACGTGCAAGCCGGACACCGAGAGCACGTGTACGACACCCACATCCGCCAAGTCCTCACGAAAATCGCCAAGCTCGGTACGAGCGCCCAGGAGGAGAGCTTTGAGTGTGTCCCCCTCCCAGCCGGGAAGAAGATGCGACACGCGCGCCTCCACGCGTTCACGCGCGAGCGCCGCACGCTCCGCCAGCGTCACGCTCGCCCTGCCGATAACTTCCGCTTCGGGCGACCACCCTGTGAGCGCCACGCCCCTGACAAGCGCGCCTTGCCGCGCGTCAATCTGTCCGGGGTTCGTCGGGCGCGCGGGCGAAGACACGCGCGCGTCGAGCGCGACGACATCGCCGATTGCCGGGAGGCTTTCGCTGAAGATCGCCTCGGAGTCGTACACGCTAAGCTGAGCCATGCCTCGCTCAAACGGCTCTTCGTTCAACCAAACGCTCCTGAGCTTGAGACGGTAGCTCTCACCGTCTTGATAGGCAAACGGCGTCTCCGTGACAACGCCGATCAACAGCGTCCGCTCTTTGGCGATCTCGGGCAAGGGCCGGGCCGAGGATACGCCCGCGGCGCAGCCAAGAGCCAGCGAAGAGGCGCACACAAACACGAAAACAACGCGCTGAGGCTTAATGCCCGCGAGTACGGAAGCGAGCGCGGCCAGCGAGACAAACGCCGCAAGCGGAACCCACGCGGACACGCGCTCCGCAAGGTGGAACGCGCCAAACGCAATACCTGCCGCGAGTGAAACGGCGGGCAAAAGCAAAGGCCGGCGTACCGCAAGCGTCGTCCCCAACCCCTCTCCTCCGTCGGCTCAAGAATACCACTTTGCCATCATACGGGCAAGCTTGCAAGCAACCAGCCGTTTCAAGCCAGATCGCCTTGTTGCCCGAACCGTTTTGGGGTTGTGAGGCCGAAAAAAGCGCCGGCTCCGACAACCGTCGAATCCGGCGCTTCGCTAAGCGGTGTTACTGTGGCTTGATACCCGACGCCGAGTTCACGACGAAAAACGTCGGTCCATCGGAGCTGAGACATTCAGCGAAGCCCTTTGTGATGCGCACAACCTTGAGCACCGTGCCTTTTTTCAAGGCGGCGAGGCGGGTACTGGACGTGCTTGGCATCGAGTAGCGCGCGGTGTTGTCGGCCTGAACGACGTACTTCTTGTTGCCGAACTCCACGTTGCCGCTCGCGTCCGTCGCCGCCGCGTCGGGATCTATCAGCTCGCCGTAGGGGTTTTCGCTATCGCCCGCGCCGCGCCCGGCAGAGACGGTGTAGCGTGTGGTGGAGTTGTTGGGCGCGATCACGCTGAACGTCAGCGCGCGGTTGAGATTGAGGCGGCCCATGGACGAGGGGATGACGAGCGCGCCGTAGGGGACGTCACAGTAATAGGTAACACTGGAAAGATCGACGCTTGCGGGCACGCTGAACGTGACGGTTCCCGTCAAGCCGCTCGTGGACACGGCGCCGTTGTACGTCGTGCCGTTGGCGACGATGCTCATCGAACGGATGACATACCCGTTGTTGTAGCCTGAAATGAGCTCACCATAAGGTGTGGAACTCCCGCTGTTGTAGTAGTAGCTCGGGTCGTAAGCGCCGCCGCCCACGCGGATGATCAGCGTGTCGTAGTAGCCGTTGTTGTAGACTTGAAGCGTGGTCGTACCGGGACGCGTGCCGGTAACGGTGACGGAACGACCGTAAGAAGAAATCGAGTAGCTCGCGATCGACGTATCCAGAACGGACCACGAATAGCCTTCATAGACCGCGCCCGACGGATAGACACGCGCCTCGAACGAGTAGCTCTGGCCGACATTGATGCTCACCTCGGGGTAGGGATACACGATGTCGATGCCGGTGGAGCTGCCGTAGTACCCGGTCGATGAGACGTTGACGATCGTCTCGGCGGATTTGTTCGATCCATCGGCGGTCGTGGCGACGAGCCTGACCGAGCCGTGCGAAACGCCCGTGACGAGTCCTGACGCGGAGACCGTTGCGATGGCCGGGTTCGCACTCGTCCAAGACACCGTCTGGCTCGCGTCCGATGGTGTGACCGTCGCGCTGAGCTGGTACGTCCCGCCGATCTGAACCGTGACCGCGGACTGAGAGATGGTCACGCCTGTCGCCGTCGCGGCAAACGCCGTGACCGCCCCGCCGAGGCACGTCAGGATGAGTGCGGCAACGCAAACAACAGACAGTAGCCGTTTGAGCGCAACCGGTTGGTTTGTCATGGAGTATCCTCCGCCTTCCTTAACTCATAAAGAAATAGTTTCACACTTATTATAGCAAATTATGGAAAGAAGCCAAGGGGGTCTTTCAGTATTTGCGAAAATATGAGTGGCTTGTGATTCGTGTATGACTGCGGCCGCCCTCCGTGTGAGCGAATCAGACAAGTCCGGCCTCAGCCAGGACTCGTTCGACGCGCCCGCGGATAACCAGTGAGGCACGCTTGTCCTGCGGCGTCGGGGTCAGGTTGATGATGATCAGCTCCCCCGGGCAGCGCGCGACAAGACTGGCGGCCGGGTACACAGTCAGCGAAGTTCCCGCCGCGATGACGCCATCGGCGCGCGCGATCACACGCTCCGCTTCCGCGAACACCAATGGATCGAGCGGCTCATCGTAGAGCACGACACCGGGGCGGATCACGCCCCCGCAGGAGCACAGCGGCACGTTCCGGTCGTGTGCGAGCGCTGCGGGACCGAAGGAGCGGTGACACAAAAGGCAGGTGTACCGCATCGCGCTGCCGTGCAACTCAAGCACGCGCCTTGAGCCCGCCTCCTGGTGCAGACCGTCGATATTCTGCGTTACAACGCATGTTATCACCCCGCGCTCCTCCAGTTTAGCGAGCGCGCGATGCGCCGCGTTGGGCCGCGCGCTCGGATGAACGAGGTGCGCGCGGTAATACCGGTAGAAATCATCGGTGTGATTGAGTAAATAACTGTGAGAGAGAATAATTTCGTGGCTCAGCCCGCCGCTGTGGTTGGTGTACAACCCATCCGTGCCGCGAAAATCGGGAATGCCGCTCGCGGTCGACACGCCCGCGCCGCCAAAGAAAACCCACTTCCCCTTGGCCAGAAGGCCGGCGAGCACGCTCACTTGAGCAGTTTGGCCGCCGAGCTGATATCAAGGAACATGGTGGCGTTGGGATGGTCGCGCAAAAGCGTGGACGGGCAGGCGGTGGAGCGCTCCTCATTGACCGTGCGATAGACCGCATCCGCCTTTGACGCAGCGGGAACCACCACGATCACACGCGGCGCGTTGATGAACAGCGGAAGCGTGAGCGTGATCGCGTGCGTGGGCACGTCCTGAATGCTCGCAAAACAGCCGTCACGCACCTGCTGGTTGCGGCAAATTTCGTCGAGCTCAACGATTTTTGCCAAGTGCTCATCCCGGAAGTTGGCTACAGGCGGGTCGTTGAACGCGAGGTGACCGTTCTCCCCGATACCGCAAAGCACGACGTCGGGCGGGTATTGGTTGAGCAGCGCCTCGTAGCGCAGGCACTCGGCCTCAGCGTCCGGCGCGTTACCTTCGATCCGGTGTATCTCGTGGAAGGGCAGGCCGTCCCACAGCTCGCGCGCAAGAAAATTTGAGAACCGCTGCGGCGCGTCGGAGGGCAGTCCGATGTACTCGTCCATGTGAAACGCGCGCACTTTTTCAAACGGAAACCCGCTCTTCTTCAAAACAACGAGCATATCGCTCTGCGATGGCGCTGCGGCGAAAACCACGTTGATGATGTCGCGGTTCTTCATCACGTCGCACATGGCGATCATGGCGGCGCGCGCCGCGGCCTCACCCATGAGCGCGCGCGTTTCAAAAATCTGCACATTCAGGTTGCCCGCTTTGAAAGACCTCATGAAATCCCTCTTTTTCTGTATATGGCCAGCACGCTTGCCCGCGCGCCCTGAGTCCTGACGATGATCGAGTGCCGGATCTCGCTTCCGGGGTTGTCAGGCGATTCCGCGATGAACACGCGCGCGCTTGACTCAAGACCTGACAGCGACACCGTCAACTGTTCCTCCCCGATGCGGTACACCGCGCTGAACCGTTCTCCCCGCCACTCACGCACGGGCGAGAAGTACGCGTAGCCGTCGGCTTTTTCGGGAAGCTCGGCGGGCAGCAGTTCACCGTTGACGGTGAACTCGCCTGCGCCGTGGAACAGCCAATCCATCGTATGTTCCCGATCTGCCGTCATGTTCATGCTGTCCCGGATTTCGCAGCCCTCAACTTCGATGCGCCGGACTGCGCTCACGCCCGGGTACGCGTTGTCCACTTTGCACACGAGCGTTTTGCCGTCTTGCGTCATCTCGCCCGTGCCGCGCGCCACACGGTTCTGACTCTGGCCGTCGACCACGAACGTCGCGTGGCTGGCGGTCTTTGTATACCATTCCCTATGAAGCGTGGAACCATAACCCGTGGTGCCCGTGTCTTTCGCAAAAGGCGGGATGCAGATCTCGAGCGCGTCCGGGTGCGCGTGGCTCTGCCAGAGGTTGCCGTACTTGACGAAGGCCTCGATGCCGGTACCGCGCAGCATCGCCATACAGTTGTTTGGCAAATTCGCTGAGACAAGCGGTTTTTTTGCGCGTTTCCGCTCGGGCAGGCCATAAAGAAGCGCGCCAAGCGTTCCCTCAAGCTCCAGACCGTCCAGCGCCGCGGCGATATCATCCGCGCCATCCATGCCCTCGAACAGCCGCGCCGCGCGCAAATACACAGACGCGCGCTTTGCAAGCCCGCTCTCGCCCGCTTCCTTCCAGCCGTCGTTAAACGCGGTCATCGTGCCATTTTCAAACAAAAGCGCGAGCGGGGCGGTGTAGCCGCGGATCACGCGCTCGGCGATCTCGGGGGCGTCCTTATTTGCCGCGCGCAGGAAAAAACAGAGATGGGTCGAGGCTTCGAGAGAATAGAAGTGATACGTCGTCGAATTCTCATACCAAAGGCCATCGGGGGTGAAGCCCATGAGCACCTGATTTTGCGCGCCCAGATCCCCGCCGATGGACTGCTGAAGCAGCCTCTCGTCGCCAAAGAACGCGCCGCTGGCCGCCGCGAAAGACGCGTGCCAAAGCGGAATGTTGTGGATGACGTTCGACTGCGCCACACACAGCCGCGAAGCGGGCAGGAACAACTTCTTATGGAACCGCTGCCCTTCCTCGCTCAAGCCGTCAAACCCGATGCGCGAGAGCGCGTGCAGGAGCTGGATTCCCCACACGGCCTCGTCCAGCGACTGGCCCATGACCTTGCCGCGGCCCGCGTACTTGCCGTGCTCGTCAAAAGCCATGTAGTGATCGGCGTAAAACCCGATGACATCAAGCACGAAACGGCGGTACTTCACGTCGCCTTCGATCATGTACATCAGCGCCGCATCGCCCAGCGCGCCCCCGATCGCGCTCCTGCGGTAGTATGTCCACGCCTCGAGCACTTCCTTTGTGTTCTCTGCAACGGTTCCGCAATCCGTGCATACATGCACAAACGGCTTTTCCGGATCGAACTTCAGGTGCGCCGCGCACTTGGGGCAGACGTAGTTGTGACCCCAGCCCGAGACGATGTCCGCTGAATCCTCAAAATGCTCAACCCAGTAATCCGCGTTGTCCCGGAGCTTGCTGACGGTCTTAACGTACGCGTCGCTTTTCGCGAGCGCGCGCAGCTCCTGCGCAGGACGTATCCCTGTCCACGACACAACGATCACCTCATCTGAAAATAATCCCAAAGGAAACGCGCGACGCCATCGTCTTCGTTGGAGTGCTCCGTGACGAAATCGGCGACCGCCTTGACCGCCGGCAGCGCGTTTCGCATCGCGACCCCCACGCCCGCCGCCTTGATCATGCCGATGTCCCCGGCGTCGTCACCGAACGCCATCACGCGCGACATGGGAATCCCAAAGCGCTCCGCCATTGTCTCAACGCCCGCGCGTTTGGTTGCCTCAACCGGCATGATGAGCGCGCACTCGCCCTGCGAAGGCTCGGCGTATAGCCCGGCAGGGAGGGATTGGGCCACGCCCTCAAAGTCATCATCCGCGTCGGTTTTGAGCCAAAGTTTGGCCACCCGCTCGCCGGGCGGCAACGCTTCAAGCGGCGGAAATTCCACTCCCCAGCCGCTGAAGTTCGCGTACGCTGCGCCGGAGAGCGTCTCGACCAGCACGCTCGCGCAAGCTCTGGTCGCTTGCCTGCGCGCGATCACCGAGTCCACGGTTTCGCGCGGGATGGTGCACCCGAAGGCCATCTCGTCCCCCACAAACCCGACTGCACCTGATAAGCACACGCACGCCGAAATGGACGCGCCTTCCACAAAAGGTGTGACCACGCGGTGAGGTCGCGCCGTCGCCGCTACAATCTCAAAACCCTCGCGCCGCAAAAGACCCAGCGTTTTCGAGGCTAAAGGCGTGACTTCCTTTGCATCCGTGAGGAGGGTTCCATCCAAATCAAGAGCGATGAGCCAGCGTTCGTTCATCATGGCATGATTGTACCACGAACCACTTTTTTCCTCAATCACCGAAACATCGCCATTTCCTCATGGCTTATTCACACCGCGTTCACAGAGCGGTGGCATCATGATGACAACGAAACAAGAAACTCAAGCCGGAGGTCGGTATGAAAAAAAGTCTTACGGGAAAAGCCGCGGGTATGTTCATGGTTGGGCTGTGCATCGCGGGTTTGTATCACGGCGGCAAGGAAAAACGCCGCACGAGCGGCGTCATAAGCGCGGGGGACATCACCTCGCTTGGCCAGGACACGCCGTTTTGCACAATGGACCTCTGGGTTGAAGGACTGCTCATGGGCGTGAGCACCGAGGAAGACGCGCTCACCTCGCTCGGACGCCCCGACGAGATCATGAAAAGCGATGACGGCGCGACGCGGACGCTGGGGTTTCCATTTGGGGCCATGGTTTTCAGAGCGGACGACCAGAGCATGCATGTCCTTCATAAAATCGTATGGACGCACAATGGGCTGCGCGCCCCCCGCGACATCAACGTGGGTATGGACGCGACGGATGCGCTCGGACGCTTCCCCTTCGAGACGATCAGCTACGTCTCCTTAAGCGAACGCGGCGACGGCGACGCCACGCTCACCCTCGACGCCGCAGGGCGAGCCGCGCGCTTTCATATACACTTCCGCGAACACAAAGTCAGCTACCTGGATCTCTCCATCGACGCGTAGCGTGTCGCGGCGAGACGAGAACCCTCCCATATGAGCGTGGGAGGGTTCTTTTGTTTCCACGAAAACACCAGCGGACGAAACCAAGTCACCGCTCGACGGCGAGGAGAGCGCGCTCATCGGCAGGCTGTTCGTCAGGCCGCCGATGCTCAGGCCCGATCAAATGCAGCCGCACGTCAAGTCGTGAGACGATGATCGCCCAAACCGCGCGGTTCTCGCAGGTTTATATCTCCGAAAGCTTGACAGGGCGGCCTTCGCGCAGCGACTTGCCGGCAGCCAGTCCGATGCGCACCGGCTGGAGGCCGTCGTCGATACCCACGGGCACGGGTTTGTTGTTTGCGACCGCGTCGACGAACATGGTGACTTCCTTTGTAAAACTCTGCATATAGCGCTCAAGGAAGAACCAAAGCGGCTTGTCGGCGGCAACGCCTTCCTCGGTGCTGACCACGGCGGTCGTGGGCGCGTCGTTTGCGGCGGCGACCATGCCCTTGGAGCCGAACACTTCGGCACGCTGGTCGTAGCCGTAGACGGCTTTGCGTGAGTTATCAATGACGGCGATCGCGCCGTTTTTGAGCTTGAGCGTGATGACCGCCGTGTCGACGTCGCCTGCCGCGCCGATTTCGGGATCGACCAGCACGCCCGCCGCTACGTAGACTTCCTCAACCTCGCTGCCAGAGAGGTAGCGCACCATATCAAAATCGTGGATGGTCATGTCCAGAAAAATTCCGCCCGAAACCTTAACATACTGCGCGGGAGGCGGCGCGGGATCGCGCGAAGTGATCTTGACGATGTGCACGTCCCCGATTTTGCCGGCCTTGACCGCATCGCGCACGGCTTCGAAGTTGTGGTCGAAACGGCGGTTGAACCCGACCTGCAGCTTGAGTTCGGGATGACGGTTCATGGCGTCGATGACCTTCTGGATCTTGGCAAGGTCAAGGTCAACCGGCTTTTCACAGAAAACGTGCTTGCCCGCGTCGAGCGCTTCGATGGAGATAACCGAGTGCGTGTTGGTGGAAGAGCAAACCAAGACCGCCTGAATGCGCGGGTCGCCGAGGATTTTCTTGTAATCCGTGTAGACATCGGGAATGCCCATGCCGCGAACCCACGCCGCGGTCTCCTCCGTCATCTGCGGATCGGCCGCCGCGAGCACTTTGGCCTCGCGAATGGAGTTGACGATGCTTTGAATGTGCACCTTACCGATGCGCCCTACGCCGATGACGCCAATGTTAACCATGTGGTCCCCTCCTGAAGCTCTTATTTGAGCAAGTGATGCGCAACTCATTATACCAAATATCAAGAAAAAGAAAAGTATCTTGAATAACTCATGCATTAGTTTATAATGTCCTTAGGTGAAGCGACAAGGTATGGAAGCGAGGGCGCATCGAAGGTGAGAAACAGCAGGATCATGCAAATGGAGTCTTACATTTTGGAGCACCAGTCGGTCACGCTGGAGGAGCTGAGCGCAAAGTTCGGCATGTCCATGAACACCGTGCGGCGCGATATCGGCGAGATCCTGAAAAACAAACAGGTGGAAAAGGTTTACGGCGGCGTGCGCGCGGTCGTCAAGCCCATGCTGTTGCCCTTTGACGAACGCAACCTGCGCATGCATGATGCTAAACTGGTCATCGGCCGCCTCGCCGCCGCTGAGGTGGTCGACGGCGACAGCATCTTTGTTGACAGCGGCACGACAACGCTTAACATGATACCCCACCTCAAAAACCGCGTGAACGTAACCATCATCACCTACAGCGCGAGCATCATCTTCAGCGCGCTCCCTTATAAGAACATCACCGTCATCATGCTGCCGGGCGTGCTCGACCGAAAAACGAACTCGTTCACCGGCCTTGATACCACGCGCGCGCTGTCCGCGTTCAACGTGAAAAAGGCGTTCATGGCGGCGACCGCGCTTTCGCTGGCGGGAGGCGCGACCAACTCCTCCCCGCTGGAGTTCGAGATCAAGCGCATGGCCGTGGAACGCAGCGAAAAGGTCTACTTGCTCGTGGACGCGGGCAAATTCGACAAGGCGGCGCTCATCACATACGCAAAGCTCGGAGAGCTGACGGCCGTCATCTCCGATCGCCGTGCTCCCCACGAATTGAGCGAGAGCATGGATCAGCTGGGCGTCCGACAGATCGTGCCCGAAGGCGAGTAACCGGTCCGTCCCTTTTTCAAAAACGTCGTCGCCGTTACACAAAATCTCACGAGAGCGCAGTCCTGATTTAGGCGCAGTTTGGCCAAATACAGGTTGTATTGTGGTTATATTTATGTTATATTCAAGGCAATTTCGAGGCCTTTACGCCTGAAAGGGGAGATTCCATGCCCATCACCAACATGAGCGGACTGCTCAGGCACGCCCGGGAGACACGGACCGCCATCGGCGCGTTCAGCGTCGGCAGCATGGAGATGATCATGGGGGTTGTGCGCGCCGCTGAACGGACGCGCACGCCCGTTATTTTGCAAATCGCGGAGGCGCGCCTCGGCAACGCCCCGCTCGAGCTCATCGGGCCGATGATGGTGGGCGCGGCGCGCTCATCGGAGATCCCCATCGTGGTGCACTTTGATCACGGGCAAACCGAGAAACGCATCCTCGAGGCGCTGGACATGGGCTTCACATCCATTATGTTCGACGGCTCCCACCTGCCGTTTGAAGACAACATCACCGCGAGCCGCGCGTTCTCTGCCATGGCAAGTCAACGCGGCGTTTCGTTTGAGGCGGAGCTTGGCATCGTGGGCGGGAGCGAGGACGGCACGCGCAAGCATCGAGCCGTCTACACCGATCCTGACGAAGCCGCGGCCTTTACCGAACGCGTGCCGCTCGACGCTCTCGCCGTGGCCATTGGCAACACACACGGGCATTATGGCGGAACCCCCAACCTTCGATACGACGTGCTGGAGGCCATCGCGGCCAAAACAAGCGTCCCGCTCGTTCTGCACGGCGGGTCGGGCATCAGCGACGAGAGCTTCAAACGCGCCGTGCGCGCGGGTGTCTGCAAGGTCAATATCGCCACCGCAAGCTTTGACGCGGTCGTCGCTTCCGCGCGCGCGCATTTCGCGGGCGACATCGCCGTCAATTTTTTCACGCTCAGTGAGGCGATGACCGAAGGCGTAACGCAAAACATCCTTCGGCACATCGATATATTCAGCGGAGGGATGAAGCCATGAAAGTCATTTCATTTGATGACGCGCGCCCCGTCGACCTGACGCTCCTCGGACGCATCGCGATCGATTTTAACCCCGTTGATTACTTCAAGACGCTCTCGGAGAGCACGACGTTCAAAAAGTACGTGGGCGGTTCGCCTGCCAATATCGCGGTCGGCCTCGCGCGCCTGGGCAAGAAAACGGGCTTTTTCGCGCGCGTGTCCGACGACCGCTTCGGCGACTTCGTCACGGAATACTTCCAAAAAGAGGGCATCGACGTCTCCCGCATCCGCCGCTGCACAAAGGGCGAGAAAATTGGGCTGACGTTCACGGAGATCCTCTCCCCCGATGAGAGCAGCATCCTGATGTACCGCAACATGTGCGCCGATTTATCACTTGATCCCGCGGACATCGACGCGGAGCAGCTCAGAGCCTCCAAGGCCGTGCTGATCTCCGGCACGTCGCTCGCCGCCAGCCCGTCCCGCGAGGCGGCGCTCAAAGCCATCGCGCTGGCCAAACGCGAAGACTGCCGCGTGGTCTTCGACATCGACTACCGCCCGTATAACTGGGTGAGCAAGGACGAGATCGCCGTCCACTACTCCACTGTCGCGCGGGACTCCGACATCATCCTGGGCTCGCGCGAGGAGTTCGATCTGACCGAGCAATTCCTTGGCCTGTCCGGCACGGACGAGGCGTCCGCGGCGCACTGGCACAAGCAGGGCGCGAGCGTGGTGGTCATCAAGCACGGAAAAAAAGGTTCGACCACGTACACGTCGGACGGGCAAAAATACAGCATCAAGCCCTTCCCTGTCACCGCGCTCAAGTCCTTCGGAGGGGGCGACGGCTACGCGTCGGCCTTCCTCTACGGCGTGTTCGAAGGCTGGGACATGATGGACTGCCTGGAGTTCGGGAGCGCTTCCGCGGCTATGCTGGTCGCGAGCCACGCGTGTTCTGAGGATATGCCCACCGCGGACAAAATCAAGGCGTTCATCAAGGAGTGCAAGGACAAATACGGCGAGTACGTCGCGCGAGGGGAGTAAGCGGGAATGGTTGAGCTTTTGACATACGGCGCCTCTTCCGAGCGCGTCATCTCCCGCGAAAACGGCAAGAACGCGGACATGCTCATGGACGTAACTGTCAAGCGCATGGCCGCCGGGCAGTGCATAACGCTGTGCGACAGCGGAAAGGAGACCGCCATTCTGCTCATCGAGGGCGGTCTGGCCTTTCAGTGGCAGGGGCGCACGGAGAGCGCGTCGCGCAAGGATGTGTTCGACGTGGACAACGTGGCGTGCCTCCATGTACCCCGGGGCGTGAGTGTCACGCTGACAGCCAACGCCGCGTGCGAGGTGCTCCTCCAGCTCACGACGAATCCGGGAGATTTTCCGCCCAAGTTTTACCGCAAGGCCGACTGCGCGTTTGACACGTTCGGCAAAGATTTGTACGACAACTTCGCCGTGCGCGACGTTCTGACCATTTTCGACTACGTGACCGCGCCCTACTCCAACATGGTGCTGGGCGAGATCTACGCGCACAAAAGCTGCTGGACGAGCTACATCCCACACAGCCACGACCAGCCTGAGATCTATTACTACCGTTTCGACAAGCCGCAGGGCTTCGGCGCGTGCTTCATCGGCGATGAGGCATCCACCGTCTTTGACGGCTCCTATGCCGCCATCCCCGGCGGGAAGACTCACCCGCAGTGCTGCGCGCCCGGTTACCGCATGTACTACGCCTGGATGATCCGCCACTTTGACGGGAACCCCTGGACGGAACGCGTCAATGATCCCAAACACACCTGGCTGCTGGAAAAATAATTATAGATGAGTGTTGTTTTCTGCAGCAAATGCGGCGCGGGGTGTCAAACCGCTTATCGTACCGGGCAGCGCAGAAGCGTTTGCCCAAGCTGCGGGTATGTCCACTTCCGCAATCCGGCGCCCTGCGTCTCGGTCATGGTGGTGGATCGCGGCAACCATATTGCCTTGGCCAGACGGGCAAACTCGACGCTGTACCCCGGTAAGTGGGGTTTGCCGTGTGGATACATCGAGCTTGGCGAGAGCTTTTTGGACGGCGCAAAAAGGGAAGTTAACGAAGAAATCGGCATTGACATCCAGCCTGTGAGTATTGTCAATGTCGTCTCAAACGTATTTTTCCAAAGAATCAGCTCTCTCGTGATTGTCATTCAAGCAAATCCACTAAGCCTCGAGCTGACAGCAGGGGATGATGCTGATGGGGCCGCGTGGTTTGACATACGCCAGCCTTTGCCCGAGCTCGCCTTCGACGCGGACCGCTACATCATCGAAAAGTATAAAGAATGCCTTGAGAAGGGAACCTCAATGTCCTTCATCCCGCTATCCGATCGCGAAAGCAGTTTCGAACAGGAATAAAGACAGTAAGCAATCAATCTCGCGTGAGCAAACTATCGGAGGGTAAACGATGAAGACCATACGCATGACCATGGCGCAGGCGCTGCTGCGATTTTTGTCCCAGCAGCACGTGAGCTTTGACGGACACGAGGAACGGTTTATCGAAGCGATGTGCGTGCTGTTCGGGCATGGCATCGTGTGCGGCGTCGGGCAGGCGCTCGACGAGGAACCCGGCCTGTTCAAGGTGATACAGGGCAAAAACGAGCAGGGCATGGCGCACGTCGCCGCGTCCTACGCCAAGCAGCACAACCGGCGCAAGATCATGCCGTGCGCTTCCTCCATCGGCCCGGGCGCGGCCAACATGATCACCGCCGCCGCCACCGCGACGGTCAACAACATCCCGCTTTTGCTCCTGCCCGGGGACGCGTACGCCATCCGCCAGCCCGATCCGGTGCTCCAGCAAGTCGAGCAGCCCACGAACCTGGGCGTGACGACCAATGACGCGTACAAGCCCGTATGTAAGTACTGGGACCGCGTCTCCCGCCCCGAGCAACTCATGAGCGCCATGCTCAATGCCATGCGCGTCCTCACCGACCCCGCCGATTGCGGAGCCGTGTGCGTCGCTCTCCCGCAGGACGTGCAGGGCGAAGCGTATGACTATCCTGAGGAGTTTTTCCAGAAACGCGTGTACCGCATCCCGCGCAACATCCCCGACGACGCGGCGCTCGAGGACGCGGCGGCGCTCATCCTTACAGCCAAGCACCCGATCGTGGTGTGCGGCGGAGGGGTGCGCTACAGCGAGGCGGGTGAGGCCCTCGAGCTGTTCTGCGAGCAATTCAGCATTCCTTTCGGTGAGACGCAGGCCGGGAAAAGCGCGTGTCTGTCCTCACATCCGCTCAACCTGGGCGGTATCGGCGTCACAGGCAACTCGGCCGCCAACACCATCGCCGCGAAGGCCGACGTGGTCATCGGCGTTGGCACGCGTTTCTCCGACTTCACCACCGCGTCCAAGTCGCTGTTCGCCAACCCGGCGGCGCGCTTTGTATCCATCAACGCGTCCCGCTTTCACTCGCTGAAGCTGGACAGCGTCTCCCTCGTTGGCGACGCGCGCGCCACGCTCATTGCACTCTCCCGCCTGCTCTCGGAGAAGGATTACCGTTCCTGCTACAAAAACGAGATCGCTGAAGCCAAGGCCTCATGGGGCGCCGAAATGCGCGCGCTCGCGGACTACCGCTACGGCGATGGTTTTAAGCCGCTTGTGGACAACTACGACCCGCGCTCCATCCCTGAGTTCGTGGAGGCGTGCGGTGGCGTGGTCACACAGACGTCGGCCATCGCGCTCATCCGCGACCGCATCGCGGCGGACGCCATCGTGGTGGGCGCGTCGGGCAGCCTGCCCGGATGCCTCCAGCGCATGTGGACGACCGATACGCGCGACGCGTACAACATGGAGTACGGCTATTCCTGCATGGGTTATGAGATCGCGGGCGCGCTCGGTTCCAAGCTCGCCGCGCCCGACCGCGAGGTCTACGCCATGGTGGGCGACGGTTCCTACCTCATGCTGCACTCCGAGCTGGTCACCGCCGTTCAGGAGGATGTCAAGATCGACGTTTTGCTCTTTGACAACTCCGGTTTCGGATGCATCAACAACCTGCAAATGGAGCAGGGCATGGACTCAAACGCCACCGAGTTCCGCGAGCGCACGCCTTCCGGCTTAAACGGCCCGCTCATGATCATCGACTATGCCATGTCCGCGCGCGCCTACGGCCTGGTCACCTACACCGTTCACACGCTCGACGAGCTTGACGCCGCGCTTGACGACGCCCGCAGACAGACGCGTTCCACCCTGATTGACATCAAGACGCTGCCCAAGACCATGACGCACGGTTATGGAGCCTGGTGGCATGTGGGCATCGGGGGCGTCTCCGAAAAGGAGTCGGTGCGCGCCGCTCACAAGCGCAGGAACGAAGGGCTAGGAAAAGCCAGAAAGTACTAACCGAGCGGCTGTTAATAGCCCCAGCCAGCGGAGGGGAGCTCATGAGCAAACCTACTTTCGAGACATTCCTGATATACTATCAGGGACTGACGGTCGGCCCTGTCGACAAAGTGCACAAGGGTTATACTCTGGCGAAATTCCCCGCGAGTGACTTCCTTGTCGTTACGTATGAAGGGCTGACAACGAACGAAGACGCGCTTAAATTCGGAATCGGTGCGGGCTGGAAAACCATCGAAACGCTTGAACCACCTGAAGGGTACTTAAGATACGACGGGCCGGGCGCTCCGATCACGGTCATTGAAAAGAGAACAGGGACACGCCAAATGGCAGCAGGTATGAGTTTTGGGTGCCGAGCAGGTATCAACCTGAACAATCGCCTTCATCAGAAAGGAAGTGCTCCACATGGGTGACTTAAAGGGAGTTAAGCTGGGCATCGCGCCCATCGCGTGGACAAACGACGACATGCCTGAGCTGGGCGCGGAAAACACGTTCGAGCAGTGCGTCAGCGAAATGGCGCTCGCAGGCTACAAGGGCACCGAGATCGGCAATAAGTACCCGAAAGATCCCGCTGTGCTCAATCCGAAGCTTTCGATTCGCGGTCTGACGGTGGCGAGCGCGTGGTTTTCATCATTTTTGACGACCAAACCGTTCGAAGAGACTGCCGTGGCGTTCAAAGCGCACCGCGATTTCCTCAAAGCGGGCGGCGCCAAGGTGATCGTGGTATCCGAGCAGGGGCACAGCATTCAGGGCCAGCCGGAAACACCGGTATTCGAGAACAAGCCGTCGCTAGACGACGCGGGCTGGGATAAACTCGCGCGTGGCCTTGAGAAACTGGGCGAGCTGGCCGCCGAAAAAGGCATGGCGGTCGTGTATCACCATCACATGGGAACCGTTGTGCAGACATCGGTGGAAATCGACCGGCTGATGGCCATGACCGATCCCGCGAAGGTATCCCTGCTGTTTGACAGCGGGCATCTGAAATACTCGGGCGAAGAGCCTGTCGATGTGCTCATGAAGCACATCGCGCGCGTCAAGCACGTCCACTTAAAAGACATCCGGCCCGAGGTCGTGGCGCAGGTCAAGGCACAGAAGCTCTCCTTCCTCAAGGGGGTGCGCATGGGCGCGTTTACCGTCCCCGGGGATGGCTGTATCGACTTTTCCCCCATTTTCAAAGCGCTCTCGGACGCGGGCTACGAAGGCTGGTGGGTGGTCGAGGCCGAGCAGGACCCGGCCATCGCCAACCCGCTGGAGTACGCGGTCAAAGCGCGCAAATACATCGCCGACAAGGCGGGGATATAAGGCGGAGGAATGCAGATGGCAGTCGAGAAGTTGAAGGTATTCATCGGCGGGCAGTACGTCGAGTCCAAGACACAGAAGCATGTCAACGTGTACGATCCGAGCACGGGAGAGATCACCGCTCAAAGCCCGTGCTGCACAAGCGCCGAGGTGGAGAGCGCGATCGCGTCGGCCAAGGCGGCGTACGTCAAATGGTCGGCAACGCCCCCCATGAAGCGCGCGCAGATCATGTTCCGCGTGCGCGAGCTCATTGACGAGCGCATGGACGAGCTGACGCTGTGCGTCGCGCGCGAGAACGGCAAGGTCTGGGAAGAGGCCAAGGGCGATGTGCTCAAGGCTAAGGAAGCAACCGAGCACGCGTGCTCCATCCCCACGCTCATGATGGGCGAGTCACTCATGGACGCGTCCGCCGGTTTTGACACGGTGCTTTACCGCGAGCCGCTGGGCGTGTTCGCGGGCATCGCGCCCTTTAACTTCCCCGCGATGATCCCCATGGGCTGGATGGCGCCGCTGTGCATCGCTTCGGGCAACACCATGGTCATCAAGGCATCCAGCATCACACCCGTGACCGCGCTCAAGTTCGCTCAGCTTTACAAGGACGCGGGCTTGCCCGACGGCGTCCTCAACGTCGTCACCTGCTCGCGCGTGGAAGCAGAGCTCTTCCTGACCCACCCCGACGTCAAGGGCGTGACGTTCGTGGGCTCCACCGCTGTCGGAAAGCACATCTACCAAACCGCTGCGGCCAACGGAAAACGCGTCCAGGCGCTGTGCGAGGCCAAGAATCACGCGCTGGTGCTTGCTGACGCGCCCATCGACCGCACGGCGGCAGGCATCGTCAACGCAGCGTTCGGGTGCGCGGGCGAGCGCTGTATGGCGCTCCCGGCTGTGGTTGTGGAGGAAAGCATCGCAGATGCGCTCGTGGCCAAGCTCGTGGAGCTGACCAAGGGATTGAAACTCGGTCCGGCGTACGACAAGACATCCACGCTCGGGCCGCTGGTGACGGCGGAGCACAGAAAATTCGTGGAAGGCTGGATCGAGACGGGTCTCCGCGAGGGTGCCCGAATCATGCTGGACGGCCGCAATGCGACCGTGGCCGGTTTTGAGAAAGGCTTTTACCTCGGCCCGACCATTTTTGACAACGTCACCGAGGAGATGACCGTGGGCGCGCAGGAGGTCTTCGGACCGGTACTGTGCATCAAGCGCGTGAAGTCCTTCTCCGAGGGTCTCGCGCTCATGAACCGCAACCCCTTCGCCAATGGCTCGGTCATCTTCACGCAAAACGGCTATTACGCGCGCGAGTTCACCCGCCACACGCACGGCGGCATGGTGGGCGTCAACGTGGGCATCCCCGTTCCGGTGGGCGTATTCCCCTTCGCGGGACACAAGGACAGCTTCTTTGGCGACCTGCACTGCCTTGGAAAAGACGCCGTGCGATTCTACACCGAATCCAAGTGCGTGACGTCGCGCTGGTTCGATGAAGATGAAATGAAGCGCACAAAGGTCAGCACTTGGGACGGTACGATTTAGCGAACTTTCTCGCTCACCGCGACAACAGCAGTTCGACACTGATGAACTGCTGTTTTTTTATTGCGAATCTCTTGTTTTTTTTGCATTTATGTATAATAAAACTAAGGGGAAAAGGGGGGAGCGCCCATGGGCTACCTTGTTTCTTTACATTCAGTGGACACCCATCATGACACTGGAAATATATGGAGGGATTGGTTTGAGTAAGTCGCACAGGAAATCGCAACATCAATCATTGTAATTCTAACATTGTTTATGGTGTATTCTCTCGGGATCCAAAGCGCGCGCCTGGACCCTTCTTTCAGGGCACAGCCAATTCTCGTCTCCGTCGACATTGAAGTGGTTTTACACGAAAAACGGAACAATCTCCTATGATAGTGAATAACTACGGCTATCACAGGATGATATCAGCGGTGTTCGTGAAGCCTATAATTAGGAGGTAATGCCATGATAAACAAGTGGCTAGAACGCATTGTGGTGACACTCTGTGATCTGGTCGTCGCGTTGTCGGTGTATCTTGCGACACCGGGTTTCCATCCAATCAAAAACTCCTTTGTCGCCGTACCGCTTTCATCATCACCAGAGGAGTTGTTGGCAAAAACCGACTTTATCATTGAGGGAACCCCGGTGGGCAGAAAAAGAACCGTCAGCGACGGTCCTGTAGCTTTTGAAGTCACGTGCGTCAAAGTAGCGGACATGTTTCGCGGGAAAAGCAAACTCAATGAAATTGAGATCGTTCAAACCAGGGGATTGTGAAAACGATATCCCGCTAAAGAATTGCCAAAATTATGTGCTTCTCCTTCAACCCTATCAACCGGGACTCGCCGCGCTGGAGGGAACCTACATTTGTACCGACACCTACTATGACGTTTACAAAAAAATGACAGCGGCGAGTTGGCCGGGGTGAACGACAAGGACAACAGCAGGGCAAATGCTGTCAAAAGCGAAATGGCGAAAGCAAAATCGAACTAACGCATCATATAAAACCTGATTGCGCACCCGCGGATCACAGCTTAAAAACGTGATTCTCGGGTGCGGTCAATTTCAACAGAATCTCCTTAAGCCGCAGAACGTTTTCGGGCGGTGTTTTCGCGCTTACGATGCCGCAGCCGAAGATGAACTTTTCGTAGCCATAGCAGTCGGACACAACGCGCGACGTCTGCTCACGAAGAACCTCCTCATCGCCCGTTTCAACGGCTTTCGACTCGATGCTCGCGCGCAGCGTCGCGCCGCGCGCCGCGCACAGCTCTCTGAAGCGGACACGGTCGGTCTGATAATCGGCCATGATCAATGAGGATCCGCAATCGAGCATGTCTCCGGCGATCGCGCCGGTATCCCCGCCCGATATCAGCGCCACACCCGTCGCGCCCGCGGCCTTGAGCTTGCCGATCAGCGCGCGCTCGTGGATAGTCACAAAGCTTTTGAACATCTTCGGGGAGAGCAGGGGCGGCGCGATCCACGACTCGTTGACGGCCACGCCCGCGCCTGATTTGAGGAACGCGGAGCCGAACCCCGCCGCGACATCCACGCAAAACGACATGAGTTCAGCCGCCGACTCGGGCGCATCCAGCAGGTCGTCAATCATGCCCTCGAAGCCGCGCAGGAGTGCGGCCAGCGAAAAGGGCCCGACCACGGCGCCGCTCACAGGAACATCGCCGCCATACGCCTGCTGCACCTTGGCGACAGCTTCCGCGATCACGGGCATGCGCCCGCTTCGCGCAGGGTCGGGCGGGGCAAGATCGCCTTTTTTGTAGGGCGCGTTCAGGAGCGGCCCGCACAACGCGGGCATGTCCCCGCCAAAGTCCACGCGCGCGCCCAGCGCCTCCGCCTCAATGTTGTAGATGTCCGCGCCCACCGCCATCAAATCGTGGCTGTACATCTCGCGGGCAGCGGACTGCGCGAAAAAAAGCTTGTCCGCGTCCTGAGCGATTTCGGCCACGGTGTACCCGGCCAGGGACGCCGCGTGCTCATAAATCGTGGGCACAAAGGGCACACGCTCGGGCCTTTGGCCGCGCGCCATGGCCGCGAACAGTTCCTTGGATGTCATGCCTCCACCTCCGGGCAAAACAGGGATCGGTGGGCGTCCAGCCAGCGTCCCACGCCGTCGTCGTCGTTGCGCGGCGCGTGCTCGGAGAAGCGTTCGAGCACCGAGGACGTGCCATTGCTCATCACCACCGCCAACCCGCAGCCTTCCAGCATGGGCAGGTCGTTGTTGTCATCACCGATCGCGATGGCGTCTTTCGCGTC
The DNA here is from genome assembly GCA_031548365.1 of Eubacteriales bacterium. Taxonomy (GTDB): domain Bacteria; phylum Bacillota; class Clostridia; order Christensenellales; family UBA1750; genus JAVBRD01. The sequence goes on from JAVBRD010000017.1 coordinate 32,102, forward strand.
GATTCCCCAGTGGTCGAGCAGCTTTTGTATCCCGGTCATCTTGTTCACGCCCGCTCTGGCCATGATCGCGAGCGCCCCCTGATCAACAATCACTGCGTCCATGCTCCCGGGCAACGCGCCGAGGAGAGCCTCAGCCGGGAACCTCTCCGTCAGCGGAATATAGAGCTTGTACGCGTCGTTCGGCTCCGCCGGGTCGTAGGGCCGCGTCGGGTCGTCCAGCGCCCAGCGCGCGCCAACCGCGCCCAGTTCGGTGAAGCGCGCCATCACTTCTGCGATCTCATCAGCGCGGATCACATCGCCCGAAAACAGCTGCCCCGCGACCTCGATCCTCGCTCCATTGTGCTGCACCAGCGCGTCGTAGCAGTCAAATCCCGCAAGCTTGGCCCTACCCGACGCGCCGCGCGCCGTGGCGACCACGACCTTGACGCCCACCGCGCGCAGTCCCGCCAGCACCTCCGCCGAGTACGCCGAAACCGCGCCCCCGCTTTTAAGGAGTGTGCGGTCCATATCCACCGCAACCAGTCGAAACACAGCTTCACCCCATCTTCGCCACGCAACGGGAGGACCGCCCGGAATGCCGGCAGTCCTCCTTGGCTATGACTTGAACTTTTCAAAAAAACCCGATTTTCTCTTCTCCGTCGCGTTTTTTTCGGTCAACCCCTGATCAAACTGACGCAGGACTTCCTTTTGCGCCTCGGAGAGTCTCTTGGGCACTTCCACGCCGACTTTGACATATAAATCACCCTTGGCTCCTCCGCGAAGCGCGGGCACGCCCTTGCCCTTGATGCGAAACACGGTGCCGGGCTGCGTTCCTTCGGGGATGCTCTGCGGCGCGGCACCATCCAGCGTCTGGACGTCAATCTCACAGCCCAGCGCAACCTGCGGGAAGGAGAGCGTGATGTCGCAGTAAAGGTCGGTGCCCTCGCGGCGAAACAGCTTGTGCGGCTTAACGGTCAGGAACACGTAAAGGTCGCCCGGAGGGCCTCCGCGCACGCCCGCCTCGCCCTCTCCGCGCAGAGAAATGTTCTGCCCGTTATCAACGCCGGCGGGGACGCTGAGCTTGATCTGGCGTGTTTTACGCACGCGGCCGCGCCCCGCGCACGTCGTGCACGGATCCGTGACAATCGTGCCCTTGCCCCTGCACTTGTCGCAGGGTTTCGCCGTGCTGAAGCGGCCGAACGCGGTCTGCTGCACAACATTAACGCGCCCCGTGCCACCGCAGGCCGAACACGGCGCGGGCGGCGATCCGCTCTTTGTTCCATGCCCGCCACATGTGTCGCAGTTTTCTTCACGCTGTATGTTGAACTCCTTGTGGACGCCGAAAACGGCCTCCTCAAAAGTGAGCGTCATGTCATAACGCAGGTCGCGGCCAGCTTCGGGCGCGTTCGCGCGCCTGCCGCCGCCTCCGAATCCGCCGCCGAAGAATGTCTCAAAGATATCCTCAAAGTCGGCGCTTCCATAGCCCGCACCTCCGCCAAAGCCGCCGCCCCCGCCAGCGCCGGGCTGATCATGCCCAAACTGGTCGTAGCGCGCGCGCCTCTGGTCGTCGCTCAAGACCTCGTAAGCCTCGCTGACTTCGCGGAATTTTCCCTCGGCGTCCTTGTTGCCGGGGTTGACATCGGGGTGATACTGTTTGGCCAGCTTGCGATATGCCGACTTGATCTCCTCGCCCGTCGCGCCTTTCTTGACGCCGAGCACATCATAAAAGTCTCGTTTGTCCACGCGTCACCCTCCCGTGCCGGAATGCACTCCATAGCCGGAACGCCCGCTGGGCGGGCGTTCCGGGCTGCGGATGCTCTATTTGTTTTCGTTATCCACCGTGTAATCGGCGTTGACGGTCTCGCCATCCGAACCGGCGCCCGCTGAAGCGTCCGGCCCCTGTCCGGCCTCGCCTTGTGGCGCAGCCTGCTGATAGATGCGTCCGAAGACCTCATACGAAAGGGTTTGCAGCTTCTCTGTGGCTTCCTTGACGGCGTTCAGGTCGGTGCCTTCGCGCGTTTTCTTGACAGCCTCGATTTCATCGGTCAGCTTAGCCTTGTCTTCCTCGGTGATCTTCTCGGCCAGATCCTTCATGGTCTTCTCACAGGTGTAAACCATGTGGTCGGCGTTGTTGACGATGTCGATCTCTTCCTTTTTCTTCTTATCCTCATCAGCGAAGCGCTCGGCGTCCTTGACGGCCTTCTTGATCTCTTCTTCGTTGAGGTTGGAGGAAGCGGTGATTGTGATTTTCTGCTCTTTGCCGGTGCCGAGATCCTTGGCGGAGACGTTGACGATGCCGTTGGCGTCGATCTCGAACTTGACCTCGATCTGGGGCACGCCGCGCGGCGCGGGAGCGATGCCGCCCAGCTGGAAGCGGCCCAGCGTCTTGTTGTACTGCGCCATCTCACGCTCGCCTTGAAGAACATGGATTTCCACGCTGGTCTGCCCATCGGCGGCGGTGGAATAAATCTGCGATTTCTGCGTGGGGATGGTTGTGTTGCGTTCGATCAAACGCGAGAACACGCCGCCCAGCGTTTCAATGCCAAGAGAGAGCGGGGTCACGTCCAGCAGGAGAACATCCTTGACTTCGCCGCCCAGCACGCCCGCCTGAATCGCCGCGCCGATGGCGACGCACTCGTCAGGGTTGATGCCTTTGTAAGGTTCCTTGCCGGTGATGCGCTTGACCGTGTCCTGCACGGCGGGAATGCGGGTGGAGCCGCCGACCAGAATGACCTTGTCGATTTTGTCCGCGCTCATGCCCGCGTCGCGAAGCGCGGACTGCGTGGGCTCGATGGTCTTTTCGACCAGCTCGTGCGTCAGCTCGTTGAACTTGGCGCGCGTAAGCGTCAGGTCGAGGTGCTTGGGCCCGGACGCGTCCGCTGTGATGAAGGGCAGGTTGATCGCCGCGGTCATCACGCCGGAGAGCTCTATCTTGGCTTTTTCCGCGGCTTCGCGCAAACGCTGGAGCGCCATGCGGTCCTTGGAAAGGTCGATGCCGTCGGATTTTTTGAACTCGTCGACCATCCAGTCGATAACCCGCTGGTCAAAGTCGTCGCCCCCCAGGCGGTTGTTGCCGCTGGTGGCCAGCACCTCAAACACGCCGTCGCCAATCTCAAGCAGGGACACGTCAAACGTTCCGCCGCCAAGGTCGTAGAACAGGATGCGGTGGCTGCCGTCTTTATCCACGCCATACGCGAGCGCGGCGGCGGTCGGTTCGTTGATGATGCGCTTGACGTCAAGCCCCGCGATGCGGCCCGCGTCCTTTGTCGCCTGCCGCTGCGCGTCCGAGACATACGCGGGCACGGTGATGACCGCTTCCGTGACCTTCTCGCCAAGGTACGCCTCGGCGTCCGCCTTGAGCTTTTGGAGAATCATCGCGCTGATCTCCGGGGGCGTGAGGTTCTTGTCATCGATCGTGACACGGCGATTTGAACCCATATCGCGCTTGATCGAGCTGATCGTTCTGTCCGGGTTGGTGACGGCCTGACGCTTGGCCACCTGTCCCACAAGACGCTCGCCGTTTTTCGCGAACGCCAAGACTGAAGGCGTGGTGCGCGCGCCTTCGGGGTTTGGGATGACAACTGCCTCGCCGCCTTCCATAACGGCGACGCAGGAATTGGTTGTGCCAAGGTCAATACCGATGATTTTTCCCATGATCTTTCCTCCGTTCAAGTATGCTTTATCATGAAGCTGTGAGTTTGGCGTGTTCTTTCCCTACGCCTTGGCCACCCGGACCATGGCGTAACGGATCATTTTCCCTTTGAAGCGATAGCCTTTTGTGAAGACCTCGAGGATTTCGCCATCCCTTTGGCCTTCCTGTGCGGCGGATTGCATGACCGCGTTGTGCAGCTCAGGGTCGAACACTTCTCCGAGCGCGCTGACTTCTTCAAGACCGAGCTTGCCCAGCGACTGCAGCAATCCGGTGCGAACCATCTCAACGCCCTTATGCAAAGGGTTCGAGGCATCCTGGGATGACGCGAGCGCGCGGTCGAGGTTATCGATGGTCGCAAGGCACGCGGTCATGGCTTCTCGAATACCGTCCTCAGCGGCCTCGGACACCGCGGCGCTGTTGCGGCGGCGGTAATTATCAAAATCAGCCTGCACGCGCTGAGCGAGCGCTAAAAACTCATCGCGCTCCTTGAGCGCTTGTTCGATCTTCGCCTCATCCTCGACCGTGAGCAGGCGGCCTTGGGGCGCTTGCGTCTGCTCCGTCTGAGCGGTTTCGGCCTCTGGCTTGGCCTTGTCCTTTTTCATGTCGATCTCCTTTGTCCCTTATGTTGAGTCCGTGCCATGGTCAAGCAAGCCGGAAAGCACTTCCCGCATGCGCGACAGCACGGCTATGACGTGGGGATAATTCATGCGCACCGGTCCGATGACGCCCAGCCGCCCCACATCCCGCCCGCCGATCTTGTAGGTGGTGCTCACCAGCGCGCAATCTTTCATGTCGGGCGATCCCATTTCCGGGCCGATGGATATGGTCATCTCAACACCGCCCGAACGCTCAAGGAGGGTAAAGAGCTTGTCCTTGGATTCAAGCGCCGAGATCAGCGACCGCGCGCGCTCGACGTCCGAGTACTCCGGGTGAGCGAGCATGTGCTTGACGCCGCCCACGACGATATGTCCGGACGACGCGTCCCCGCGTTGCTCCATCGCTTTGACAATGCTGGCGAACAGCTCGCGATGCCCGCCCATCTCGGAGAACAGCGCATTGACAAGCTCCTCTGCCTGCTCAAGCGAGTGCTCGCTCAGACTCGCGGTCAGCATATTGGAGAGCATATAGAGATAGTCGTCAGACAGCCCCTCGGGGATGCGGATGATGGAGTCCTTGAGCACGCCCGCGTCGGTTACGACGATCAGGAGGGCCGTGCCCGACGTGATCGGCACGATCTGCACGCGTTTGAGTGTAAGCGACTTTTGCACGGGGGGCGTGACGAGCGACGCGTATGCCGTGGTGTCCGCGAGCACCGAGGCGGTGTTGTCAAGCAGCTCCTCCATTTTATCGATGCGGCTTAAGAACATGCCGTTGATGCGCTTGAGCTCCTCGGTGTTGAGGCTTGAGTTGCGCATGAGCTGGTCGACATAGAACCGAAACGCGCGGTAGCTGGGCACGCGGCCCGAGCTGGAGTGCGGCTGGTCTAAGTACCCAAGCTCCTCAAGATCGCTCATCTCGTTGCGAATGGTGGCCGAGGAGAGCTCGGAGATGTACTTCCTGGATATCGTGCGGCTTCCCACCGGCAGCGCTGTTAATATGTAGTCATCCACGATGGCCTGCAGTATTCTGGCCTTGCGGTCGTCCAGCATCCCGCTCCCTCCCTTCCCACATTGTTAGCACTCGATGGCGACGAGTGCTAACATCGACACCAACAATAGCATTCTGTCCTGTTTTTGTCAAGCTCATGGAGGTAATTTTGACAAGCGGTTGCGTGAAGGTTTTTTCACACAAACGGCTGCCGTTCCCCGGCATCCACTTCAGAGCCGCGAAGTCGTTTGCCTGCTCGCGGCCGTACAAGCGCCGCCCGCGCGTCCAAGGCCATGCCCGCTGCATTCCTGCTCCGTGCTTACAGGATCGTTTCGCGCCCAGGCTTGACAATTTCCTTCCGCTTGAATATAATAATACACTAACACGATAATTCACTAATACGTTAAAGCAGGTGGCCCATGATCAACCCCACAAGACTCCCCGAAGGCGTGCAGGACTTCCTGCCGCGCGAGTGCATGCAAAAGCGGCACATCGAGCAAAAACTTCGCCAGACACTCTCCCTGTTCGGTTACGATGAGGTCGAAACACCCATTCTCGAGTTCTGCGACCCGCTGACCTCGGACGACGCGAACGCCGGATCAGGCGGTCTGATGACCGAGCAGCTCTACAAGCTGATCGACCGGAGCGGGCGCGTATTGGCCATCCGGCCTGAGTTCACGATCCCCATCGCTCGGCTCGCCGCGGGCAAGCTGCTGGGCGAAGCGCTTCCGCTCCGGCTGTGCGCGCTGGGCGAGACGCTTGAGTACCCCGAAAGCGATGCGCGCACGCTCCATCAACGCACGCAGGTGGATGTGGAGATCTTAGGCGCTGAAGGCCCGCAGGCGGACGCGGAGGTCATCTCGCTCGCCATACAGTGCCTGCGCGACGCCGGTCTCCACTCCTTCCAGATCGACATCGGGCAGGTGGGTTTCTTCAAAGGCCTGATCGCCGACATGGGCGTTGGAGACGCCGACGCGGAGAGTATCCGCCAGTGCATCGAGGAAAAAAACAACTTCGCGCTGGAGCTGATCCTCTCCAAGCTTTCGCTCTCACAGGACAACCGCGCGCGCATCCTTTCTCTGCCCGGTCTCTACGGGGACACAGGCGTACTCACAGAAGCCGAAGCGCTGTGCTGCGGGCACAAAAGCCGTGCCGCGCTCGACAACATGCGCGAGGTCATCGCGTTTTTGCGGGACGACGGCGTCGAACGCTATATTTCCGTGGACGTCGGGATGGTGCACAGCGTCAATTACTACACGGGCATCATCTTCCGCGGTATCACGGGGCATCTCGGCTACCCGCTTTTATCCGGCGGGCGCTACGACAACCTTTCCGCGCGCATGGGCCGCTCCCTCCCCGCCACAGGTTTCGCCGCCGACGTCAAATCCATCCTCATCGCGCTTGAGCGGCAGGGCGAGACGTTCAAGACGCCCGTGATCGACATCGCGCTCACTTATGTTCCCGAAGCTCGCGCAGCCGCCGCCGCACGGGCGTTTGCGCTGCGCGATACCGGGCTGCGCGTGGAAGTCAGCCCGGCGGGCACCCCCGCCGAATCCTTCATCGCCCGCGCGCAGGCACGGGGCGCGTCCTCCGCGCTCATCATGCGCGCGGACGGCAAAACCGAAGTGCTCTGGGAAGGGAGCGACGACGATGAGTGAACCCTCCGCCACCTTGACATTCGCGCTCGCCAAGGGCCGCCTCGCCGACCAGACGCTCGAACTGCTGTCGGCCATCGGCATTGACGGGAGCGTAGTGAGCGAAAACAGCCGCAAACTGGTTTTTGAGAACGCCTCAGGCGACCGTTTCATGCTGGTCAAGCCAGCCGACGTACCCACATATGTCGATCACGGCATCTGTGACATCGGCATCGTGGGCAAGGATACCCTTCTTGAGGAGAACCGCCCGCTCTACGAAATGCTCGATCTCGGTTTCGGACGCTGCCGCCTATGCGTCGCCGGGTACGCCGAGTCGCGCCAAACTGCGCTGACCGTGACCCGGCTTCGCGTGGCTACCAAATATCCCGGCATCGCGCGCCAGCTTTATTCCGCGCGCGGCGAGGACGTGGACATCATCAAACTGAACGGCTCCGTGGAGCTTGCGCCCATCATCGGCCTCTCCGATGTCATTCTTGATATCGTGGAGAGCGGGGGCACCCTCAAAGCCAACGGGCTCTCCGTGCTTGAGGAGGTCTGTCCCGTTTCGGCCCGCCTTGTCGTCGGTCCTGTGTCCCTCAAGACCAAAGGCGCGCGCATCCGCGAGATCATCGCGGCGCTGAAATCGCGCATAGCGTAAGCGGACACTGCGGCTGCTTGCACGGAAACTGAACATCAACCCTTTGTCCGGCGCTTTGCGTCGGGACCGGCGGGTTTCACCCGAACGATCCGAATGAGGAGGTCATCGCATGCTCAAGGTGACGCGCTGGTCATCTGACCAGCCATTTCCGGATAGGCTTATTCGCAGACTGGATTCAGGCGAAGGCGAGGTGCGCGAGGTGGTGCGCGCCATATTGGACGACGTGCGCGACCGCGGCGACGCGGCGGTCTTGGATTACACGCGCCGCTTTGACAGCGATACCGTATCGTGCCTGCGCGTGACGGAGAAGGAAATCGCGGACGCGTGCGCGAAGGTAGACGTTGAGTTGATGGCCGTCATCCGACGCGCCGCCGACAACATCCGTGCTTATCACATGAAGCAAAAGCGCGAGACGTGGCTTGACATCACGCCCGAGCGCACGCTCGGTCAGCTCATCCGCCCGATCGAGTCGGTCGGCGTGTACGTGCCGGGCGGGACCGCCGCGTATCCGTCTTCCGTGCTCATGAACGTCATCCCGGCGCAAGTGGCCGGCGTTGAGCGCATTGTCATGACGACGCCCTGCATGAAGGACGGAAGCGTTTACCCGCCCACGCTCGCGACCGCGCATCTTCTGGGCGTGACCGAAATCTACAAAGCCGGCGGCGCGCAAGCGGTGGGTATGCTCGCGTACGGCACAAATACCGTAAAGGCTGTCGCCAAAATTACCGGGCCGGGCAACATTTATGTGGCGACGGCCAAACGCGAAGTCGCGGGACTCGTAGGCATTGACATGATCGCGGGTCCGAGCGAAATTCTCATCATCGCCGACGAAACCGCGCGCGCGGATTGGGTCGCCGCCGACATGCTGTCACAGGCTGAGCACGACCCACTGGCGTGCGCCATCCTTGTCACGGATTGCGAATCTCTAGCGCAGAGTGTGCCGGCGGAGCTGGAAAAACAACTGGCCACGCTCCCGCGTGACATGATCGCCGAGCAATCCCTGCGCGACAACGGTTTGATCGTGCTCACGAACAGGCTCATCGACGCGGTTGAGGCCGCCAATGTCTGCGCGCCTGAGCACCTTGAGCTCGCCGTTGCCGATCCGTGGACGCTTCTTCCGCTTATCCGCAGCGCGGGCGCGGTTTTCATGGGCCATTGTACGCCAGAACCGGCGGGCGATTACTTCGCAGGGCCTAACCACGTCCTTCCTACGTCGGGGACAGCGGCATTCTCATCCCCTCTTTCCGTGGATGACTTTATCAAGAAAACCAGCCTCATCCAGTATTCTCAGGTTCTCATCGAACGCCAGGCCGACGACATCGCGGCGTTTGCGCGCTCCGAAGGGCTGGAGGCGCACGCGCGCGCCGCAGAGATCAGGAGGGTTAACCCATGAACCGCACCGCCGAGGTCACGCGCACCACAGGCGAAACTGACATCCGCGTCAAGATCAATCTGGACGGCACCGGCGATACGAGCGTATCCACGGGCATCGGCTTTTTTGACCACATGCTCACGGCATTTGCGCGGCACGCGCTGATCGACCTCGATCTAACCTGCGCGGGAGATTTGTGTGTGGACACGCACCACACGGTTGAAGACTGCGGGCTCGCGCTCGGTCAGGCGCTTCGCGCGGCAATCGGCGACAAAAGGGGCATCCGCCGATACGGCTTCTTCCTTTTGCCCATGGACGAATCTCTCGCGACGTGCGCGCTCGACCTCTCAGAGAGGCCATACTGCGCGTTTACAGCCGCGTTTGGCTCCAAGCGCGTGGGTGAGTTTGAGACCGAGACCGTGCAGGAGTTTTACCGCGCGCTGAGCACGGCGGGGGGGATGACGCTCCACATCGGAAGCACGGAGGGCAACGCCCACCACATGATCGAGGCGATGTTCAAAGCGTTCGGGCGCGCGCTGCGCGCAGCCGTCGAGCTTGACGCGCGCGAAACCGGCGTTCCGTCCACCAAGGGGGCGCTGTGATGAAGCTATACCCCGCTATCGACATACGCGGAGGGCGCGCGGTGCGGCTTTTACGCGGCGATCCTTCCGCTCAAACGGATTACGGCGACCCTGTCGCGGCTGCGCTTGAGTGGAAACGTCAAGGCGCGGCTGACCTGCACGTCGTGGATTTGGACGGGGCGTTCACGGGCGATGGGATGAATCTCGGCGCGCTTGCTTCCATCGTCACTAAAACCGGACTGCCCGTGCAAACCGGCGGGGGGATCCGCAGCATGGCCGACATTGAGGAGCGTTTAGAGCGCGTAGGCGTCCACCGCGTCATCCTCGGCACCGCGGCCGTTGAAAACCCGGCGCTGGTCCGTGACGCTTGCCGGGCATATCCGGGCCGAATCGCGGTCGGCATTGACGCGCGTGACGGCAAAGTCGCCATCCGCGGCTGGAAGGATGAAAGCGCGCTTGACGCCATCCGGTTCGCGCTCGAGATGCGGGACGCGGGCGTTGACGACGTGATTTTCACCGACATCGGCGCCGACGGCACGCTCGAGGGCCCGAACGTGGCGCAAACCAAGCGGCTGATCGACAAAACGGGCATGCGCGTGATCGGCTCCGGCGGCGTGTCATGCATTGAGGATTTACTCGCGCTCAGGGAAGCAGGCTGCGCGGGTGCGATCCTCGGCAAGGCGCTGTACGCGGGACGGTTCACGCTGCTTGAAGCGATTGAGGCGCTGGCGGCCGTCGCCAGATAAAAGGAGGGCGTTTATGGACATCTCAAAGCTCAAGTTCAACGATTCGGGCCTCATCCCCGCCATCGCGCAGGACGTCGCGACCGGGGCCGTTCTCATGCTCGCGTGGATGAGCAAAGAGAGCATCCAGAAGACCGAGGAAACCGGCTGGGCGACATATTTCTCCCGCTCGCGGCAGTCGCTTTGGCGCAAGGGCGAGTCCAGCGGCCACACACAGCGCGTGCGCGAGATGTTCTCGGACTGTGACGGAGACACTCTCCTGCTCATGGTGGAGCAAACCGGCCCCGCGTGCCACACGGGCGCGCCCACCTGCTTTCAGGAAAGCGTCTATACAGACGACGAGGAACGCACCATGGCTGTGGGCAGCGGTGTTCTGCAGGAGGTCATGAACGTCATCCTCGACCGCCGCGAGCACCCGAAGGAAGGCTCGTACACCAACTACTTGTTTGACAAGGGCGTGGATAAAATCTGCAAAAAGGTGGGCGAGGAGTCCGCCGAGTGCATCATCGCCGCTAAAAACAGCTCCAAAGACGAGCTGCGCTACGAAGCGGCCGACCTGCTCTACCACTTGATGGTGCTGATGGCTAATCAAGGCTTGACGCTCGCCGAAGTTTACGCCGAGCTCAACAAACGCCGCTGACAGGAGGACTTGCATGCCCATGTTTTGCGCGCACTCGGGCTTTAACGGCCACCCGGACAACTCGCTTTCCTCCATACGCGCGGGCGCGGCCGCCGGACTCGCGCTCACCGAGGTTGACGTTCGCCTGACCTCGGACGGCGTTCCCGTGTGCTGGCACGACGCCATGATCCGCTTGGACGGGCGCGAAACCAACATCGCCGCAACGCCCGCCGCGCGCGTACGCGCAAGCCACCCCGATGTCGTCTTCCTCGCGGACGCGCTGCCAGTCGTGCGTCTGCTTGGCTTGACGCTCAACCTCGACCTCAAAGTCTGGCAGGCCGCCGCGCCTTGCGCCAAGCTCTGCGCGGACGCGGACATTCTTCCGCGCGCTCACTTCTCAGGGCTTGAGCCCGGGGACGCAGGACGCGTGGCTGAGCTTCATCTGCCCGTCCGTCACCTGCTCAACGTACCTGAAGCGCTCGCCGCCAACCCTGCGCTCGCTGTCAAAACCGCCTGCGACGAAGGCTGCTTCGGCCTTAACCTCAACTACCGCCTCTTCACCCCCGAGCTGCTCGATCTGGCGCACCGAAACCTTCTCTGGGTGTGGGTATGGACGGTCAACCTGCCCGAGGACATGCTGCGCTTCATGGCAACCGCAGTGGATGGCATCACCACGCGTACATTGTTCGCTCCATAATCGGCAGGTCCGCACAATGAAGATTGACTTACGCCAAAACGCCGAGACGCTGCTCATCCCGCTTTACGGGCGGGCGCAAATGAGCAAGCGCGGGATATTCCCCGACGCCGACGCCGAGCGGGCCGTTGAGCAAATCGAATACGACTTCGCCCCTCTGCGCATACAACAAAAAACCCAAATCCTCATGGGCATCCGCAGCATGCTGATCGACGCGTGCGCCCAATCGTTCTTTTCTGCACACCCGAACTCATGCGCGCTTTCCCTTGGCTGCGGGCTTGACGCGCGCGAGCGCCGCTTGAACACCCCGCGCGCGTGTGGTGGGATCTCGACTTTCCGGAGGTCATCGACATCAAGCGCCGGCTGTACCCGCCGAACGAACGCTACGCGCAGATCGGTTCCTCCGTGACCAACTGGTCGTGGATGGGCGCGGTCGATGCCCGACCGCCCCTGCTCGTTATCGCGGAAGGACTGCTCATGTACCTTTCCGAGGCTGACGTTCGCGAGCTCATCCTTCGCCTCCGCGACCGCTTCCACGACGTCACGTTTATCTTTGACGCATTCTCAACCCTCACCGCAAAGCAAGCAGGGCGTCATCCTTCCGTCAAAGGCGCAAACGCGGCCATCCTCTGGGGCGTCGACTCTATCCGAGCGGTCGAATCCTATGGTGTGGGCATTGAGCACGTGGGCACCCTCTACCTCACCGACGAACGCGCCGTTCGCCGTCTCCCCACCCTTTACCGGGCGGCCTTTCGTGCCGCCGGCCTCTTTCCCGCCGCCCGCGACGCGCATCGCGTCTTTATCATGCGGCTGAACGCCGGGTAAGAACACACAAGCAAAAGAGGCTTGAACGCGCAATCGCGCTCAAGCCTCTTTTGCGCGGCATGGCTCACTCAGCGGTTTCAATCATCGTGCGGGCGAGCGCTTCCGCCTGGGTTTCAAGGCGGTCCATCTCACGCAGGGACGCCGCGTGCGAGAGGCGAATGTCCCGGGTAAACGCCTTATGGGGTTCGTGATAGCCGTCGGAGACTTCAAGGAACATGCTTTCGGCGAGCGAGTGGCTTTTCTCATAGAACGCGGCGATGCCCGACAAACCGTCCTGCGCGGACAAATAGCTGTGCGCGGAACGGCGCGCGTCACGCAAGGCCATGAGACAAAAATGGTGAACGCTTTGCCTGCGGCGAGCATCCTCGAAGCTTTGTGGATCGAAGAGCGCGTCGTCCGACAAGCCGTCCGCCCACGCATGGTACGCTTTGTGTCCCGCGTGATAACCCCTTCCGGGCGCGTTCATGCAGTCAATCAGGACGCGGAGCGAGGCGAGCGCGCACGCGCGGTCGTCCAGCGGGCGCGGGCGTCCGCAAAAGCGGATGAGCAGGAAGGGCCAGTTGTCGGCGGGAAACATGCCGTCATGCGCGGCGAGGAAGCTCATCAGCTCGCCGTTGCCGCCCTCCGCCTCGCACGTGTCGTCGTCGAAGTACGAGCGGCAGAGTAGCGTCTCGCCGCGATTGACGTAGCCGGAGATCACGCCCCACTCTGGCGCGACGCGCAGGTTGATGGCCGCCGTGGGTACGCCGCGGTTGATGTCGGCGAGCACGCGCGCTTTCGCCGCGTCGCGATCGGGGCCGCTGACCCGCGAGAGGATCTCCGCGTCAAGGCCGTAGGCGGTCTTCAGCGGCGTGAGGAAGTCGTAGGTGACCAACCCGTCCACAGATGAATAGTCCCACTTGGGTGCGCAAAACGCCACGCGGTAACACGCGCCCGACTTGCCCATCACCTCGTCGTAAGTCGCGGAAACGCCCATGGCGCTAAGGCACGCGGTCATGGCGCCCGCCCACGTGCAGTCCATGCCGATCTTCCACTTGAGCGCGGGAATGCCGGGCAGGAGACGCTCGCCGTCAAGCGCGGGTTTCCTTCGCAGGCGCGTGCGCTCGGTGGTATACTCAAGCGATTCACCTTCGGCGCACGAGACGACGAACGCGCCCTCCGCGCACATATAGCCCATCAAGAGCCACATTTCTCCCGACCACTCCGGGCCGACGGGAAACGACTCATGGTTGGCGGGAAAGGCGTTCCAGCGGAAGAACTCGTAGTGCCTGACTTTGGCCATGCCGTCACGTGAGTTTTGCGCGTTCCCGTAGCGGCAAGCGAGGATGGTCAGCCCAGCGTCGGGCATAAGTTCGCCTTGGCGAAGATCCACTTCGCCTTCGCACGCGCACAGCGCCCTTTTTACGCCCGCGACTTCCACGACCACCGCGAGCATGGACAGCCGCCCCAGCGCGGACACCTGCATGACGCGATCCACGCTCAACCGGCCATCGGGCGTCATGTGGCGCAGGACGCGATCCCTGACGTCCATATCCCTCTCCGTGTCGTGACATACCGCGCTGATCACGCGGATGTCCTCAGGACGCAAAAGCTCGTCCATACCCGTATCAAACAGCTTCGCGAGCGCGTAGAGCTGTGAAAGCTCGGGCAAAGCGCGTCCGTTCTCCCACTTGCTCACCGCTTGCGGGCTGACCCCGACCAGCTCCGCGAGCGTTTCCTGCGTCCACCCCGCGATTTTTCTTTGCCTGACGACGTTTTCACCCAGCACGCGCGCATCCGGGCCGGCAGTGTTCTGACTCATGTTATCCCTCCCGCCGCCATCATATAGCTAAACAGCGCGCGCGCACATACACGCGAGGCACGCGCTCTAAGTTTTCGCCTCTACCCGGAGTTGAGCCACGAGAACCGCGCCAGAAGGACTTGGCACAAGAAGCCACATAAGCATCATTCTGATAGGGTTATTTTTTGCGGGTTTGACTGTACGCAATTTCGCTTTCGACGATACACATCAGACTGTCAATATCGCTTTTTCCAATGTTCACAAAGGAGAAATTACTGCATATAAAATGGCATTTCACGTAATTGCGATCTTGATAAGAAAAAGTGTACTTCTTGTCTCCGCATTTAGCGGAACAATGGCCGCAATTAGCTGAATTCAAAACTTGACTTCTTAAATTCTCGCTAAGATTATCCAACTTGCTTAAGGTACTTCTGTCCTCGATTCGCACCTGAATGCTCACACCGTCGCGCCCCATGCCCTTATTGTTGATTATAATGGCTTCAGCGCTATTTCTGATAAAGCATAAGACGCGGCAAGTGCCTTCCATACATGGCTGGTTATATTGCTTGACCTTAACAGGGAATCCATGTTCAATGAAACAGCTCACAATCCGACGGGCGGCTTCTTTTTCCTCCGCTGTACCAAACGTCGCTAAGGCTGTTTCAAATAATTCTGGTGTAAAATCAATACCTTTCTTCGTTCCAGACATCATGTACCCCCCCATACAACCAGTTTGTTCTCGTCTCAATAAGTATACCACACCCTCATTGTAAAGCAACAAACCCGCGAGGCATACAGCCTGCGGGTTCTGCTTTCGCTTTACAGCATGCGGTTGTAGTCATCGATCATATCTGAGTATTTATCGTACAGGTCTTCAATGTCGGACTCAGAGACCTTCTTTTTCGCTTCCACTTTTTGCATGACGTCCGCAGCCTCCGCCTTGAACGCGTCGACCGCGCTCTCGTAGGACGAGAAGAGGATCCGGATGCCCTCTTTTTTCGCGGCCTCGCCGTCGGCGACGGCGGTGAACTCCTTGTGGGACGCGGCCAAGCGGTCATACACGGCGCGCATCTCCGCAGCGTCTATCTTCGCCGCGCCGTCCTTGATTTCCACCGTGTCCATGAAGTTCAAGACTTCCTCGGCATCGAGCATAAAAACGTTTCCCCAATAGAGGATCACCCGGCCGTCGGCCTTGTATTCTTCGAGCGATTTGAGCGTGCGTTCGTGGGACATCGCGCCAACCGCGTCAATGAATTCCCCGCGAAGCTCGAAATATTTCTCGAGACCCGCGACGAGCTGCTTGTGGATGTTTTCGCCTTCCGCGAACTTATCGTCCACATAGCCTTTTGTATCGTAATACTTGTACGCCTTTTCAAGTGCTCCCAAGACTTCGACCGCCACAGGGTGGAGCGCTTGATACTTGCCGTCAACCGGCTCCTGCTTGGGTTCCATCGCGGCGAACCCAAACGATTCGTTGAGCTTGTCTCGCTCATAGGAGCCGATGCTGTTGATCCAGCCGTCAAAATCCTTCTTGTCAACCGCGTAGTCTTTGTCCAACGGGGAGATGCGTTCGTCATAGCCTTCCAGACAAAGGGTCATGCGGTCCGTGAGCACGTCGCACACGTCGATGTACGCGTTGAACTTGTCAACATCGTCGACTTTCGCGACCACCGGGGCAACCGCCGGCGTTGCGACCACGGGCTCTGCCGACTTCGGCGAGGCCGTGAGCGAACCCTTGGTCAGCTCCGTCGTCGCGCCTTCGGCAAGCTTGGCCAGTTCGGACGCGGCGCCGCAGCCCGCCGCCGAAACCAGCAGCGTGGCAATGAGCAAGAGCAGCACGATCTTTCTATTCATATGACTCACTCCATGTTTGATTTGAACAACACGGAACGCCCGCTTGCGCGGGCGTTCAGTTTGCCGACAAAGGCACCTCACGCGAAGGCGAGAGGTGCCTTTGAGTGTACCAATGAATGAGAAAAGCCGACGATAAAAAGGAAAAAGCGGGCGATTCTTTTCATGTTTTGGACCGCTGCGGTCAGGTAAGACTGCTCTTTCATGTTGGCAAGGCCAATCATGCGAGCCCATCGGAATCCGTGGTTATCTTTGGCTTCCGCAAAG
>JAVBRD010000009.1:0-13660 GCA_031548365.1 Eubacteriales bacterium
CCGGCGTCCTTCGGCCGCCCTTGACACACCGGCGGCACGGAGCGTACGATGCAATCAAGCGGGCAATGGAGGGGTCTGGCATCTCATGCCCGGATTCGCTGGACTAACTGACGTTTTGGACCTAATAGCGGGGGCAGACCAGATACAGCCGCCCATGTTCAGGCGTACAGACCGTGTCAACGCACATGTCAAATGCTATTTGCCAAAATGCTAAGACGAAGGTATACTGTGTAGAGCGTAGAGTGATGCGGATGGGCCGACGTACGGACGCGCGAGGTCTCCACACAAGAGTGGAATTTGGACAGGCGGCTGGACGCGCTAAAAACGTGCGGTTATAATGCGATCATTCAAGGGAAGTTCACGGGCGCACAAACGAAGCGCTCCAGCTCGCGGCGCTGCTCAATGCTGTTTCGCCGGGCGGCGCGGAGCGGGCGGAGTCATTAAAGCGCCTTTCGCGTTCAACAATGGATTTGCTGTCCATCACAAAAGCTATACGCGCGCGGAATTGCGCTGGTCAGTCTCAAGGAGCGGCTTGGACACACCCCCGTTCGTGGTAAGGCTGATGCTCACCATGTCGCCGCGCTGTCGCAAAAAAGCGTGATGTGCTCGCCGAGCGCGCAAAGGAAGGCCTTGTGCCCGCGTGCGGATGCGTAATCCGTTTAGCGCGCACTCAAGATAAAGCCATGAGCGTTTCGGAAATATGCGAAACCATAGGCGCGAGCGCGCGACGCTCTGCCGCCGTGTCAGGAATGGGGAAGTGCATGGCTATAAGCGCGAAGCTGTCCGAGAAAAAAACCCTGCGCATGGAGGAACGTTACGCTGTTCGCGGTGAATGGGTGTGCGTGGTGTACCTCGCGCTGGCGCTGGTGTTCATGCCGCTGGTGCTGGACGGGGGAAAATATTATACGATCCAGAACGTAAAGCTGCGGGCGCTCTCGCTTTGCGTCGCGTCGCTGGGAACCGGGTTGCTGGTGTCCTGGCTCGTCGGCGCGGTCAATGGCGTTAAGCTCCGCTATCGCCAAGGGTCG
Source organism: Eubacteriales bacterium (assembly GCA_031548365.1). Classification (GTDB taxonomy): domain Bacteria; phylum Bacillota; class Clostridia; order Christensenellales; family UBA1750; genus JAVBRD01. Next base: position 1,029 of record JAVBRD010000009.1, read on the forward strand.
TTCCTCTCGTCCATGAGGTGGCCGGAATGGGCGCTGCTGGCGTATCTCGGCGTTTCGTTTCTCTCCGCGCTGTTCTCTGTGTCTCCCAGAGATTCGTGGCTGGGACAGCCTACGCGCGAGGACGGTTTCCTGCAGTTGGCGGCTTACGCTTTCATTTTTTTCGCGCTGGCGCGCGCGTATCGCCCCAAGCTGTGGCACGCCGCATTTCCGGCGGCGGGCATGACGGGCGTATGCGTGCTCGCCATATTGCAGAGCTTCGGATGGCACGGATTGTCCCAAGTAACCTTTAACGACCTAACAGAGATCCCGGGCAGCTTTTTGTCCACGCTGGGCAATGTCAATGTTGTCTCCACCTACCTGTGCGTGCACATCGCGCTGTTCGCCTTCCTGTTTGTCAAAACGCGCGCGCTTGCGCGGTGGGCGTTTCTTCCGCTGGCTGTGCTCGGGTTCTTTGTGCAGACCATTTCCAACGCCGACGCGGGATACTTTGGCATGCTTGCCGCCTTTTTGATCATGGCGGTGTTGACGCTCAGCGACGGGCGCGAGGCCGCGTCGCTGTTCATACTCGGCGGGGCGTTCGCACTCACGTGCGCGCTGGGGGGCTGGCTGAGGGAGACGACAAGCGCGCGGTTCTACGCGGATGGGCTCAGTATCCCATATCCGCTGTTTATCGCGGGCGGATGCGCGGTGTGCGCTGCGGCGTGCGCGCTCATCGGAAAGCGCTTGAGCGCAAAAGTCTGGCGCATACTTGTCGCGGCGTCACTTGGAGCGGCGGTTGCGCTGGGCATCGCACTGGTGCTGATTGTTCCGCCGGCGCCCATGCCGGATGGCGTCCCCATGGAGTTCAGCAAGCATGTTCAGCTGCGCGAGCTGCTCAGGTTCAACCTGCTCGATGAGTTCGGCTCATACCGCGGGTACATCTGGAAAAACGCGGCCAGCTTCGCCCTGGAACGTCCTCTATTGGGCTTTGGGCCGGATGCGTTTGGAAGCGTCATGATCGAACGCACCGGCCAAGAATCGATGAGGCTGCACGGCGCGTTGTACGACAAAGCGCACAACGAGTATATTCAAATACTGTTGAACGGCGGTTTCGCCGGGCTTCTTTCCTATCTGGCGTTTCTTGGTTCGCTGGCCTTCGTCGCGGTCAAGCGTCTGCGCGCGGCCGGGCGGGAGCCGCTTCACCCGATGTTTTTTGCCTGCCTCGCAGCGTGCGCCGCCTATGCGTTTCAGGCGGTGTTCACCTTCGCGCATGTGTTTACATCGCCGTATTTCTGGACGTTCGCAGGCATGCTAACGGCTATGTGCGGCCCGCCGAGGAAAGCGAATGCGTAACGGCGAAGGGCTGACCGGCGTACGCGCGACGCTGGCGGCGAGGGCGGCGGAAATACGAGGCGTGAATCTGAGGTCAGCGTTTGATTGGAGTGCACGCCCACGCGTGCGCAGGTTGATGGCATGATTCGGCAGATCGACTGGGCAACGCGTGCCGGTTTTAACACACTGCGGCTTGCGGTACCTTGGCACCAATTCTTTGTGGGCGAGCGCTTGTACGAAATCAGCGATGAGGCCATGAATGGCGTGCGGCGCGCGGTGGACGCCATCCGGGGGGGTGGGATGCTGGCCATCCTCGACCAGCATGGCGTAAAGCTGAACATGGACGCCACCGACGACAATCTTCGTATGATTGAGATGGTTTGGCGGCAAGTGGGCGCTGCGCTCTGCGATATCCCGGAAAATGAGCTGTGGTTTCACGGTCTCAACGATTATACCAATGCTGCGCAGCACTGGCTGTATAGCCGGCCTCAGATCGACAGCATCATTGCGGGAGCAACGGATGAGGGACGGCGCGGAAAATCGAAGACCGAAATTGTCAGCGAGTATCATTCAGCCGAGCTTTTACGTCAGGGCGTGGATCTGTTCAGAAAAAACTCCGACGCGCGTGATCCCAGGACAGCCGCCACTATCCGCGGTTTGAGAGGGATGTATCGCGCGACATTGGATGGGATACGCGCAAAAAACCGCGAGCGACCGGTGATCCTCACGCAGTCACCACTTTTACTGGGCGACCGGGTTCCGTTGTATGAAATACCAGAAGAGGACGACCGGCTGCTGTTCTTTTTCACGTTGTATCGCCCGCAGCGTGTCGCTCATCAGGGCATGCCCGTTCAGCGCACGCGCCTGTCGCTGAACGACAATGAATTTATCCCGATGGATGCGCGCTTTACAGATACGTCCACGGAACGCCGGGTAGTCCGCACGCACATCCAGGCGTTCGCGGCTCAGGCCAAGGAGCTCCACAGGCCCGTCATCATTTCGGAATACGGTTGCAGCAAGTGGACGCGCACGCGGGATCGCGCCGCGCTTTTGCGCGCTGTGCGCGAAGAGGCAGAGCGCGCGGATGTCGGATGGCTGATGTGGGATCTGTGCTCTGCGTATGGTATTGCAGAATGGAATACCAGCAGGTACTGGGATCCTTGCGCATTGGCGGCCATTTTGCCCGATAGCCCGCTGCTGCCCAAAGGGAAGGCGCTGGAGCGCGCCATTGAGCGTACGGTGGTCCGCAACCGGGCGATGCGGACAGCCCGGGCGTTTCGCATGGCCGTATCGCCGCTGATCGGGGCCGTCCGTGCACGCTTCAAAAGAAGCTGAGCGGAGAAAGCAGATGGATGTTCTAAGAAAACTGAACCGGGTGCTCAGCAGGCGGCAAAAAGCGCAGATCGCCGGCCTTCTGGTTCTAATGCTCATCGGCGCGGCCCTTGAGACGGTGAGCGTGTCCATGATCCTGCCGATCGTCGCCGCGATCACGCAGGCCGACGCGCTCGAGGCCAACCCGGCGGTCATCGCGCTTGCGGGGATGCTGCGCGCGGCGGACGCGCGTTCCGTGGTGCTGTGGTGTTTGATCGCGTTGACTGTGCTTTACGCGGTGAAAAACACGTACCTGTATTTTTTCTACGCCGCGCAGAGCGCGTTTGTCAGTCTCAATCAGTTTCTGATGTCGCAAGCCCTGCTCCAGACGCTCTTGGCGCGGCCATACGAATTTTTCCTCAACGCCAACACCGCTGATCTGGCGCACGCCATCGAAAACGACGTGTCCAATGTGTGGCAGCTTTTGGGCCATGTGACGTCCATCATGATCGAAGGCGTGGTCTCGGCGGCGCTTTTTGCGTTCCTTTTATGGCTGGAGCCCGGGGTCACGCTGGTCATGACCGCGTTGCTGGGGGGTGCGTCGCTGGTCGTCTTGCTGGTCATCCGCCCCGCAGTGCGCGCAGAAGGGCAGAAAGCCAACCTGAGCCAGAGATTGCGCGCCGGATGGCTTTTGCAGATGATCTCGGGCGTGCGCGAAGTCAGGCTGTCCGGGACGGCTGCGTATTTTCAGCGCCAATACGCGAAGTGCGGGCAGATCTACGCTGACGCCAACCGAAAACGCAACGTCTTGAATAATCTGCCCCGGTTGCTGATCGAGACGGTCTGCGTGGCCGGGTTGCTGCTGTACCTGGCGGTTAGCGCAGGCTCAGGGCGGGATATCGGGGGAATGCTTCCCGAAATCTCGGTGGTCATTCTGGCTGCGGTGCGCGTGATGCCCGGTGCCAACCGCATCAGCGGTGCGCTGGTGAGCATTACCTACCTCACGCCCTCCCTTGACCGTCTGGCGGAGCGTCTGCGCGGCGGGTCCCCGTCCGTCCCGCGAGAGGAGACCGCCCTCCCCGGGGCGCACGCGCTGACGCTGGTACGCGAGATTTTTATGCGCGGCATCACGTACTGTTACCCGGGAAGCGACACGGAAGTTTTGCGCGAGGCGAACATACGCATACCGGCGGGCGCGTGCGTGGGCATCGTCGGGCCGTCCGGGAGCGGGAAATCCACGCTCATCGGCGTTTTGCTGGGGTTGCTCACGCCATCGGCGGGGACAGTGACGTGCGACGGAACGGATGTGTCGGAGAACATCGTCGGCTGGCGGGCCATGATCGGTTGTATACCGCAGTCGGTTTTTTTGCTGGACGGCAGCGTGCGGGACAACGTGGCATTCGGCTGTGAGCACCCGGACGACGAACGGGTTTGGGCAGTGCTGGAGGAGGCGCGGCTCAGAGAGCACGTCCTCAAGCTCCCCGGCGGTTTGGACGCGCTCCTTGGCGAGCGTGGCTGCAAGCTCTCCGGAGGTCAGCAGCAGCGCGTAGGCATCGCGCGCGCGCTTTACGCTGATCCCCAAATTCTGGTGTTTGACGAGGCGACATCCTCGCTTGACCACGAGACGGAAGCGGAGGTTTTTGCCGCCATTGAGCGTCTTCGCGGGAAAAAGACCATCGTGGTCATCTCTCACCGCGCGGAGACGCTCCAAAGGTGCGACAGCGTTTATCGGGTTGGCGAAGGGAGCGTCGCGCCCGAACGGATGCACGCGCGCGAACTGGACGCTTAAATTACTAGGCTGGAGGGGATCCGCCTGTGACGGACGAATCTATCATCTGTCGGCACGCTTATGTCCGCGCGCTCCACGGCGCGCCGGAGATCACCCGCGTGATCTCGCTCGCGGGCGTGCGAATCGCGCTCCGCTTCGCGACCATGGAGGCCGAGCGGACGTTTTTCCCCGCGCTCGCGCCCTTTGAGACGGAAGGTGCGGAAGCAGACGAGCAGATATGCATCTGGTTTGGGGATGGCGCCGCGCTCGACGCGCGTCTCATCCCGGACAAGCTCCCGGAGAACCCGCACCACTATCATCGCGTAACCGTTGAGCGTGAGGGGTTCATCTCCCGCTACGGCCCGGTAACGGGCGTTTACTGGCTTCACGATATTGTGGAGCATACCGCGTACGCGTACTATCCAAGCCGTATGTCGCTCATGGGTCACGAAATGAGCTCGCCTCTGCTCCCTTGCCTGTATTTCGTCCTCAAACGCATGGGAATACTGGCGCTGCACGCGGGCGCGGTGGGTACGGAAGAAAACGCCTCCCTTCTGGTGGGACGCGGCGGCTCGGGCAAGTCATCGGTGTGCCTTGCCGCCATGCACGCCGGAATGGCTTTCTATGGCGACGACTACGTCCTGCTCACGCCTGGTAACCTTGTGTATCCGCTTTACGCCTCGGTCAAGCTTAATCAGGACATGGCGCGTTTGATGTCCCTGGAGGAGTGCCGGTGGTTTGACACAGACGACGGTAGAATTAAACACGTCTACCTATTGGAAAAAGCGCGCCTGTGCCTTGCACCCCGGAAGGTCTCCGCTGTTCTGCTGTGCCGCGTGGAGCACCTTCCGGCACCGCAAGCGGAGCGCTGCTCCGCCTTGCGTATTCTACCGGAGCTGACTTTCAGCGCGATGCAACAGGCGTTTGACCCTGATCCGGCGGTTTTTGCGCGCCTCGCCGCGCTATTGGGCGGCACCACTGCGCACGTCTTGTCCCTCTCAGATGATCCGGGCCAAGCGGCGGAACTGCTCAAGAACCTTTTATCGGAGGCAGAGCTATGAGCCATGTGTCCGTCATCATCCCCGCGTACAACGCCGCCGCCACACTGTGCGCGGCCATTGAAAGCGCGCTTTCGCAGGAGCCCGCGCCTCTGGAGGTCATCGTCGTGGACGACGGCTCGACGGACGACACCGCGGCGGTGGCCGCCGCGTACCCGTGCCACGTCATCACTCAGCAAAACGCCGGTCCTTCCGCGGCGCGTAACCGCGGCGTTTCGCAGGCGAGCGGTGACTATTTCGCGTTTCTGGACGCTGACGACCGTTTTCTCCCCGGCAAGATCGCCGCTCAGTTGGAAGCGCTCTCCGCACACCCTGAGGTCGGCTTTTGCTATACGTCGTTCCTGACCGATTCCGGTGATTCCATATCCCGTCCCTGCCCGCTGCTCTCAAGCATTCTCATTCGGCGCGAGGCGTTTTGGCGGATCGGTCCGCTGGATGAGAGCCTGCGCAACAGCGAGGATGTCGATTGGCTCATGCGCGCCGCCGATGAGGGAGTGACACCCGTCCACGTTGATCAAGATTTCGTCATCAAAGCGGAACGCCCCGACAGCCTCTCTCACGCACCGGAAGCGCGCAGTGCGCTCTTCAAGGTCATGGCCAAAGCCCTCGCAAGGCGAAGAGCGAAGTCCGGTGAGTCCCGCTCCCTCGGCGGCTCGTCACAAGGAGACGCATCCCATGGGTAAGCGATGTATAAGCCGTTCGGACCCGACCTTTGGCTCATTCAACGGGTTAACCGGGCGTGCGAGCGCGTTCGCACAAAGTTGCCCAGGCGGCTTCATTTTCACAGAAACAAAAATTGTTGCCATTCGGTTGAAAGGGAGTTAAGACATGTACAAACTCAACGAACCCGAGGCCATGAGCGCGAAGGTGGAGGATTTGCTGCTCATCATTCAGAACGTCAGCTTTTGTTATTTCTCGCCCAACCCGGACGCGCAGCCGCTGGTGGAAGCCATTTTTGATGGCTACGATCCGGAGGTGGTGTGCGCGGCGGCAATGGATAAAGGCTACAATCTGGGCAAAGGGCGCGAGGCGTTCGACGACCTGATGACGCAGCTTGTGGACGAAAAGCTGGCCGTGCCGACGGGTGAACCTTCCAAGGAAGGAGCTCCGGAGCTCCCGCCGCCGACAGGCGAAGAACCGGTGCTCATCCGCTATGACGATCTGCGCGAGATGCTCGCGCTCGACCCCATCTTCACCAATTGAGCGGGCTTGTGAGCGTGGTGGTGCCGTGCTACCGCGTGAGCCGGTATTTGCCCGAGGCGCTTAACAGCATACGCGCGCAAGGGGACGTTGTGCGCGAGATCTTGTTGGTGGACGACGGTTCGCCCGAACCGATCGGGCCGCACGCTGGCATCATGCCGATTCGGCACGAAGCGAATCTCGGGCCGGGCGCGGCGCGCAACACGGGCGTTCGCGCGGCATCGGGCGAATTCCTTGCGTTTCTGGACGCGGACGACCTGTGGACGCCGGGCGCGCTCGTCCGCGCGCTCACCCGCTTTGACGCGGAGCCCGCGCTGGAGACAGTGTTCGGTCACGCGGCGCAGTTTTTAAGTCCGGACGCGGCGGACGGCGTGCGCTATCACGTGGAAACGGAGCCGAAGCCGGGATATCTGGTCTCCGCCATGGTCATTCGGCGGGAAGCGTTCGCGCGGTTGGGCGAGTTTCCAACGGACGTACGCACGGGCGAATTTGTAAAATGGCTGTCCAACGCGCGCGATCAAGGGCTGCGCGAAGGCCTGATTGAGGAAACATCGCTTCTTCGGAGAATCCATGGAGATAATCTCACGCTGCGTGAGCAGGCAGGCCTGGCTGGCGACTTCCTGAAAATCGCAGCCGAACGGATGAGGAAGCGGATGGAGGCGGCGAAGCGTGACTGAGCTGACCGTATACGGGCTGCGTGCTATGGGCGCGGCCGCGGCGGGAGGGAGCTTTCCCACGCCGCCACCTCCTCTCGATTTAGAAGCGTTTCGCCTGTGGGCGTACCGTAACGGCGGTGCGACGCTGCTGTATCCGGGCATAAAACACCATTTGCCGGACGCGGTCAAAGAGATATGGAAAGCCGACTACAAAACCATGCGCATGAACGCCGCCGTGCGCGCGGCCGCGGCGGCCGGTCTGCTCCGCGTGCTCGGAAAGGACGGAGTTCGTCCCGTCGTGCTCAAGGGGCACGCTCTGGCTGGATTGTATGCGTCGCCCGATGATCGGATATCCAATGATCTGGATTTGTACGCCGAACCCGAACAATTCGAACCGGTCCAAAAAGCGCTTGAGCGGATGGGGGCGCAGGCGGTGCGCTCCATCGCCGAGCATCACGATGTGTACAGCCATCCCGTGCTGGGGGATGTTGAGATTCACAGGCACGTTGTTCTGGATAACCTGACCGATCCGGGCGCGCCCCTGCCTTTTCTTCGAGAGTCCTATGTAGAGTTCGATTACGGCGGCGCGGCCGCGCTCACGCTGGGGATAACCGATCACCTCTTGCTTTTGCTCATGCACGCGGTGGGGCACGCGCTTACCGGAGGGTTTACGGCTCGCCAACTGCTGGATATCGCCTTGTACATGCGCAGCTTCGCCAGCCAAGCCGTCATGTCGCGCGTGGGTGATATCGTTCGCGAGCTGCGTTACGACGGTCTTGTCGGCGCGCTGCTCACCATCGCGGAAGGATTTGGGCTGGACGGATTTACACCCGCTCCGTTTGAACGCGCTCCGGAGCATCTGGCGGATCAACTCGCGGCCGATATCCTGGAGTGTTATGGTTATGAGCGCGATCAGCAATCAAAAGCGGTCACGCTTCAAACGGCGATTCGGGCGCGCGCAAAGAGCAAAGAAAAGCCCGGAGGTGCGGCGCGTTTGCTTTATTCGCTCACGATTCCCGCTCGATATGTGGCCCTTGAGTATCCCTGGGCACTCCATTCGCCGGCACACATGCTGTTCGCGAGAATGAGGCGGATCGCGCGATCCGTGAGGCGCGCGGCCACAGGCTTGGCGCGCGGGAATGAAACGGCGGACCGTCTGCGCCTGTATCGGGATTTGGGGTTGCTATAAAAAACACAAGATGGTATCACCCTTCGTTGAAATACAGAAAATTGCCCTCGGGTTGACGAAACATACGTGAAAAGCATAAAAGGAGAAATGATGATGCTGGGGAGTGTGCTGGGGAGCTTTGTACTGCTGTTGATCGCAGCCGCTTTATCGTCTTTGTTGCGGAAACGGTTGTTGGATACGATTTTTCTTTCAGCAGTCTTGATCACGGCAGTGCTTTATGTTTTTGCGATCGTCGGCCCGCCGGGGAGTCTGCCAGCGGGGGTGGTCGCTGTAAGCGTGCTCGGTTTGTTGAGTTTAGTCTACTTGGCATTTGTCGCTCTCAAGCAAAAAACACGCCTGTTTGCAGCAGGCCTTCCTGAAGGTCTCATGGTATACGCCATCTTTTTCGCGATGGCCATGATTCTCAATAGGCGATCGCTGTTTGTCTTCTGGGATGAATTCAGCCATTGGGGCATTATCATTAAGCATATGTATACGACCGGATCGCTTGGAACGGCAGGAGGATCGTTGACATTTCCTGCATACCCGCCGGGAATTAGCCTGTTTGAGTATTTCTTTGTTCGCCTTTCGCCCGTGTTTGATGAGCGCCTTGCGTATATCGCACTTGACATGTTGTATATCATACCATGGTTGCCGTTTTATCGCGATGTTCTGAATAAAGACAAGACCGCTTATAACTTGCTCCTGACGGTCTTAATCATTTTACTTCCCATGCAAGCGACTTCATATGCTTACGGAAACTTAAGCGTAGATCAGATCATGGGTGTGATGATCGCCTGCTCGGCAGTGGGATGTCTGATGTTCACAAAAGACGATTTAGCTTATGGGATGTGGTATACAGCGTCCGCGCTTTTTCTGCTAACGCTTTCAAAGCCGTCAGGGTTTGCGCTTGCGATTCTGGTTATGGTGGTTATTTGGGGTCTGCTGAATAAGTCAAACATGAACGCGCAGTGTGAATAGGTGACTGAAGATGGTATAATAAGTGCAAGAAAAAGCGCGGATATGCACAAAAAGCTTGCACCTACGTGCGAGATGCGGGGCGAAAGCATGTACAAAAGAGACAACGGCCAACTGCACATGTTTGACTACACACTCTCAGATACATTTACGTTGGATCCGAATAACCGCTGGGTGAAAATGGCCAGGTTGGTACCATGGGATCTGGCAGAAGCAAAGTATGAGCACATGTTTGCGAAAAATGGTCGACCTGCCAAGTCCATTCGCATGGCGTTGGGTGCGTTGCTCATTCAGGAAACGCTGAAAGCTTCCGACGAGGAGACGCTTCAGGCCATAACGGAAGGACCATATCTCCAGCACTTCATTGGTCTAAAGCACTTCGTGAACCAACCGCCGTTTGACTCGTCGCTCATGGTCTGGTTCAGAAAACGGCTTTCTGCAAAGTTCATGGCCCAGATTAACGACGCCATGGTCAAAGAAGCCGCTGAACCACCCAAAGAAGAGGTAAAACAGCCGGAAGACGACGATGACGAACCACATGGTGGCACGCTGGTCGTAGACGCGACGTGCGCGCCATCCAATATCACTTATCCCACCGACACTGGCCTAATTCGAGGGGCTGCGGAAAAGAGTGATGAGATCATTGATGAAATGCAAAAGACACGTCAGGGCAAGAGACGGCCAAGGACTTACCGCCAATTGTCGCGCAAGGCATTTGTGGGCTTCATTAAGCAGAGGCGGCCATCCAAGATTGTCATCCGAAAGTGTAAGCGTGCACAGCTCGGATACCTCAAACGCAACTTAAGTGCAATAGACAAGCTGTTTTCCGAGGGGCGTAAGATCAACGAAAAGCGCCTCGGAGCGCTCGCGGTGCTCAGGAAGGTCTACGAGCAGCAATTGGAAATGCACAGGAATCGAGTCAATCGTGTCGCGAACCGGATTGTGAGCTTGTCACAACCGCATATTCGGCCCATCGTTCGCGGAAAGGCAGGCGCGGCCGTTGAGTTTGGCGCAAAGATCGACATGAGCGTGGTCAACGGATACGTCTTTGTCAACGAAATCAGCTACGACGCTTTTGCCGAGGGTAATTTACTGGAAAACGCGATCATTGATTACTACAAGCGTTTCAAGATGTTGCCTAAGGAAATCCTGGCTGACCGAGCGTACCAAACACGGGAGAACAGGATGTTGTGCAAGGAACTGGGTGTCCGGCTGATGGGCAAACCACTGGGACGACCAGGGAAAACACCTTATGACAACACGGCGGGCGATGTTGGCCGCAGAAATATTGTGGAAGCGCGTTTCGGCACGCTAAAGACCCGCTATGGTTGGAATCGCATCATGGCACGTCTACCGGAAACGGGTATGACGGCGATTTGGGTTGCAGCGTTGGCTTTCAATCTTTCAAGGTTGGTCAAGTTATTTCTTTCATTTTGCCTTTGGATGAGTATGTGCCGCAAAAAGACTACGCACAGCGCCTACCGCTTGAATCTCGCCTTTATTCAGTGGACCCCACGGTACGCAAGTACACCCGCGCGAAGAAGCTCACGCCCCGGATGCTCACCGAGATCATCGACCGCATTGAAGTGTTCCATGCCGAGAGGCGGAGCGGCGAGCACGTGCAAAGGTTGGTGATCCATTACACCTGCGTCGGCTCCATTGAAATCCCGAATATCATCAAGCTGCCCGAACCCGACGTACGGATGCAAACGCGAAAAGGCGTTGCCGTCAAATATGCTTCCTTTGAGGAAGAAGGGGAGCGTGATGTGTGTGTTGGATAGCAGAAACGGAAAAGAGCGCAGCTGCTAACTACGCTCTAATCCATTGGTCTCGATTCGAGTAGTCTTTACCATCTCAAATGCTGTAAGACTACTCGGCATGGTGCGGCCACCGGGACTTGAACCCGGATGATTGCTCACACGCCCCTCAAACGTGCGCGTCTGCCAATTCCGCCATGACCGCAAAGAAAAATATAGCTTGGAGGGAGGGCGTTGCCTTCTCATCGATGAAGCGTCTGTCAGCACAACGATCGTATTATACCGGATGCGCCAATGCATGTCAACCCTCAAAGCATAATGATATCAAACGTTGTGGAGATTATTCATTCCTATGGCGGAAGTGACAAAAATCAAAGAAGACTTGAACGTGCCCTGTCCCCCGAATTTTGTACCAGTATGAAAGTAAGTCCGGCTCTGGTAAAGTAAAGAAGAAGGGGCAGGAAGGAATGTCGAGGAAAACGTACACAACGGAGCAGATCATCGTAAAACTGCGCGAAGTAGAGCTGGCGTGCAGCCAGGGGAAGACCATCGCGGAGGCGGCTCGTCAGGCGGAGATCACGGAGCAAACGTACTACAGGTGGCGCAAAGCGTACGGCGGCCTTAACACGGCGGACGCGCGCCGGATGAAAGAGCTTGAGAAGGAGAACGCGTGGCTCAAGAAGCTAGTGGCGGAGCAGGCGCTGGACATCGCGATTCTCAAGGACGTGAACTCAAAAAACTTTTAAGCCCGGCAAAGCGCAAAGCGGCCGTCGCGCATGTCATGAAAACGCATGAAGTGACACAGCGGCGGGCTTGTCGGGTGTTGTCCATTCACCGCAGCGCGTACCGGTATGAGCCTGTGAGGCTGCCGGACGAGGACGAGATTCGCGCGGAGGTCATTGAGCTGGCATGCAACTTCGGTCGTGTGGGATACAGGATGGTGGCACATATGATGCGCAACCGAGGTAGGCACATCAATCACAAGCGCGTGGAACGGATCTGGCGCGAGGAAGGGCTGAAACGGCCCGCGAAGCAGACAAAAAAGCGCCGCCTGTGGCTGACGGACGGCAGTTGCGTGCGTCTGAGGGCGGAGCGCCGCAACCACGTTTGGAGCTATGATTTCGTTGAGGACAAGACCATGGACGGCCGGAAGATCCGGTTTCTGAACATCCTGGACGAGTACACGCGGGAGTGCCTGGCGTCCATCCCCCGGCGGAGCTGGAAGCACCACGACGTGATCGAGGCTCTGGCCGACCTGATGCTGGTTCACGGCGCGCCGGAATACCTGCGCAGCGACAACGGGAGCGAGTTCACGGCCAAGGAGATACGGGGTTGGTTATCGCGCGCGGGAGTCATCACGGCGTACATCGAGCCGGGAAGCCCGTGGGAGAACGGCTATATCGAGAGCTTCAACAGCCGGATGCG
>JAVBRD010000021.1:0-26198 GCA_031548365.1 Eubacteriales bacterium
CTCGGGGATCATCTGCTCAAGTATCACGATCTCCGCTTCCTGTTGTTTGCTCCCATTTCGCAACATCGCTCTCACCCGTTATCTATTTCGACACCGCTCCGCGCCTTTCCTTTTGGTTGGCCGATATAGTTTCAGCCCGCCGACTACTTTGTCGACGGGCTGAGCCGGGGTGCTGCAGCACTCCGGCTTGTTCTAATGACCAACCTGATGCGCCATACGTTGCAAGACGATAGCTCAGGCGCGACGCTCTGTCACCATGCACCAGCAAGGGCTTTAGCGCGCTGGAATCATCGGATTAACTGAATCGGCAGCGTCGTCGTCTCTTGCTGAGGAGCCAGCTCCGTGACCCGCAAGAAGGCCAAACGCAAAGTATTCGGCATCTGCGGGACGCTCGTTTAGGGGCGTTTTGTCACTGCGGTGATTTCATCTACTTCGCGGCCCGTGAGCGTCTCGCGCTCAACCAGAGCATCGGCGAGAGCGATGAGCGCCGGCCTGTGCTCATCAAGCAGTGACTGCGCGCAAGAAAGCGCGCGGGAGAGGATCACGCGGCAGCGGTCTTGCGCGAAGCGCATGAAGCTGCCGTTTCCGGAGGGGAAAACGGATAACGCGACCGGCCCAAACTCCTCATCCATGCCATAGCGCGAGACCATCTCCCACGCAAGCTCAGTTGCCTTTGAAAGATCGTCCGACGCGCCTGTGGAGACATTTTCCACACCAAAGACAAGCTGTTCGGCCGCACGCCCCCCAAGGATTGACATGAGCGTGCCATCCAGCGTGCGGCGCGTGGGAAACGCGTCCTCCTGCGGTAAGCTGAGCATGAAGCCGCCCATCGCGGAAGAGCGCAAAAGACTGACGCGCTCGATTTTTTGGTTTGGCACGGCAAAACGTGTCACCAGCGCGTGTCCCGCCTCGTGGATAGCGGCGATGCGCAATGATTCTCCACCGCGCGCGTCCTGATCCTCAGCGTCTCCGTTCGCGGCGTTGGTTCCCGTAACGACCGCAAGATACGCCTCTTCCATCTCCCGCGCGGTGATGCTCTCACTGCTTTTGCGCGCCGCTCGAATCGCCGCCTCGTTGAGCAACCGCTCAAGCCGCGCGCCGGAAAACCCGATGGTCTTCCCGGCCCAGTGGGCGATATCTACATCAGCGTCCAGCGGCTTTCCCCGCGAATGAACGGCCAGGATGGCGGCGCGCGCGGATTTATCGGGGTTACCCACGTAAATCAGTCGGTCAAAACGGCCGGGTCGCGTGAGCGCTTCGTCCAGCATCTCAAGGCGATTCGTCGCGGCCACGACGAGCACACCTGGCCGCGCGTGGAAACCCGACATCTCGGTGAGCAGTGCGTTGAGCGTCTGATCTCTCTCCCCGCTCGCGCCCACATCCGCACCGCGCCGCCCGAACGCGTCGATCTCATCGATGAATATGACGCATCTCTCGCTTTTTCGCGCATTGGCAAATAGTTCGCGAACGCGCGCCGCGCCAACGCCGGCGTACATCTGAATAAAATCGGAGCCGGAGCACGCAACGAAGGGTACGCCCGCCTCCCCCGCCAGCGCGCGCGCCAGCGTGGTCTTACCTGTACCCGGAGGGCCGTAGAGGAGGATGCCGCTCGGCGGCCTCGCTCCGGTGCGGACGTACATATCGGGCCTGCGCAGGAAATCACACACTTCGAGCATCGCGGAACGCGCCTCGTTGTTGCCTGCGACGTCGCTGAGCCTGATCGGGGGCGGCGCGTCGAGTGCGCGCATTTCGCCGGACTTCTCAAGCGATTTAAGCTTGTTTCGGCCCGTCGCCCGCATGACCGCGCCTGAAAACATAAGGATTCCAGCGCTCATGGGCAGCATTGCGCGAGAACCAGTCTCCTCCCCCACAGCTACGCCGTTGTCAGTCAGCCAGTCGTACCACGCATCATTCCGATACGCGGCGGTGCGATAGGTGTTCCCGTTTGCCGCGGCAACCATCGCGGTGCCGTCCTGCAAAACATCGACCCGCCTGATCTCGCCTGAGACGACCGCAGACTCGAAATCCGCTTTTGCCAGCACGGGTTCCTGCCTGAGAAACGGGAATAGGAACAGTGCGCCTGCCATCGCGATGGACGCGGCCACCGTTATCCAGTCAACCGTTTTGGCCAAATCGGCTTCACTCCTTCTACAATAACACAAGGGGCAGCCCCTTATATCGGGCTGCCCGTTCATTATAACGTCAGAAGCGTTAAAGCGCCATGAACAGCTTATGGAAGCATTCCCATTACGCGGTTTCCACGGATGCCGCCGTCTGAAGCTTGAGGTCGACGATCGCCTGCTCGCGCAGCTTGAACTTCTGGATTTTGCCCGCGGCATTGGCAGGAAAAGCATCGGTGAAGCGCACATAACGCGGTGCCTTGTAGCGCGACATACCCTCTTTGACGAATTTGATGAGCTCCTCCTCCGTGACCGGCACGCCGTCATTGGGGATGATGTACGCCATGATCTCCTCGCCGTACTTGATATCGGGTACGCCCACGACTTGCACGTCCTTGACGGCCGGATGAGTGTACAAAAACTCCTCAATCTCACGCGGGTACACGTTTTCGCCGCCACGGATGATCATGTCTTTGAGCCGTCCCGTGATTTTGAAATATCCGGCCTCGTCCTCTACGCCGATATCGCCCGTATGGAGCCACCCCTGGGCATCAATCGCCTGATTCGTCGCCTCCGGCATCTTGTAATAGCCTTTCATCACATGATACCCGCGCGTGATGATCTCGCCCTGCTCACCGCGCGGCTGCTCAAACCCCGTTTCCGGGTTGATGATTTTTCCTTCGACATTGGGGTGGAGCCTGCCCACCGTGGTCACGCGAAGATCGAGCGGGTCATCTGTGGTCGTCTGAGTAAACACGGGCGAGCTTTCGGTCTGCCCATACGCAATGGTGATCTCGCTCGCGCCCATACGCTCCACCACCTCACGCATGACCTTGATCGGGCAGGGCGAACCCGCCATGATACCCGTGCGCAGCGCGGAAAAGCTGTACTTTGCGAAATCCTCGTGGCCGAGAATGGAGATCCACATGGTGGGCACACCGTGGAGAGCGGTGCATTTCTCCCAATCGACCGCCTCCATCACGCGCACAGGATGGAAGTAATCAACCAACACCATCGTCGTGCCGTGTGTCACGCACGCGAGCACGCCCAGCACGCACCCAAAGCAGTGGAAAAGCGGAACAGGAATACACAGCCTGTCTTTTTCCGTGAACTTCATACAGTCGCCGATCTGTCTTCCGTTGTTGACGATGTTGAAATGCGTGAGCATCACACCCTTGGGGAAGCCCGTCGTTCCCGATGTATACTGCATGTTGATCACGTCGTCCGGCGCAAGAGACGCAAACCGCGCCTCATATTCCGCTTGACTAACCTCATCCGCGCGCGCCGCGATCTCCGCGAAATGGCTCATACCCTGCGGCGTCTTATCTGTGTCGCCGATATAGACAATTCTGCGCAGTGAAGGCAGTCCCTTGATTTGCGCGTGCCCCGGCGTCTCATCCGCGAGCGCGGGCGCGATACCCTTGATGTGATCGACATAGTTGGAGTCCTTGAAGCCCTCGATGAGCAGGAGCATCTTGGCGTCCGACTGGCGCAGCAAATACTCGATTTCGAACTGTTTGTAGTTCGTATTGACCGTCACGAGTACCGCGCCGATCTTAGCCGTTGCAAACTGAATCAACAGCCACTCAGGCACGTTGGTCGCCCAAATCGCCACGTGATCGCCTTTTTCGATGCCCATGGCCATCAGCCCGCGCGCTACCTGATCGGTCAGCGCATCGAAATCTGCATACGTCCAGCGGATATTTCTGTGCGGATAGACCACGCACTCGTTATCGGGATGCATTTGCGCGCGCTGCTTGATCAACTGCCCTATGGTCACGCTCACCAGACTGCTCACCTGAAAATCCCCCCAATGAAAAATAAAAATGCCCTTCATCTCGTTCAGAGACGAAAGGCATGTGCCTTGCGCGGTACCACTCTGCTTGGGGTTGCCCCCCTGCTTATCAGGACAATCATCCTGTTCCCGTATAACGGCGGGAGACCGTCCGCATCTACACGCCCAACGGCGCATCAACCGGAGTCTCGGAAGTGAGTTTTCAGCATTTGCGCATCCGCCTTGCACCAACCGGCGTCTCTCTATACGCGCCAACCGCTTACTAAGCTTCGTCATCAACTTTTTTTGCAGTATACACCATCTAGCGGAGCATGTCAAGCCGTGTATGCCGAAAGAGGGCGTGCGCTGGGTTTGACGTCACACGCCCATTGCGGCTTTGCGCAAGAGCGCGGACAACTCGGCGCGCACCGTCGCATTCCGAAGCGGGCTGGCATCCGCCAGCCAGAGAGCTTCGAGCTCAAGTATCCGCGCGTGTTCGCGGTCGCTTATCTTACCGCGCGCGCGCTCCTCAGCAATCCACTCGTGGAAGGTGTGGATTCCTGGCCACTCATTCTTGCATCCGATATCCTCGGGGCAGCGTTCAAGCTTTGTCAGGTCAAGACGGTCGTAGACCAGGCGGTGACCGTCTTCGCCATGACCATCTCCTTTTCCAATGTACACCTCGAAAAGCGGATCAATATGCAGCATGCCGTACCCTTTAAGCGGATCGCTCGCGTTCCGCTCGACCAGCGCTTTGTGAACTGCGACGTGCACGATCTCGCACACGTAATGCGACCAGCGCTCGCCGAGTTTGTGTGCGTGCAACACCTTGGCCTCGAGGTTGACCGGACATTCTGCGATGCCGTCCGGCTTTACGCGGCTTGACGCAAGGTGTGTCAGCCCCATCACATCTATTTCGCTGATCCCCTTTGGCACGGGCATGGCGGCGACCCAGCTCTCACGCAACAGGTCGTGTCCGTAGTAGCTGATCACACACTCCGGCGTCGTGCGCAGGTTGACATAGCTGTGTTTGATACCGTCGCTCAGCGGGTGCTTGTCAAGATCCCAGTCTTTTTCACGCAAGTTGGAGAGCGTAAACGAAAAGAACCTATTCGCAATGCACGTACCCATAGTGATAGGCGCGACATTGGTGTTGCCGTTTTCGTCAATCGTTGACACAAAGTACGCGACCTGCGGAGGCTGTATAAAGCGGTGATGCGCCCCACCCAAGGTATGGTCGTGGACATCGTAATGAAGGAATTCCACTCGAAAACACCTCCAAAAAACACCGGGCCCGCGTTTGCAGGTCCGGTTTTTTGCTATCCTTTGAGTGATCCGATCATGACGCCGCGCACAAAGTACTTCTGCAGGAAGGGATATACGCACAGGATGGGTGCCGTGGCAACCACGATGAGCGAGTATTTGATCAGATCCTTCATGCCTTGGAGTACGGCGAGCGTCTCCTCGTCCACCAAGCTCTGGGTGTCGACTGTATTCATGATCAGTATCTGGCGCAAGAAAAGCTGCAGAGGGAATAGCTCCTTGTTCGTCAGGTAGATCATGGCCCCGAAGTATGCGTTCCAGTGATCGACCGCGTATTGGAGCGCAATGACCGCGATAACCGCCTGCGAGAGCGGAAGGATGAACGACGTAAAGAACCTGAAATCGCTGCACCCGTCAATTTTCGCCGACTCGAGCAATTCGTCGGGGATGGTGTTGACAATGAACGTTCTCGCGATGATCATCTGGTATACACCCATCGCCCCTGGGATGAGCAGCGCCCACACGGTGTTGACCATGCCCAGCGTGTGCACCAGCAAGTAGGTCGGGATGAGACCGCCGCCAAACATCATGGTGAACGTGAAGAGGAACATAAAGAACCCCTTGTGCGGCAATCCTTTGCGGGCGAGAGGATACGCGCAGATCAGCGTCATGGTGACATTGATGAGCGTACCCACCAATGAGTAAAAGATGGTGTTGCGATAGCCGATGTACACGTCCTGATAGCCGAACACGCGCTTATATCCCTCAATGCTGAAGTCAACCGGCCAGAGCGATACCTTGCCCATGGTGACCGCGCTGCCTGATGAGAACGAGCACGCGAGGATGTTGAGCAGCGGCAGCGTGACGAGCAGCGTCAAAAGCCCGACGACCACATAGACAATGACGTAGAATACCATGTCGGATGCGGCCAAATTGATGCGCGTCGAGCGCGGCTTTGCGAATGTTTTTGTCATGTTGTCCCCCCCTACCACAAACTACTCTCGCTCACCTTGGCGGATATCCAGTTGACCGACACCAGAAGCGCCAAGTTGATCAGAGAGTTGAAAAGACCGATCGTGGCAGAAAGCGAGTAGTCCGGCGAACCGGCGGAACCAAGGCCTTTTTTGTACTCATAGGTGGAGATGACTTCAGTGGTAGACAGTGTGAGCTGGTTTTGCATCAGGTAAACTTTTTCGAACCCGACGTTCATCATCGATCCCATGCGCAGGATGAGCATGATGGTGATCGTGGGCAGAATAGCGGGAAAGTCAACGTGTAAAACACGCTGGAAGCGGGACGCTCCATCGATCTGCGCGGCTTCGTGCAGCTCTGGGCTAACCGCCGTAAGCGCGGCCAGGTACATGATGGAGCCCCAGCCGAAGCCTTGCCAGACGCCTGACCAAATGTAGAGGTGGAGGGAGCCGTTGGGCGAGGCAAAAACGTCTGGCATGGGATTGCCTGTGATGGCCATGTACAATTGCGGCACTAAGCCGAATGTGACGTTAAACAGCTGCATCATGATGCCGACGAGAACGACAACGGAAATGAAGTGCGGCATATACGTCAGTGTCTGCACGATCTTCTTAAAACGCATGTGCTCGACCACGTTGAGCATAAGCGCAAAGATAATCGGGAATGGAAACCCGATGAAAACCGAATAGAAGGAGATACGCAGCGTGTTGACGATGATGCGCTGGAATTGGTAGCTGTTAAAGAACGTGCGGAAATTTGCGAACCCGACCCACGGGCTGCCCCATATTCCCAGAGCGAGGTTGTATTTGCGGAACGCGATCTGAACGCCCACCATCGGAATGTACCGAAAAACGAGGATATAGATGACGGGGATCAGAAGGAAGACATACAGCTGCCACCAAGGGCCGTATTTTTTTTGCAGCGCTTTGAACATGCCGCCCCTCCTTTGCTTTTGATAAGAAACAGCGGATAAACGCTGATGCGCAACCCGCTGTTTCTTGAGGTGTGCGTAAAGCCTACTTGCTCATGCGTGTGAAGCAGGATTGGGTGGCGGCGACGCAGTCCTTAAGACCCATCTTGTCAAGGGTGGAGACGTAGCTGTTCCAAGCGCCGTCGTTGTTGATGTCCAGGGTTCCGACGACGAACTGCGCCCAGGATTCCTCAACGTAGAGCTTGATTTCGGCGTAAACGGTGTTGATGATTTCCTGCTCTGCCTTGTTGTAGATCAGGCCGGCGACGATCAGGCTCTCATCACGGAGCTCCATGGCTTCCTCAAGCTGTTTGCGGGCATAGAACTCGTTGACGTACGCGGCGATTTCGCGCTCGGACTCCGGGAACTTCACGCCGAAGGTGTTCTGGGTTTCCTCGGTCATGACGTTGGGTCCGACCTGTCCCCACCAGGTTTCCTGAGTGGTGCCCCAGGAGGAAGAGGAGAAGAAACGTGTGCCGACCCGGGGCTTGGCGCCCGCTCCGTAGAACTGCTCAAGCAGGTTGCCGCCCGGATAGGTCTTCCAGAACTCGATGAGTTGAGCCTCGGCCTTGGCGCTGTCGATCTTTTCCCACTCTTTGCCTTCCACGCCGTAGCGGGTAATGACGGAGCAGTCGGCACCGGTCATGTAGTCAAGCCACATGTAGGCGGCTTCGGGGGTCTTGCAATTCTTGGTGATGACGGCGGAAATGCCGGGCAGCGCTGGGTCGATGGAAGTCATGGTCTTGCCTGTGGCGGAGTTGGTCAGCTGCTCGATGCGGTCGTAGTTATAGCGATCCATATCGTCGGCTGCCATGTTGGAGGTCGAGATACGGGTATACGCGCCGTAGAGCTGCGGATCAGCGGAGCACACGGCGGTCATGGCCGCCTGATCCTGCGTGAAGTGCGCGGGATCAATCAGGCCCTCTTTGTACAGCGTGGCCGCGTACTTGAGGCCCTCACGCCACTCATCTTTGATGAAGGCGGCGCTGATGGTGCCGTTGTCGTTGTTCCAGTACTCGTTTCGGGTGTAGACAAAGGGCGTCATCAGGAATTTGCGGAGGTTGGAGACCGAGTCTTTATAACCGGAAAGCGGGATTTCGTCGTTTTTCCCGTTTTTGTTCAGATCGGTCGCCTTGAAAGTTTTGAGCGTCGAGAGGAAATCATCCGTCGTGGACGGGATGGGCAGTTTGAGCTCCTGCAGCCACGGACGGTAGATGTTGATGCGCGAGCTGGAGTACTGGTTGTTCTGGGTGTTGTTGAAAGAGTACGCACCGTAGATTTCACCGTCGTAGCTGGTGATATACTTCATGATGTACTCTTTGGAAAGGTCTTTGCTCTGCTGGATGGTTTCGTTGCCCCAGTAGAACAGTTCGTTGTAATACTTGGTCAGCGGGACGATCATCTTGGCTTCCGCCCAAGGCATGATCTGCTGCTGGTTGAGACCACGAACGATGACATCCGGCAGATCAGAACCACCGGCGGCGATCATGAGTTCAATTTTCTGAAGATACTCGGCATCCGGGAAGAGCGTGAACTCGAAATCAAGGCCGGTCTTCTCTTCCATGAAAGTGGTCTGATAAACGGTGTTCCAATCCTTGACGTGCTGGCCCTGCGGAACGCCGACCTTGATCACGGTCTTGGCATTGACGATCGGGAGAACGCCGGGATCGTTATAGGGCTTGGTGTTATTGGGGGGCAGGGGCGTAGCGTTGGCCGCAGGCGCAGGGGTCGCCGCGGCGGGGGCAGGGGTAGCAGCCGCAGGTGCGGCAGTCGGGGCGGCGGGGGCGGGTGCGGCGGGAGCCGGCGTCGGCGCGGGCGCTGCGGTGCAGCCAACGACCATGGATGCGAGCATCACGATGGCCAGGACGCACAGAAGCGCGCGTTTGAGGTTTTGCATAGTCCCACTCCTTTTTTGTGTACAGGTTACCTATAAGTGATTTTATCACATTATCTGTTTTTGACAAGTCCAAAATAACTCCGCCAAATCCAGAGTGTTTTCTTGCATCATTACCTCTAATAAACCAAAGCTCCCAGTTTGGCCAGCACCGCCTCCGCGCAACGAATACCGTCGACCGCCGCCGAAACGATGCCTCCGGCATAACCTGCGCCCTCTCCGCAGGGGAAGAGACCTCTCGCGCCAATGGATTGCATGTCCTCACCGCGCAGCACACGCACCGGAGACGATGACCGCGTTTCGGGCGCTGTCAGCACCGCGTCAACGCGTGAAAAGCCGCGAAGCCGTCTTTCCATGTCGGCAAGCGCAACGCGCATGCCTTGGATCACAAACGGCGGCAGACACGCGGCAAGGTCGCAAGGCGTCACGCCGGGCGTGTATGTCGGCACGATCCCACCCAGCCGCGTGGTAGGCGTCCCCCTCAAAAAGTCGCCGACCAGCTGAGCGGGCGCGCGATAGCCGCCGATGGCATAGGCCGCGCGCTCGATCGACCGCTGAAAGCGCACACCCGCGAGCGGATCCTCGCCGAAATCGTCGGGAGTTACGCCCACGAGAAGCGCGCTGTTGGCGTTTTGGCCATCCCGCGCGTGGCGGCTCATGCCGTTTGTGACCACGGAGCCCGCCTCACTCGCCGCCGCGACAACCGACCCTCCCGGACACATGCAGAACGTATACACGCCTCGGCCGCCAGTAAGCCGCGTGCTCATTTTGTACTCAGCGGCAGGCAGGCGGCCCGCCATCCGGCCATACTGCGCGCGGTCGATATCGGTCTGAGCGTGCTCAATGCGCGCGCCCACCGAAAACGCCTTTGCCGCCATGGGCACTCCGCGCGAAGAGAGCATCTCAAACGTATCGCGCGCGCTGTGACCGCAGGCGAGAATGAGCGAGGCGCAGTCGATGGTCCTTGTGCCGCTCGGTCCTGCGACAACCGCGCCATGAAGCACGCCATTCTCGATGAGCACATCCGTCAAACGGCTTTCAAACCGAACCTCACCACCCAGACGGATGATCTCATCGCGCAGCCCGCGCACAACGGTCTTGAGGCGGTCGGTGCCGATGTGCGGCTTGGCGAGGTACAGAATTTCTTCGGGTGCCCCCGCCTGGGCAAACGCGTCCAGTACAGCTTGTATGCGCTCGTCCTTTGTGCCTGTGGTCAGCTTACCGTCGGAAAACGTGCCCGCGCCGCCCTCACCGAACTGAACGTTAGATTCCACGTCAAGAGGGCCGCCTGAGAAGAACGCGTCGACATCACGCGACCTTTTCTCAACTTCGCGCCCGCGTTCAATGAGCAGGGGCGGAACGCCCGCGCGCGCGAGCGTGAGCGCGGCGAACAGCCCCGCGGGGCCGGAGCCCACGACGAGGGGCCGCCCGGGACTGAGCCCCGCGGGAATAACCGGAGGTGAGTAAATGTACTGACGATAGACTGCGGCGTGCGGCCATTGCATCCCGGCCAGCACGGCATCCTCGACGCCGTCGACCTCGACCAAAATCGAGCAAATAAAATGGATGTCATCCTTACGCCGCGCATCAAGCGATTTTTTCAAAAGGCGGCACGCACGCACGCTGCCATCGGGCAGACCCGCCACGCGGGCGGCCGCGAGGCGAAGCGCCGATTCGGAAAAGTCGGCGTCAGGGGAAAAGCGAATCTGCGAAAGCTCAATCAAGCGATGGCCTCCTTTGCGGCACTTGCCCCCGCGAGATGGCCAGACGACCACGCCCACTGCAGATTAAAACCCCCACAATCGCCATCGACATCTAGAATCTCACCGCACGCGTACAGGCCGGGGATCAATCGCGACTCAAGCGTCGCCGGATCAAACTGCGCCGTGTCCGCGCCACCCGCCGTCACTTGCGCCTGAGCAAAACCGTTGACGCCCGCGACACGCAGAGGCAGGCACAGGATGAGATCGCGCACGCGCGCAATCTCATCCACCGTCAGCGTCGCGACCGCGCGCGTCAGCTCCAAGCCAGCGTGCTTGACGACCGCCTGACCCAGCCTCTTGCTCAGCAGCCCGCTCAAATACTCGTCACACATGCGTGCGGGGAAGCGATCCTTCCGGAAGCACAGCTCCTTTTCAAGAGCCCGCGCGTCCATTTCGGGTGCGAGGTTGAGCTCCACGCGCATGTCCGCGTCCCTGCCGGCTGAAAACACACGCGACAGATGCAAGATGGCCGGCCCGGACAAGCCGTAATCCGTGAAGAGAATTTCGTCGGTCACTTCGCGAACGGGTCGCTCCGCGATTACAGCGCGCGCGCCCGCGACGAGCCTGATGCCCGAAAGCGGGCGTGCAAACGACGGCTCCGCCCGGATTTGAACGATGGCTGGCGAGAGATGCGTGATGCGGTGCCCGAGTTTTTCGAGCATCGCGTATCCCCCGCGCGCCTTTTCGCTGCCCACACCCGCGACACCGCCCGTCGCGACAATCAGCCTGTCGCACACGCGAAAGCCGCCGTTTACGAAAAGCGACAAACGACCGCCATCTAGCTGCACATCATCGACAGCCGCGGCGCACACGAGCTCGACGCCCAGCGCCTCCGCCTCGAAGCGCAGCGCGTCGAGCACAGAGGAGGCCTGCCCTGACGCGGGGTACATCCGCCCGTCCTCCTCGCGCGCGGGCACGCCGATATCGGCGAAAAAGCGAAGCGTATCCGGCAACGACAGGTGTGTGAGCACCCGGCTAATAAAACCCGAATTCGCGCCGTGATATCTGGCCGTCTCAATTCGCACGTTGGTCAGGTTGCAGCGCCCGTTACCCGTGAGCAGGATTTTTTTCCCGACGCGGGTGTTTTGCTCATAAATCACGACCCGCGCCGATGGGTTCCCGCGCGCGGCGGCGATGGCTGCGGTGAGCCCGGAGGCCCCGCCTCCGACGATGGCTATATTCATGTCGCACCTCCGACGGCATTTAAGGCCGCCACAAAATAACATTGGCGCGGACGCCTTCGCATCCGCGCCGGGAAGAGCAGTCGCCCGCCCGCTTACGCGCCCTGGGAAGCCTGCGGCACCGGCCTTGACTTGCTGAGCGCACGCATGAACACAAACGCGAGCGCGAGGCACGCGAGCGCGGCGAGGAGCGTCAAAAAGACATTGTTGGTCAGCCCCGCCACGATGTAGCCCACCAGGCAGCACCCCGCGACCGTGATCGCGTACGGCATCTGCGTGGCCACATGGTCGATGTGGTTACACCCCGCGCCGGTAGACGAGAGAATGGTCGTATCCGAGATGGGCGAGCAATGATCGCCAAAGACCGCGCCGGCAAGCGTGGCCGAGAGCGAAACGATGATTAGGTCGGGAGCGACGTTCTGGCAGATGATCGCGATGATCGGGATAAGGATGCCGAACGTCCCCCACGACGTCCCCGTTGAAAAGCTCAGGAAACACGCGACGAGAAATGCGATGGCCGGAATGAGCGCGACCGGCATGTTGCTCGTTTCGACAAGGTTGCCCACGTACGCGCCTGTGTTGAGCAGGTCGCGGCATACGCCGCTGATCGCCCACGCGAGCACAAGGATGATGAACGCAGGAACCATGGATTTCACGCCCGTGACGATGCTCTCCATAAAATCCTTGTAGCCGATCACCTTTCGCGGCACAAACAACGCGAACGAAACGAGGAGAGCGATCAATCCGCCGAGTGCGAGCGACGCGCCCGCGTCGGTGTCGCCGAAGCCCTGCGCGATGGTCTTTCCGCCTTCAAAGTACCCGCCGAAGAGCAGCATGGAGAAGACGCAAGCCACAATGAGCGAGACGATGGGGATGATCAGGTCGATCACTCTCCCGCGCGCGGACGGCACGATGGACGCGAGCTCGTCATCAACCGCCTTTTCGTTGTTTGAGTGAAGATCGCCCGTTGCATGGGCGTTTTCTTCGTGCCTGCGCATCGGCCCGAAATCAAGCTTTGTGACCGAGAGGACGATGACCATGATGATCGTCAGGATGGCATACAGATTAAAGGGGATCGCGCGGACGAACGCGTCCATGCCGTTGAGGCCCGTGCCCTCCATTTGGGAAATGACCGAAGCCGCCCAAGAGGAAATGGGCGCGATGATGCACACGGGCGCAGCGGTCGCGTCGATGATGTATGCAAGTTTCGCGCGCGAGACCCTCTGTCTGTCCGTCACCGGGCGCATGACCGTACCCACCGTCAGGCAGTTAAAATAGTCGTCCACGAAAATCAGCATGCCCAGCGCGCTGGTCGCCAACAAAGAACCCGAACGGCTCTTGATGCGCCGAGCCGCCCAATCGCCGTACGCCTTGGAACCTCCCGCGCGCGTAATCACCGCGACGAGCGCGCCCAGCAGCGCAAGGAAAATGATGATTGAGGCGTTTCCGCCGATCTTTTCGGCCATCAGGCCTGTCGTCACCGTGAAGATATCAACGAACCCGCCGTGGGAGGCGAGCGCGTAGATGATGGTCCCCGAAAAAATGCCGATCAGAAGGGATGCGATGACCTCCTTGGTCAGCAAGGCGAGCGCGATTGCGATCAGCGGCGGGACGACCGACCAGAAACCGACGTCGACGGGCTCCACAGCAATTCCCCCTGTCTTTCGTATGTGTGAAGTTTATCTCACAATCGCCGCAAAATCAACAGGAAACGACACAGAACTTCGGCTCGTACCCTCAGGGACCCCATCGCACTTTTGTTGATGTTACAAACGGAAGGAAGCATCTATACGCCGGAAAAGCGGACGACACGCTCACTCACCACTGCGCCACTCCGGGCGGTAACCGCAAGCAAGCTTCAACGCGTAAACAGCGAACGGCTACGCGCGCCGGTCTTTTTCGTCCGCGCCGGGCGGCATGCCCATGAGACCATAGAGGAACAGGTGGTACAGCCCCTCAATGTTTTCTCTGCGGATCATGTCCTGCTGGGTGATCACTTTTTGCCACATGGTGACGTACGCGACCGCGAGTTCAATCGAAACGCCTGTGGGCAGCGAACCCTCGCGCTCCGCCTGAGTGAAAAGATCGACGTAAAACGTGCGGACTCGCTCTCGTAGAAAATCGGCGATCAACGACTGGATCACGGGGTCGTCCCAACGCATCTCGTTGTACAGCCAATCGCCGATTTTCAGCTGCTCCTCCCTTTTGAAAAGCAGCATGCGCCCCATTTTCACGGTGTACGGCACATCGGCGGAAATCATCGCCTCAAAACGCGGCATGACGGTGTCCATGAAACGATGAATCGTCTCGCGCGTCAGAGCCAGTTTGTCTCCAAAGTACTTAAAAAGCGTCACCTGAGACACGCCCGCGCATTTAGCAATTTCGGATACGGTCGTTGAGGCGTAGCCTTTTTCGTTGAACAACCGGAATGCCGCGTCCAAAATGGCGTTGCGTTTGGCTTGCGCGCGGCGTTCGTGCCCGTTCATCAAATCACCCCAGAAAATCATACCATCATTGTGAACTATTTTCAATGTTCAGTTCATAAATATTTGACATCAGTACACCCAAGATTTATAATGGCACCAACAATGGACGCGGAGGGCGACATGATTCGCGGAGAAGCTGTCACAAAAGAATACAAAACCGGCGAGGTGCTGGTCAGGGCGCTTCGCGGGGTGAACTTTGAGCTGCGCGACGGCGAGTTTGTCGTCATCCTCGGTCCGAGCGGCTCGGGTAAAAGCACGCTGCTCAACCTGATTGGCGGGCTGGATACGGTCACATCGGGCCGGCTTTTCTGGAACAATATTGAACTGACAAAAACGGGCGAGCGGGCGCTGACCCGCTACCGCAGGCAGACGGTGGGCTTTGTGTTCCAGTTCTACAACCTCGTGCCCAACCTGACGGCGCGTGAAAACATACGGCTTGCGGCGGACATCGCGGACAAACCATTCTCAGTTGATCAAGTGATGCGCGATGTGGACATGGCCGACCGCGCGTCCCACTTCCCATCCCAGCTCTCCGGCGGACAGCAGCAACGCGTCGCGATCGCGCGCGCGGTGGTAAAAAACCCAGAATTTTTGCTGTGTGACGAGCCGACCGGCGCGCTCGACGTCTCCACCGGCATCGGCGTGCTCAAAGTCCTCAAACGTTTCAATGAAGAATACAAAAAAACCGTATGCGTGATCACACACAACGCGGCCATCGCGATGATGGCCAACCGCGTGCTCGTGATGCGTGACGGGCAAATCGTCTCACAGGACGAGAACCCGTTCCCCGTTTCCCCTGAGGAGGTGCAGTGGTAGTGACCCTGCTCATCAAGGCGCTGCGCGACATCTGGCGCCATAAAGGCGCTTACGTGGCGTGCGCGGCGATCATGGGCTTGGGGGTCGCGGTGTTCTCCTCCATGTCTCAGATGACGAGCGGAATTGAGAACGCGACACACACATTCTACAGGAATCAGCGGCTCGCGGACGGCTTCGCGCGCATGGTGGGCATGTCGCGCGGCGATCTCGCGGGGCTTGAGCGCGTCAAAGGCGTAGACCGCGTACAAGGGCGGCTGACCACGCTTGCCAACATCGTCACGGACGACAGGCGCAACGCGTCGCTGCGGCTTCACTCATTCGACGAAGCCGACGAAGGCCGCCTGAACGACATCCTGCTGCTCAGCGGCGAGCTGCCCAGCGGGCGCGAACCCACGCTGTGCATTGGCGAGACATACTTTTCCGCGAACGGTATGACGCTCGGCGACTCCATCACAGTGGCCGTGCGCGGACGCAAAATCGACATGCGCGTGACGGGGCTGATGCAGTCACCCGAGTACACTTATGTCACACCCGAAGGCGTGAGTTTTCTACCCGACGACAGCGGGTATGGCGTGGCGTTTGTGCCGCTGAGAGCCATGGAGGAAATGCTGGCGTCGCCGGGGGGTGTCAACGAGGTTTGCTACACGCTTGACACAGGCGTCAGCTATGAGCAGTCGCGCGCCGACGTGGAGCAATTCTTGCGCGCCTATGGCATGATTTCACATGGAGCGCGCAAGGACCAAATGAGCGTCAAGATGCTGGAAGAAGAGGTCAAGGGGCTCAAGACCATGTCTTCAAGCCTCCCTTATCTTTTTCTCGTGATCGGCTGCATGATGACCACGGTCATCGTCAAGCGCATGGTGGAGCAACAAAGAGAACAGATCGGGCTCATGAAGGCGTTCGGATACGGCTCGGTATCCATCATCGGGCACTACGCGGGGTACGGGGTGGTCATCGGCGCGCTCTCCGCGGGCATCGGCGGAAGCATGGGATCCCTGCTCGCGGGATCATTTGCTTCAATGTACAAAGACTTCTTTCACCTGCCAGGCATCACCGGCGCGTTTTCCGCCGAGGATTTCGTCCAACTAGCGGCGATCTCGCTCGTATTCGCGGTGTTCGCGAGCGTCTACGGCGCGCGGGGCGTCCTGAAACTCCCGGCGGCGGAAGCGCTTCGCCCGCCCGCCCCTCCAAGCGGCAAACCCATCCTGTTGGAGCGCATTCCCTTCCTTTGGCGGGGTCTTAGGGCCGCGACGCAGCTCACTCTGCGCAACATGATGCGCAACCGCACGCGCTCCCTGACAACGTTGGGCAGCATGGCCGTCTGTTTTGCGCTGGTCGCGTGCGTATTTTCGTTCTACCCGATTTTCGTCTTCCTGCTCGACCGCGAGCTGCGCGACGTACAGCACTTCGACCTGCGGGTTCAAATGCGGGACATCACGGACGCGAAAGCTCTTGGCCGTTCACTTCTGCACTTCTCCGGCGTGTCCTCGGTCGAGACGCTGCTAGAGCTCCCCGCGACCATCCGAAGCGGTGAAAGGGAGCAGACGCTCACAGTGCTCGGGATCGATAAAGGCGCATCAATGTACCGCTTGTTCGACACGAACGATCGCGCCATGGACCTGCCGGACGCGGGCGTGGTTGTCAACGCGTACACGGCCAAACTTTTGAGCGTCAGCGTTGGCGACACGCTCACGCTGAGTTTTTCCTATCCTGACAAAACAATCAGGCTAAACATTGCGGCGATCGCGTCGCAATACCTTGGTGCGAACGTTTTTGTCGACCGAACGCTTCTGTGCGGTGCGCTGGACTCGGGCGACATCGCGACTTCGGCGACGCTCATGACCCAAGGCAAGCAGGCCGAGATCGACCGCCTGCTCGAGCGGCTGGGCGACGCGGAGAACGTCGCGTCGGTGACAAACGCCGAGCAAGCCTACCGCAGCATGTCAAGTCAGTTCGATATGTACATGGGCATCTTTTATGTCATGGGCGTGGTCAGTTCACTCGTCGGTTTTGCGGTTTTGTACAACGCAAGCATCGTCAGCCTCTCCGAGCGCGCGAGAGAGCTGATGAGCATGCGTGTCCTCGGGTTCACGCGAGGAGAAACCGCGGGCGTAATCAATTTCGAGCAGATCATCCTTGCCGTAATCGGCACCGCGCTGGGCATTCCGCTCGCCAAGCAACTGTTCGTCCTACTCGCGTCCAGCATGGCAAGCGACAGCTACACGCTCCCCACCCTCATCACATCGGAGGCGTATGCGCAAGCGCTTATCTGCGTAGCCGCAGCGGTGTTTCTCTCGTCTCTGATGGTCGCGCGGCGCATCTCGCGCCTGAGCATGGTTGAGGTGCTCAAGGAAAGGGAGTAACGAGGTGAGGAACCAAGGGTGTGACGGCTGCGCCGCAGCCACTCCCCTGCCTAAGTGACATTTCACAGGGCCGCATATTGCCCGTCTCCGCGCGCCGGAGCAACCCACGCAACAAAACCCGTGTCTTCCGTCAAAGTCATCGTACGTCATGGAGGGGTCGCCATGCTCAAGAAAATCGTCATGATCGCGATTGTGCTGGTCATTGCGGGAGGCGCGGGATACGCGTACTACTGGCAATCACAGCAACCCGTCGCATACGCGGGGTTGACCCTCGCGCCCCAGACCGTGGAATACCGCTTCCGCGAGGAAGCGAGCGTGCGCGCTGTTAAACGCGGGGTGGTCACCTCTGACGTCTCCGGCCCTATCCTGAGCGTCGGGCCGCGGCTTGGCGACCGGGTCAAAGCGGGTGATGTCATCGCGCGCGTGGACGTGACCGAGTTGTCGGCACAGGTGCGCCAGCTTGAGGTACAAAAGAAAAACATCGAGGCGCAATGGGCGTCGCAGATAGAGACAACGCGGCAGCAGATCGCCCAGCTTGAGGCGCAGAAGGCTTCGGGGCGGGCCATCGACACAACCGCCGACATCCTCTCCCAGATTGCGCTGCTTGAGCGCGAGCTCTCCGACGATCCCTCGCAGTCCACAGGGATGTCCCAGTATTACCGCGCGCTTCTTGAACAGTGCGACACACAGATTCGTTTGCTTACCGAGCAGCTCA
This sequence comes from Eubacteriales bacterium, assembly GCA_031548365.1. GTDB lineage: Bacteria > Bacillota > Clostridia > Christensenellales > UBA1750 > JAVBRD01. The sequence goes on from JAVBRD010000021.1 coordinate 18,318, forward strand.
TACGCGGCGGTGTGTTCCAGGAAGGTCCAAACGACACGCGCACCATGATCACTGACCCACCCACCCTGCGCGCGCAGCTTGACGCCAAGTACGCCGAGCGCCGCTCGCTCGAGGCGCAGTGGGTGGGGCATCGCGACCAGACGCAAACGCAGATCGCGCAGCTTCGCGCGCAGCTTTCACAAAATGAGAAAACCGGCGAGCTGTCAAAAGACGCGCGGCATCAGGTCGATAATCAGATCAGCCTGCTTAAAAAAACAATGTCCACCGACGAACAATCCGTGACGGCCAACCTGTATCGCACCATGATCGAGCAAACCGATGTGCAAATCGAAGAGATCAGCCGCCAGCTGAGCGGCGCGGTGTTGTCCGCGCCCATGTCGGGCGTCATCACGCGGCTGAGCGCTGAAACGGGCGGATACATACAAAAAGGCGCGCTCGTACTGGAGATCGTCGATCCTGCCAACCTTGAGGTCGAGTGTCATGTATCGACCGATGATGCGGCAGCGCTCAAGGTCGGCATGGAGGCCGCGCTGATCTGGGAGAAGCGCGAGGGTGACAAGACGTTTGTGGGTGTCGTTACCGATATCTCGCCCGTCGCGGTGCAGAGCGTCTCCGCACTTGGCCTCGCGGAGCAGCGCGTGCGGGTCAAAATAAAACCTACCTTTCCGGCCGAGGGCGCGCCAGGGGAAGGCTACGGGCTTTCGTGCGAGTTTGTCACGCACAGAGTGGATGGCGCCATCGCTATTCCCAAGACCGCGCTCGCCAAGTTCGACGACCGCGACGCGGCGTGGCTCATCAGGGATGGCGCGCTTGTCTGCGCACCCATCCAGACCGGCCTTGAGACGGACCGCCTGATCGTCGTCACGTCTGGCCTTGCGGCTGGCGACGTCGTCGTGCTCGACGCGTCGGATGAGACGCTCGCCGCGGGAAAACTCGCGATGCCGAAATAGGATCGTAGGCGCATTCACCAAATGTGCTAAGAAGCGTTGCTTTTATGGAAAAATTTGTTATACTGTGCGAATACAATAAATATTAGCGAAAGCGACTGTTGTCAATGGGCGAATTCTGCCGAAACTTACATGCACTCAAAAATCTCATCGCCATGGATAATTTTTCATTGGAAGAGAAAACGTTCTTGCTGGTCTCCGTCTCTGGCATTTTCATGTCTTTGATCGGCTTGATTGGTAACATCACGCTGGGCCTGAGCATCATCACGCTCATCATACCCGGTATTAACATCGCGCTGGACTGTGTTTGCATCACTTACTTCACCAAAACGCGCAAATGGCGGATTCCATCGGTCGTCGTCATTCTCTACGCTATCTTCATTCTTTTTCCGTTTTTGTGGTTCTCCACCGGAGGCGCGACTGGTTCCACAATGCCTTTCGTCGTTCTCATCGGTATTTTTGTCGTCGTCGCGTTCAAAGGAAGGTTCCGACTGACAATCCTCATGATCACCATCGCCATGTTCATGACCTTTTCCATGCTGGAGATCCGCTATCCGCGCATCTACGTACCCTACCCCAGCCGGGAGGCGCACATGATCGACCTGACCATCGGAATGTTCCTCAGCTACACGGTGAGCGTCTACCTCGCCTACCAGGTGCTGGGCAGCTACATCAAATCAAAACGCGAAACCGAGGCGCTCGTTCAGCGGCTCGAATACAGCTCGATCACCGATGGTCTGACCGGCATCTACAACCGCAGATACCTGACCATGTGCATCAACGAAGAAATGCGAAAATCGTACGACGACGGGAGCGACCTCGCGTTGTGCATCATGGACATCGACCATTTCAAAGCCATCAACGACACTTACGGCCACGTTTACGGCGACGAGGTGCTGGTCAGGCTCTCAGAATGCGCGCGTGAACTCATGTCGGACAACGAAGTCTTCGGCCGATACGGCGGCGAGGAGTTCGTCATCATTTTTAAGAACAGCGGGTTAGTTCCCGCCATCCGGAAAATGGATGAAATTATGAACAGAATCCGCTCTCTCAAATGGCGCGGCGATCTTCACGTCACAATCAGCGCTGGGCTGAGCGTTTATCACAAAGGCCTTAACTTTTCTAAGTTTTTGGAGAACGCGGATAAAAACCTGTACGTCGCAAAGGAAAACGGGCGCGACCGGTGCGTCCATCCATAACTCGTGTCATATAGGATCTTGATGAGCATGTATTGACAGTCGCAATAGATCAGGATATAATGTTAGCTGAGCCTAATTGTTGACTCGTTTTTTGAGGACTATAGTTAGTTTATACTAACATCATCGGAGGGAACCATGATGCCGCTCACGATGGCAAAGATCGGCGAAACCAACAGCATCAAAAAAATCACGGGCAAGGATGAGGTTCGCAGGCATCTTGAAAACCTCGGCTTTGTGCCCGGCGAACCGGTCACCGTGGTTGCCGAGCTGGCGGGAAACATGATCCTCCTAATCAAGGATTCCCGCATAGCCCTTGACAAGAGCATGGCCATCAGAATTATGGTTTGAGGAGGATAACATGAAGACCCTAAAAAGCGTGAGCGTGGGCGCAAGCGCAAAAGTCGTCAAGCTCCACGGAGAAGGTTCCGTCAAGCGAAGGATTATGGACATGGGCATCACCAAAGGCGTCGAGATTCTCGTGCGGAAAGTCGCGCCGTTAGGCGATCCGGTTGAGGTGACCGTTCGCGGGTACGAGTTAAGCCTGCGCAAGGCCGACGCCGACACCATCGAAGTGGAGTAGAAAACACGACTGACGCAACAGGAGGATAGCAATGTCGATCAAAATCGCGCTTGCGGGAAATCCCAACAGCGGAAAAACCACGTTATTCAACGCTTTGACCGGTTCCAACCAATTCGTTGGCAACTGGCCCGGTGTTACGGTTGAAAAAAAAGAGGGCAAGCTCAAAGGCCAAAAAGACGTCACGATTATGGACCTTCCGGGCATTTATTCCCTCTCCCCCTACTCCCTTGAGGAAGTGGTGACCAGGAACTACCTGATCGACGAACGTCCCGACGCGATCCTTAACATCGTGGACGGCACCAATCTTGAGCGCAACCTCTACCTGACTACGCAGCTAACTGAGCTTGGCATACCCGTCGTCGTCGCGGTGAACATGATGGATGTCGTCAACAAAAGCGGCGACAAAATCCACACAGCCGCCTTGGCCAAGGCCATAGGCTGCCAAGTGGTTGAGATCTCCGCGATCAAGGGCGCGGGTGTGACGGAAGCCGCCGAAGCCGCGCTCAAAGCCGCCAAGGAGAGCAGAACTGTGCCCATGCACAGCTTTTCTGGGGGGGTTGAGCACGCGATCGCTCACATCGAGGAGGCGGTGCTTCACAACCTGCCAGAGGAGCAGCAGCGCTGGTACGCGATCAAGCTCTTTGAACGCGACGAAAAGATTGCCGAAAAGCTCAAGCTCGATCCTACGAAACTCGCGCATATTGAAGCTGACATCAAGCGCTGCGAAGAGGAGCTCGATGACGACTGCGAGAGCATCATCACCTCCGAGCGCTACACGTACATAGAGTCCATCATCAAGAGCTGCCGCACGTCCAAGAACAAAGGCAAGCTGTCCGCGTCCGACAAGATTGACCGCGTGATCACCAACCGTTTCCTCGCGCTCCCCATTTTCGCAGTCGTGATGTTCATCGTGTACTTCGTCTCCGTGACCTCCGTGGGCACAGTTGCCACAGACTGGGCCAACGACGGCGTCTTTGGGGACGGCTGGCACTTGTTCGGCATCGGAGCAGGGGCTTACGAGGAGTCCGTCGGCGCTTACGACGTCGAACAGCTCAAAATCGAGGCTTTCATCGCCGCGGCGGAGGATAAAGGACTGTCCGCGGATGCGCTTTCCGACGCGCTTGAGTCCGAGGAGCCCGATCAGGCCATGATCGCCGCGTTCCTCGCACAAACCAAGGATGTGACCGCATCCGCTGAGATCACAGATGACGAAGGCAACGTGACCGAAACGCTGCCCATCGCCTCCGCCGATTTCGCGGCCGCGCTCGCCGCCCCCGAACCCGATCCCGCGTCATACGGCGTGTGGGTACCCGGTGTGCCGGCGATGCTCGGCGGTTTCCTTGATGCCGTTCACTGCGCTGATTGGCTGCAGAGCCTGATTTTGGATGGAATCGTGGCGGGCGTTGGCGCTGTACTCGGTTTCGTTCCCCAGATGCTCATCCTCTTCATCTTCCTGGCGTTCCTTGAAGGCTGCGGCTACATGGCACGCGTGGCGTTCATCATGGACAGGATCTTCCGACGCTTCGGCCTGTCCGGCAAAAGCTTCATTCCCATGCTCATCGGCACGGGCTGCGGCGTACCGGGCATCAGGGCCTCGCGCACCATAGAAAACGACCGCGACCGCAAAATGACCATCATCACCACGACCTTCATCCCGTGCAGCGCCAAGCTGCCCATCATCGCTCTGATCGCGGGCGCGATGTTCGGCGGCGCGTGGTGGGTCGCGCCCAGCGCGTATTTCATCGGCATCTTTGCCATTGTATGCTCGGGCATCATCCTCAAGAAGCTGAAAATGTTTCTGGGCGACGTCGCTCCTTTTGTTATGGAGCTTCCCGCGTACCACTGGCCCACCGTGGGCAGCGTACTGCGCAGCATGTGGGAGCGCGGCTGGTCGTTCATCAAGAAAGCCGGGACGATCATCCTGCTGGCCACGATTTTCGTTTGGTTCACCTCCAGCTTCGGCTGGGCTGACGGTTCTTTCGGCATGGTGGACATGTCGCAGAGTATCCTCGCCGTCATGGGCAACGGCATCGCGTGGCTGTTCGCACCGCTCGGATGGGGCGATTGGAAATCCGCCGTCGCAGCCATCACTGGTTTGATCGCAAAAGAAAACGTGGTCGGCACGTTCGGCGTTCTGTACGGTTTTGCCGAGGTTGCCGAAGATGGTTCCGAGGTCTGGACGGCGCTCGCCTCCAGCTACACTGCGGTCGCCGCATACTCCTTCCTCGTGTTCAACCTGCTGTGCGCCCCCTGTTTCGCCGCGATGGGAGCGATCCGCCGCGAGATGAACAATCCCAGGTGGTTCTGGTTCGCCATTGGTTATCAGTGCGCGTTCGCGTACGCAGTCGCACTGTGCGTCTTCCAGCTCGGTTCGCTCATGACTGGCGGTGGTTTTGGCATCGGCACGATCGCGGCGCTTCTGGTACTCGCGGGCTTTATTTACATGCTCGTGCGCAAACCGTCAAGCCTTGGTTCCGAAAAGCGGACAACCAAAGCAGCCGCGAGCATATGAAACAATTTGAGGTGATTACATGCTGAGCTTTATCACAGACAACCTTGCCACCCTTCTCATCGGAGCGGCCCTGCTGTGCGTTGTCGGGCTGATCATTCGGAACATGCTGACAAAAGCGGTCAAAGGGCAGTGCGTCAGCTGCGATGGCTGTGACGGAGCCGGCTGTCACCACCACGCCGCGGACGAGAGGCAAAAAGACCCAGTCAGCGAACCGCGGGCATGAAAACGCTGCGCAAACATGCTGACCAGCGCTCCGATCTGCGGCCCGCACGCGCTCTTCGCACTGTAAAGAATCTTTAAGCACCCACGCTCCACGGTCGTTACAAAACGCTTGACGCGACAAGCACGGCCACACACAAGGATAAACAAAGCCGCCGCAGAAGCCTTAAGCTTATGCGGCGGTTTTTGCTTAACTCGGAAGCGCTGCACCCCGTGCGGTTAACAAGGGCAGAAGCAGCGCCAGTATCATCAGCGCCGCAATTATCGCTACGACTAGGCGGGTGGCTTTAGCTCTTCTCATGCCGCAAGCATATCATGCAAACCGCGATGGAGCAAGGGCGACATAGACGAGCATCCTCGTTCACTACGCTTCCTGATCGCCAAATTGTTGCGACAATATTACGTATCGGTTAATTTTTAACCAAAAAGGCGCTGCTGTAGTTTCCTTTTTTGGGAACGGTGGTATACTATAGACAATGAGGCGATCTCACAAGCCTCATCTTCCCGCACGGATATTGCGTTCTCGCGTGAATACACTGTATGGGACGCGATCCCGGTGCAACACGACCCACTTTGGCGAAGGAGAGATTAGCATGAAAACCAGTAACAAACTTTTCGCAGTTTTGATGAGCGCCATATTGGCTATTACCGTGCTTGCGCCGATCACATCCGCAGCGGCGGCCACTGGCAGCCTTACAAGTGTTACGGCATCAAGCTCCTACGTGAACATCTACGGATCCTTGAGCGTGGAAATCACAAGCAACACGCAGACGGAGATTGACGTTGTGTTCACGCTCGACGCGACTCCAACCTCTGTCGTCGTTAAGACCGACACTGACAGGACATACAGTGGCACCAGCATAACTTCGCTGGGCAACGACAAGTATCAAATCGAGAACGTCATCTTGCCCGCTCCCAAAACGTATTACGGAACCACGATATATTCGTCAGCGGTTTTCACGGCCAAATACAACACGGACAGCGAAGAGTGCTCGCTTGGTTCACTCTCTGTGAACACCAGCTTTAGTGGGTATAGCGGCTACGACGGCAACGCCAACCTGAGCGATCTCACGCTTGAGCTGAGCAAGCCCGCGACGGTCAGCGTCGGCGAGGCGATCACGCTGAACGCGCTCCTTGCCTATTACGGCAATTACAACTATTACAACTACAATTATAACTACAACTACGGCTACAACTACGGCTACGGCTACAACACCCCGATAACAGGCATCCCCGTGACGTTCACAACCAACGCCCCCACAACGGATGTCACGTTGAGCGCGCTGTCCATCCAATCCGCGACATTCAAGGCTACAAAAGCCGGGACGTACTATGTGACGCTCACGGTTCCTTCCGGCTACCGCATCGTGAGCAGTTCCGGCATCGTCGGGAACATTGGCGGCGGAACCATCGGGTCGCTTCCTTCTCAGTACGCGATACCGCTGGGCGGCATCTACTACTTCTATAATCCCAACAACGGGACCTACCTGACCTCCAACGGATGGGTTTACTACGGCTACCCCAACAACACGGCGTATCGCCTTGTTACCGAGATCGGTTTGTCCGCAATGTACTGGCCGGCCGGGTACGGCGTGAACAGCAGTTACTATTACAACGATCCGTACTATTACGGCTACAGCTACCAAGGCTACTACGGCGAGTACACCGCCCGCGCGCGCACGTTCACCATCGTCGTTACAGAACCCGTCGGTACTACGCCTGCCGGCTCATCGACATCCGGTGATATCGTCATCGACGACGGCGGCATCGCAACGTTTAAATCCGGCGCGCAGGTTGGCAAGATGCTCAAGAGCACCGTGAGCGGTTACGATGCCGACTTCAGGAAAACGATGAATTTCTCCGGCAAATGGGTCGTCATTCTGGCGCCCAAGAACGACGCCAACTACGTCAAAGTGAGCAGCGGCTCAGTGTCCGCTTGGGTTCCCGCTGCATATGTCGACATCAGCACCACGACGCTGCCCGCGGATGGCGAACTCAAAACGGTCACTGCGACCAGCTACGCTTCCCTGCGCAAAACGGCCAAATCCAATGGGACGCGCCTTGAGAAAGTCGACGACGGCAGCTCCGTGATCGCCTTTGATGCGACGAGCGGTTCATTTACTCAGGTGATGTACAACGGGACCATCGGTTGGATCCTGACTTCACAGCTCTACTAAGCCTGCACTAAAAAGGGAAGCCGTTACTGCGGCTTCCCTCAGTTTGCCGACAAAGGCACCTCACGCGAAGGCGAGAGGTGCCTTTGAGTGTACCAATGAATGAGACAAGCCGACGATAAAAAGGAAAAAGCGGGCGATTCTTTTCATGTTTTGGACCGCTGCGGTCAGGTAAGACTGCTCTTTCATGTTGGCAAGGCCAATCATGCGAGCCCATCGGAATCCGTGGTTATCTTTGGCTTCCGCAAAG